>JAUNGI010000008.1 GCA_030524525.1 Lachnospiraceae bacterium
GTCTGCCTCCGCTTCGGCAGGGGCTTCGTTCATATTCTCCTGCCGTGCCGCGTCTGCGTCTCCTTCCGCAAGGGCTTCGTTCATATTCTCCGGCTGTGCCGCCTCGGCTTCCGCAGGCGCTTCGTTTGCATTCTCCTGCCGTGCCGCGTCTGTCTCCGCAGGGGCTTCGTTCATAGCCTGCGGTGCCTCCGCTGCATCTTCCGGCGGCAGCGGCTCCGCATTCTCCACAAAATAGTCCCGGATCACATATTCTTCTTCGTCATCGTCATCCTCATCGTCGTCATAAAGGATCCGATCATACAGAACCGGCGCGGGCGTCGGTATCGTCTGCGCGCCGACAGCGGATTCTTGTTCGGCGGCGTATTCCTCTTCGTCTCCGTCCATCATCCCGGCGATCGCGTCCGCAATCGAAGCCTCCAACGCAAGCTCCGTTTCCGCCTCATAATCGCGCGGCGCCTCCGAACCCGACGACTCGGAATTCGTGATCTCCACCACATCGACGCTGGCTCCAGACGGGGCACGATCCTGCAATGCGTCTGCCGCGTCAAGCTCGGCAGCCTCCTCCGGCTCCGCCTCGGCTTCCTCAAAAACATCCTCGCATGCGCCAAGCAGTACCTTCGCCTTCGGCACCACCTCCGAATCCGGGAACCACAAAAGGATATCGCGGCATTCCTTTGCACATGCCACCATATCGTTTTCCTTGAAATATATCTTTGCAAGCTCCAACGCCCAGATGTCGGTATAATCTTCTTCTTTTAGTTTCGTCAGGCTTTTCAGCAAATATTCGTTGCTTTTTCCGAGCATACAGTCCACCCGATAGCGGAACACGAGCCGCTCCGGATTTTCCGGTTCCATCTTCCGAAACTCGCGCAAATATTTTTCCGCCAGCTTCGGCTCCTGCGTCTTCAGACACAGGTCGATCAGCCCGACCATGACCTTATGCGTTTTCGCGCGGGAGTACATCTCCAGATAAACCGCTTTCGCCTCATCGTACTGCTTGACCCGCAGAAAAATGCTTGCCAAGGCGCTCAATTCGTGAATGGAAGAAACCTTCGAAAAACGGATCTTCTCCGCGATCACCGCGGCCTCCGGATATTGACCGTTTCTTGCATATCGCTTTGCGGCGTTCACTTTCGATGCCGTTGTCAACATCATACTCTCCAACTGCTCCTATCTTATGTTATACAACTCCACAGATTATCATATCACGAATCCCCGCATCCCGCAAGGGAATAACAAAAACTTTACATTCGGAAACCGTAAATGCGCAAAAAAAAAACCGTGCGGCACGTGTCGAATCGTCTTTCCGGACGTTACCGCAGTAGTTAACTCGATTCAGGCTGCCTTATGTCACACAGGAGTGTCTACTTAGTGCTGCTGTATTCCTACCCTGACACGGTTCATAGATTCCCATTGCATAAGACCCAAACGTCAACATCACTTGCTGCGGGCAGCTCCAAATTGAGCGACCCTCGACGTGTCATCACCCCTGCTATAGCGGATTGCAGGTTCAGGGCACCGCTATCTCCCCGGCTGCACGGCTTTTTAAGTATATCGGGTTTCTTTGGCCTTGTCAAGTCCCTTGCGTCATCTACATCCAGCTGACGATCAGCGTCGATGCGATCACTCCTACAAGCGTGGCAAACAGCGCTCCCGCAAGCGTAAAGCGCGTTTTTGAAATTTTAACGGACGCGAAATACACCGCCATGGTATAAAAAATCGTTTCCGTGCTGCTCATAATGACCGACGCCAAAAAGCCCTCGAACGAATCCGGACCGTACTCCTTAAAAACGTCCAGCAGCAGCGAGGTCGCCGCCGAAGACGAGACGAGCTTTACCAAAGCCATTGGAACCAGCGCCGCCGGAAAATGCAGCCGACCCACAAGCGGCGTCAGAAGCGCGGCAAGACCGTCCAGCGCGCCCGACGCCCGTAGAACCCCGGTGGCGACCATCAGACCGATCAGCGTCGGCAGGATGGAAACGACGACCCGAAATCCCTGCGTCGCCCCGTGGGTAAACTGATCGAAGCTCTCCTGTCGGTTCAGAAGCGCGGAGCAGACAATAATAAACAGAACGACCGGCACCGCATAGGTGGAGACGGATACAAGAAAATTCACGGAGCGCCTCAAAAAACTTGTTCAAAAAATTGTATGAGGCGCCGGAGGGAAATATGTGCGTTGACAGCCGCGCATTTTCTCCGCATAATATAAGCACAGCGAACCAACGCGGCGTCCCAAAGGCGTTCACAGGCTGTCCGAGCAGGACTGCCGGGACGCGCGCCGCCGTGCAGCTTCCGGATCGCCGGAATCCATTGCCCATAGTCTTTGTCAACGATCACTTAGGAGGTTCCCAACATGACTTACACCTGCCGTTACCCTTCGCCCCTCGGCGGCATTGCCGTTTCCGCCGACGAAACAGGACTTACGGGGCTATGGTTTGAAAAGCCAAACGCTTCTGCCGCTCCCTCCGCTCCGTCTCCCAATCTCGCCGAAGCCGACCTGCCTGTTTTTGCGGCGGCAAGGAAATGGCTTGACATTTACTTTTCCGGCAAGGCTCCGGATTTTACGCCGCCCCTGTCGCTTGGGGGCACCCCGTTTCGCCAAGCCGTCTGGAAGCTCCTTCTTGCGATCCCCTACGGGCAAACGACGACCTACGGCGAGATCGCTGCCGCAGTCGCGCGGCAGACAGGCATGGAAAAAATGTCCGCGCAGGCGGTGGGCGGCGCCGTTGGCCACAATCCGATCTCCATCATCGTTCCCTGCCACAGAGTCGTCGGCGCAAACGGCAACCTGACGGGCTATGCCGGCGGGCTGGAAAAGAAAATCGGTCTGCTGACTCTGGAAAAGGCAGATATGTCTCGATTTTACCTGCCGAAGCATCCGCGTTCTTCTTGTCAGATGCTTTGAACGCCGCCGTTTTGCGCCGGGTACCGCCATACACATGCGGCAAAGGCTGCGGTATTTCGCATAAGCGCACCATAACAAAGGGCGCAGCATTTTGCTGCGCCCTTTGCAAATACCCTATTCAGAAATCAGTCGTACTGGATCTCAATCTTGGTTACGGTAAAGCCGTTATAAAAGACGGTCTTCAGATTTTCCGCATCCCGGTCCTTCATCTCCGCTACGATATCCTTCAAATCATAGACAGCCGTAAAGATCTCGTTTGCCTCCGGATCGTGGTCAATGAAGTATTCGAACACATCGCCCTCGCAGCTGTCGCTGTCGATTGCCAGACCGCCAACGCCCCAGCCCTGCTTTGCGGAGCCAAGACGGAATTTCAGCGTCAGCACAAGCTGTGCGTCCTCGCCATAGGTTTCAAGATATTCTGCCATCTGGTCGTAGGTCGCCTCAAGGCTCGAGGTTCCCAGCAGCTTGCTGCTTCTCATCGGCCCTTCGGTGGGCTTCGGCGTATTTGTCGGAGCCGGAGTCGGCGACGGATCGTCTACTGCAGGGGTAGGCTCCGGATCGGTTCCCGGAGTTGCTTCCGGATCCGTCGGCTCAGCCGGCGTCCATGTACCGTTTTTCAGCGCGATCAAATCCTGTGATACCGGGATTTTGTAATCCTGATAATAGCTGTCTTCGTCCTCAACACGAAGCTGTACCGAAAGCGTTGCGTCCGCCTGCGTCAGATCCGGAACGAGTACGAAAAACGTCATGACCTGCGCATCCTGGCAGAGCACCGTAGCAACCGTCTCGTCCAGCGGCGTACTCTTTGCCGATGCGATCTTCTCCTCATCGGTCGTCGCGTTGGTATACGCCTTTTCCTCATAGAACAAGGTCTTTGAAGTCGAGTTGTACTTATAGACCTGATAGCTGCTCCGTCCGATCAGTCGAAGCGTTCCGCCGTTTTCCTGCGCGTTAAAAACAATTTCCAGATCCGCTTTGGCAACATTGGTTTTAAGCATATCATAAACGCTTTCCGCCTGCTGCTGTGCAGTCTGTTTTCCGTCTTCGTCGGAGCCGCCGAAAACAAGTTTGATTACCACGATCACGCCGATAATTACAACGGCAAGGATCACGGCGGCAACAACGATCTCCATTGTGGCCAATCCGCCATTTTTCTTTTTATCCTTCATAAAAACATCCCCTCTTTAATGAGTCGCTTACAGATAAGCTAATAATATACTTTTTTCCTGATGCTGTCAACAGGAAGTTAATCCTCCGGCTCCTTGTAAGTAACGATCACCTGATTGGGCTTGTTGGCACTATTCATCGTAATGATCATGTAATTACCGCTGAACGAAATCGTGGGGTCAAAGGTCACCGCCTCGGCGTTGGTCGTGCAGCTTACGCCAAGCGAGGTACACAGGGAGGCGATCGTCGAACTAGTCACACTGTCAATATTCACCCCGCCGCCGGTCTGATAAAGCGTCGCCACCGTTGCCGCAGAGGTATTTGCGCCGGTCATTTGAATCGACGCGATGTCCTTCCCCACAAGCGAGCTGATATCCACATAATAGATCGTCGCATCCGAAGGACAGGGCTGCGCATTCAGCGTGACCGAATGCGTTCCGCCTGCAAGGATCGTCGATCCGGAATCCGAATTCCGCAGGAACACGTTCTGCGAAAGATATGCCGAGCGGCTGTTGTAGGTACAGCGCATGGCAAGCACCACATAGCCCTCGTCCTGTCCGGAGGTATCGACCAAGAACGTGGCAACGCGGTCGGAAAGCAGATGATTTTCCGCCGGGGTCATCACATAGGTTCTCGCCTCCTGCAGCTTCATGTCAACCGTCGTTGCGCCGGCGGTGTAATTTACCTGATCCACATACAGCTTCGTATCGTGTTTTTCTACCACATAATAGAAATCGTTGTGGCAGGAGATCATTCGCTCGCGCCCCGCATCGAATTCGATGCCGATATTGGCGTCGATCATCAGATTGCTGACCTGCACAAAAGCCGTTTGAAGCTGGTTCTGGATCTCCACCTCTCTGGAGGATTCGGCATGATAGGAAGCCGCCTGCCGCATGAGAGCGAACGCCCCGGTCATTAAAATGGAAAGAACCGCTACGGAAACCAGAAGCTCCACAAGGGTCATACCTTGGTTCGATTTTGAAAAACGTTTCATATCGCGTCCCCCCTGTTATTTGGTAGATATCTTTCCCGTGTAGGTGGCAAGCTCAAGCACGATCGTGCGGTCCCCCTGCGTAAAGGAGATCTCCGTTGGAATTCCCTGCGCCACGTCGTTTACAAGACAGTCCTTAAAGCCGCCGGTCTCTCGGTTGTACTGGATCTTCACGCTCGTACCGGCGCCGACCGTATAGCTCGTACCGCCCGCCGTAACGACGACCGTGATCTTGCTGTTGATCTCCACTTCCTTCAACTGCTTATCGGAGCCGGAGCGGGACGTCACGATGCACCGCCCCTCGCTGTCCTGTTCAAAGCTTACGATGCAGTTGTCCTTGCTCATGGCAACGGTCTGTGCGGACTGCATCAGGCTCTTTGTATCGCTGACCGCAGATTTTAACCGCTGGCTGGTAAGCATGGAGATGCTCAGACCGATCAGACCGGTCAATACCGCCATAATGGCAAGCACTACCATTACCTCTACGAGCGTAAAACCTCTGTCTTTTTTCATATAATAATCTCCATTTAGTGTTTGTTCCAGTTCTCCAGCTCGATCAGATTCAGATTCTCGTTCTGGGACGTATCGATCGATGTGCTTCCGCCGCCCTTATCCTCGTAAAAGCTCTTGGTGCCTCCCACGAAAATGTTGTTTACAAGGTAAGCATAGAGATACGCGCTGTTGACCGTATTGTTTACCTTGACCGGATTCAAATCTCTGAGCAGAATGTAATTTCCGAACGGGTCCATAAAGTTCTTCATCTCGACCTTATTTGCCGCCGCGAAGCTTGCGTCCGTATCCAGCATGGAATAACCGGTGCTGCAGCCCTCGTTTACGCTGTAGTTGACCGCCTGCGCCGACATAAAGATTCCGATGTAATCCTCGCCCCAGTTGAACGGTACCGTATAGCTGTTCATACATACGAAGATCGCCATTTTTCCGACTACCTCGGAGCTGTTGAACGTGTCCTGCGACGAACCGATGTAAACAAGCGGGTCATAGGTTCTCGTGATGCCTTCTTTGTTTGTAAATGTGAACGAAGGCATGGGGTACTCGCTGATGGTGCCGTACGAACCGGAATTCGTAACATAAAAGCTGCCGGTCGTTGGAATGTTGTATACGTTTGCGGAAGGAACCGAGGTCTCCTGCGAGCCGTCCTTTGCGTAATAAGCGCGGGAGTTCCATGTCAACTGTCCGAAGCCTTGGTTTTCCAGCCACTGCAAATATGCCACGTTAATGGTCTCGGCAAAACGCGCATCCACCTCTATCGTCGTTTCCGCGAGCTGCCAGTTGGTCGAAGCGTTTCTTGCAAGAACCGTGACATCCGCCTTTTCTTCGGGCGCGATCGTCGGGTCAAAAGCAAGATTGCCCGGATAGGTCACTTCCGAACCGGTCTCGTTCCGGTAGGTGTAATTTCCGCCCGCCGAGGTCAGCAGAGCAAAGTAGTTCTTTCCCGAATTGTCCTGTACCAGAACGCCGCCGTTCTTCAACGTGCCGGAGGTGTGGTAGGGATATACGCGGTTGGGATCGTCGCTGTGGCTTTCCAGATACGGATTGCGGGTGTACGGGAAGTAGCTGCTGTACGCCGTTCCGGAAAGAATGTTCACGTATTCGCCCTTGTTCATGGACTTCCCGTCCACGATAATGTCATGGCAGGTGAGCTGGGTCTGATTGCCGATCAGAAGATAGCTGCCGTCCTCCAAAATAATGTCGCCGCGAACCTCCACCGCTTTTCCGGTAAGTCCGATGACCGAATGCTGCTCCACATACACGTCGCCGTTGATGACGACGTTGTCGCCGTTAAAAATGATCGTGGCGTAGTTCGTCAGCTTCAAGGACAGGTTTTCCGTAACCAGAGTCTCCCACGACGAAGCCACCTGACGGCCGATATATACGTTTCCTTCCTGAAGGAAGTACGCCGGTTTTCCGGTGTTCAGTGCGCCGCTGCCCGCGCCGGTAAAGTTGCTGCCGCAGCCCATCAGCATGGAGTAGGTTCCGAGCGGATGGCTTTCGGTGCTTGCATAGTACGGTGCGCGCACCTTGATGTCCGTCGTAATGTTGGAATAATATCCCGTATCCGGATCGGTATATTCCACCGTGACGCCCCGGATCAGAACATAATCCTCGCCCTTATCAATGCCGCCGTTTACCAGATCCACCGTGATGGTCGCCCCCGGCAGATCCGTATACTTCGCAAGGTTTGCCTGCACGTTTTCCAGCGGACTTACGGCGGAACCGGCGGTAAGCGTATTATACACCTGCTCCACATAAGCGGCAGTATTCTGCCCTCCGGAAACCTTAAGCGCCGCCGCCGCAACGGTTTGCAGCTCGATCTTCATGTCGTCCACAACCGACTCCGCGTCATAGAAATTGTTCGCGGAAGCCGTGCTTACATTACGGGACAAAAGCGCCATATACGAAACCTGCATGATCGCGCCGGAAAGGAGGAAGCACAGCGTTATGATGATCAGCACGCTGACAAGCGCAATTCCTCGATTGTCCTGTTGTTTCACTCTCTCTTTCAATTTCACATTCACTCCCTTCGTCAAACCGTTTAATTATAATCCGCCTTTGTACCGGACAGAATGCACAGTGGGCCCTTCGTGCCGTAAAACGACAGGCGCTCCGCGGCGCTTCCGCCCTCGCTCTTCCAAACCTCTATCGTAATTTCATAATACCGAAGCGTCCGAACGCTCATTGAGGAGAGCGTATCTTCCACAAGAACGTCGTTTCCCTCATCATCCTGAAAGGTCGTCTCGGATTTTGAGGGGACATAAGTATAATTGATGATCGCGTCATAGGTCGTGCCGCCCATGGGAATATCCATGATGATAAACGCATAACAGCGATTCGACGACTGCTTAAATACGACCTTTCCGCCGTTCAGCTCATAGCTCGGACTTGCCACCGTGTAGCTGCCGCCGCTTTTTGTAAGCTCCGCAGCCGAACCGGAGAAGGGGGTCCCGCTTTCCAGATCGCCCGCCAGCAGCTTAAACTGATTTTTGTCGGTTTGAAGGATATCGCACTGGTACGCCACGTCCTTCAATTCAAACGCTTTCACAGCCTCCATTACGCTTTCGCCGACCGTGGTTGCCGCCAGCTTTTTCCGGGAGGTCGTGTTGACCCTTGCTACGGAAACAAAGGAAGAAAGTATCGGCGCCAGCGCAATTCCAAGAATCGCACATGCTGCCAGAACCTCAACCAAAGTAAAGCCTCCGTTTTTGTTGTGTCTTCTCTTTTTGCCCATGGCATTCTCCCATTCCGGAGCGCTAACTCCTGCCCTTTCCTAACTGCTCTTTATGGCAGGCCCCATTTCGGCAGCCTGCCACCAGAAATTTGTTTGATTTTATTCCGCCGGCTGCGGCGTCGGCTCCGGCGGGATGATCTCGCCGAAGATGCAGTCCAGACCGATGCTCAGCGCCGGGATCTCAGGCGCCGTATAAGCGTTGGTTCCGTCGGTCAGGGAATACATGTTCAGGTTCATGCTTCCGGTGATCAGACCGGTGGCCTGATCAAAGTTCACGGAAATGCTGTCGATGCTCTTCGGGTTGGTGTCGGTGTAAATACTCGAAATCATTGCCTTCATATCGTCGTAGCCCCCAAGAGTGAAGGCTGCCGAGATCGTCGAATTGCCGAATGCATAGACCTTATCCTTGCCGTTTACCTTGCCGGTGTAGGTATCCGTCAGCAGTGTTTCGGTTACGGTGTAGCTGTCAAAGTAAACCGAATATTCTCCGTTCAGCTCCATCTGTCTCAGGTACATGATCCCGTCTTCATAGAGGTAATACGGCGGGAAATCCGAAACAAGCTTGTTGAGCCTCGTTTCCCACGTCGTGGTATTCGTAACATAAGTCTGCTGATTGTCAACAACGCCCTTAAGATCGTCGTATTCCGCTTCCAGCTCTTTTCTCTTTTCCATTACTTCGTCGCGTTCTTCCATCGTCGGACGAAAAATAAACTGGTATACAAGGAACGCCGCAAACAGACCGAGAACGATCATTATAAGACTGATATCTCTCCTTGAAATCTTCATTGTCATATCGCTGCACGCTCCTTTCTCAATTCGCCTTCACGTCCGCCCAGTAGCACTGCAGGGTGAACGAAATCGTTGTTTTCAGATCCGGCTCGTAATCCGGCGACTCAACGTCGATCTCAACGACGTTGCCGTCCTCGTCCGCATAGCCGAGCAGCTTGCCCTCTTCGTCGAAGACCGGATTCGCAAGGTTCATATCCTCCTGTGTTTCGGTAAAGCCGCTGGAAGCGATCACCTCGATCGTATGTACCCGCGTCCGGATGTTGTAAATGATATCCGCCGCCGCTTCCTTGGTGTCGCAGGTCACGGCGAAGGTCACGCCCTCTTCGGTGGCGCTGAGCCCAAGCGTATTGAACGTCGTCGGCATGTTTCTTTCCAGCTCGGAGATCAGCGAAAGGAGCTGGCTGTTGTTGTTCGTTGCGATATCGTTGTAGGTCCAGACGTAGTTGTACGCCTCCATCGTCGTATCGTAGTTGTTTCGAATCTGTATGATGTACTGGTTATCCCGGATCCGCTTCTGCGCCGCATCCTTTTTGGAATTCTCCGACGCCAGCAAAATCTGGCTGACCATAAACAGCGCCAACGCGATCACGATACCTGCCACCATGATCGAGAACGGGATCACGAGCGATATCTGCTTCTCGCTCTTCATCAGCTCCGGAGAAAGGAGCTGCAGCGGCTTTACGGTCGCGCCAAGACAGGCAATGAACTGCCGCTTGGAGATGTCGTGGAAGAACTTCTTGTTCAGAACCGAGAGCGTTTCCTCTCCGGCATATGCCTTTACATTGTAACCAAGCTCGTTTGTAAGCAGCTCGTCAAGCCCCAAGAAGTCCGCCCCAAGCCCCACAAGGGAGATCTGCTCGATCTGGACGTTATCGTTTCTCGACACATAATATTCGAGGATTCTTCCGATATTGCCGATCAAATAACGAAGGTTCTCGGTCAGCATGATGCGGGACATCATCATTTCGTCCGTGGTGTCCTCCTGCTCCTGATAATCCACATCCACATTCAGGTAGCGGCGGAGACAGCGGTTATGCAGAAACGCCTGCGTTGCGTCGCTGTACGTCATATTCTCCCCGTACAGATCAAGCTCCATCATGTTTTCGATGGCGGCGTTTACGCCGTGCGCAATGGCTCGCTGGAGAACGATCTCGCCGTCCCGTACGATCGTGATCAGGGAGCTGTATTCGTCCACCTTGATCACCGCGTTCACACCGGAGCCCAGCGAGGAACGGGTCGCCTGATAGATGCTGTTGCCCACATAGTCCATCGCTTTGATGTGCATACCAAGGGAATGCGCCAGATCCAGATAGGAGGTGGTCACATCGTTCGGTACCGCAAGCAGAGACAGGCGATACTGCTTCTCGTCCTTCTCCTCCGTTGTGCCAAGAATATTATAGACCAGATGATACTGGTTCATATCTACCGGGAAGTAGTCGGCGGCATTGGCGGTGATCAACGGGAGAATTTTGTTTTCCTTGCAAAGCGGGATCTTCGCTTCGCGGTTTGCGATTCGGCTCGACGTAACGGTAAACACAACGCTGTCCGTCTTGATTTCCCGTCTCCGAATTTCTGTTTTGAGGTCGATCAGGAACTCCTCGTTCCGCGCCAGCACACCATCCTGCACCATGTCCTTTGGTGTTTCCAGAGTAAAGGCGTTATAGATCTTCGGCGTCTTCGCCATGTAGTCCATCTCGACTACGCGGGTGGTTCCCTGACCGATTTCCATTGATAGCACTCTGCCTGCCATACTTTCTCCTCCTGCTATATACTAAATTTTTCTTTATCTATTTTGATGGGTGAACGAATTTTCTCAATTTGCTTACCACCCTAATATTCTAAAGTACCAATCCAAAAACGGCTCTCCGCAGATAAGGGAAAGAAAGATCCCCGCGGACAAGTACGGTCCCATTGCCAGAACATGATCCGCCTTGCTTACCTTCATGCGGACGGAATGAATGACCGCCCCCAAAATACAGCCGAGCACAAACGAAAGCACGATCAGCTTCCAGCCGAGCAGCAGTCCCGCCGCCGCCATCAGCTTTACGTCGCCGCCGCCGATCGCGCGGCCCTTCGAAAAGAAGTAAATTGCCGCCGTCACCGTGCTGACGGCAAAAAAACCAATCACATACAGCCAGATATCCGGCTTGTCTGTCCAGATTATGCGGTACCCCAAATGGAGCACGCCCAGACAAAAAATAAAAATGTTGAAGCCAAACGGTATGATATACGTTCTGGCGTCGATCACTGACAGCGCCAGCAGCGCCGATACGAGCGCGCAGTAGAAAATACTCTCCACGCAGAACCCGTGCACCAGAAAAACAATGACCCAGAGAACGCCGTTGGCGCCCTCAATAAGCGGGTACTGAACAGATATCTTTGCGCCGCATTTCCGGCACCTGCCCCTTAAAAACAACCAGCTGAACAGAGGGATCAGGTCGTACCATTTCAAATGGTAGCCGCAGCTCATACAGTGCGAGCCGACCTTTATGAGGCTCTCCTCCTTCGGGATCCGGTAAATGCACACGTTCAGGAAGCTCCCAAAAACGATTCCGTACAAAAAGATCACAAGATACAAAATCCAGTCCATGGACTTCCTCCCCCCGCGCGTTTACTTCGTATCCCAGCTTCCCAGAACAACCATGCTGTCCATCGTCTCCTCGGAGAGACTGACGGAATAAACCGCATCCTTATATTTCTTTGATTCCGGCACGACCGAAGGAAAGTTCGGAAACAGATCCTTCAGCTCTTCTTCCAACGCGTTTGCGTAGGAATCCGACGTTACGATCTGAATGCCGTTCTTGCTGAACGTCACGACCACGTCGTCCGTTACCTCATAGCCGCCGGAAAGGATGATCGTCTCGGTTGCCCGGCGGATCTCCTCGGCGGTGTTTTCGTCCATCCCGGCGCGCGTTTTCTCAATGTAATGAAGATACGCCGGAGTCAGCAGCCCCACCAGAACGACCATAATGGCGACCGCCACGATCAATTCTACAATAGAGAAACCGGAATGTTTCAAATGCTTATCCATAGCTCGTGATTCGCTTTCTCAAGTTTTGGATATGTTAATTTTGAACATTATCCCCTGCCGGCATAGGGATACCGACAGGGGATCAACAGCTATCAGATGTTTATCCTGTTATCAGCTACTTACTTAATGGTCTTGGTATCAAGAACTGCGGTTACTTCGAAAGCGCTTCCGCCGGCAGCCGTGATCGTAATGGTCAGAGTCTTGCCTGCATAAGCCTTGGACTTCATCTCAAAGTCCTTGGAACCGAAGGTATCGGTAAGAGCCGCCGTCAGCTTCGGATAGGTGGAGGTGAAGTTAGCGATAGCATCGCCGTCGGTCCAAGTAAGGGTAACGGAACCGGCTGCGCCTGCAACCTCATCGTAAACTTCCAGATCACCTGCAAGTGCCTTCTCTACTGCGCCGCGGATCTCTTCTGCGGTGTTCTCGTCGGTTCCCTTACGGGTCTTCTCAACATAGCCAAGGTAAGCCGGAGCCAGAATACCGATCAATACTGCCATGATGGCTACTACTACGATCAATTCCACGAGGGAAAAACCTTTGTTGTTCTTCATAATGTTTGTTCTCCTTTTTTTCATATAATTTTCCTCCCCGGCTTGTAGCGCCGGGACTCTATCTTTAACAGCCGCCGTCCCTATTCGGCGGTCGCTAAATTCGTGTTAAATGTTGTCCAGTCCGGAGTACATTGCTCCCATCGGGGCGATGACCGCGCCGATAATGATTCCGGCAACGCCCGCCAGCAGCAGGATGATCACCGGCTCCATTGCGGACAGAAGCGCCTGCGTCGCGATCTCGACCTCGTCGTCGTAATAATCCGCCATTTTGGTAAGCATGGACTCCATATCGCCGGTTTCCTCACCGATCTTTGTCATATGAATGACCATCGGCGGGAACAGCCCGGAGCGTTTCAAAGGCTCGGAGAGCGGAACGCCCTTCTTTACCTCCTCCCTCGCCTCAATGACCGCCTGACGGAACAGGTAATTGCCCATCGTCTTTGCGGTAATGTCCAGCGCCTCGATCATCGAAAGACCTGCCGCCGTCAGCGTGGAAAGGGTTCTTGCCAGACGGGAGGACGCCGATTTGATCGTAAAGTTCTTGACCGCCGGAATCTTGATCGCCAACGTTGCGAAAAATACGGTGCCGGTGTGCGAAGCCTTAAAGAACCGGAACCCAACCACCAGCAGCGCGATGATGCCCAGCAGGATATACCAGTAGGACTTCATCCATTCGCTGGCGCCCATGACCATCAGCGTGATCTTCGGCATGTCGATGTCCATATCCTCGAACATTTCCATGAAGGTCGGCACAACGTAAACCAGCAGGACGATACATACGACCACGGCTACGACCAAAACGACAATCGGGTAAACCATCGCTTTTTTTACAAGGCTCGTCAGGTGCGCGTCCTTCTCGAACTGCGTCGCCATTCGGTCGAGGGATACGTCGATACTACCGGAAGCCTCGCCCGCATCGACCATGTTCACCATCATGGTGGGGAAGATGTCGGAGCGCATCCGCATGGAATTGCCAAGGGTCTCGCCCTTGGACACGTTCGCCTTGACCTCGCCGATCGCCTTCTTGAAATTCTTGTTTTCCACCTGCTCTTCGAGCATTCCCAGCGCATCGACAATCGGAACGCCCGCGTTGATAATACTCACCATCTGCCGGCAGAACACCGCCATTTCACGGTTTTTTACGCCCTTGCCGCCAAGGTTCAGATCCTTGTTCAGCAGGTTCTGCTCGGTGATCTTTACGGGGATCAGCCCCTCCGCCTTCAGCGTGCTTTGGGCTCTGTCCGGCGTGGTGGCGTCAATGCTGCCTTTTTTCTCTTTGCCGTAACGGTCAACCGCTACATAAGAATAACTTGCCATATATGTACCCCCAATACAAGTTTAGAACGTTACCTTCCTGCTCATCGCGATCGTGTCCTGCGCGAAGTTCAGACAGTTCTCCGCGGATATCAAACCGCCGATGTACAGATTGTACAGCGCGTCGTCCATGGACTGCATGCCCTGCTTCTTGCTGGTTTGGATCATCGAAGGGATCTGGAACGCCTTGCCCTCCCGGATCAGGTTGCGGACGGCGCTCGTTCCCATCATGACCTCAAACGCAGCCACACGGCCGTGCCCGGTCTGGATCGGAAGCAGCTGCTGTGAAATAACGCATTCGATAACGCTTGCAAGCTGTACGCGGATCTGCTGCTGCTGATGCGGCGGGAACACGTCGATCACACGGTTGATCGTGTCTGCCGCGCTGTTGGTATGCAGGGTGGAGAACACGAGGTGACCGGTTTCGGCGGCGGTGATCGCCGTCTGGATGGTGTCAAGGTCTCGCATCTCGCCCACCAGAATAACGTCCGGATCTTCACGAAGCGCGGCTCTCAGAGCGCCCGCGTAGCTTGCGGTGTCGTCTCCGACCTCCCGCTGGTTGACGATGGACTTTTCATGCCGGTGCATATACTCGATCGGGTCCTCCAGCGTGATGATATGCTTCGCGTAGGTCTTGTTTATCATGTTGATCATGGAAGCCAGCGTCGTGGACTTTCCGGAACCGGTGGCTCCGGTCACGAGAATGAGTCCGCGCTTTCTCTGGCACAGCTCCTGTACGACGGCAGGAAGACCGAGCTCTCTCGGCGCCGGGATCTTGAACGGCAGAAGACGCATGACCATTGCCAGCGTTCCGCGCTGCTTGAATACGTTTACACGGAAACGGCCCCTGCCGTAAAGGGAGTAGGCGAAGTCGATCTCGCCGGTCTTCTCCATCGTCTCTACCAGACGGTCGTTGTCCGCAAAGAGCGGCGCCACGGTTTCTTCTATTTCCTCGGGGGTCAGCTTGTTGCCGTCCATCTCCCGCAGATCGCCGTCAATTCGGAAAATGACCGGCCGCCCTGCGGTAATGTGGATGTCGGATGCGTGCCGATCCACCGCTTCCTGCAAAATATCGTCTAATTCTCTCATGCTTTCTGATTTCCTCCCGCCATGTTCTTAGGATGATCCCCCAATGCGTTCCTCCGGCAAAGCTTCTCCTTATTCTTCAAAGGATACTCGCAGTACCTCGCTGAAGCTGGTGATTCCGTTCAGACAGCATCTTGCGGCGCTCATACGAAGGGTGCTCATGCCCTCCTTCAAAGCCGCTTCCTTCAGCTTTTCGGAATCCTCCTTCCGGGAAATGATCCGTTTCAGCGTCGGCGTGATCTCCATGATCTCATATACACCGATTCGTCCTTTATAGCCCTTGTTGCAGGACTGGCAGCCCACAGGCTCGAAAATCGTCACGTCCTTCTGATCTGCCGGAACGTGCAGAGCCTCCCGCTCCTCGGCTGTCGCCAAGCGCTCCTTCTTGCATTTGGGGCAGAGCCGGCGCACAAGTCGCTGGGCGATAACGCCCACGACGGAGTCGGCGATCAGGTAGCTTTCCACGCCCATGTCCAGCAGTCGGGCGATCGTCGCCGCCGAGCTGTTCGTATGGAGCGTGCTTACAACCAAGTGGCCGGTGATGGACGCCTGTACGGCGATCCCGGCGGTCTCGCCGTCTCGGATCTCACCGATCATAATGATGTCCGGGTCCTGACGCAGGATGGAACGCAGCGCCGAAGCAAAGGTCAGACCGGCTTTCGGATTTACATGCACCTGATTGATTCCGTTGATGTTCGCCTCGACCGGGTCCTCGACGGTGATAATGTTTACGTCCTCCTTATTCAGCTCGCTGAGGGCGGTGTAAAGCGTCGTGGATTTACCGGAACCGGTCGGACCGGTTACCAGGATAATTCCATGCGGGTTTGCAAGGATATGGTCAAAGACCTTCATTTCCTCGTCGGAAAATCCGAGGTCTTTTTTATTTCTCGTCAGTGCGGTCTTCTGCGCCAGACGCATTACGCACTTTTCTCCGTAATAGGTCGGAAGAATGGAAGCACGGATATCGTACTCCACATGATCGACAACCATACTGATACGGCCGTCCTGCGGCTTTCTCTTTTCGGAAATATCCATTCCGCCGATGATCTTGAGGCGGGCAATGATGGCGGGCATCAGACCGATGTCGTAGGTGATCTGCTCATACAGCGCACCGTCGATTCGGTACCGGACGCGCACCTTTGTTTCCAGCGCCTCCACATGAATATCGGACGCTCTCTGTCTTGCGGCGGACTCGATCATGCTCCGAACAAGCACCACGATCGGGGAATCGCCCACGTCGTCGCGTTCCTCCTCCTCGCCCGCAAGCATCTTTGCCTCACGTTCCTTCGTGTAGGCCTCCGCCGCGTCCAGCGCTTCCGCATTGCCGTAATGCCGGTCAATGCACATCATGATGTCGTGGGTGTTGGCTATGTACGCTTCGATTTCCATATTCGTTACCATGGAAAGGTCGTCGATCGCGACCATATCCATGGGGTCCGCCATGGCGACCCGCAGAACGTTCGGGTTATTGGGAGCGAAGGCAAAGGGCATTACCATATGCTTCCGCAGAATGTTTCCGTTTACTAAGGAAAGGACGTCGTCCGGGATGGTCATCGTAAGCGGATTGACCATTTCCACGCCCAGCTGACGCATCAGCGCGCGCGTGATGTTTTCCTCGGTGGTGAAATGTTTTTCGACCAAGACCTCGCCCAAGCGCTTACCGCTTTCCTTACGGGCCGCCAGCGCTTCCTCCAGCTGTTCTTCGGTAATGACCCGTTCCTGAAGCAGCATGTCGCCCAATCGCTTTTTCCGCCGAAAAACCTCGCCTGCCATAAAACCTTTCCTCCTGCTTGATCAAAATCCACAATTCTCTGTTTATTTTCAGAAAAAGTATAGCAACTTTTAACAAAAATTGCAAGGTTTTCTCGCAATTTTTGTGCCTCCGGAGAAAAGTTTTTTTGAAAAATAGTGGCTGCGTTGTGCGAAACCACCATATTTTGTGTCCTTTTGCCTTTTCTTCTTTCTCTTGGGATTCTTTTATCTTCGTTTATCGGACGGTTTTTGTCAAACCTTTTTTGGAACGTTTTGATTTTTCTCGATTTCGTGACGTATTTTTTGTCATTCGTCAAAACGGTGTAAAAACGCGGAATTGATTTTTATATTTTTTTTATTTTTCTTTCCTTCGCAGCTGCTCCCCGGCAAACGGGCGCTCTCCGTTCAGCTCCAGCAGTACGAGGCTGATGATCACAAGCATTTCGTACGGCAGCGGGCAGAACTCCCCCGGATTGAAGCAGGACATAATAAAGATCCCGATGCACGACAGCGAGATCGCCAGCGGCAGCGGCTGGCGGGACACCAGCATGATTTTCAGGCGATTATAATAATGGTACGCATAGGCGAAAACGCCGAACAGCCCCATGCTCCCGATGATCTGGAAGGGCAGGGAATGATACCAGCAGAGCGCGCCGGTCTTGGGATTATAAATATCGACGTTTCCCTGATAGCCGACGCCGGAGCCGAACAGGAAATTTTCCCGCAGGTACAAAAACGCCCGCTTTGCCATGGGGATGCGCCCGCCCAGATCGTTGAAGAAATCACCGTCGTCGCAGCGGGAATTGTAGAACTCGATCACCATCGGATACGCCATGATCGCCAGCACCAGCAGACCGCACAGCATTCCGATATTGAAGGCCCGTTCCTCCTTGTCCGTTTCCACATAGGCAAGATAGACAAAGCACAGCACCAGCTCCACCGCTCCGCACAGCAGACCGCCGCGCGAGCCGGTCAGCACGATGCAGCCGTACAGAAACAGCCCGATAAACACATGATGCTTCCTGCGGATCGCCTGATAAAACGGAAACGGCATCGCAAACATCAGAAACGTGGCGTAGTTGTTCCGGCTCGGAAGCTCCAGCGCCTCGAACGTCTCCAAAAAGATCTCCATCTTTTCGGCATATTTGAACAGAACCACGAAGGCGGCGAACAGCCCCATCAGGTACATAACATAAGCGAAATATTCAAGAACGTCGTAGTTTCTCGGCACCGCATACTGTGAGCGCACAAGCAGATAGATCAGCACCATCCCCAGCCCAAGTCCCAGCGTATAGTACAGGCTGATCGGCGAAAAATACTGCTTTGCGGGTATCATTCCGACGCCGCCCAGAAGCAGCGCCGCGGAAACGAGCAGCAGGCTCGGAAACAGCTTTCCGACCGTGATCTTTTTTCGGTAATAGACAAAATGAAAGACGACTGCCGCCGCGAACGGGATCGCCAGCCACCAGAGCTTAATAAAAATATGGTACGAGTCGTACATCGTAGACAAAAAAACGCACGTCAGCAGGAACGGCAGAAGCGTCGGCATCAGGTCGTCGCAGAACACCAAAATCGCAATTAGGATCGCAGCAAAAACAAACAGTCCCACAACCTGTGCCTCTAAGGCTACAATCATAACTGCCAACAGAAAGATCCCATATAGAAAATTGCGGCCAAGCACCTGCTTTTCAAACAGCGCCCGCATCTGCCTTCCCGTATATTTCATGCGTCTTTTGCTCCTTTTTTCTCACGGAAACGTTTTTCGTCAATGCCTTCTCTTTTAGCATAGAACGCAGAAATTGTCAAGTATTCCCGCCGCTTTCCTCGCCGTCCTCAAGCAAAAGCTCCACGATTTTGAAGCGCTCCGGCAGATCGTTTTCCTCGGTCACGTCCAGCATCGGCTCGCCGTCCACGTCAAAATGCACTCTGCGCGCGTAAGAGGAGCGCGGCCCGTCCACTCCCGGTCTGGCGTGATAAAAATTCCAGACAAGCCCGTTTTCGTCGGTCAGATAGGAGTTGTGTCCCGTCCCGTACTCGCCCTCGGCGCTTCGGGAGGACATGAGCGGATAGTTGCTCTTGCGCCAGTTGGCGGGGTCCAGAAGGTCGCCGCCCGGCTCCGGCGTCAGAAGCCCCACCGCATAAGTGGCGTCGATCGCCGCCCCCGAATAGGTCACCATGAGCCGCCCGTCCCGTTTCAGCGCGTAAGGGCCCTCCACCACGTAGGTGTGGTTGTTCTCCCAGCTGTATTCGGGCTTGGCAACGCATACCGGGTCGCTGGTCAGCTTCCACGGCGCCTTCGAGTCGATCCGCGCCAAATACAGCCATGCGCCCTGATCCACCGGCAGAAACTGCCGCTGCGACCACATGGCGTAATATTCGCCCTCGGACTCAAACACGGTCATGTCCAGCGAGATCACCTTTCCCGCCTCGCACAGGGGCGTTCCGTCCCTCCGCACCACCAGCTTGGGCTCCGACCAGTCGGCTCTGCACATGGGATCGCCGCCGTCTCTGAGCTTCATCACGCGGGATTCCTCCCAGAAAAATTCTCCCTGCGTTGCGGCGTGGAAAATGTAGAGGCTTCCGTCGATCTCATGAAATTCCGGCGCCCACAAAAGCCCGCCGATCCCCGGATAGGTCACGGAGTCCAGCAGGAGCGTTTCCTCCGCGTCCTCAATTCCCTGAAGCGTCTCGCTGCATCGAAGGAACAGGGTGTGGTTCCCGTCCGCGTCGTTGGTCGCAATATAATAATACTTTCCGTCCCGGTACATGCAGCAGGGGTCGGCGCGGTTTTCGGCAAACGGCGCGCGGAAGCGTTCCTGACGCACGGCTCCGACGATCCGCCGCGCTCCCTTGGCATGTCCGTTCCCGGCACCGCATTCCGCCGCCTCGCTTCCGTCCGCCGGGTCGAGGTTCCAGTCGATCGCCCGCGTTACCACGCCGCCGTCGCTGTAGGCCGCCTCCGCCCGCACCTGTGCCAGCGCCTCCGGGGACGCGGCGCGCTCCGCCGTCAGGCGCTGCTCCAAGCAGACCGGGACCGTCAGCTTCTTTTTCAGATACGCGCCCTCCTCGTCCGAAATTGCAATGACATTGCCGGGAACCGCTCCCTCGACTCCCGCCAGCTCTGCGGACGAAGCGCTTTTTTTGCCAAGCGGCTCAGAATCCTGCGGCTCCTCGATCCGCCGCACGGTCTGTTGGCGCAGCTCCGCTTCGGCAAACGGCTCGCCCTCGCCCTCGAACCAGCCGTCCTCCGTCCTCCAGCAAACGCGGTACCCGTCGTTCTCCGGGTCGTACGCGCACCGCGCCTCCAAAACGGTTCCGCTCCGGCAAACGCGGAAAAGCCCGATCTCCCGATAATGCACCAGATCGTCGCTTTCAAACAACAGGATGCAGCCCTCTGCGGAAGGGTCGCCGTTTCCTTCCCCGTCCGTACGCACGGCGGCAACGCCGTAGCCCCCGCCGCGTCTGCAAAACAGCCACGGCTGCTTCAAGGTCCTGACCTGCAGAACGCCGGTCCGGGGGTCCTGTACCGCCTTTGCGTAAAGGATCCCCTCGTTATGGTGAAAGGGGAGATATTCGTCCCCCTGCCGCCACGCCAAATGCATACTGTACGCCATGTGCGCGCCGTAAATAAGGTCCTCCTGCGGATATCTGGTATAGCACAGCAATTCCATCGTCCGTTTCCTCCTGAACGTTTTTCTTTTATGATAGCAAACCGCCTTTTCCCGCACAATGTTTTTTATGTTCCAAAAGTTGGCTTATCCTCGTTTTTTTCGCTCCATCCATTTGCAGAACGCCACCGCCGCAAGCGTGCTGACGGTGGTCGCCGCGAGCGCCGGTCCCACAATCGCCATGGGCGCGGCGCTTCCGTACTGGCTGCGATAGGCGATCATATTCACGGAAATCAGCTGCAGCGAGGAGACGTTGAGGACAAGAAACGTACACATCGCATTGCTGGCGCTTCCCTTCGGCACCGTCTGCTGCTCCTCCTCAAGCGCCGCCAGCTCCTTCATTGCGGTGAGCCCCGCCGGGGTCGCCGCCCAGCCAAGCCCCAAGATGTTGGCGGTTACGTTGAGGATGATCGCCTCCTCCGCCGGATGTCCCTTCGGGACGCTTGGAAACAGCCATCGGATGGGGCGGGACAAAAGCCGCGTCATCCCGTCCATCAGGCCGCAGCCCTTTGCGACCTCCATCAAACCGCTCCACAGCGCCACCACGCCCAGCATGGCGATCGCCAGCGTCACGGCTTCCCGGGAGGAGCTGACCACAGCCGTCCCGACCTCCTCCGCTCTCCCGGTCAAAAACCCGTAAACAATTCCGATCACGATCATCAGTTCCCAAAGCAGATGGATCACAGCGGTCCCCCGTTTTTCCTTCCTTAAATACAGTATATGAAAAATCCGGCGATTCCATGCCTCCGCCCTGCACGATTCCGAAATGTGAATTTCTCGTGTTTTTTTGCTCTGCGGGATTGACACTTTTTGTAAATTATGATACCTTTATGTCGAAGAATCAGGGAACCGTTCGGTTCCTTTCGTTCCCACTTAACGACGGACTATGCAAGGAAATACAAAAAGGAGGAAATCATGAAAAACACGGGAATTGTCAGAAGACTGGATGAATTGGGAAGAATTACCCTGCCGATCGAATTGAGAAGAACTCTCGACTGCGCCGACCGGGATCAATTTGAGATTTTTGTTGAGGATGACCGCGTCATACTGAAAAAATATGAACCTGCCGATATCTTCACCGGAAGCAAGACCGATCTGATTCAATACAAGGGAAAAGCCGTTTCCAGAGAATCCATTCGGGAAATGGCGGTGCTTGCCGGACTGATCGAAAAATAATTCGCGTTGGCGAGATGCATTTTCCCGCGGCTGTCTGCCGCGGGATTTTTTATTGGATCGCACTGCGGCGGGATGGAACCGTGTCGCGGGAGCGCCCTGCCGCAGGCAGAGGATCCCGCAGGCGAGTTTCTTTGTCCCCGGCATTCAGCCGTTCTCCAGCAGCCCCTGATAAACCTCCCGCTTGCCCATATTCCGATCTTTGGCGACCGCCTTCATCGCTTCCTTGCGATCCAGCCCCTGCGCCAGATAATATTCCATATGCTCCTGCAGCGTCAGCTTCTCCCATTCCTGCCGCGCCTCCTGCCGAAGCTCCGCCGGATCCCTTCCGGCGATCACAAGCACGCATTCGCCGCGCGCCGCTTCCGCCTCATAATGCGCCGCCGCTTCCGCAAGCGTTGTCCGCACCACCGTCTCGTGCTTCTTCGTAAGCTCCCGCGCCACGGAAACGCTCCGCTCCGCGCCGAGATGCTCCGCCAGCTCCCGCAAGGTCTTTGCCAGCCGGTGAGGAGCTTCGTAAAGCACGATCGTCCGCGTCTCGTTCCGAAGCCCGGCGAGCGCCTCCTCCCGTTCCTTCCTTTCGGTCGGCAGAAACGCCTCGAAGCAGAACCGCCTCGTGGGCTGTCCCGAAAGCACCAGCGCCGTCACACAGGCGCACGCCCCCGGCAGCACCGTGACCGGCACGCCCGCGTCGTACGCCATCCGCACGAGCGTCTCGCCCGGATCGCTGATGCCGGGCATTCCCGCGTCGGTGATCAGCGCCACGTTTTCCCCCGCCAGCAGCCGCGCGATCAGCTCGCGCCCCTTGTCGTAGCGGTTATGCTCGTGATAGCTCGTCATCGGCGTGGAGATCTCAAAATGATTCAAAAGCTTGATGCTGTTTCGCGTGTCCTCCGCCGCGATCACGTCCGCCTCCCGCAGCGTCCGCACGACGCGGAAGGTCATGTCCTCCAGATTCCCGATGGGGGTGGCGCATAGATATAATGTTCCGCTCATGTTCCCTTCCTTTTCAAAAGCCGTAAAGCTCCGCGATCTCTTTCGTATATTGCCCGGGCGCGTCAAAAACGATCAGCGGTTTTTCCACCGTCAGCATGCGCTTCGCGCTCTTGACGCACTCCAAAAGCACCATATTCGGCTCCTTGTCGGCGTAAGGATGGACAAAGCGCATCCGCTTCGGCTCCAGCCGGTGCCGCACAAGCGTCAGCAGCAGCTCCGTCAGCCGGAAGGGCCGATGCACCAGAAAAAAATGCCCGCCGCTTTTCAACACCAGCGAGCTTTCCCTTGCCACATCCTCAAAGCTGCAGAGCACCTCGTGCCGCGCAATGGCTCTGGCGTCCGCCGGATTCACAAGCCCGTGCCCGCCCGCCATATATGGCGGATTGCAGGTCACCACGTCGAAGGCTGCCTTTCCGAACAAAAGCGACGCTTCGCACAGATCGCCCTCGCGTATGTCGATCCGCTCCGAAAGCCCGTTGATCGCCACGCTGCGCCGCGCCATATCGGCGCTCTCCGGCTGGATCTCCAGCCCGGTCAGATGCGCCGCCTCGGTCTTTGCCGAAAGCAGCAGCGGCAGGATCCCGGTCCCGGTCCCGAGATCGAGGCACCGTTCCCCCGGCTGCACCCGCGCAAAGCCGCTCAAAAGCACCGCGTCCATTCCGAAGCAGAAGCGCTCCGGATGCTGAAGGATCCGCAGCCCGTTTCGCTGCAGGTCGTCCAGCCGTTCGCCGGGCTTTATCACCGCCCCAAGCTCCCGATCAGTCATCAAGGTGACGTCCTTCCTTCTTTTCCAGCATTTCCAGCTCGCGCAGATCGGGGTCGATATCCGTCCGGTTCTTCCGGCGCTTCGGATGGAACTGCAGCTCCTCCACCGGATATTCCCGCACTTCCTTTTCCTCGCCGTCCCTGCCGTTGACCGACACCAGCACCTTGACGCGCTGCTTGAGCACGCTGACGTCGGTCACCTCGCCCGGAAGCCCGTCCTTCGTGCGCACCGTATCGCCCACGGACGGAAGCTTGCTGTTCAGATACTCGTACGCCTCCTCCTCATATTTGAGGCAGCACATCAGCCGTCCGCAGTTTCCGCTGATCTTCGTGGGATTGAGCGAAAGATTCTGTTCCTTTGCCATCTTGACCGAAACGGGAATAAAATCCGAAAGACACGAATGACAGCACACCTCCCTGCCGCAGATGCCGATGCCGCCCCGCAGCTTCGTCTCGTCCCGAACGCCGATCTGCCGCAGCTCGATCCGGGTGCGGAACACCGACGCCAAGTCCTTTACCAGCTCCCGGAAATCCACTCTCCCGTCGGCGGTAAAATAAAAGAGCACCTTATTGTTGTCGAAGGTATATTCGCAGTCGATCAGCTTCATTTCCAGCCCGTGCTTTGCGATCTTTTCGGCGCAGATGCCGAGCGCCGACTTTTCCTTTTCCCGATTTTTCCGCGCGATCTCGTCGTCCTCCGGGGTCGCCAGCCGAATGACCGGCTTTAACGGCTGCACGACCTTGTCCTCCGGCACCTCTCTGCGCCCCAAGATCACATAGCCGTACTCCACGCCCCGCACGGTCTCCACGATCACATGATCGCCCTGATTTATCTCATAGTCCAGCGGATCGAAATAATAGACCCGTCCTGCGGCGCGGAACCGCACGCCAATAATTGAAACCATCGCTTTTTCCTCCATTTAACCTCTATTGAAAGCATTCGGACCAGCGACTCAGCAAGATCCAAAGGCTCGTTTCCAAATTTACGTTCGCTTCCCGCTTCGCCTGAAAGGCGGCAAGCTCGTCCTGCATCCGGTGAATGCCCTCGTAGGTGACCCGCTCCGCCTGACGGGCGATCTCCTCCGCCTCGTCGGGGTACATCAGCCGGCACCGGCTCCCCTCCGCCTTATACATCAGCAGGTCGCGGAGCCACAACAGCATCAGATCCAGATCGCGGGAAAGCTCCCCCTTCCGGGCGGCAAGCTCCTTCCCCTGCGCGGCGCGCTTCTGGGGACCGCCCTCCGGCAGGCTCTTCATCAGCCGGAGCACCGCCTCTCTGCGCCCCTGCAGCTCCTCCGAGTTGGCAAACGCCGCCGCCTGTCCGGGACTGCCCCCCGCCAGCACCGCCGAAAGCCTCGCCCGGTAATCCGGCATCTGGTATTCCCGCATCAGAAACGCCACGGTTTCCTCCTCGCCCGCCGGCAGAAACGGAAGCTGCACGACCCGCGAAAGGATGGTCGGCAAAAACCGCTCGGCGTTGTTGCTCAAAAGCAGGATGATCCCATATTCCGGCGGCTCCTCCAGCGTTTTCAGCAGCGCGTTCTGCGCCTGCTCGTTCATCTTTTCGGCTTCGTCGATGATAAATATTTTATACGGGCTCGCATAGGGCTTGATCCCCATGGGCGCGCTGACCTGCTCGCGGATATCGTCCACGCCGACCACCGATTTTGACCGGGTCACAAAGCTGACGTCGGGCTGGTTCCCGCTGAGCATCTGCAAACAGGAGCGGCAGCTCCCGCACGGCTCGATCCCGCCCTGCTCGCATTCCAGCGCCGCCGCGAACCGTTCGGCGACAAAGCGCTTGCCGATGCCGTCCGGCCCGGAAAACAGGTACGCGTGCGACACCTTCCGGTGCCGGATCGCCCCCTGCAAATGCTCGACGATCTTCCGATTTCCTACGACCTCACGAAAGCTCCACATGCCCCGAATCCCCTGCGATATCCGCCAAAATTTCCGCTACGCACCGTTCAAAATCCACATTTTCGTACCGTTTTTCAATACCAAGCCCCGCAAGCGCCTCGTCCGAAAAATCCTCCGAATCCGCCAGAAATCTCCGGCAGACCTCTTTATATTCCGGATGCTCCTGCTTCGCCTCCCGCTTGATGGCGCGCCGGAGCCGTTCGCCGTCCTCCACCTCGATATAGATCGGAACCACGCGCTCGGCGCCGTAATAGGCGCGGATCTGCCCATAGGCTTCCGGAGTCGCAATGAGGATGCTGCTCCCCGCGTCCAGATCGATCTGTCCGTCGTCGGCGGTAAAGTAGTACCACGGCCCGTTGACGGTCTCATAGCAACGGCATTCTATAATTTTCCCCTGCCACCGAAGTTCATACATCTGCGCCTCGGTCACAAAATGGTACTCTACCCCTTCGGTCTCGCTTGTCCGCTGCGGGCGCGTCGTGTACGGCACGATGGTCCGAAGCGGCGTGGGGCAGCGCTCCACCACCGCCTTGTATATATGATCCTTCCCGGTGGCGCTCTTGCCCATCACGGTATATAATTTCCCCATGGGTTACCTCACTGACGCGGCTCCCGGCGCCAAACGGCTCCGGTCTGCCTGCGTTCTTTCGTTTCATAATTCGATCTCTGCGATCCGCAGCTCCTCGCGGTGCGCTTTCAACCACGGAAGCGCCGCCCCGACCCGCTCTCCCGGCGCAAGCACCGGAATGCCCGGCGGATACGGCGTTACCCATTCGCCGCTGATCTCCGCTCCGGTCAGCTCGGAAACCTTCCGCACGCTCCCCGGCGCTTCCAGCGCCGCGAGCATCGGCAGCACCGCCTCGTTTTGCGGAAACGCACGCAGGCTCCCGTCTTCCTCCGGCAGCCGCACGTTTTCCGCCCCCAGCCGCTTGTCCAGCGCCGTAAGCGCCGCCCACAGCCGTGCAAAGCCTTCGTCGGTATCGCACGGGCTGGTCATCAAAAGCGCATAGCGCTCCGCCGCCATTTCCGGCTGAATCGAAAATTCATCTTTTAGTATATCATAAATCTCGCGCCCTGTCATTCTGAACTTTCTGTCGAAGATCAGCAGCTTTCCGGGGTCGCGTCCCGCAGGCGGCAGCGCGGCAAGCTCTTTCAGCGCCTCGCTTTTCCGGTAAAACTCCGCGAGCCGCCGGGCGTAGCGGCGCATCGCCTCCCGCCCCTTTGCTTCCGCCCATTCCATGCACGCGTCCATGCCCGCCATCAGCGGATAGGACGGGCTGGAGGTTTCAAACATCCCCAGATACGTTTCCACCCGCTCCGCCGGCACGCGGCTGCCGCAAAGCGACAAAAGCGCGGTCTGGGTCGGCGAGGGAAGCGTTTTGTGGAGACTCTGGATCACCAGATCCGCCCCCTGCGAAACGGCGCTCTCCGGAAAATCCTCCCGGTCGCCCAGAGGCAGATGCGCTCCGTGCGCTTCGTCTACGATGCAGATCGTTCCGCTCCGGCGACACGCGCGGACGATCCCGGCAACGTCCGACGTCACGCCCTCGTAAGTCGGGGAGGTCAGGATGCAGGCGGCATACGCATCGCGCGAAAGCGCCTCCTCCACCAGCGAAAGCGGCAGCGCGCCCGCATAGCCCAGAGGCTCGGTCGGCGGATACAGCCAGACCGGAACCGCCCCCCGCAGCGCCAGCGCATGATAGACCGCCTTATGACAATTCCTTGCGGCGAGCACCTTTTCCCCCGGACGCACCGCAGCGAACACGGCGGCAAGCAGCCCGCAGGTGCTGCCGTTGACAAGGAACCAGCTCCGCTCCGCTCCCACAACACGGGCGGCGCGCTCCATCGCGTCCTTCAGAACGCCCTGCGCATCGTGCAGGTTGTCAAAGCCGTCGATCTCCGTTATATCCATCGCGTACCAGTCGAACGCTCCCTCGCCCCGGCGCTTGTGACCGGGCATGTGCATCGGATATGCGTCCGATCTGCCGTACGCCTCCAGCGCTTCCCATAATGCCATCGCAGTTTCCCCTTCCCTTTTCCATAAGCGCCGCGGTCTCCCGCTCTCGCCACACGGCGCGTTTGCTCCCGGTGCGGCGCCGGTTCTATTGTAGCGCCATTTTCCAGTACTGTCCATGAAAAATTCACTAGGATTTTTCCGGTTCCTATGGTATTCTTTTAATCAGCAGCAAAAGATTTTTCAGAAAGGGGCGTTTTTATGACTACCCAGTCCCGCAGCGCTTCCCAAAGGGCGCAGACCTCTCAGACACGCGGCGCTTCCCGAAGGACGCAGACCTCACAGACACGCAGCGCTTCCCAAAGAGGGCAGACCTCTCAAACACGCGGCGCTTCCCGGCAGACCCAGACCTCCCGGAATCGAAACGCCTCCCGACGGACGCAGACCTCCCGGAACCGCGGACGCAGCCCGCAGAAGCGGATCTTCGGGTGCTTTACGGAGTTCCAATTTTATGCATTGGTTTATCTGGCGGGAATCGTTTTATTAAATATCGTTATCTGGTCGAGCCGGAGCTTCTGCGACTGGTTTTCCGAATACGTTTTTCCGATCTTTCTCAATACATACGGACGTTTGACCCGCCTCTTTCCCTTTTCGGTGGGAGAGGTTCTGATCGTGCTGGGGATCCTTCTGTGCCTGCTTGCGGCGCTGCTGTGGATCTTCCTATGTATATGGCGAAAAAATCGAAGATTTGCCGGAGCCTGTCGGCTCATTCGCGGCTACTACCGTTTTTTCACCGCCGTTCTGCTGAACGTCGCCCTGCTGATGACGCTCAACTGCTTTGTTTTGTATCACTGCACGCCCATCGACCCCAATCCCGCCCGCGAAACGCGGGAATACACCGGCGAGGAGCTGCTGACGCTGCGGAATTTCGTCGTGGAGCAGGCGAATGCGCTTGCCGACCAAATGGAGCGCGACGAGGACGGACTTGTGGTCTATACCGGCGACCTACAGGCGGAATGCCGAAAAGCGATGCGCCGGCTTGGAGATACCTATCCGAAGCTGGACGGCTGGTACACCAAGGTCAAAACGCTGCATTTTTCCGATCTGGTAAGTCAGATGTACATCGGCGGTTACTTCTTTCCCTTTTCTATGGAGGCAAACGCCAACGGCAATATGTACCTCGTCAATTATCCGGAGGTATACTGCCATGAGCTTGCGCATACCCGCGGCTACATATATGAGGACGAAGCCAACTTCCTGAGCTATCTCGCCTGCATCGGCAGCGACGATCCGTTTTTGCAGTACAGCGGCTACCTGAGCGTGATCAGCTACATCGAGCGCGACTGCGAGGAAAGTCTCGCGAACGGCTGGCAGGCGGAAGCGGTCGGCTGGAACGAGTATATCGCGCAGGTCGATCTGGCGTTTCTGGAGCCGGGCGCATGGGAACGGATCGAGGAAAACGCCGTTATCAGCACCGAGACCGTGGAGGCGGTCTCCGACAAGGTGACCGACGCCTCGCTGAAGGTAAACGGCGTGCAGAGCGGCATTGTAAGCTACTCCGAGGTCGTCGGGCTGCTGCTCGCATACTACGACGGAATTTTATATTAGAGCTTGAACGCTTCGCTATGGAGGTACGATATGAGACTGCGAAATATTCCGGGAGCCAGAGAGGAAATGCTGGTGAATCCCTATGTCATTCAGGAGCCGGAGACCCACAGGGGGCATTGGAGGGAGCTGTTCGGCAGCGACCGGCCGCTCCACATTGAGATCGGTATGGGCAAGGGACAATTTCTGACGACGCTTGCCGCGCAAAATCCGGAGATCAGCTATCTGGGCATCGAAAAATACGCCAGCGTCCTGCTGCGCGCCGTGGAAAAACAGGAAGCGCTTGCCCTTCCCAATCTGCGCTTCCTGCGCTTCGACGCGGAGGATCTGGAAAACATTTTTGCCGAAGGAGAGGTCGATCGGATCTATCTGAACTTTTCCGACCCGTGGCCCAAGGACCGCCACGCCAAACGGCGCCTTACCTCGACCCGCTTTTTAGAACGCTACTCCCACGTGCTTGCTCCGACGGGCTATGTGGCGTTCAAGACCGACAACCGAGGCCTGTTTGATTTTTCCGTGGAGCAGGCGCAGGAGGCCGGCTGGCAGCTTTCCGAGGTGACCTACGACCTGCATCACAGCCCTTACGCCGAGGGGAATATCATGACGGAATATGAAGAACGCTTTTCGGCTCAGGGCAATCCGATCTGCCGCTTTGCGGCGCGGATGCCGGAACAAACGGGCAACTGACAGAAGAATCCTTTTCTCGATCTTTGCATATACTAAGGCAGCATCGTTTATGGTGTCCGCGCCGCTTTCGCCGGACACGGAGGAGCAGTATGAACCTCAAACATCGCCTTGCCGCCTGCCTTGCCTGCAACCAGCGCCTGAATATCCATGCCGTAAAGATCCGCCGGGGGCTCGATACGGTCAACCAGATCCTTGCCTCCGCCAACGTGTGCGGCTGCTCCAAATGCCGCCGGAAAGGCACGAATAAAAACGGCTGCAAAGGAAAATTCGGAAAATCGGAAAAAAAATAAAGTTTTTCGAAAAAAAGTGTTGCATTTTAATTTCCCATGAGCTATAATAGCTCTCGTGTTCGGACAAAATAAGAACATGCGAATGCGCCTCTAGCTCAGTTGGTAGAGCACCTGACTCTTAATCAGGGTGTCCAGGGTTCGAGCCCCTGGAGGCGCAGCAAAGGCCTCAGTTCGACAGCTTTGACTGTTGGGCAGGGGTCTTTTTTTCGTCTCTGCCGCCCGCGCACGGACACAAAACAAGCCCCCCGGAGCCGCAAACTCCGAGGGGCTTCCGCAAAGTGCTTGCATTTCTTTTCCGCGCGTGTTTAGATAGGAACCGAAACGCTCTGAAAGCACATCGTTTTTGATGTGCTTTCCTGCCTAACGCTTAGGCGTTACTCTATGTGGTTTTGTTGTTTTCTCCGGTTCCTGCTGCGGCAGATATTCCTTTACCTGTTCCCAAAACGCGTGCTGTCTCTTGATAAAATAGTCAGCGAGCGGTCGCGCATCCTGATCCACCTGTGCCGTATGCAGTACATGATAATAGGTTAGTTTGTCTTCGTCCTGAATGATCACCGGCATTCGCCTATGTTGTAAGCACTGACGGAGCAAAAGGAGCCGTCCGGTTCTGCCGTTTCCGTCCTGAAACGGATGGATCTGTTCATACTCTGCGTGAAATTGCGCCAAAACCAGCGGATCATAAGTTGTATTTTCATATCGAGAAAGTAACCTTTGCATCGCCGCCGGAATATCCTTCGGCAGAACGGTTCGAATATCCGATACCTGATTGGCACGGTTCTTATACTCGCCAACCGGATACCCGTTGGCGGCATCCTCAAAAACGCCTACTTTTAAGCAATAATGAAATTCCTTTATCAGCTCTTCACTCAAAGGCTGTTCCAAGGTTTTGAGCATATGGTTAAACATCTTAAAATGTCCGGTCATTTCTTCAATGTCCTTGGAGCGGTAGATCGTATCGCCCTCTGCATATAAAGTACCGGTATCAAACAAAGATGCTGTCTGCTCACTTGTCAGTGTGCTGCCCTCGATTTTGTTAGAGTTATACGCCATTTGCTTTTGTATCAGCGCATAAAGCCCTTTTCTGTCATTTGCCGCAAACTCCGCCTGCAGCTGCGCGATCATTTTTTCAACGATCCCACGCTCTTCTTCTCTCGTCATGCTGCCGCCCTCCTCTCGCCTCCAGCAAGTAGTTCTATTGTAAGTGGTACAAGGCGGTTCTGTCAACGAGATTGTATTCTCTGGGGCTGTTTGGCCGCAAACTCCGAGGGGCTTCCGCCGTTTTTCCTCTACCGCTTCACATGAAAGGCGTCCATGCCCGGATATACCGCGCTGTCGCCCAGCTCTTCTTCAATGCGCAGGAGCTGATTGTATTTTGCCACGCGCTCGGTGCGGCTCGGCGCGCCGGTCTTGATCTGGCAGGTGTTGAGCGCCACCGCCAGATCGGCGATCGTTGTGTCCTCGGTCTCGCCGGAACGATGGGAGGAAATTGCCGTATAACCCGCGTTGTGCGCCATTTTGATGGCTTCCAGCGTTTCGGAAACCGAACCGATCTGATTCAGCTTGATCAGAATGGAATTGCCGCAGCCAAGCTCGATTCCCTTCCGGAGGCGCTCGGTGTTGGTAACGAACAGATCGTCGCCGACAAGCTGCACCTTGTCGCCCAGCGTCTTTGTCAGAAGCTGCCAGCCTTCCCAATCCTCCTCGTCCAGAGCGTCCTCAATGGAGATGATCGGGTATTTTTCAACGAGCTGCTTCCAATGCTCGATCAGCGTCTCCGAGGTGAATTTCGTTCCCGCCTTCGGAAGAACATACTCTCCCTTCTTCTCGCCCTTCCATTCGCTGGAAGCCGCGTCCATTGCAAGCATGAAATCCTTGCCCGGCTCATAGCCCGCTTTTTCAATGGCTTTGAGGATGTACTGAATGGCTTCCTCGTCGCTCGCCAGATTCGGCGCAAAGCCGCCTTCGTCGCCCACGGAGGTCGCAAGCCCCTCGGATTTCAGGATCGCGGCAAGCGCATGGAACACCTCCGCGCACCAGCGAAGCGCCTCCTTGAAGCTGGGCGCGCCCACCGGCATGATCATAAATTCCTGTACATCAACGGTATTCGCCGCATGCGCGCCGCCGTTCAGAATGTTCATCATCGGCACCGGGAGCCGGTTGCCGGAAATGCCGCCGAGGAAACGGTACAGCGGGATATCCAGCGCAAGAGACGCGGCTCTTGCCGCCGCAATGGAAACCGCAAGGATCGCGTTCGCCCCCAGATTCGACTTGTCCTTCGTACCGTCCGCCGCAAGCATTGCCTTATCGACCGCATAGATATCGGAGGCGTCCAGCCCCACGATCGCCTCGCTGATCTTTGTGTTGATATTTTCCACCGCTTTTGTAACGCCCTTGCCGAGGTATCTTTCCTTCACGCCGTCGCGCAGCTCCAGCGCCTCAAATTCGCCGGTGGATGCGCCGCTGGGCGCCGCGCCCCTTCCGACCGTGCCGTCCGCCAGCGTTACTTCTGCTTCTACCGTAGGATTTCCTCTGGAATCCATGATTTCTCTGCCGATCACTTTTTCGATCTGTAAATAATTCATCATACTAATCCTCCTCGTTTCTGAGCGACTTGTCGCGAAGATGCGACTGCCATCAGAGCCATTTGCTTTCGCTCGGAAACAAATAGCCGATTGAAAAATCAGCACATCGGTGTGATTTTTCAATCTAGGCTCCTTTCTCTGCACATACGAAGTATGGCGACGGTTAGTTTTGTCTAACCACCGCCATTGTAGCAAACGTCCTTGAAAAAGTCAACTTCTATTTTCGGTGCCGCCGGATGCGCCCTGACCACCCGAACGGCTCTGCGCGCTCCCGATAGGATACACAGAGACGAGCGTCCCGTCCTCCCCCTTGACCTCCGGTTCCTTCCGTATGTAATGTTCATACAGCACGTTCAGAACAAGATTCGCCAGCTCCTCCGCGTCGATGGGTCGGTCGATGTTCGCAACGGGAATAACGTTTTCGTTGGGATCGCCCTCCGGCTCCGCTCCATCCGGCGCGGTATCAAAGGAGTGGTACAGCTGAAACGACTTTTTGTTCAGCTCGATGCGCATATAAGGCTTTGCACCAAGCTCCTGCTCCTTTATCCGCGGCAGCAGCTTCGACGCCTCAAGAACCTCATGAAATCCGAGAAATGCGTACATATTCTCCCTCCGTACCGTTTTCCTCTGCACCTAGTTTACGCGCAAAGCCGGTGCCTGTCAACCGCACAGAGCCGTTTCGCAGCTACGGCGTACGCCGGATGATCTTGCAGACCGCCGTGTTGGCGTAGGTCAGCGGCTCGTCATGAACGAAGAAAACGATCCCGTCGCACGGCGACGTCAGCTCCTCCAGCGTGTCGCCCAGATAAACGTCCTGAATGCAGGCAAGCTTCTCTCCGGCGCGCACCGGATCGCCCGCCTGTACAAGCGGACGAAAGAGCCCCGCCTTTTCCGGCCGAACGGAAACGATCTGCGCGTCGGAAATGATCTCCGACGGCTGCGCGGGCTTTGCCTCGCCCCGCAGGAGCCCTTCCGCGCGCATATACTGCAATACGCTCTCCACCACCTGTTCGCCGCTGACGGGGTCGAGTACGGCGGTGGTGCTGCTGTAAAGGCTGTACGCCTCGGTCTCCCAGATCTGCCAGTTGTAATTCAGCGTCGTGGTGTCGTACGGGCGCGGGCGGCGCAGGACGATATAGGGCAGCCCGAAGCTCTCGGCCTTCTTTGCCTGCTCAAAGCCGGTCTGCATGATATGCACATGCGGGAGGTAGCGTCCGGGCATATAAAAGGAAGCAAACTGAATGCCGCGCCGGTACTTGCTCACCTTGTCAAAAACGCCGGCGGCGATCCGCTGCGTCGTTTCGCCCAAGGAATAGCCCGGAAACATGCGGTTCACGTCGGTATTGTCGGTGGGCCAGAAGCGCCTTCCAATGTTCATCGAGTACGGATTCAGGGACGGGATCACAAGGATCTCCCGATCCTCGCAAAGCTCGCCGGCTTCCTCCAGCTGCCGCAGCCGCCGCATCAGCAGGGAACACATATAGATCTGCTGATATTCGTTGCCCCGCAGACTGCCTACCACCGCCAGCGCCTTTTCGCCCTGCCCGAACCGATAGCCGGTAATGCGAAAATCGTCCCGATACAGCGCCGGAAGCCTAAAGATCTCCGTTTCCCGCATGACATCCTCCTCTCTCCGCGCCGACGCTCTCCTCCCAGCGTTCGCGGCTCATTTGCAGAATTCGCGCCAAAAGGGAGCCCTCCGAAACGACCGGATACTCCCGGATGGTAAACAGCAGCCCCTCCTGCGGAGCCGTAACGTCCGCCAGAAGCTTCCCCCGAAGCGGGTCGATGATCTTTCCGATGCTCTGCCCCTTGGCGACCCATACGCCGTGGGCGCTTTCCTTCTGAAAAATGCCGGAGACCGGCGCATTCAGAAAGCACACCTCGTCCGGACGGTGGCCGATCAGCGGCTTTTTCACCGTCTCCGCAGGACCGCGCCAGATGTCCAAGCTTTTCATCAGGGAAAAGATGCCCTCGGTCAGCTGCTCGCCGTACTCCTTCGTGATGCGCATTCCCACGCCCATTTCCACAACCAGCGTCGGCGTCTGGCGGCTGTTCAGGCTGTGCGCCAGCGTCGCCTCCAGCACCGTGCTGGCGCCGTGGATCCAGACAAAATCCACGTTTGCCCTGCACGCGTATGGCAGCAGCATGTCCTTATGCAGCTCGTTGATCCGGATCTGCGGCATTTCGGTCAGGTAAATGTTGCTCGCGTGGATATCAATGCAGAGACTGCTCCCCAGCAGGTCGTTGATAATGCCCGCCGCCAGATATTCGGTCATGGCTCCGTCAAGGGAGCCGGGGAACAGCCGGTTCATATCCAGATCGAAGCCGGGAATCCCTCGGCTGACCGAGTCGATCCCCAGCGGATTCATGGCGGGATAAACGTCCACCGTTCCGCACAAATATTCCGGATGCTCCGTGATTCGACGGATCAGCTCGTAGCACACGTATTGTCCCTCCAGCTCGTCGCCGTGGATGCCGGTCACGATGCTGATCCGCTTTCCGTTTCCGCCGTCCTCCGGGCAGAGCCGGTTCTTCTGAATCCGCAGCTCCTCGTCCACCGGCAGCATGACCGACGTAATTTTTTCTATCATAATCCGCTTTCCTCCGAAACAGACGGTTCCATAATTTCTTCCACCTTCACGCGCACGCTCTGCTCCTGCCTTGCCGCGCCGCAGAAGATCCCCCGGTTCAGCAGACAATCGTTGTAATCTCTGCCGTGCGACAGCTTCACATGACTGTCCGTGACCGGCACGAGGTTCGTGGGATCCATACCGAACCAGCGGCAGTCGTCGTAGATTTCGACCCACGCGTGGCTTGCGCCCTCGCCGATCAGCAGCCCCACCACGTAGCGGCACGGGACGCCGGCAAGCCGACACAGCGCCAGCATGATATGCGCATAGTCCTGACAGACCCCCGCTCCGCCCAAAAGCGCCTCCTCCGCGGTCGTCTCGAACGTGGTGCGTCCGGGGAGATACCGCATTGCGGCGGCGACGGCATGCATGATCGCCTCCGCCTTTTCCCGGTTTCCGCGGCACGCCGCCAAGTCCAAGGTCGAGAAAAGGCGCAGCAGCGAAGGCCCCGTTTGGGTCAGCGGCGTCTGCGTCCGAAAAACGCCCACCTGATGCGCTTCCCTTGCCGCCGTCCACGGCTGCATTCCCAGCCGCGCCGTACCCTGCACCTGTACGTCAAACAGCTCGTGGGGTTCCTCGGCATTGCCGTAGACGCACAGGTTTCCGAAGGAATCCGTTCCGTTTTCCAAAAACTGATTCGGCAGCAGCTCCTGACTCACGGAGAGGATCTCCTGCCGCTCGTCCGAAACCGGAAAACTCCGCACCGTAAACCGATGGTGCGTTACCGGCTCGCTGAACCGGATCTGCAAATGGTACCAAAATGCAACTGTTTTCACAACGCTTCACCCTCATCCCAAGATCCGATCGACCTCGTACACGATCGTCGGATAGTCCGGCTCCGCCGCATCCGCCAGCTCGTTCAGCCGCACGATCACCTCCGGGCGATAGTGAATGGAGCAGCGGGGAATGCGCCCGCTCAGGCGGTGGATCTCCCGGACGAGGTCGGGCTTCGGCATGTGCAGCCGCCCGTACAGGTCGATGCGCTCGACGCGCTTCCCGACCTTTAACAGATTCCGCGTGTTTTCATCCTCGATCAGGTCGTCGATGCAGCCCCAGAACGCCAGAATATTGTCGGTGATCTTCTGAAATTCGCCCATCGGCGCCGGGCTCTCCGCCGCGCGGCTCATGGCATAGACCGTGAGCTGCACATACGCCAGCGCCTCGCTCCCGATCTCCTCCCGCAGCTCGATGGCGTTGTCGTAGGCGCGGCGCAGGTTGGTGCGCAGCGAATCGGGATTGTTCTCGTCGAACGGATAGCGGTAAAGGAAGTCCTCCGCATCGGAATAGACGTTCGGAATTTCAAAGCTCTCGCAGAACTTTTCGTATTCCGCCGCCCGCTCGATCATCTTGTCGAAGCTCTTTTCAAACAACAGCAGCGTCGTATAGACCCGCTCCAAATATCTTCCGAGCCAGTACAGCCGGTCGGTTTTTACGATTGACTTAATATCCATGTGTCCTTAAAGCCTCCTCCCTGAGACGAATTTACGATAAAGGAATCCGGGTTGCGCGAAAAACGGGTCAGACCGCTTTTCCAAACCACCGGCTCCTCGCTCGTCAGCACGAACGCCCGCAGATCCGCCTTTCGCGGAACCCGCTCGCCCTTCTCAAAAATATCCAGATCACAGAAGTCGATCACCTCCTGCGCGATAAACCTTCTCGGGCAGCGCATGAGCGTCGCAATGAATTTCTCCTTCTGCTCCGCGCTCATACCGCTGCCAAACTGCACGCCGTAGCCCCCGGCCTCCGCCACGTCCTTCCAGACAAGACGGTCGAAATGCTCCAGCGTATACTTTCGGTCCTCTTCGTAAAACGGCAGATAGGTCGGCGCGTTTTTCAGGATCGGCTCCTCGCCGAGATAATAGCGGATCATTTTCGGAACGAAATAGTAAATGCCCTTATCGTCCGCAATGCCGTTGCCCGGCGCGTTGATCAGCGCCACGTTTCCCTTGCGGTAAACGTCGTAAATGTGAGGGATGCCGATGACCGACTCCGGATTGAAATTCATCGGGTCCAAATACTCGTCGGAGATCCGGCGGTATACCGCGCCCACCGGCACCTTTTTCCCGCTGTAGTCGATAAAATACAGATGCGCGTTTTCCACGATCAGATCGTCGTATTCCACAAGCGGCACATGCATCCGCTCCGCCAAAAAGGAATGCTCGAAATACGCCGCATTGTAGCGTCCCGGCGTCAGCACCACGGAGATCCCGCCGGTGTTCACATAGTCCATCACATGCGAGAGCAGCTCCGCATAGTTCCGGTTGTCCTCGATCCGGTTCTCGCGGAAGGTCTTGGGACTGCTGCGGCGGCAAAGCTCCCGGGCAATGACCGGATAGGATGCGCCGGAGGGGACCCGGAGATTGTCTTCCAGTATGTACCATTCCCCGTCCTTCCCCTGTACGAGATCGATTCCGGAGATGTGGGAAAAAACGTCCTTCGGCGGACATACGCCCTCGCACTGCACCGTATAGCCGCTGGAAGAATAAATGAATTCCTCGGGGATCACCTTGTCAAGCAGGATCTTCTTTGCGCCGTAGATATCCTTCAGGAATAGGTTCAGCGCTCTGACACGCTGCTTCAGTCCCTTTTCCAGCACCGCAAATTCCTCGGCGCCCAAAATGCGCGGAATGGCGTCAAAAGGAAAAAGCTGCTCCTTGAAGGTGTTGTTTTTATAAATACCGAACTTTACTCCGTAACGAGCCAGCCATTCGTTGATGACCTCGGTCCGTTCATACAAATCCATCGTGCCCATACCTAATCCTCATTTCCGAGCGACCTGTCGCGAAGAGGTACCATCAGAGCTATTTGCTTTCGCTCAGAAACAAATAGCGGATCGATGTTTCCCGATAAAACAAAAATGGAGTCAGCATCGCCAACTCCATTGTTTCTCTTATAGTAATGATTTTTTATGTTCTTGTCAAGTAGTTTGCCGAAATTTATTTCCTTTTGAACAGCCACTCAAACAGCCACACGCTCTCGTTCGTATATGGGTACGGCGGTCTTTTGGTCAGCGCCGGATTGCCCACAAAGCGCTGCTGCTCCTCGTTCAGATCGCCGTACCTTTTCAGCGCCAGCTCCATCCGATCCAAGGTCCTCAAATGCTCGCGGATCGTCTGCATACAGGAAAACAGATAGCTTTCCTCTCTGGGGTAGGTGTTGATCCATTCGCGGTTCGCATAGGCGTTCTCCTTGACCTGACAGCGGAAGCAGAACGAAAACGTATGGTGCACGCACTTTCCCAGCAGACCGAAATATCCAAACAGGCAGACGCCCTGAATGATCACTCCGGGCACAATGGAATACACGGTCGTATGCTTCCCTTCGATCAGGATATGGATAAAGCACTGAAATACAAGGATCAGCACCACAAGCGTCGCCCACTCGATGACCACCGCGTGCTTTTCTCCGCGTCTGCGGACCGCCACGCTGTCATAATCCTTGGCAAGCTCCGAAAGCGCATAGTTCAGCTTTTCCCGCTGCCCCTCGATCTGCTGTTGGCGAATGGCGATCATCCATTCGCGCGCTTCCTCGTCGGTTTCCGTCTGCATCGCCATCCCCCCTATTTTCCTTCCCATTCCGTTACGCTGCCGCAGGCAAGCGTTTTCGGCACGTCGATCAGACGCTGGTTCTCGCTTCCGCGAAACCGCAGCGAGATGTTCCTCTTTTCTTCCACAAACTCGCCGTCCACCAAAACGTCAAGGAGCGAAAGCAGCTCGTCCGTGACCTCGCAGCGCGCCCGGCTCTCGCCGGTCAGCTCCTCCCAAGTGTAGCCGGAATAGCACCAGATCGTTTTCTGCGGAAGCTCTCTGCGAATGCGCCGCACAAGCGGCAGAAGCGCCCGCTGGTTTTCCGGCTCCATCGGCTCGCCCCCAAGCAGCGTCAGCCCGTCCACATAGGAGGGCTCCAAGGAGGCAACGATCTCCCGCTCGGTCTCCGCCGTATACTCCGCGCCGTACCGGAAATTCCACGTCTGGGGCTGGAAGCAGCCCTTGCAGTGGTGGGTGCAGCCGGAAACAAACAGCACGGTGCGGATCCCGACGCCGTTAGCGATATCGCATTTTTTGATGCTGCCGTAATGCATTATAAGTGAAGTACCCTTTCGCGAATTTCCTGCGTCCGTCCCTGATTCCAAAACTGCGTTCCGATATAACCGCAGGTTCGTCTGGCGACGTTCATCTTTGTCTGATCCTGATTGCCGCAGTTCGGGCAGCGCCAGATCAGCTTGCCGTCCTCCTCCACGATCTGGATCTCGCCGTCATAGCCGCACACCTGACAATAGTCGCTCTTGGTGTTCAGCTCGGCGTACATGATATTATCGTAAATAAACTTCATGACCTCCAGCACCGCCGGAATGTTATGCTGCATGTTCGGAACCTCCACATAGGAAATGGCTCCGCCCGGAGACAGGGTCTGGAACTTGGATTCGAGCGCCAGCTTTGCAAACGCGTCGATCTCCTCGGTCACATGCACATGGTACGAATTGGTGATATAGTTTTTGTCGGTCACGCCCGGGATCACGCCGAAGCGCTTCTGCAGGCTCTTGGCAAACTTGTAGGTCGTCGATTCGAGCGGCGTTCCGTAAAGCGAGTAATGGATGTTCTCCTCCGCCTTCCACTGCGCGCACGCCGCGTTCAGCGCTTCCATAACGCGGAGCCCGAACGCCTCTCCCTCCGGCTCGGTCAGCTTCTTTCCGGTCACCTCGTAAACGCACTCCCAAAGGCCCGCATAGCCCAAGGACAGCGTGGAATAGCCGCCGTAAAGCAGCCGGTCGATGGGCTCGCCCTTCTGCAATCTGGCAAGCGCGCCGTACTGCCAGAGGATCGGCGCGGCGTCGGAAAGCGTTCCCTTTAGACGCTTGTGGCGGCACTGAAGCGCCCAGTGGCACAGCTCCAGCCGCTCCTCCAGCACCTCCCAGAAGCGTTCCTCATTCCGCGAATCGCGGCAGGCGGTACATGCCACGTCCACCAGATTCAGCGTTACCACGCCCTGATTGAAGCGTCCGTAATATTTCGGCTTTCCGTTTTCGTCCACATAGGGCGTCAGGAAGCTGCGGCAGCCCATGCAGGTATAGCAGTGTCCTTCGCCGTTTTCGTCGATCTTGTTTTGGAGCATGACCTTCTCGGAAATATAGTCCGGCACCATCCGCTTTGCGGTGCACCTTGCCGCCAGCTCGGTCAGGTACCAGTACGGGGAATCCTCGCGGATGTTATCCTCCTCAAGCACATAGATCAGCTTGGGGAACGCCGGCGTTACCCAGATGCCCGCCTCGTTTTTTGTTCCGATGATCCGCTGATTGAGGATCTCCTCAATGATAATGGCAAGATCCTTCTTCTCCTGCTCGTTCTTTGCCTCGTTCAGATACATGAATACGGTCACGAACGGCGCCTGCCCGTTGGTCGTCAAAAGCGTTACGACCTGATACTGGATGGTCTGCACGCCGCGGTTGATCTCCTCGCGGAGACGCTTTTCCACAAGCTCGGCGATCTGCTCGGCACTGACGGAAATACCGAGCGATTCCATCTCGGAAGCGACCTGACGCTGGATCTTCTCTCTGGACACCTGAACGAACGGAGCCAGATGCGCAAGCGAGATCGACTGCCCGCCGTACTGATTGGAGGCGACCTGCGCAATGATCTGCGTGGCGATGTTGCACGCCGTCGAAAACGAATGGGGACGCTCGATCATCGTGCCGGAAATGACCGTGCCGTTCTGCAGCATGTCCTCCAGATTCACAAGGTCGCAGTTGTGCATATGCTGCGCGAAATAATCGGCGTCATGGAAATGAATGATGCCCTCCTCGTGGGCGCGCACGATCTCCTCGGGGAGCAGGATGCGCTTCGTCAGGTCTTTGCTGACCTCCCCCGCCATATAATCGCGCTGAACGGAATTGACCGTGGGGTTTTTATTGGAATTTTCCTGCTTGACTTCCTCGTTGTTGCACTCGATCAGCGAAAGGATCTGGTTGTCGGTCGTGTTGGCGACACGCGCCAGATTTCGCGTAAAGCGGTAGCGGATGTAGCGCTTTGCCGTCTCCGGCGCGCCTTGCAAAATGATGTGCGTCTCGACAAGCTCTTGGATCTCCTCCACGGAAAGCGCCCGCCCGATCTCGTTGCAGTAATCCTCGATAACAAGCGAGATATAATCGATCTGCCGCGCCGTCAGCTCCGGCTTCTGATCGGTCTCGTTATTTGCCTTCAAAATTGCGTTTTTAATTTTGCTGCGGTCAAAGTTCTCCTCCGAACCGTTTCTCTTAATGATCTTCATACCATTCACCCCGAAAAAGTCAAAACTGCGCCCAAACAAGAGGCGTACTTCCATGCTAGCACAGAAGAGCGGAGATTTCAAGCGGAAAAGCACAAGATATTGAAGTTTTTTTCCGGCTTTTTTCTATATCTTGTGCCGATTCCAGCAAAACCGCAGTTCTCGCTTTGTAGAATTTACGGAAGGAACGTCGGCGCAGGATTAGGTTTTGCGAATACGGGAAGTTTCATTCCAAAGCGATTAGTTCTTTTTCTTGCAAGATGGTTATAAATATTTTGTTATGCCGCTTGATTTTATTCATGTGCCAAGGTATAGTATATATCAAGCAGCGATGCATTTTTACCCAGACGAATTAAGCGCGATTAAACAAGGAGTTAAAGTTTTGGCGAAAAAGAAAGACGGCTCAAAATCACTTAAGTACAAGTTTTATATAATGTCATTGTGGTTGCTTTTTGTCCTCATTTTCTTACTAACTGTAGATATTCCCATATCCATCGCGGAGAATGCAGAATGCATGGGGATTCTTCCATTGTTAAAAAGAAATTGGCTCGCGATTTGCTCGTTAATTTTTGCTTTATTAGGATTGATCTTTGCAGCGCAGACCAACCGAAAGTGGAGCGGGGTTACAAACCCTCCATATCAAATTAAAGAAATAAAGAACGAGAACTATGAGTATTTGACATTCCTTACCACATACATCATTCCTTTAATTTGCATTGATTTAGGAAACATTCGCTATGTTATTGTACTCGCAGTTTTACTTGTAATGATCGGCTTTATTTTTGTGAAGATGGAACTCTATTACGGGAATCCGACGCTTGCGCTTATGGGCTACCGTTTATACCGCGCCGAAATAAACGGAATTGATGCACCCGACGGAGTGATTTTAATATCGAGGGATCGGTTATCAAAGGATTCTGCGATTAAATGGATTCCCTTAGATAAATATGTTTGGATTGCCAAAGAGATAAAAAGCAAAGCGAATTGATTCCGCCTTCGCTCTTTCACTACTACTTACAGATTGGAGAAAAAAATGACAACCGAAGAATTAAAGTCCGAAGTCAAAAGCACTTTAGAAAAGCCCCATTCCATGCAAATCTATCTTGTCTTCAAAAAGGACCATGTGCTAAGTATGCGGCTTGCCGACATTGAAGACAATCATACCGCCCCGGAAATCCAGAAAATGTTTACGGACTTTCTTCAAAATACTTTGCTCGCAAACGACGACCTGACTGTTCGCAAACTATCCGTAGCCGACGAGCAAGCCAACACGATATATCAATATGATTATGATAACTTTCCGGAGGAGCTGAGGCTCATCAAAGACTTTGACATCTCCTGCGCCGTACAAATGGAAAAGTTCAATTTTCATACCGACAATCTTTCCCATCTGTTCGGCTACATAATATATCTTGGGGCAATGGATAACGGGATCATTATGTTCAAAAAACATTATCCAATTATGCTGGTTAAAAGAGACAGCTTCCTGCTGGGCGCGATAAAAAGCACGGAAAGATTTGAACGGTTACCGCAAGATGATATTATTCGTTTAAATGACGATGTGCAGCTATTGCGCATAAACGGCCATATTTATATTCTTGACCTGAAAGTGTTGGAACGAAATATGGGCTTTACCGCCCTGATTCAAAAAGGCGCCGAAGAAACCATCGAAGCCGTCAAACGGTTGGAAATTGTAGAGGATATACAGGTTCTAAGAGATACGCTGGATGACCTTTCATTTACCAGAAAATTATCCAAAATAAAAAAAGCTTCCCCGATTTTCCGTTTAGGGATCACGAAGGAAACGATTATACAATTCACGAAAACGACTCCTGCACTTGCCGGAAGGTTCAAATATAGCGAAGACGGCACCGCGATTCGCCTAGACACCAAAAAAACAAAGGATGCTTTTCTGAAGCTGATGAACGACTCGTTTCTTTGTTCGGAGCTAACCAGACAGTATTATGAGGCTTCCGCAAAAGATAACATTACCCAAACGACAGAATAGCTTGTGCTGCTATACCCATTATTGATCCACAACGCCGGAAAGACCTTAAATAAAGTTTCCCCGCTTTGCCAACAGCCATTGCGTATCTTTCAGTTCCACGAAATCGACCGGATATCCTTCCAGCAGGCTTCCGCCGCCTCCGTGATCGCCCGCCTTCCGCGCTCGGAGACCGTTTCAAAAAGCGCAAACGTAACTTTCCCGTTTTTCCTGCTCCATTTCCCGACGACCCTGCCGTCAAGCAAAACAGCGGGCATGACGATCCCCGCGAGGTTGAAGATCCCACGCAGATGCTCCCGCGGCAGAAAAACGCTTTCTTCTTTTTTGTAGCCGAGCATCAGCGGATCGAAGCCTGCGAGCAGGAGGCAGGGCGGGATATCGGGATAGTCCCCGTTCAGGTCTCCCATATAAAAATAGTCCGCGCCGTTCCGCGTTATTTTTTCTGCCGGAAGCTTTGCAAGCATCGCCTTGACCTTCGTCTGGGAACAGCCGTAATAATACGCCATGTCCCGGATGGTTGCAGGCGCATAATGCAGAAGATAACGCCTGAATATTTCCAGCTCCGCCGCCTCCGTTTCCATCGGCTCAAACTCCGGACACAGTGCAAAGGCTTTCTTTTCCTGCACTTTATAATTCAGAAAGCCTCGCTCGCACAGTTCGCGCATTCCGCCGCCCCACGAATCGAACATACTGTCCAGCTCGAATTTTGTCATTCCATTTTCCGTACAGAGCTTTTTCAGCTCCTCGCGGTCGCTGACGCCCTCCGCGACCCTGCGCACGATAAACGCAGACCAATCCGCCTGCCGTTCCGGCGAAAGCGTCCATGCGCATCCCTTTTCTTGGCATTCCCGCAAAAAATCCTCCGGATATCCCCATGACTTCGCAAGCGCATATCCCTTCTCGCCGAAGAAGCCGTAGCCCGAAAACTCCATGCTGCGGTAGCGTTCCTTCCCGTGACAAAACAGAGGCAGATCGTCCTTCGCAAACACATGTACCGTCCCCCGCACCGTCCAATTTTTCACAAGATTTTCCCCATAGGCTGCCTCGCTCAGTTCCTCGTTGCAGCGGATTTTCAATGCATGAAAGGAATTCACGGTAAACTGCGCCTGCAACCCGTTCAGGTCGCGAACGACCGTCCTTTTGTCCGCCTTATCGGTCAAATGCTGCCGGTACAGTCGGATCCGTTTCAGCGTTTCCAAGGAATGCACGCTCCTCCCTTTCTCTGCGCATCGGAATGCGAAGCTTTTTGTACATTGTAGCATAATTTCGCAGACCGGCGCAACCGAAAATCCCCCCGCCTGCACGCGAAGCCCCCAATTTTAACATTAGAGAAACATTTCGCAAAAAATTCGCAAACAACCGCCGCCTAGAATAAGAACCGTAAAGATGCTTGCGGCGGAGCACAGGCATCCGCCAAACAACCGACGTTACGAAAAATGCTCCGCGATGCGAGGTAAACATGAGCAAAGATACTTCCTTCACTTACAGCTACTCGGCGGCAGAAAACAAAGAGATCCAAGAGATCCGGAAAAAATATCTGCCCCAAAGCGAGAGCAGGATGGACGAACTGAAACGGCTGGACGGTCGGGTCCAGTCTGCCGGAGTGACTGCCGCGCTTTGTACGGGCATCGGCGGTCTCCTGATCTTCGGCTTGGGAATGTGCCTTGTAATGCAGACGCTCGGAAACGGCGCTTTGTTTATCTTGGCAGGCATATTCACCGGCATCGCGGGTATTGCCGGCATGGGCGCCGCCTATCCGCTGTACCGCCTTCTCTACAACAGGGCAAAGAAAAAGGCGGCGCCGAGAATACTTGAGCTTACGTCGGAGCTGATCGACGAAATTATGAACGAACGCTGATCCAAAAAAAGAAAAGGAGAACAAAGCAATGGCAATCAAGGAATTTTTTCGGAACGCATTTCAGGACATGAAGGAAAGCGCCCACGCGCAGCACGAGGTGGATAAGGCGCAGTTTGCCGCGGTAAAAGCGGAATCCAAGGCAAATTTTGCGGAGGCCAAGGCAATGGGCGATCCCAAGCGGCGCAAGGCGGCCATGCAGGCGGAGCGCGACGCCCGGATCGAGGAGGCGCACAAGAGAACCGCCGAAGCGCAGGCAAGGCTCGACGCGGTTGAGAAGCAAAAATGAAGCCGCAGACGGAAACGGGGCGCTTGTGCAAAGCGTCCCGAAAACGCCCCTATATCCCCTTCCGCTTTCTTCTTGCGATTTTCCTCGCCGCGCTGGAAACGGCAGCCATAATCGGGATCGTGTTCACTCTCTGCCGTTATGTGCCGTATTTTTATCTTCTGGCGTGGCTCACGGAAATCGCCTGCGTAATTCAGATCATAGCCTCGGACGACAATCCCGACTACAAGGCGCCGTGGCTGCTGTTGGTGCTTGTCGTCCCCGTCGCCGGCTTTATGCTGTACTTCCTGTTCTATTCCCGGAAGCTGAAACCCAAATACGTCAAACGGCTGGGCAGCATAAAGGCGCAGTCCTATCAAAAGGACGATCAGAAGCTCTTGGAAGATCTGAAAAGCGAGTCCTCCGTAGCTGCCGCACAGGCAAAAATGCTTTGCGCCATTGCCGAAACGCACCTGTTTTCCAATACGGCGCAGACCTATTTCCCGCTCGGCGAGGCCATGCTCCCCCGTCTGCTGGAGGATCTGAAAGGCGCGCGGAAGTTCATTTACATGGAATACTTCATTATTGAAGAAGGAGTTTTCTGGAACTCGGTTCTGGCGGTCCTGAAAGAAAAAGCTGCCGCAGGCGTGGACGTAAAGGTGGTCTACGACGATATCGGCTGCATGACCACGCTCTCCGGCGATTATTTCCGAACGCTGCGAAGGCTCGGCATTGATTCGGTTCCGTTTTCGCACTTAAAGGGCAATGCCGACAGCGAATTCAACAACCGAAGCCACCGGAAGATCACGGTCGTGGACGGCAGGATCGGCTACACGGGCGGGATCAACCTTGCCGACGAATATATCAACCATGTGGTAAAATTCGGTCACTGGAAGGACGTCGCCGTCCGCCTTGAGGGCGAAGCCGTCTGGGAGCTGACCAAGCTGTTCCTGATCGACTACGGCATCAACGTCCGAAAGCCGCCGGAAATCCGTCCGGAGCTATTCCCAACGCAGGACGTTTCGGCGGCGGGATATCTGGTGCCCTTCGGCGACGGTCCCAACCCGATCTACAAACGCAGAGTCGGGAAAAGCGTGATCCAGAACATGCTGTCGGGCGCGGCGCGCTATGTCCGGATCACAACGCCCTATCTGATCATCGACAACGACCTCTGCACGGATATCGAAAACGCCGCGCTGCGGGGCGTGGACGTCCGGATCGTGGTTCCGCACATTCCGGATAAAAAGCTGATCTTCTGCATGACCCGCAGCTTCTATCGACGGCTGATGGATGCCGGCGTCCGGATCTATGAATACGAGCCGGGCTTTCTTCACGCCAAAAGCTATCTTGCCGACGACGAGATCGCCATGATCGGCACGATCAATCTGGACTACCGGAGCTTGGCGCATCATTTCGAAAACGGCGTGTGGATGTACCGCTGCGAGTCGATCAAAGACCTGAAAGCGGACATCGAGGATACGATGAACAAGTCGATCGAGATCGCGCCGGACGACTTGAAGTCCGGGCTGCTGCAAGGCATGATCCGTTCCGTTGCGCGCATCTTTGCGCCGCTGCTGTAACGGTTTTCCATTTCACAAAAAAGGAGAGAATCCATGAACGCTATTGAAATCAGAAACTTATCCAAAAGCTTTCACGGTATGTATGCGGTCGATCACCTGAATATGACCGTGCCTGTCGGAGCAATCTACGGTTTTATCGGGGAAAACGGTTCCGGCAAATCCACCACCGAAAAGCTTATCTGCGGGCATTTGGTTCCCGACGGCGGAAAAATCAAGCTGTTCGGCAGAGATTATACCGATCCCGGCGTCCGTGTCAGAGTCGGCGCGCTGATCGAAGATCCCGGTTGTTTTCCCGGCTCCAGCGTGTACCAGAACCTGATGATGCAGGCCATCAATCTGGGACTTGAAAACCGCGGCGCCGAAATTCGGCGTGTGCTGGAAATTGTCCGCATGGAGGATTCCGCAAACATAAAATTTAAGAGCTGTTCCCTCGGTATGAAGCAGAGAATCGGCATCGCTATGGCATTGTTAGGCGACCCCGCCCTCCTGATCTTGGACGAGCCGATCAACGGACTCGACACCGACGGTATGCGCATCATGCGGGAGATCCTTGTGGACATCACAAAAAATTACGGCTGTACGGTGCTGATTTCTTCCCATATTCTCGGGGAGCTGGAAAAGATCGCCACCCATTACGGGATCATCCGTCAGGGAAAGATGATCGTGGAGCTGTCCGCAAAGGAAATGGACGGCAGAGCGCAGGTTTTCGTATAGCTGAAAACGAAGGATATGAAAAACGCAAAGCTTGTGCTTGCGGATCGGTTTGCCGATGTGCGTATCGAAGGCGAATATATCCGTGTGTACGATACGGATGACACGGCAGCCGTCGTAGATCACCTGATGAAGAACGGTCATGTGGTAAGCGAAATCAAAAAGAACAAGATCGGTCTGGAGGAATACTACATCGAGCTGATGTCACAGAACGGAGGGACTTCCTCTGCTCCTGCAAAGCAGCCGCAATTCCCTTCGGGAAACAAGGAGGACGAGTGAAATGGAAGCAAAACATGAACTGAAATTTGAATCTCCAAGCTTTGGCAAACGGCTCAGGGGTATGCTCGGCGTGGATTTTTACCGACTGTTCCATACGCCGCTGTTTTATATTTTCCTCGTCATTGCCGCCATTATTCCCGCGCTGGTATCTATGGGAACAATGAGCGGAGAAGGTGAAACAACCCCTTTATTCTCTACCGCTTGGCAGATAATAGCGTCCAATAAACCGCTTTACGTCATAAACAATATCGGAGAGTACGCCAATATGAATATGGTCTTCATATTCGGCGGCATCATGATTTCTATATTTATCGGACACGACTATAAAAGCGGTTACGTTAAGCAGCTATTTACCACCCACGCTAAAAAAGCGGATTACATGATGTCCAAAACCTTGCTTGGCGCGTTCTCTATGGCTTGTATGTGCGTAACTTACTTAATCGGCGGAATTGCTTCGGGCTTGTTTTCGGGACTGTCTTTTACGGTGGATGCAGGCTCCCTTATCTGCGCGATACTCGGCAAAATGATCATGAGCTTAGGCTGGGCAAGCCTTTATACATTCATCAACATTATTTTCCGTTCGAAGTTCGGAATATCCATTGCATTGTGCTTTGTTCTCGGAACGGGAATTCCGGTAATCGGCGCAGCCGCGCTTATCGGCAACATATCCGCGCTCAACGTATTCCTTTACGGTTCGTCGGTGTATGCGTGTCTTTCCGCAAACTTTGTCTCGGTTATCATCTGCCTCGTGTGTTCGGCAGTATGGGCCGTTATCTACAATTTCCTTGGAACGCTTATCTTAAATAAACACGATGTGTATTAAGGAGGGGACACAGATCATGAGCAATATTTTTCAGGACATTTTAGAGAAATTGAAGCAAAGTGAAAAGCAAACGCTTATCCGGAGTTCCGGCTCGACCCGCGGGAGCGGGAACGAAAAAATACGTTCGGGGCAGAGCTATCTGTATAAGCTGCGCGGTATGGAAAGCGAAGTGATAGAAATTCGATTCAAGAAAAAAATCCGGGGTTCCTTCCTCACGCAAGCGCTTTCCGAAACGATGAAAAGGTATCCGTATTTTAACACAAAGCTGATAGAAAAGGATGGGGATTTTTATATCGTACAAAACGACATCTCCCTGCAAGTCCGTAAGACAAAACAACTTGCAAAACTCGGCGGGATAGAGTGCGGCTATCATTTAATTGATGTGACTTACAATGATCGTTCCGTTTTTGTTTCATTCCACCACGCACTTTGCGATGGCAGGGGAATCAAACCGTTTATAGAAACGCTGATTTGGTATTATTGCAGGTTCGCCTACGGGAACGAAATAAGAGTTGACGGTATACGGTATGCGGACGAAGAATTGCTTGACGGGGAGACTGCCGATCCGTTTTTAGGCACTTATGAGTACGATGATAAAAAGCAATTTATATCTTTGTCACGCGATGCATACGCTTTGCCCGAAAACACGACCACCAACGAAACGATAAATTACCGTTACGAAGTAACTGTTTCGCAGAAAGATTTTATGGCGACCTGCAAGCGGAACAACGCAACGCCCGTTATTTTGTTGTCGATTTTCATGAGCAAAGCGATCACGGAGATTTTTCCGGATTACGATAAACCGATCAATGCAAACATTGCGACCGATATGCGGGAAGCGTTAGGATATCCCAACACTTTCAAGAATTGTGTAAAGTCCATGATTTTACCGTACGACCGTGAGTTTTCTGCTTTGCCATTGGAAGAACAAGGTAAAAAATACCGTGAAATTCTAAACGCACAAAGAGATTACGACTACTGCCGACACGAGGCAAATGCAATGATCGGGTTGTTTGACAGGCTTGATACCTTGGATTCATACGACGAAAAGCGCAAAATAATGGCGTTTTTCGAGGGAATGCAGTTAAACACATATATCGTTAGCTATCTCGGACAATTTAATTTGGGCGACAACAAGACCTATTTGGACGGTATTCATCTCTATAACTCCGGAACGACGGGACTTGGGATCAACATGATTTCGTGCGGCGAAAAATTCCTGCTCGATTTCAAGCAAAATTTCAGATCGGATAGGTATGTAAAATCGTTCTTAAAACAGCTTGACGAATTTCAAATTGCATACGACGTGAGTGAAGTCATAGAGTTTTTTACGCCAACGGATAAACTGCTGAAAAGGCATGATGAAGGAGGGCAGAACAGCTGAAATGAATGCGGTTGAGATAAGAAATCTTTCTAAAAATTTCGGCGCCAAACAGGCGGTCTGCGGACTGAATATGACGGTGCCGACGGGCGCTATATACGGCTTTATCGGCGAGAACGGTTCCGGTAAGTCCACCACGGAGAAAATGATCTGCGGACTGCTCCCGATAAACGGCGGCTCCATTAAATTGTACGGCAAAGACTATACGGATGCAGATGTAAGAGCAAGCATCGGCGTACTGATTGAAGCCCCCGGCTGCTTCCCCGGTCTTTCCGTTTGGGACAATATGCTGCTTCAGGCAGCCAACCTGAGCGTTCCCGATGCGGAAAAGGAAGTCGTAAGGGTTCTGAAAACGGTCCGAATGGAGGGCGCGGCAGGCAATAAATTCAAGAACTGCTCTCTCGGTATGAAGCAGAGAGTCGGTATCGCTATGGCTCTTCTCGGAAACCCGACCCTGCTCGTACTGGACGAACCCCTGAACGGTCTCGACGCAGACGGAATGCGGATCATGCGCGAAATACTGACGGATATCGTAAAGGACGGAAAGCGCAGCATCGTGATATCCTCCCACCTGCTGGGAGAGCTGCAAAAGGTGGCGACCCACTACGGTATTATCCGTCACGGAAAAATGATCTGCGAAATGACCGCCGACGAGCTGGACGCAAGCTGCCGCACCTATGTGGCGCTCCTTGCAGGCGAAATGAGCAGAACCAAAATGCTCTTGGAACGCAAATATTCCCGCGTAGAGGAGGATGAGGCAGGGTACCTTCGCGTGTACGATCCGATCACTCCGGAGGAAGTCGTGACCTATCTCTATAAAAACGGCGTCACGATCACCGAGATCAAAACGGACAAGATCGGTCTGGAAGAATACTATATCGATCTCATGAAGGGAGGCAAATAATCATGGAAAGTGCGGTAACATTTGAAAAGAGCCGCTTCGGCAAGCGTATGAGAAGTATGCTGAAAGTCGATTTCAAAAGAATGTGCAGATCCAAACTCTTTTACATTTTGATTGCCTGCGCGCTCGTGATCCCCATCCTTATGACGGTTATGATGACCATGATGGACGGATCGGTTTCGGTCGATCCCCAGACCGGAGCGGAAACCGTGGTTCACGGCCCCGAAAACACATGGCAGTCCATCGGGACCCTGCCCGCCGAGGAGGGAGAAGCGCCGGGCGGTACGGATGTTATGGCAATGTGCAACATCAATATGATGTTTATGGGCGCCGCCGTGTTTATCTGCCTGTTTATCTCCGAGGATTTCCGCAGCGGATATGCCAAGAACCTCTTTACCGTCCGGGCGAGGAGGGGCGATTATGTTGTTTCCAAAACCGCTGCGGGCTTCGTTTGCGGAGCGCTTATGCTTGCCGCATACTTGATCGGCGCCCTGCTGGGCGGCGCGATCTCCGGTCTGTCCTTTGACCTTTGCGGGCTTTCTGCGGGCAATATCGTGATGTGCATGATCGCGAAGGTGTTTTTGATGCTCGTATTCATTGCGATCGACGTACTGGTCAGTGTGGCGGCAAAGCAGAAAGCGTGGCTGTGTCTCTGCGGTTCTCTTGCGGCAGGGATGCTGCTCTTTATGACGGTGTCCGTGATCACGCCTCTGGCTTCCACCATGATGAACGTGCTGTTGTGCCTTGCAGGCGGCGCATTGTTCGCCTTGGGACTTGGCGCCGTAAGCAATACGATCCTGAAAAAAACAAGCTTGGTATGAGTATGACCCTCCCGGTCATACTTCCAAAAACGTAGGGTGTCCAGCCGGATGCCCTCCGTTTTTATCGGCTCGATTGTCACCTTTTTCCCGCGGAAAGTTGACATTACCCGCCGCCTACGCTATAATGCAAACGGCAAAACACGGGGGCTCCCCTTTGGGAGGCTCCCCATGACAAGAAAGACAAACCACAAGAGGAAACCGAATGAAATATCAGGAACAGCTTCTGGCGATCTTGGAGGAGAACCGCGGAACCTATCTGTCCGGGGAAATGCTTGCCCGCAGACTTTTCGTCAGCCGGAACACGGTCTGGAAGACCGTCAAGAGCTTACAGGCGCAGGGCTATCCCATCGACGCGGTCACAAACAAGGGCTATGCGCTCGCCGAGGACAGCGACATTCTCTCCGCCCCCGCCATTGAAGCCAAGCTCAGACACAAGGGACGGCTGCATATCAGCGTGGAGCCTCTCGTGACCTCCACCAACACCGTCTTAAAGGCGCAGGCGGCGGAGGGCGCGCCGGAGGGAACGCTTTTGGTGGCGCTCGAACAGAGCGCCGGGAAGGGCCGGCTCGGCAGGAGCTTTTCCTCGCCCCGCCGGTCCGGCATTTACATGAGCCTTCTGCTGCGCCCAAAAATGGCGGCGAAGGACGCGCTGATGCTGACGACCGCCATTGCCGCCGCCGCCGCCGAAACGCTCCGGGAGCTGACCGGCTTTTTGGTGGGCGTCAAATGGGTCAACGATCTGTATCTGAACGGCAAAAAGCTCTGCGGCATCCTGACGGAAGCCGCGCTGGACTTTGAAAGTCAGGGGCTGGAATACGCCGTCGTCGGGATCGGCATCAATCTGGAGGAACCGGCGGGCGGCTTTGACGAAAGCATCCGGGACGTGGCAGGGGCGCTGTTTGCGGCGGGCGAAACGCCCGTGGGATTCCGCGCCCGCCTCATTGCCGGGATCTTCGACCGCTTCCTCGACTATTACGACCGGCTGGACGAAAAACCGTTTTTGAACGCCTATCGGGAGCTTTCCTGCATTCTCGGAAAGCCCGTCCGGGTCATCGACAACATTTACGATCCGGGCAGCTCCCGGGACGCCGAGGCGCTTGCCATCGACGACGACTGCCGTCTGCTCGTCCGCTTTGCGGACGGTCACGAGGAGGCGCTTTCCTCCGGAGAGGTCAGCCTAAAGATATTGCAAGGGAGTTTTTCATGAAAGCTTTAGCAAACGAAATCATCAACGGACGGCGGCTCCGCCGGGGGGACGATCTGCAAGCTCTGCTTGCCGCCGATCCGGACGAGCTCTGCGCCGGCGCCGACGCCATCCGGCAGGCGTTTTTCCAAAACCGCGTCGGCCTCTGCACGATCGTCAACGGACGCTCCGGCAGATGCGGCGAGGACTGCAAATTCTGCGCCCAGTCGGCGCATCACACGGCAAATTGCGAAGTCTACGAGCTGCTGGACGGGCAAACGGTTCTCGCGGACTGCAAAAAGCGGGAGGAGGCAGGCGTGCACCGCTATTCCATCGTGACCGCCGGGCGCACGGTGCAGGGGGAGGAGCTGGATAAGCTCGTCGGGATTTACCGGCTGCTGCACGAAAACTGCCGCATCGGGCTGTGCGCCTCCCACGGACTGCTGACGGCGGAGGCGTTCGGACGGCTCCGGGAAGCGGGCGTCACGCGCTATCACTGCAATATCGAAACCTCCCGCAGATACTTTCCTTTTATCTGCACGACCCACACCTTTGACGACAAGCTCCGGGAGATCGCCCTTGCCAAGGAAGCCGGGCTGGAGATCTGCTCCGGCGGGATCGTCGGCATGGGGGAAACGTGGGAGGACCGCATCGACATGGCGCTTTGCCTTTCGGAGCTTTCGGTCTGCTCCATCCCGCTCAACGCGCTGATCCCGCTTCCGGGAACGCCGCTGGGCGACCGGCCCCGCCTGACCGAGGAGGAGATCCTCCGAACGGTGGCGCTGTTCCGCTACCTCAACCCGGAAGCCGAGATCCGAATGGCAGCCGGAAGAAGCTACTTTCCGGACGGGGGACGCCGCCTGTTTCGGGCGGGTCTGAACGCCATTCTGACCGGAGACATGCTGACCACGGTCGGCAACAACACCGCGCAGGATAAGGAAATGCTCGCGTCGCTGGGCTTCCGATTTTAAGCTTACATAAAATGCCAACGGAGGAAAAAAACATGAACGAAGCAAAAACACAGTCCCGCCCTCAGCTCCGCATAAAGGAGCTGGCAATGATCGCCCTGCTGACGGCGGTCACCTGCATTCTCGCCCCGCTCTCCATCCCCATCGGCGAAGTACCGATCTCCCTGACGAATCTGGTGATCTACTTCTCGCTGTACATCCTCGGAATGAAGAAGGGAATTCTCAGCTATATCGTCTATCTGCTGATCGGCTTTGTGGGCGTTCCGGTCTTTTCCGGCTATACCAGCGGTCCGCAGAAGCTGCTGGGACCCACGGGCGGCTACCTGATCGGCTTTCTGCCGATGGCGCTCATTGCCGGGCTCGTGATCGGACGCCATTATAAAAAGACCGTCCTCTGTTTTCTCGCCATGGCAGCGGGAACCGCCGTCTGCTACGCGTTCGGAACCGCTTGGCTGGCGCACGTCGGGGGCTATTCGCTCAAGGCGGCGCTCTTTGCGGGCGTTGTTCCGTTTATCCCCGGCGATCTGATCAAAATGGGGCTTGCCGCCGTGCTGGGGCCCCAGATCCGCAAGCAGCTCGTACGTGCCCGTCTGCTGGAAGATTGAGTCTTGCATTCCCTCCTTAGATTCGTTATACTTGGAGTCGATTATGAGAGTAACGTTTCTAACGGAGGGATTTTATGACTTCTGACGAATATTTGAAGGCGCTCCGCGCAGGGCAAAAGGAATACGACGCCTGCGTTTCCAAGGGCGCATACCCCTACCTGTCCTATCTGGACGACATGCTTTCCCATGTGGATATCGAATGCCGCACCAAGCTCGGTCTGGTGGAAATTCCCATCGACCAGATCGTCGGCACCTACAATAAAAACCGTTCCAATGCGTTTGCCCGGAATTTCATGCCGCTTTTTGAGCGCGGCTCGGAATTTGCCGTAAAGTGGGAGGCGCTCTACGACTCCATGGAGGAGGAGGGGCTGCGCGACCCGATCATCGCCTACGAATTCCTGAACCAGTTTTACGTTCAGGAGGGCAACAAGCGGGTCAGCGTTTCCAAGTACATGGGAGCGGTCAGCATTGAGGGACAGGTGACCCGCATCGTCCCCAAGCGCACCGACACAAAGGAAAGCCAGCTCTATTATGAATTTTTAAGCTTCTATGAAAAAACCGCAGTCAACTATCTCAGCTTTACAAAGGCGGGGAGCTACGCCCTGCTGCTGAACGCGACCTGCGACGACCCGGAGGCGGTCTGGACGGACGACCAGCGTCTCGATCTCAAATCTGTCTATACGAATTTCCGCAGGGAATTTCTTGCCAAGGGCGGCGGCAAGCTTTCGCTGACGCCTTCGGACGCCCTGCTGATCTATCTCAATATTTTCGGCTATGAAAAGGCGAAGAACAATCTTTCCGCCGACTGGAAGTCCGACCTGACAAAGATCTGGAAGGAATTTCTTGTCTATGCGAGAGAGCGTTCCATCGCCATTTCCCTGAACCCCATCGAAGACCCGAAAAAGCATACGCTCGCCAAGCTCATGTCCGGCAAGACCTACGCCGCCGCGTGGGTCTACGAAAAGAACAAGGAAACGAGCGCATGGACATACAGCCACGAGCTTGGCAGAGAATACGTGGAGGACGCTCTCGGCCATCAGCTGCAGACCGACGCTTATTATGACGTTACGCTGGCGAACGCCGAGGAAAGCATCGAAGGGATCATTCAGGACGGCTACAACATCCTGTTCCTGACCTCGCCGCAGTACATTGCGGTCGCCGCCAAGCTTGCCGTGGAGCATCCGGAGGTCAAGATCCTGAACTGCTGCCTGAATATGTCGTATCAGCACGTGCGCTCCTACTACCTGCGGATGTACGAGGCAAAATTCCTGATCGGCGCAATCGCCGGTTCGCTGACGCCCAACGACCGCATCGGCTATGTGACGGATTATCCGATCTACGGCTCCGCCGCCAGCATCAACGCGTTTGCGCTGGGCGCAGGCATGGTGAACCCCAACGCCGAGGTCTACCTGAAATGGACGACGTTAAAGGACCCCGGCGAGGATATTTTTGCGGCGAACGACATCCGGCTCATCTCCGACCGGGACCTGAACGCCGCCGCGAAGCCCTCGCGGGAATACGGGCTTTACCTGAAGGGCGAGCCGCCGAAAAATCTGGCGATGCCCGTCTGGCACTGGGGAAAGATGTACGAGGAGATCCTGCGCAGCATCCTGAACGGAAACTGGAAGGACGAGGAGAATTCGGTCGGGCTGCACGCCCTGAATTACTGGTGGGGCATTTCCGCCGACGCGATCGACGTGATCTACTCGGAAAAGCTCTCCGAAAATACAAAGCGGCTCATCCGTCTGCTGAAAAATTCCATCAAGAGCGGAGCCTTTTATCCGTTCTCCGACCTGATCTACTTTCAGGACGGCTCCTGCATCGACGCGGGAACCCAGATGGACCCCATGGACATTATCCGCATGAATAAGCTTGTGAGAAACGTACACGGCTTCATCCCTGCGATCGAGGACGTCCGCGAGGAGTTCCAGCCCCTTGTGAAAATGCAGGGGCTTTTCCGTCCGGAGACCTCGACGCACCTGTAGGCGCACCCGAAGGGAGCTTTTGAAAAGGGCAGAGCGGGGCTTACGGCAAAGGGGAGAAGGGTATGAAGATACTGGTAGTTGCAGACAGGGAATGCAAAGCGTTATGGGATTATTACGAGCCGGGGAAGCTGGACGAGTACGATCTGATCTTGTCCTGCGGCGACTTATCGCCGCTCTATCTTTCCTTCCTCGCCACGTTTACCAAGGCTCCGGTGCTCTATGTGCACGGAAACCACGACGACTGTTATAAACGGACGCCGCCGGAGGGCTGCGTCTGCATTGAGGACAGCATATATGAATTTCGGGGCGTCCGCATTCTGGGGCTCGGCGGCTCGGTGCGCTATAAGCCGGGCATCCATCAGTACACGCAGGACGAAATGAACGACCGCGCCCGGCGCCTCCGCTTCCGCCTGTGGCGAAAAAAGGGCTTTGACATCCTTCTGACCCATGCGCCCGCCTATCAACTCGGCGACGGGGAGGATCGGCCCCACGAGGGCTTCCGCGCCTTTCGCCGGCTGCTGGAAAAATACCATCCCGCTTATTTTGTACACGGACACACTCACCTGAACTACGGCCGGCAGTTTAAGCGGACACAGGAGTTTGAGGGAACGACGATTGTAAACGCCTACGAGCGGTATGTGATCGAGCTGCCGGAGCGGAAATAAAAAGCCCTATGCCCTGTGAACGACCGAGACTCCCATACACACCAAAAAGACCGCCAGATCCACCGCCACGATCGTAGCGCCCACCGGCGTCGCCGCAAGCAGGGAAAGGAAGATGCCCACAAGCGCGCAGCCCACCGCCAGAACCGCCGAGCAGATCGTCACGCCCCGGAAGCTTCGAAACAGCCGCATGGACGAGAGCGCCGGAAAAATGATCAGCGCCGAAACGAGCAGCGAGCCGACCAGATTCATGGCAAGCACAATGATCGCCGCCGTAATGCAGGCGATCAGCGTATTGTACGCCCCCACAGGCAGCCCGCATGCGCGGGAAAAATTCTCGTCGAACGTCACGGCAAAGATCCGGTGATAGCAAAGCGCAAAAACAAGGAGCACGACCAGCGACATGCCGATACACAGATAAACATCCGACTCCCGGAGCGTCAGGATCGAGTTGGAGCCAAACAGCGTGGAGCACACGTCTCCGGCAACGTTGGCGGAGGTTGCGGTCACGTTCATCAGCAAATAGCCGATCGCCAGCGCGCTGACCGAAATGACGGCGATCGCCGCGTCTCCGTTGATCTTCGGATTCTGCCCCGTGCGCAGAAGAATGACCGCCGCCGCAACGGTGATCGGCAGCACAAGCGCCGTCTGGTTGGTCGCCTTCAAAGCGGTGGCAATGGCAATGGCGCCGAACGCCACATGGGACAGACCGTCCCCGATAAACGAAAAGCGTTTCAGCACCAGCACCACGCCCAGCAGCGCCGAGCAAAGCGCGATCAAAATTCCTACGATCAAGGAATAGCGAACAAAAGGATAGGACAGATAATGTCCGAGCGTCTGTACGATCTCTCCCATAGTAATCTCCATTTCCGAACGCCTTGCCGCGAAGCTGCGGCGCAGACAGCAGGATCGCTTCCGCCGTCAAGGCAATTTGTTTTCTCCACTGTTTTCCTTCTACGGTTCCGCGCCCAGCGCCTCCGCCAGTACCCGGTAATTTTCTTCCATCAGAGACAAATAGCTCACGCCCTCCTTCGGCGTGACCGACTGCATGGAATTCAGCACCAGAATCCGCTGATCGCGGCTTTTCGTATTTTGCACGATGGTCTCCGCCAGCTTCCGGTCGGAGCCGTCCAGCACCAAAAGCGTGGGAAGCTTCAGCTCGTCCAGCTTTTCCGCCAGAAATACGACCGTGTCAAAGCTCGCCTCGCTCTCCGCCGAGCATCCGGCAAAGGCGGCGTAATACTTTAAGCCGTAATCGTCCACAAGATAACGGAACGGGAAGCGGTCGCCGATCACGAGCGTGTCCCGGGGAGCCGCTTCGCAGAGCGCGCCATATTTTTCATCCAGAGCCGAAAGCTTGGTCCGATACGCCTCCGCATTTTCTGCGATCGTCCCGCTTTGCTCCGGCAGAAGCCGCTGAAGCTCCGACGACAGCGTTTCCACAAAGAACTCCGCGTTGCGAATGGAAAGCCATACATGCTCGTCCAGCGCAGCCTCCTCGTGGTCGTGCTCCTCATGTTCCTCGGAGCCCTCCGGCTCCATTCCCTCCACAAGCTCCTCCTGCTTTGCGCGGTCGCCGAGCAGGGGCAGCAGAAGCAGGTCGGTGCGGTCGCCGGCAGCGCCGCTCTCCAAAACGTCCAGCACCCACTGCTCCGACTCGCCGCCGATCCCGACAAAGAGCTCGCTCTCACGGATGGCGATGATGTCGTCGGCGCTGGCCTGATAGCTGTGCATGTCCGCGCCGCTGTCCGCAAGCAGCGTCAGCTCGACTCCCTCCACGCCCTCCAGCAGCGTCTGCATCCAGTCGTAGATCGGATAGATCGTGCAGACCGCCTGAAACGAATCGTCCTCACGGCTTTTGCAGCCCGTCAGAAGACCGGCGCATAGACAAAGCAGCGCCAAGCACGCGCCCAAACGGGACAGAGCCCGCCGCAGACGGGACCCGGACGGCACGGATGCCTTTTTTTGTTTTTTCTTATTTCTTTGCATATTTTCCTCACATAGCGCGGCAAACGGATTTGCCCGGTATGGAAAACAAGCGGCCGCTCTCACAGAGCCGCCGCCTGTCTCCCTTAAAGCTGCGAGCCGTTTTTACAGATCGCAGTTATTTACGGTTCTTGGGAACGGGATCACGTCGCGAATGTTGCTCATGCCGGTCAGGTACATGATGCAGCGCTCAAAGCCAAGCCCAAAGCCGGCGTGACGCGCGGAGCCGTATTTGCGAAGGTCAAGATAGAACTCGTAATCCTCCTTCTTCAAGCCCAACTCGTCCATCCTTGCAACCAGCTTGTCGTAATCGTCCTCTCTCTGAGAGCCTCCGATGATCTCGCCGATCCCGGGAACGAGACAGTCCATGGCGGCAACGGTCTTTCCGTCCTCGTTGAGCTTCATGTAAAACGCCTTGATCTCCTTCGGATAGTCGGTGACGAACACCGGTCTTTTGAAGATCTCCTCGGTCAGATAGCGCTCATGCTCGGTCTGGAGATCGCAGCCCCAGCTTACCTTATAATCGAATTTGTCGTTGTTCTTTTCCAGCAGCTCCACGGCTTCCGTATAGGTCACATGACCAAACTCCGAGGAAGCCACATGCTCCAAGCGCTCGATCAGCCCCTTATCCACAAAGCTGTTGAAGAAATTCATTTCCTCGGGCGCGTTTTCCAGAACGTAGCGGATAATGTATTTTATCATGCTCTCCGCCAGCGCCATATCGTCCGACAGATCGGCGAAGGCGATCTCCGGCTCGATCATCCAGAATTCCGCGGCGTGCCGCGTCGTATTGGAGTTCTCGGCGCGGAAGGTCGGCCCGAACGTGTAGATGTTCCGGAACGCCATAGCGTAGGTCTCGCCGTTGAGCTGACCGCTTACGGTCAGGTTGGTGGGCTTGCGGAAGAAATCCTGCGAGAAATCCACCTTGCCGTCCTCGGTCTTCGGAACGTTGTTCAAATCGAGGGTCGTGACCTGAAACATCTCTCCGGCGCCCTCGCAGTCGCTGCCGGTGATCAGGGGCGTATGAACGTAAACGAAATCCCGCTCCTGAAAGAATTTATGGATGGCGTACGCCGCCAGCGAGCGCACGCGGAACACCGCCTGAAACGTATTGGTTCTCGGACGAAGATGCGTCATCGTACGCAGATATTCCAGCGTATGACGCTTTTTTTGCAGCGGATAGTCCGGCGTGGAAGCTCCCTCCACAACCACCGAGGAAGCCTGCACCTCAAAGGGCTGCTTTGCTTCGGGCGTTGCCACCAGCTCGCCCTCCACGATGACCGCCGTGCCGACGCCGAGCCGACAGATCTCCGCAAAGCCCTCCAGCTGCTCGTGATAAACCACCTGCAGGGGCTCGAAATAGCTTCCGTCGTTCACGACCAGAAAACCGAAGGCTTTGGAATCCCGGTTGCTGCGCACCCAGCCGCCGAGCTTCACCGTTTTTCCGAGGTACTGCTCTTTGTTCTTATATATCTGTTTTACGGTAATCAAGTCCATATGCTTCCTCCATCCAAAGCGCGCCTGCGCTTTTTGCTTTATAAATCTATAAAGTAATTCCTTTCCCCTTCCTTGTCAAGGGGAAATCCCGGTTTTTCCGGAAAAATCCGCTCCGGGAACCTCCTGCCGGAGATACTTTTCTTCAAACTGCCGAATGGGGATCGGACGCTCAAACAGATAGCCCTGCGCCTTGGTAAAGCCGCAGTTGCTCAGAAATTCCTCCTGCTCCTCCGTCTCCACGCCGGCAAAGACCGCTTCCTTTTTCACCGAGGCGATCATTTCGCACATGCAGCGGACATAGTCGCGCTCCCGCGCCGAATTGCCGATATGCTCCAGAAAGCTCTTGCCGATCTTTACGATATTGACCGGCGCGTGAATGAGCATCGAAAGCGTCTCGTTTCCGCCGCCAAAATCGTCCAGCGAAATGCGGAAGCCCTTCTCTTGCAGACGGGCGAACATTTCCTTTTCCTTCTCCCGGTTCGTCAGCATCGACTCGTTGATCTCCAGCTCCAGAAACTCCCCTTCCACGCCGTACTGCTCGGCAAGGCGGCTGACTTTTTCGTCGAAATTCAGAATCGACTTGTTGTTGGAAAAGTTGATCGAAATGGGGATCCTGCGGACTCCCGCCTTTTTCCAGCGGCGAAGAATCTGCAGAACGCTCGTATAGACATAAAAATCCAAGTCCGAGATATGCCCGGTCTTTTCCAGAATGGGGACGAAATCCGCCGGAGAGCGATAGCTCCCGTCCTCGTTTTTCCAGCGCGCAAGCGCCTCCGCGCCGATGATCTCGCGGTTTTTCAGCGAAAACTTCGGCTGTAAAAAAACTTCGATCTTATTGTCGCGAATGGCGTTCGCGATCTCTCCCGCAATGCTCTGCTCGTAGTTTCTGCGCGCCCGCAGCTCCTCGGTGCAGATACAGAACATTTTGCACTGCTCCGCCTTCGCCTGTTTTCTGGCGAGGTTCGCGTTGTCCATGGCAAGGGAAATATCCGACTCGCCGCGCTTCATAAAATACACGCCGTGCGTGAGCTGAATGTCGATCCCCGGAAAGAACTTCCGCTGATGCTCCACGAACACCTTCGTCCAGCTCCGCAGCTTTGCCAGCACCTGCTCCTGCGACTCTCCGTTGACATAGATGATAAAATAGTCCGAATGCAGACGGCAGGCAAAGCAGCGCTTCCCTTTCCGAAGAAACATCGCCCCAAAATCCCGCAGAATGCGGTCGCCCGCCGGATAGCCGTACTTCTCGTTGATATAAGAAAAATCGTTGATATCGCAGTAAATGACCGCATGCACCGGCCCCATCTCCGGGTCCTTCAAAAGCTCCTGCAGCCGTGCCCGGAACGCCGTGCGGTTATACAGTCCGGTCAGCCGGTCGGTGGTCGTCAGCCGGTTGATGAACATCCGGTCAAGGCTGCGCTCCTCGCGGATCTTCCGCTCCTCCTCAATGACCGCCGCCCGTCCGTAAACATAGCTCACGCGCCCGTCGGCGTTCGGAATGGACGCGAGGGAAAGCCGGTACCACTGATAGTTTTCGCCGTTCACACGGAAACGATACTCTCCCTTGCCGCTTTTCCCGTTCTCCAGAACGTCGCGGCACATGCGTGAAAATTCCTCGTAATCCTCCGGCTGCACCCACGCCCGCGCAAGCTCCTGCTTCATAAAATCCGTCAGCACGCCGTTTTGTGCGGACAGATGCTCCAAGCGAAAGGGAAGCGTAAGCTCGTCCTTTTCCACGTCGTAGCCGATCTGCAGGTCCTCGGAAACGTCCTCCATCTGCCGGTAGCGATCCAGCTGGTACTTCATGGAGAGCTCGGCGTTGACGCGCTCGGTGATCTCGGTAAAGGTACAGCTTACATACGAGCCCCGTTCCTCCGAACGGCTGACGATCCGGCTGCCGGCGTGTACCCAACACACTCTGCCGTCAAAGCGGTTCACCCGGAAGTCGGCTTCGGCTGTCGCCTGCTCCGCAAGCTTCGGATCGAACAGGCGCTGCAGGTTCCGCACGTCGTGGGGCGCGACGATGTCCGGCAAATAATTGTTGTGGATGGCGGCAAGCTGTTCTGGCGTATGTCCGATGATCGAATAGAACGTCTCGTTTGCATAGTAGATCTCCGGGATATTTTCCCGAGACGGCTTTCCCTGATAGACAAACGCCGCGACGCCCACCGGCAGCTTCGGGATCAGTCCGGAGACCTGACGCCGCCGGAGCATTTCGCCGCTCACCTGCGTGATCGTAATATCAAAGAGGCCGTTTTTCATCATTTTCTTTTGTCTGCGGACAAAGCACTGCACCAAGATCAGCGACTCCTCCGACGTCAGAACGCGGTGCTCAAGACAGACGACCATTTGCTTATGCAGCTTTTCCTCAAGGATCGCGCGCACGGCGGCGCGGTCGCCCTCGTACACGACATCCATATAATTCCGACGCTCCCCTGCCGGGCCGCCCAGAAGCTCCGCCGCCGGAGCGTCCATTTCCACGATCGGATACTCCGGATCGTCCTTGATCGTACAGGTTCCGCAGTAGATCTGGCGGGCGCAGCATCTTTCGGCGTTCAGGCTCTCCGAAGAAGCCTCGCTCATCACGCCGTCCAAATAGGCAAGCAGCACGGCGTCTCCGGCAAACGAATTGTAGATGCGCTTCTTTGCCCCGTGATCTCCCGAACAGATCAGCAGACACGAAAGGAAGATCGACCATGTCAGCGGATAGGCGCCCCGTTCAATGGAGCTGACCGTCTGCCTCGTAATGCCGATCAGGTCGCCGAATTCGTCCTGCGAAAGCCGCATCGCCTTGCGGTAGGCAGGGAGATTTGCGGAGAATACCGACAACAGTCTTTTTTTGTCGTTCGCGTCAAGCTGCATTCCGCCGTCCCCCTAAAGTCTTCTCGGCCCGCTTCCGATGTCCACCACATAAAACGTGGGCGCATAACCGATCTCTTTTGTATATGCCGCCTCCACCGCGGCGATCAGCCCGTCCACCGCCTCTTCCTTCACAAGGCTTACGGCGCAGCCGCCGAAGCCCGCTCCGGTCATGCGCGCGCCGATCACGCCGGGCTGCTTTAAGGTCTCGGAAACAAGCGTGTCCAGCTCCTTTCCGGTCACCTCGTAGTCGTCCCGCAGCGACTCGTGGGAAGCGATCATCAGACGGCCGAATTCCTCGATATCGCCTGCCCGCAGCGCCTCCACCGCCCGGATCGTCCGCTGATTTTCCAGCACCGCGTGTCTCGCGCGCTTCCGACGCACCGGCGAAGCGATGGCGTCCTGATATTCGTTGAACTGCGCCTCGTTCAGATCGCCCAAGGAGCCGATCTTCACCTTGGTCTGAAGCTCCGCAAGCGCCTCCTCGCACTCCGCCCGGCGCTCGTTGTACTTGGAATCGCCCAGACCGCGCTTTTTGTTCGTATTCATAATGACGATGCGAATGCCGTCGAGACGCACCGGCGCGTAGGTATAATGAAGCGTCGCCGTATCGAGAAAGATCGCGTGCCCTTCCTTGCCCATGGCAATCGCAAACTGATCCATAATGCCGCAGTTCACGCCGATGAACCGGTTTTCCGCATATTGCCCGATCAGCGCGTTCTCGATCATATCGTAGGACAGACCGAACAGATCCTTCAAAACAAAGCCGGTCAGCACCTCAATCGAAGCCGAAGAGGACAGACCCGAGGAATTCGGGATCGTTCCCCAGAACAGGACGTCCATGCCGCAGGGAATCTCATAGCCCTTCTCCTTTGCCGCCCAGATCACGCCCTTGGGGTAATTCGTCCAGTCGTCTTCTCTGCGGTATTTCAGCTCGTCAACGGACGAGGTGATCACCCCCAGCTCCTCGAAATTCATCGAGTAGAAGCGCAGCGTTCCGTCGTCGTTCCTTCTGGCGGCGGCGTAGGTCCCGATCGTCAGCGCGCACGGAAAAACATGACCGCCGTTGTAGTCGGTATGCTCGCCGATCAGGTTTACCCTGCCGGGCGCAAAATAGGTGCGTACGTCTCCGCCCGCGCCGAAGATTTCTTCAAATTTCTTTTCCAAGCTCTCTTTCATGGTATCCTCCCGTCCGATTCCAAAATCAAATTTATTCCCGAATGATCTTTCGCGCCGCTCGGCGGCTCTCTTTATGCTGGTACATCCGCTTGTCGCTCAGCGTCATCCATTCCTGCAGGCTCCGCGCCTCCGCCGGGTCGCACAGCGCATAGCCCAAGCTTGCCTGCACAATGTAAGGCCGCTTGGAACGCCGGTTATAGTCCGTCAGGAAGCCGTCCAGCCGTTCCCGGTAACGCGCCATCATCTCTTCCGTATAGTCCATTGCAAGCATCTGGAACTCGTCCCCGCCGACGCGGTAGTAGCGCTCCCCGGAAAAGCCCGCGGAGGAGATCGCGTTGGCGATCGCCTTGAGCGCAACGTCCCCGTGGGCATGTCCATAGGTATCGTTGATGTTCTTCAAACCGTCCATGTCGATGCTGACGATCACCAAGGAGCGCCCTTCCTTGACCGCCGTCCGGTACATTTCCTTTGACTGCTCCTCAAAGCCATAACGATTGTACAATCCGGTCAGCTCGTCGCTGACGGAGAGATCCTGCAGACGCCGGATCAGCGTCCCCATCTTGCGGCGAATCCGGATGTTTTCCAGCGTATTGGATATATTCATGATAAAGTACTGGAAAAACGTGCCGTTCAGAGTGTTCTCCCAAAAGTTTATCATGGCATAGCCGAAGCACTGATTCCGATAATGCAGCGGAACCATCAGATATGTACACGGCGTATCGCAGAGGAATTCCGCCGGAAGGATATCCGCCTTGTCAAACACATGATCCACATGTCCCAAAAGCAGATTGTTCTGGATCACCGTCCGAAGATGCATCCGCGGCGTAAAGCCGGAAAACATTTCGCTTTCCCCGTGATTCCAGTCGTAATCGCAGAGCGCGATCAGAAAGTCGCGGAAGCGGTAGTTGTTGAAAACATAGCGGTAGATCACCTGATTGAGCGCGTCCAGATCGTCCGCCGCGCCGCCGTCCAGCGCCATAAAGGAGCTTTGAAACGTATGGTTGCTCACTTCCTGCAGCATCTCGTAATAGTTTCTCACCGACTGTTCAAAATCGCTGCGCTCTCCCTTTTTGCAGCCGCAGGACTCCCGCAGGACCGCTTTGGTCGGAACGTACTGCCGCTGCGAGACCTCCTCGCCCTTCCGGAGGCGCTCGATCGTCCGCATGGCGCACTCCGCCATCGCGCCGGTATCCACATCCACCGTGGAGAGGGACGGGATCATCGCCTCCGACTCGGAAATATTGTCAAAGCCGGTCACGGCAATGTCCTCGGGAACCCGAATGCCCCGGTCGTACAGCGCGTTGCAGACCGAGATCGCCATATAGTCGTTGGCGCAGACGATCGCCTCGGGCTGCTTCTGCCTGCCCTCCAAAAGATAGTGAACGATCTCCTCGCCCCGATTCCGCCAGAAGTTTCCGTAATATATGCTGTCGAGCCCGATGGAAACGTCGTACTCCGCGCAGACGCGCTGAAAGCACTCCAGCCGGTTGATCGCATCCGGATGATTTTCGGGGCCGCCGACATAGCAGACGTCCCGGTAGCCGTGCTCCCCCAGCAGGTGCCGCACAATGCCCTCCATCGAATTTTTATCGTCCACGAGAATGCTGTGGAAGCCCTCCACCGCGCGCCGGATGCAGACCACGGGGCACTTCGCCCGGGTCCGGATGTTGTCGATCAGCATTTTCTCGATCACCGGCTCTTCAAACGTGTCGATCGCCAGAACGATCGCGCTGAACGCCTCATACTCCGGAAGCTGCGCCAAATAACGCTCGCCCTTCAAAAAATATTCGTTGTCGCCGTAGCCCCCGAAGCAGGTAAAGACAAGCGTATAATAACCGTGTTCCGCCGCCAGCTTTGTAAACGAGCCGATCAGCTTCTGCTGATATTCCGCCATCGGTCTTGCAATGAAAAAAGCAATCGTTTTTTGCTTTGATAGCTGCATAGAAGCCTCCCCCAATACACATCACTGATGACGAATATTTTACTATCATCTTGTGCTTTTCGCAAGAAAAAACCGTGGATTTTGTAAAAAAACTATACATTTTTTAGCTCTGATGCTATACTGGACGAGATTTCACTTGACAACGCGGGGTATTTTCTTTATGAAAAACGATACTGACCGTAAATTTATGAGACAGGCGCTGACGCAGGCGAGAAAGGCAGCCGCCATCGGCGAGGTGCCGATCGGCTGCGTGATCGTATTTGAGGGCAGAGTGATTGCCAGAGGCTGCAATCGCCGCACGACGCAGCACAGCGCGCTGGCGCACGCCGAGATCATCGCCATTAAAAAGGCGTGCAAGGTCATGGGCGACTGGCGGCTGGAGGGCTGCACGATGTACGTCACGCTGGAGCCGTGTCCGATGTGCGCCGGAGCCATCGTTCAGGCAAGAATGGATCGAGTCGTTATGGGAACGCGGAACCCCAAGGCAGGCTGCGCAGGCTCCGTCCTCAATCTTTTGCAGACCCAAGGGCTGAACCATACCGTCGCACTGACCGAGGGGGTTATGGAGGCAGAATGCAGGGAGATTTTACAGACCTTCTTCAAGGCTCTCCGCGCCCGCCTGAGAGCGGAAAAACAACTGCATGCACCAGTAGCCGTAGCCGCCGCTGCACCGGTTCCCGTGGATGGAGCGGAAGGCGGTGAACCCGTAGAGCGCTGACATCTGCCGCTCCCGGCTGTTGCCGATGCCCGGCGCCAAAAGCCAAAGCTCCCGCTCGCCGGACGCTTCCTCGCCCTGCGCGGGGACGACCGCCCTCTTGGCGAGCAGCAAATGCCGATAACGGTAATAGCTGTGGCACAAAAAGCTGTTTCCCTGCCCGATATTCGCCACGCCCTGCAGCAAGTGCAGATCGGACAGGCTGATGCGGATGCAGCGCTCAAACTCGCACTGCAAAAACGGCTGCATCATCGGGCGCTTCCGAAACAGCTCCTCCACGCACAGCGCAAAGGGCAGCTCCCCGTGAGAACGAAGCGCTTCCGTCTCCGCCTCGCAGGTCTTTTCCTGCTCGGAAAGGTGCCGTTCCAGCAGATTTTCGGGCCGCCGTGTCTCGGCGGCGTTCGTTCCGTCCGAGTCCTCGTTCCCGCATGTGCCGTTCATGTCGTCGGTACACTCGTTCCCGCACGCGGCGTTTGTTCTGTCTGTACTCTCGTTTCCGCACATGCCGTTCATTCCGTCCGAGTTCTCGTTCCCGTGCGCAGCGTTTGTCCTGTTCGAGCGCTCGTTCCCGCACGTGGCGTTTGTCCCGTATGTGCTCTCATTCCCGCACATTCCGTTCATTCCGTCCGTGCTCTTGCTTTCCCACGCGGCGTTCGTCCCGGCTGTGCTCTCATTCCCGCACGTGCCGTGCATGTCGTCGGTACTCTCGTTACCGCACGCGGCGTTCGTCCCGTCCGAGGGCTTCGGCTGCGGCTCCTGCACGGGCTCCGGCTTCGGCATCCACAGGGGAAGATGCAGCTCTCTCCCGCCAAACGCGCATCCCAAGGTCTGTCCCTCGGTCAGCAGCAAAAAACCGACGACCTCGCCCCGCGGAAGCTCCTGCCGATCTTCGCAGTACTGAAAGCAATATTCCCGAACGTTCGGGCGAATGAAAAACTCATCCAGCAGGCAGGTGACCGGCCCCGCCCCGGTCTGCACCAGCAGATACAGCTTACTTTCTCCGCAGCGCAGCCGTTTTCCGGTAAGGCACACGCAGACGCGCATCTCCCCGCAGCTGAAAATGGCTTTGACGCAGCCGACGCACTCCGGCAGCGTATTCAGATTGGAATAAAGATATCCGACTCTCCGACAATAACTTCCCATAACCTTCCTCCCAAAGTGGTACAATCTAAGGAATTATATGAAAAATCTCGAAGAACAGAACAGGGAACCGCAGTCTGTCAGCTCCGACCCTCGTCCTCCGGGGAGGGCGAGTCGTCGAAATAGCTTCGCAGCGCGCCCACATACTCCTTTGTATCCACGGGCAGCTTTTTTGCCTCCAGCCGAACCTCAAAATAAGACTTCATAAGCGAATAAATCAGCGCGAAGGTCGGTACCGCCAGAAGCATTCCGACCAGTCCGAACAATCCTCCGCCCAACAGACAGGCGCACAGTACGAACAGCGGCTTGAGCCCGACCTGTCCGCCGACAATATGCGGGTCCAGATAATTGCAGTCAAACTGCTGCAATACGATCAGGAAAACGCCGAAGATCAGACCATGCACCGGGTCGATGCACATGATCAGAAGCGTGCAGGGCACGCCGCCGATATACGGGCCAAAGAACGGGATGACGTTCGTAATTCCGACGATCAAACTGACCAAGACCACATATTCGCCGAGGGTGGGGAAAAAGATGCTGAGGATCGAGGTGCCGATAAAGCACAGCAGACCGATAATCGCAGAATCCAAAATCTTGCCGAGGATCGCTCCCGAATAGATCCGGTTCGCCTTGTGCATGGTTTTCAGCAAAACCGCGGCTTTCCTCTGCGGAAGCAGCGCAAACGCCAGCTTCTTGCAGATTCCGAGATAATATTCGGTATCGCTCAGCAGATATACCGCAATGATCAGACCGATCAGCACGTTGTAAAGCAGCCGGAACACAACCATAACGCCGGTGGTCAGCCAGTCTGCTGCTGCCGTCACAATGGAGCTGAGATAGTCCGAAAGCAGCTTTTCCATATAGCTCGTCAGATTTTCCAAATAGGGCGTTACGACCTTGGAAAGCTCCGGGTGATTTTCCAAAAGCTTCTTCGCATAATTCAGCAGGCTGTTGGCGTAGCTCGGCAGATCGTTTGCCAGCGTGCTGATGCTGGTCAAAAATTCGGGAATGATGGCAAACAGCAGCGAAATAATAATTCCGACCACAAGGATCAGCGTAAAAAAGACGGACAGTCTGCGGGCAATCTTTTGCAGGTTCCGCTTTTTCTTATTCTTTTTTACCAGCTTTTTCAGGAGCCGGTGAAATTGACGTTCAAAAAAACGCACGGCGGGCGTCAGTACAAACGCAAAGGCAAAGCCAAAAATGGCGGGGGACAGCGCATGCAGAACCGCGCCGAGAATATCGGTCAAAACGCGAATGCGCAGCAAAAGAAAATACAGCAGAACAGCGGCGCCGATCACCAAAAAGGCGGCGACCGCCTGTCCCTGAAAATCCCGAACATGGTGGAAATTCAGCTTTCGTTTTGTGTCCTGTGCTTCTTCCTGCGCCTCCTGCGGCTTCTTTTCATTTTCCATCTTACTCCTCACATATCTGAGCGACCTTGTCGCGAAGAGGCGAAGAGAAATTCGCATATGCGGCATACTTGCCGCATTGCGGTTCTCTCTTCTGCAATCAACGCTATTTGCTTTCGCTCAGAAACAAATAGCCGATTGAAAAATCAGCATATCAATGTGATTTTTCAATCTACTCTCCATTCCGGAGCGTTGGAGACGCTCCGGAATAAATCATAGCCCAAGTCCGTTTCTTTGTAAAGACGCATTCCGCAGAATTTTTCTTCGGACTGCCGGAAATCGCCGCATTCTTCGCGGCGCGAGATTCTCCGCCTGCGGCGGGTCGCTCCGGCGACAAAACTTCCTCTCCGCCGCAGTGCGATCCCCAGCGGAGCGGGTTTTGTTGTATGGGAAACGGAGTTTCCCATACAACAAAAGAACCGCTTTCAGCGCCAAGCGCCAAAAGCGGTTCCGTGTCAATTTTCAGTTCCCGGCGCAAGCCGGAATGCAAGCCGATCGGCAGCGATTAGAAATCAAGGTCGCCGCTTCCCGCAAAGTTTATCAAGATTTCCACAAGGTCGGTCAGCGAATTTACATCCTTCGGTGCGGATACGGAAACGCTTTCCTCGGAAACCTCATAATATACGCTGACGGTTCCCGCACTTTCCTCGTCCGTGTTGATAACCGAAGCCGAAACGCGATAGGTGCTGCCCTTCTGGGAGCCCTCAATCGTCACGCTTCCGCCCGCCAGATCCTCGTCGGTAATGCTTTCCTTTGCCTTGCGGATCTCGGCAGCCGTCTGTGCAAGCTCTGCGGAATCCGGAAGCTCAACCTCGGTATCCGCATCCTCGATATAGGAGTTCAGATCCTCCGCCTTCAGCTGGTTCAGCAGCTCGTCAACGTCGTCCTTCGTCATCTGCATGCTCTCGGCTGCCTCTACGAGATCGTCGTAGTAGTAGTCGATCAGCTTCTGCGCATAAGCGTTCAGATCAATGGTCGCATCGGAAGAAGCGCTCATCGCCTCGTTCAGAATGCTCTCGGCCTTCGTCTCAAGGAAAACCGCAATCACCTCCATTGCCGCCTGAAGCTCCGAAGCCTGCGAGAAGGTCACCTTCATGCCGTCCTGCTTTCCGGTAGCAACGAGATCCTTGAAGAAATCCATAACCGCCTTCTGCGCATCCGCGGAAATCGTTCCGGTCGTGCTCTGGGTGTACTCATCCGGAAGCGGCAGAGCGAACCATTTCAGGTCAACCCCGTCAAACAGTGCGGCAACCTCTTCGTCGAGCGCCTTTGCAATGTCAACGACTCCGCCCAAATTGATATAAGCAATGCCGTCTGCCACGATCAACAGCTCATCGACCGAGAAATCCATCGCTACGCCCTCTACGGTACCCTTCAGCGTCATGCCGAGACTGGCGTTCTGACCGTCCACCTTGCCGAACAGCGAAGCCGTCACTTTCTGCGACGTTTCTCCGGTAAGCGCGATATCCATGCCCATCTCAAACGAGCCCTTCTTAAAGTTGCCCATTTGTTCCACAACGTCGCCGACGCTTTCGGTCTTGGCGGCGGTGCCGTTTCCGTCCTTATCCTTGTCGTCATCGTCCTTCTTTTCACCGCAGGCAACGAACAGGCTCATTACCATGCAAAGAACGAGGAGCAGGGAGAACAATCTCTTTTTCATTGAAAACTCCTTTCTCAAAGCCCAATATTTAACTTTTTATACAACCTTTTTCCCATCTGCCAGCTACACACAAGGGAAAGTATCAAGCTAACAATAGCAGAAACGAGCGAGAAATTCAATAGGAAACATATACATTTTGTCAATTCTGTTTACTTTTATTTTCTCCAAATCTACCAAAAATAATGCGTTGAGGCGTATTCCCGCGCCAGCGCCGAGCTTTCCTACAGGACAAAATAATCCCGCCGCTCCCGAACAGAACAGCCCAGAGAGCGGTACAGCGCCAGCGCCGCGCGTCTGCCGCCGTCCACATGCAGCAGCAGCGGGCGGTCTTCCCGCCTCGCCCAAAGCGCGTTCACCAGATACCGTCCCAGCCCCTGCCGCCGCTGCGCCGGAGCGACCCAGACGTCAAAGAGAAACGTCTGCCGTTCCTCCAAAAAAAGCCGGGCATGCGCGATCTCCGCCTCCGCCCGGTACAGCGCCAGCTCCGTTACGCTCCCCTCCCGCCGCCAGACCGGAAGCACGCCCTCCGGCAGCTCTTTGCGGGAAGCAGTCGGAGACTGCGGCTCCGCCGGATGCAGCTCCAGAACATAATCGCTCCGCAGCCTTCGCGCGCCCATGTGCCGAAGCGCCACGCGGAGCGTCTTGTCCTCCGGCTCGCAGACAAACAAGAGCCGGGCGGAAGCGAGCTCCGGCACGGGGGCAATCGTCCCGCGAAGCTCGGCAAGCAGCGCCCTCATCCACCCCTGCCGCCGGTACGTGGGATGCACGAACAGCACGATCTCGACCGAGCGCTTTCCGTCGTAAAACCATTCGGCATACGCCGCCAAGAGCCCCGCCTCATAGCCGAGGAAAAAATGCGGCAGGAACGGCAGCCCGTCCTCCACCTTCATGGACGGCGCGAGCGTTCCCCCGCGTCCAAGCGCCGCCGCAAGCGCGCGAACCTCCTCCGCACGTTTGGCGGACAGGCGCTTCCGCACGACGAGGGTCTTCCCGCTCCCACGCGCCTCTCCTCTCACGACAGAAGCTCCGTCAGCCGGGCGAACTGCTCCAAGGAAAGCGCCTCTCCGCGGACGGTCTCGGAAAGTCCCATCTCGGCAAGCGCGGCGGCTGTCCGTTCCTTCGTGAGCGAAAGCTCCGGCGCGTTGGCAAGCGAATTGACGAGCGTCTTGCGGCGCTGTCCGAACGCCGCCCGGATCAGGGCGAAGAGAAAGGCCTCGTCCGAAACCGCCACCGGCGGCTCGGGATGCGGCGTAAGGCGGATCACCGCCGAGCCCACGCCGGGACGCGGCATAAAGCAGTTCGGCGGCACGTTCGCCGCCAGATACGGCCGAGCGTAATACTGCACCGCCAGCGAGAGCGCGCCGTACTCCTTCGTCCCCGGCCCCGCCTGCATGCGCTGCGCAACCTCCTTCTGCACCATCACGGTAAGGTTTTTCAGCGGAACCCGCCGTTCCAGAAGCCCCATCAGAATGGGCGTCGTAATATAATAAGGCAGATTCGCCACCACCTGAAAGCGGCAGTTCCCGAACCTGCGGGAAAGCTCGTGGAGATCCACCGCAAGCACGTCGTCGTTGATCAGCGTCAGGTTGTCGTAGTCCTTGCAGGTGTCCTCCCGCAAAATGGGGATGAGCGTCCGGTCGATCTCCACGGCAACGACCTGCTTCGCATGCTCGCAGAGCGCCTGCGTCAGCGTGCCGATGCCCGGACCGATCTCCAGCACCGTATCCTCCGGGGTAATTTCCGCCGCCCGCAGGATCTTCTCCAACACATGGGAGTCGATCAGGAAATTCTGCCCGAACCGCTTTTTGAAAGCGAAATGATAGCGGTTCAGTACCGCAATCGTCTCCTTTGGATCACTCAAGTACGCCATGTATCAACCTCCATGCATTGGCTTCGGTCGCCGCTTCCACCTCGTCGATCGAAATCCCCTTGATCTCCGCGAGCCGTTCCGCCACATAGCGCAGATACGACGATTCGTTCCGCTTCCCCCGGAACGGCACCGGCGCAAGATACGGGCAGTCGGTCTCCAGCACGAGCCGGCTGAGCGGAATGCGCTCCACGACCTCCGGCAGCCGTTTGGCGTTCTTAAAGGTCAGCACGCCGCCGATGCCGAGATGATAGCCCAGCCTCACATATTCCTCCGCAAGCTCCGGCGAATAGCTGAAGCAGTGGATCACGCCGCCCCGGAAGCTGCCTTCCCGCCTTGCGGTCTCCGTGTGCCGCCGGATCAGCCGCAGCGTATCGTCCGCGGCGTCGCGCGAATGGATCATCACGGGCTTTCGCTCCTCCCGCGCCAGCAGAAGAAAGCGCTCGAACCACTCCCGCTGCAAACGATGGTTCCGCTCCCGTTCCTCCGGCTCGGCAAATTCCTCGGCATAGTCCAGCCCGATCTCCCCGATGGCGACGATCCCCTCCTCGCGGGACAGCGCGCGGACCTCCTCCGCCGTTTCCTCGTTCAGGCTCCCGGCGTATTCGGGATGGATGCCCACCGCGCCGAACACCCTGCCCGGATATTTCTTCACGAGCGCCGCGGTATCGCGGCAGCCCTCAATGGACGCCCCGATATTGACGATATGGGACACGCCCAGCTCCTCCATCGAGCCCAGCAGGCGCTCCCGGTCCTCGTCGAACCGCTCGTCGTCATAATGCGCATGCGTATCAAAAATCATAACGAAACTCCAAAAATCCTGCCGCTCCTCCGATCTCCTCGGCGGCATATACAAACAATCCGAACCGGCAGCCCGTAAAGTGATCGAGCCGGAACCGAAGCCTATGCGGAATGCCGATCGGCTCCCACCTTCCTGCGTTTTCGTAAAAGAACCTCGCTTCGTCCTTCATTTCGGTAAAATCGGCTTCCAGCCGCAGACGGACCCGGCTTTCCTCCGTGGGAACCGCCGCCCACTCCCGTTCGGTCTCCGCACTTTCCGAGCCGTCCTCCGGCTCGCGGCTCACCATTACGAGATACATTTTGCCCCGCCGCTTCCTTATCCCGACAAAGCCGTAGCAGCCCTGCAGCGCGCAGAGCCCCGCGCAGTCGCCTTCCTTCAAACGGCTCGCATCGACCGTCACCTCGGCGGCGCAGCGCGGATAGCGCATTCTCTGCGTCAGCGTGTTCCTTGCCTGCACCACGCTCCCGCTGAGCTGCCCCGTTTGCAGCCAAAGCTCGCCCCGCTCCTTCTTCCAATCGACGAGCGTCGGCTCCGGCTCGTGATTGAACTGCCATGCGCTGCGAAGCCCAAAGCAGCCGTACCGCCTTGCCGCCTCCTCCGCCGGCAGCTCCGACAGCTCCGGCACGCGGAAATCGTCGCTCCGCACGAGGGGCTCGTATTCGTGTTCGGGGCGGGTGCTGCTTACCGGAAAGCTTTCCGGCACGCGTCCGTCCGTTCCCGGCACGGGAAAGCCGTCCTTCCATACAAGCGGCACCAGCACGGGAATGCGCCCGACCGCGCCGCGATCCTGAAACAGCACGGCATACCATTTGCCCTCCGGCGTATCGACCACGCCGCCCTGCGCAACGCCCTGATTGCAGTAGCCCATATCGTCGTTCAGAATGTCGCCGCCGCGAAACTCGCCCTCCAGCGAATCCGATGCGAAGCACGCCTCCACGCGCTTCCACTCGTCCCTCAGCGAATGAATGAAGAACAGATAATAGATCCCGTTGATCTTATAAAAATGCGTTCCTTCATAGCCCAAGATCGGATTGTCCCCGTCGCTCACCAGCACGCGCGAAAGCCCGCCCGGCATCGGCCCGCTCAGATCGTCGCGAAGCTGCACGAGCCGCACGTCGCGGTTGCCGTACGCAAGATAGATCCTTCCGTCGTCGTCAAAGAGCAGCGAACCGTCGTGATAAAAGCCCTCGATCTCGCTCTTTTTCCAAGGCCCCTCGATCCGCTCCGCCGTGTAAAGGTAGGTTTTCCGCGTGTCGTTCGCCACGAACACGATGTAAAAGCGCCCGCCGTGGTGGCGAAGCGTCGCCGCCCACATGCCCTTTCCGTATATGTTTTCCCCGTCCGCGAGCGTCTGCCCCGGCGTGCCGTCCAGCCGGTCGTACACATAGGCGGCGTGCTCCCAGTTTGCCAGATCGTACGAACGCAGGATCTCGCAGCCCGGCATAAAGTACATCGTCGTGCTGACCATGTAATAGGTATCGTCCACACGGATCACGTCCGGATCGGGATAGTCCAGCCCGGTCAGCGGGTTTCGAGCCTCGACGCTCGGATCTGTTTTCTTCATAAGCTTCCCTCCGCAGCACAAAATTTCCCCGGCACAGCCGTTTTTCCAAAATCAGTATAACAAAGGAAGCCGCCCCTGCCAAGAGGCGATTTTTCAAAAGCCCCCGCCCCGGCGATTACAAAAAATTCATACTTTTCCGGGGAGAAAGGGATTGCTGTAGGCTTACAATACATGTGTTACACCCGAACAAGAAAAAAAAGTGCGAGATC
>JAUNGI010000044.1 GCA_030524525.1 Lachnospiraceae bacterium
GTTCGAGGAGCGGTGATCCATTCTGGGAGCGGACTGACAGTTCGAGGAGCAGGAATTCATTCTCGAAGCGGACGGGCAGCCGGCGGAACCGGCTTCCGTTCTTCGCGGGCTCTGGCAGCTCCGGTTCATTTGCGAGGTTTGATAGTAGTTCATCCAAACGACTCCATAATTCTTGTTTTTACATCATATTACAGAAATCTGCGTTCTGTGACAATCCGAAAAGGGAAATCTTGGGCGCATTCTTTTTTTGCGCGCCATTGACAACATTTTTGGTATCGTTTAGAATGAAGCTGCATATGTGCATGCGGAATGGAGTTTCTTATGAGAAAACAATGCTTATCTGTGATTGTACCATGCTACAATGAGGAGGAAGTGCTTTCGGCATTTTATCAGGAAATCTGCCGGGTGAGCGAAGGCCTTGCCGGAGAGCTGGACATGGAATTTCTGTTTATCGACGACGGCTCCAAGGATCGCACGCTGCCCATGTTAAAGGAACTGGCGGCGTCGGACGGGAGAGTTCATTATATCTCCTTTTCCCGGAATTTCGGGAAGGAGGCGGGGATCTATGCGGGACTGAAAAATTCGGTCGGGGACTATGCGGTCGTGATGGACGCGGATTTGCAGCATCCGCCGGAGTATCTGCCCGAAATGTACCGCTCCTTGGCGTCGGGAGAATTCGACTGCGTCGCGATGCGCCGGGTCGATCGTACCGGAGAGGGAAAGATCCGGTCGTTCTTTTCCCGCTGCTTTTATCGGCTCAATCGAAAGATCTCCGGCATCGACATTGTGCAGGGAGCGACCGACTATCGGATGATGACGCGGCAGGTGGTGGACGCCGTGCTTTCTATGAGCGAGTACAACCGTTTTACCAAGGGGATCTTTGCGTGGGTCGGGTTTCGGACGAAGTGGATCGGCTATCACAACGTCCAGCGCACGGCAGGGACAAGCAAATGGTCCTTCGGAAGTCTGCTCCGCTATTCGCTGGACGGGATCACCGCCTTTTCCACGGTGCCGCTGGCGATCTCCTCGCTGCTGGGCTTTCTGTTCTGCATTCTGGCGTTCCTCATGATGATCGTGGTATTGGTCAAGACCATCGTCTGGGGCGATCCGGTGGCGGGCTATCCGACGCTCATCACCGTGATCCTGCTGATCGGCGGCCTACAGCTTTTGATGATCGGCATTTTGGGACAGTATTTTTCCAAGGCGTATCTGGAAATCAAGCATCGCCCGATCTACATTGCAAAAGAACAGCGTTTGGCTGAGCCGGAAAAGGAAAAAGGGAATGAAGCTTCATCTGATCGTGAATGAGAATGCCCGTATCGGCAGAAAACGGAGCGTCCGCGAGCTGGTGGAAACGGTTTTGCGGGAGGCGGGCGCGGAATACGAGCTGCATGTGACGCGGCAGCCGGGCGACGCCAAGGCGCTTGCGCGGGAGCTGAGTCTGCCGCAGGAGGAAAAGACCGTTTGGGTCGTGGGCGGCGACGGGACGCTGAACGAGGCGGTCAACGGGCTGGTGATCAACGATTCGCTTCGGTTTGCGCTTGTCCCGGCAGGCTCCGGAAACGATTTCGCGCGGGGCATGGGACTTCCGCAGAAAACGGAGGAGGCGCTTCGGCTGCTTTTGAAGACCGAGCGGTTTCGAGCGTTCGACTTGGGTAGAATAGAGCTTTTGGACTGTTTGTCGGCGGACGAGGATGCGGAGGCGCGGTCGGAGGAGGACCGTACGACCCTGAGCTTCGCGGGAAGCTGCGGCTGCGGCTATGACGCGGAGGTCTGCTATGCGGTGAACCGCACGTCGTTAAAGAAGCGGCTGAACTGGCTCCATGCGGGCAAGCTCAGCTATTTTGTGACCGCCGTCCGACAGGTGTTTCAAAATCCGCGCTTTCGCATGACCCTGATCTCAAACGGGATCTCCCGTTCGTTCAGCGACGTGATCTTTGCCTGCTTTATGATCCATCCCTATGAGGGCGGCGGGCTGCGCATGGCTCCGGCGGCGAACCCGACGGACGGAAAGCTCTCCCTTGTCATTGCGCACGGGATCTCGCGTTTCCGGGTCCTGACGCTTTTGCCGACCCTGCTGCGCGGGACCCATGTGAAGCATCCGGAGATCCTTACGTTTGACTGCGCGGAAGCGGAGATCCTTGCCGACCGGGCGGTGCACTTACATACCGACGGAGAGGTCGCTTACCGCAGCCGGCATTTTCGGGTCAGCTGCGCTCCGGAGCATCTGTGGATGCCGGACACGACCAAAACTCCGAAAGCACCTGCGGAAGCGTCTCCAAACTGACCCTTTCGTTCGGCGTCCATTCCCGGGGGAACAGTTCCCGGTAAGGGCGCGTGTCGAACCGGTCGTCCAGCAATAAAACGGCTCCTTTGTCCTCCGTCGTCCGGATCACGCGTCCGGCCGATTGGAGGACTTTATTCATGCCCGGATAGAGATAGGCGTAGTCAAACCCCTTGCGGCAGCGCTCCTCATAATAATTTCGGAACAGCTCCCGTTCCGGGCAGAACATGGGCAGTCCGGGACTGACGATAACGGCTCCGATGAGCCGCTCGCCCCGCAGGTCGATGCCCTCGCTGAATATCCCGCCCATGACGCAGAGCCCGATCTGGGTTTCGCCGCCGCTCTCCTCGAAATGCGCGAGAAATTCTTCCCGTTCCGTCTCGCTCATGCCTGCCTTCTGCTCCCAAAGCGTCCAAGGCAGCTCCCGAAGATAGGGCAGAAGCTGGGAAAGCATCTGATACGAAGGGAAAAAAACGAGATAGTTGCCGGTCTGCGCCTGACAGAAGCAGCGGATATAATCCCGTATTTTTTGAAATTCCGCGTCGTCCCGGTGGGAATAGCGGGTGTTGACCTGTGGCGCGATCAGAATTTTTCGGTTTTCCGCAGAGAAGGGCGAGGGGGCGTAGACCGCATAGTCGTCCTCGTCTCCGCCGCACTGCTCGATATAGTAGCGGATCGGCAGGAGCGTGGCGGAAAAGAAGACCGCCGAGCGACCCTTGTCAAGGCACTGTCGGAGGGGGCGGGAAGGGTCCATGCACTGCAATTTCACAAAAAATTCCCGTTCGTCCGTGTAATTGCCGTAGATCTGAAAATGATCGTCCAGAATATCGTGCATGGCAAGAAAATGCCGCGCGTCAAAATAGAGCTGCAGCAGAGCGTCGGGCAGGGGCGCCCTGCTTTCGGACATCAGCGTTTCGATGCCGCCCAGCAGACGCAGGAGCGACATGGAAAGGTTGTCCACCTCGGTAAGCAGCGTAAGACGCTCGCAGCGCGCCCGCAGCTCCAGCAGGTTTTTGTTGACCGCGTCGAGCTGCTTCAGAACCTGTCGATTCTGCGGCAGAGGCTTTGCCGCCAGCTTCGCCGCCAGCACGCGTTCCTTTACGAGCACGGCGCTGTACATTTCCCTTGCCCGCTCCACAAGGTTGTGCGCCTCGTCGATCAGAAAGACGTAGTCCCCTGCCTCCTCGCCGAAGAAGCGGCGAAGATATACGTTGGGGTCGAACGCATAGTTGTAGTCGCAGATGACCGCGTCGGCAAAGAGCGCCAGATCGAGACTCATTTCAAAAGGGCAGACCTGATGCTTTTCCGCAAAGGCAAGCAGCGACTCCCGCGTAAAGAGCTTTTCCGAGGAGCCGCCGTCTGTTTGGGCTCCCGAAGCGGCGTCCTCGGAAAGCGCCGAGAGCATGTCGTAGAGGCAGGCGTTGATCCGGTCGAAATGCCCCTTTGCGCGCGGACAGGCGGCGGGATTGCAGTCCGGCTGCTCCAGCACGCAGACCTTTTCCTTGGCGGTCAAGGTGATCGGGAGAAAATGCAGCCCTCCGTCGAGCAGCAGCCGGAAGGCGTCCTCCGCCACGGTCCGGGTAATGGTTTTGGCGGTCAGGTAAAACAGCTTGGAGGTCAGTCCCTCGCCCATTGCCTTTACCGCCGGATAGATCGTGGAGATCGTCTTGCCGACGCCGGTGGGGGCTTCGACAAACAGGCGCTTTTTGCGCAGTATCGTCCGGTACACGGCGGCTGCCAGCTCCTTTTGACCGGGACGGTAGGCAAAGGGAAACGGAAGCGCCTTGATGGAAGCGTTGCGAAGCTCGGCGTGCTTGGTCTCCCAGTACGCCCATTTGCAGTATTCCCGACAGATCGAGGCGTACCATTCCTTCAGCTCGCTCAGCGAATAGAATTCCGTGAAATACCGGATCTGCTCGTTGTCCAAGGAGCAGTAGGTCATCTGCACGGCGATCCGTTCCAGATCGTTCTGCTGCGCGTAGATATAGGCGTAGCATTTCGCCTGCGCCAGATGCGCCGGAACGGGTTCGGAAACGGTGGAAATGTCGCGGAGGACGCATTTGATCTCGTCGACGGCGGCGGGCACGTCGGAAAACGTCAGCGCCGGATTGTCCAGCTGCAGCGAGGTCTCCGGAGCGCCGAGCGTCAGAATGCCGTCCGCCCGTCCCTCGACCACCAGCGCGAAGGTCAGCTCCTCCCAGCCGACGAGCGAGGTCAGGGAAAGCGAAACCTCGCTTTGGTAAAAGCTGCCCTGCCGCTTTTGGATCTTCCGGTGCAGCCGCGCCCCCGCCTGCATGGCGTCAACGTCCCGGCGGGCGGAGCGGTTGTCCAGATCGCCGCTCCGCAGGATAAACTCCACCAGATCGCGGACGGAGATCCGAACCGGAACCGTTTCCAAACCGTCGAAGCACACTTCTTTTCCCATGGCAGCCTCCCTTCCCGGCACCGTCGCCGTTTTGGAAAAGTATATCATAGGTAAGGGCGGAAAGGCAATGCCCCCGCGGAGGCGGCAGCTTTTGCGAGAAGGGGTTTGACCGGGCTCTCTTTTTCTGGTATCATGATAGAAAAAAACAGGAGGTGGCCTATGGCTGACTACGAAGAAAATCTGGATCGGGACACGGTGACGCTGTATCTGGACAACGATGAGGAACTGGTATGCGACGTGATCGCGATCTTTCCGGCGCGGGAGATAGAATATATTGCGCTGCTTCCTCAAAACAAAGAGGATGCACCGGTTTATTTATACCGATTTTTCCAAGACCCTGAGAACGAGGACGACATCAAGCTCGAAAACATCGAGACGGACGAGGAATTTGAGGAAGTGTCGGCAGCCTTTGACCAGTATATGGAGGATGAGGACATGCTGGACGCTCTGGAAGACGAGGAAGCCGAGGTTTAAGCCTCGGCTTCCGGCTTTTGGCTGCGGAGGGGATGCGCCCGCCGCCTTCCGGAGGTCTGAGCGTTCTTGGTCTGGTTGAAAGCTTCTCAACCGGACTGCGCTGGATTTTTTGCCTGAAAAGCGTTAGGATAGGGACAGAGGTTCGGAGAAAACGGAAGGAGGCTTATCATGCTTCAACTCGGAAAAAATCTGAAAAAACTGCGGATGCGGAACGAATTGACGCAGGAACAGTTTGCGGAGGCCTGCGGGGTGTCGCCGCAGGCGGTAAGCCGTTGGGAAAACGGCGCGACCTATCCCGATATTACGCTGCTGCCCACGATAGCCAATTATTTCGATGTTACCGTGGACGAGCTGCTGGGCGTGAATGTGGAACGGAAGCAGCAGGAGATCGGCAAAATTCTGGAGCATAACGCCGCACTTCACAGGGACGGAAAAATTACGGAGAGCATCGCTTTCCTGCGTGAAAAAGTAAAGCTTTATCCCGGAAGCGCGGCGCTCCTATTCGAGCTTGCGCATTCTCTTTATATGCGTTTGTGCGGCGAGGGGGCAAGCGGGGCAGACGGATGGGACGAGGTCGTTTCGCTTACCAATAAGGCTGTCGGGCTTGACAAGGGCGAAAGCTATGTGACGCTTTCGGGAAAGCACCAGCTTTGTCTTGCTTACGTTATGGTTGGCAGATACGGAGAGGCTTACGATATTGCGGTGAATATGCCGAGCCTATGGGTAAGCCGTGAGGTCATGCTTCCGCATGTCCTGCAGGGCGATATGGAGAGGACGCAGCGTCAGCACAACCTGCTTGCGTTTATGGATCTGTCCGTTTCGAATTTATGCCGGCTGTCCAAAGGGATGGACGATCCGGAAAAGAGCGCTGCACTGCTGAAAAAAGCGGTGGAGCTTGTGGAGCTGCTGACCGGCGGCGACCATAAATTCTATAACGAGCGGGTTTTCCAATGTTATCTTCGGATCGCGGAAATTTACTCCGCCGTGGGCAAGGGCGACAAGGCGTTGGAAAATCTGCGGCTGGCGCTGAAATATGCGGAACTGTTTGAGACGCGTCCGGAACGGTCGGCCTATGACGTATTCTGGCTTGAGGGATATGTTGACGACAGATCAAAAACCTCGAAGAATACGGAGGAAACGCTGTATCAGCATTTGCTCGGCGCGCTTGCGGAGAAGCCGTTCTCGATCCTGCACGGGTCGGAGGAGTATGGGCGGTTCGTGGAAGCGGTCGAGGAGAAGGCGGGGATCAGGACCGGGACGTGAGCTCGCCGAGAAAGCGGGATTCGGGCAGCACCTTTCCGAATCGTTTGCGGACGGAGCAAAGACAGAGCGCTTCCTTTGTCCGCGTCATGGCAACGTAAAGCAGCCGCCGTTCCTCGCAGATCTGCTCCGGAAGCAGGCTCCTTTTGTGGGGAAGCAGCGTTTCGTTGCAGTCGATCACAAACACATAGGGGAATTCCAGTCCCTTGCAGCCATGAAATGTCATCAGAGCGACGCCGTCCTCGCAGCGGTTCGTTCCGGCGGCATTTTCTTTTTCCTGCCACCGGACCACGTCGGCGTGGGCGAGAAATTCCGGGATCGTAAGAAAGCTTCGGGCGTCCTCCAGAAGCTCGTCCAGCAGCTCGAACGCATCCTCCGGAGCATGCAGGCTGTCCGCCAGATGCTTGTCGTAGCCTACGATCTTTCGGATATAGTGGATCGCGGCATAGGGGTTCATTCCGCCGAGCATGGAGAGATCGTATTGGAGGCGCGAAAGCCGTTCCGCCACATATTCCTTATCCTGCGCGCGGTACCAGCTCTTTGCCTGCTCCCAATCGACGGTCTCCGAGGGGAACGCCTGCCGGTGCAAATAGCGGAGCGGCTTGTTGGCGATCAGCAGCGCGTCGGAGCGCCGGCGGCCTCCGGATGCCAGACGCAGGTATGCCAGCACGGGAAGCACATGGACGCTGTCGTACAGACAGGGCAGCCTCCCGTGAAGGCAATAGGGAAGCTCCGCCTCCTGCAGCGCCCGGACAAGGCTTCGCGGCTGTGCGTTTGTGCGGTACAGCACGGCGATCTGCGAGAGCGGCGTTTGTTTTTCCCGCAGCGCCCGGACGCTCTCGACGATAAAACGGTTTTCTTCGGAGCAGGTCTCGAAGCGGCGCATCCGCACCGGCTCGCCGTCCTTTCTCCATGCGGTCAGCGCCTTTGGATAGCGCGTCTCGTTGGCGGAGATCAGACGAAGCGCCGCCCGAACCACCGGTTCGGGAGAGCGGTAGTTGACGTTCAGCAGCACGGTTTTTGCGCTCGGATAGTCCGTGGGAAAGCGCAGCATAAGCTCCGGACGGGAGCCGCGGAAGCCGTAAACGGACTGGTCGTCGTCGCCCACGACAAACAGATTGTTCTCCGGCGCGGCAAGCAGCCGGACGATCTCGTATTGCAGCCGGTTGATATCCTGAAATTCGTCGATCAGAATGTAGCGCCAGCGCGACTGCCAGAACGCCAGAATGTCGGGACGCGCCGTCAGAAGCTCCCACGTCAGGAGCAGCATGTCCTCGAAATCCACAAGATCGCGGTCGCGCAGCGCCCGGTCATACTCCTGAAAGGCGGCAAAGAAGATCTCGGCGGAACAGCTCTTGGGCAGATACGCCGACCCTGCCTCGCCGGGAAGCCCCCTGTGGTTTCCCTTGTACAGGGCGATCTCCTGCAATACGGAAAGCACGAGGTCGGGCTCCTTGGAAAGCGCGGGATCGAGCCGATCCAGGATGGCGGTCAGCAGACGCAGGGCTTGGGATTCGCGGACGATGCTTTTGGCGCTGTAGTTGTAGGCATAGCGCAGGATCCGGAAAAAGACGGCGTGGAAGGTGCCGAAGGTAACGGACGGACGGGAGCGTCCGGAGAGATGCGCAAAGCGCTGCCGCATTTCCGCAGCGGCGGCTTTGGTAAAGGTGACGACGAGAAGCCGTTCGGGCGGAACGCCGCGCCGGGTCAGAAGATACAGGACCCGGTTGGTAATGACGGTGGTCTTACCGGAACCGGGCCCTGCCAACACCAGCATCGGGCCGTCCCCGTGACGGATGGCTTCCGTCTGAGCGGGGTTCGGTTTCATTTTAGCCTGTTAGGAGAGCTTTTCGATACCGACGCGCAGCCGGCGCAGGCTCTCTTCCTTTCCGAGAATGTTCATGATCTCGTATGCGCCGCCGGGCGTATTCTGCTTTCCGGAGACCGCGATCCGCACTGGCCAGAGGCAGACGCCGTTTTTGATCCCCTTTTCGGCGACATAGTCCATGCAGACCTTTTCGATCGCAGGGATCGAGTAATCGTCGAGCGCCTCGAAGCGGGGCAGCATTTCCCGAAGGACCCGCAGGGAAATTTCGGAGTCGGTCTTCATTTTTTTGTGCGTATAAATGGCAGTGTCGTAATCCGGCAGCTCGTCGAAAAAGTCGATCTTTTCGGCAATGTCCAAAAACGTCTCGATCCGGGTCTTTACCAAGTCGGCGATCCGCTTCCAGTCGTAGTCCTTCTTGACCGCCGCCTGAATGTAGGGCTTTGCCATTGCATAATAGCGCTCGTTGTCCATCTTCTTGATGTATTCGCCGTTCATCCAGCGGAGCTTCGTCATGTCGAAGACGGCGGGCGACTTGCTGATGTGGCGGTAATCGAATTCCTTGATCAGCTCGTCGAGCGTAAACAGCTCCTCGTTGGAGGCGGGGCTCCAGCCCAAAAGGGCGATAAAGTTTACGACCGCCTCCGGAACGAAGCCCTGTTCCATCAGATCCTCGAACGAGGAATGACCGCTGCGCTTCGCAAGCTTCTGATGCTCCTCGTTGGTGATCAGCGGACAGTGGATATAGACCGGCTCCTCCCAGCCGAACGCCTGATACAGGCGCGTGTATTTGGGCGTGGAGGACAGGTATTCGTTTCCGCGCACCACATGCGTGATCTGCATGAGATGGTCGTCGATGACGTTCGCAAAGTTGTAGGTCGGATAGCCGTCGCTCTTAATGAGGATCATATCGTCCAGCTCCTCGTTGTTGACGGTGATCTCTCCGTAGATCGCATCGGTAAAGGTGGTCGTGCCGGTCGTGGGAATGTTCTGACGGATGACGTAGGGCGTTCCCGCCGCCAGCTTGGCTGCAACTTCTTCCTTAGAAAGGGAAAGACAGTGCTTGTCGTACTTGGTGATCTCTTTTCCGTCCTCGCTTTCCGCAACGACGCTTTTCAGGCTCTCCAAACGCTCCTTGGTGCAGAAGCAGTAGTACGCCTCGCCTTTTTCGATAAGCTGCTTGGCATATTCCAAATAGATCCCGCTTGCCATCCGTTCGCTCTGGACGTAGGGGCCGAAGCCCTTGTCCTTGTCCGGGCCTTCGTCGTGGACGAGACCGGTCTCGGCAAGCGTCCGATAGATGATGTCCACGGCGCCCTCCACATAGCGCTCCTGATCGGTGTCTTCGATCCTTAAAATAAAATCGCCGCCCTCGTGCTTGGCGATCAAAAATTCATATAAAGCCGTCCGCAGGTTTCCGACGTGCATTCTGCCGGTCGGACTGGGCGCATAACGGGTTCTGATCTTCATTTTTGCTGACTCCTTTTCGCTTTATGGCAAAGATTACGTCCACTATATTGCAAGGCGGGGATTTTGTCAAGAAGCCGCACTTTCTTTTATTGACACAGAACGAGCAATAATGCTATAATGTGGCTCGTCGTCTGTCCGAAAATCAGGAAACTTCGGACATTTGGAAAGAAATAGAAAACATTGGAAGAAGATAGAAGCCCATGAACATATTATTCTTTTTGACCCCGAAAAACGAGGTCGCGCATGTGACCAATACCAATACGCTGCGGCAGGTGCTGGAAAAGATGGAATACCATCGCTACAGCTCCATTCCGATGCTGGACAAGGCAGGACGCTATGTCGGAACGATCACGGAGGGCGATCTGCTGTGGGGAATTCAGAAAGAAATAGGTATAAACCGGAAAGACTATGAGAATATTCCCGTTAGTAAAATTCCCAGAAAGACCAATAACCTCGCGGTCAACGTGAACGCGGAGGTGGAGGATCTGATCAATATGGCGGTCAATCAGAATTTTGTTCCGGTGATCGACGACAACGATATTTTTATCGGTATCGTAAAGCGAAGCGACATTATACAGTATTGTTTCCGAAAGATGAAGGAAAACGAGAACAAATAAAACGAGAAAAACAGAGCGTATTCTGGAGGCGGAGAATATATGGACGAACGAGCAGCATTATTTGAAACGAAGCTGGCGGAGCTGGTGAAGATGGGAAACGAGAGCAAGGGCGTACTGGAGGCGGATCAGGTCTACCGCTGCATGAAGGACGTTCTGCGCGGCGAGACGGAATATGAAAAGGTATACGAATATCTGGAAGCCCGCGGGATCTCGGTCCTGACGCGTCTGCCGGAGGAGGAAGAGCCGGACGAGCAGGCGCTTCTGAATATGGACGAGGAGACGAGCGCGATCGTGGACGCGGAGGAGCTGAACGAAATGGCGAACGCCCTTTCGGACGACCCCGTGAAGCAGTATCTGCGGGAGATCGGCGGCTATTCGCTGCTGTCCGTGGACGAGGAGATCGAGCTTGCGACCCGGATCGGACAGGGCGATATGGAGGCCAAGCGCCTTTTGACCGAATCCAACCTGCGTCTGGTCGTCAGCATTGCTAAGCGCTATGTCGGCAGGGGGCTTTCCTTCCTTGACCTGATCCAGGAGGGGAATCTGGGACTCATTAAGGCGGTGGACAAGTTCGACCACACGAAGGGCTATAAATTCAGTACCTATGCCACATGGTGGATCCGTCAGGCGATCACCCGCTCCATCGCGGATCAGTCCCGCACGATCCGAATCCCCGTGCATATGTCCGAGGTCATCAACAAGACGTACCGGGTCAGCCGGACGCTTTTGCAGGAGCTGGGACGGGAGCCTACGGAAAACGAGCTGGCGGAGGCGATGAACATGCCGGTGGAAAAGGTGCGCGAGGTGCTGAAGGTCAGCGCCGATCCGATCTCTCTGGACACGCCGATCGGCGAGGAGGACGACAGCCATCTCGGCGATTTCATCAAGGACGAGCACATGATGGGACCGGAGGATGCGATCTCGTATCTGATGCTGCAGGAGCAGATCGAAAAGCTGCTCGATACGCTGACCGAGCGGGAGCGCCGCGTGCTGAAGCTCCGCTTCGGACTCATCGACGGCAGGAGCCGTACGCTGGAGGAGGTAGGCCGGGAGTTCAACGTAACGAGAGAGCGGATCCGGCAGATCGAGGCAAAGGCGCTCCGGAAGCTGCGCCACCCGAGCCGCGCCCGGATGCTCAAGGGCTACGATCTGGAATGATTCCAAGAAAAAGCAGGGAAAAGCGAATAAAAATTCTTGACAAAGTAAACCATAATTTGTATAATAAGCGGTGCGCACGCAGGTGCGTTGTTTTTGCGCGAAGAAATTTATTCGGCAGGCTGCACCCCGCGCAGTCGGAAAGCATAACCGCAGACGCCGCTTGGCAGAGCGGTTAAACGGCCGCAAGATCATCCGCAATGTCTATGGCAGCGGTTAAACGGCGGCGGGATCCTCCGCATATGTCTATGGCAGCAGCCAAGCAGTGGCAAGATCATCCGCATATGCCGTATGCTTATCGCAGCGAAACAGTCGCGCAATGATCCATGTAAGCATATCACAGCGGCGCTGGCCCGGTCAGCAGGAACGCGCTGTGCAAGCTTGCTTGTAAAAGCGCGTTCCTGCGGATCGGGTTAACCGTGCAAGCCTCGCTTGCACAAGCGCCGCGTCATCATGCCGAAACCATGCGATATGACGCCGCGCAAGCGTAAAATCAACATGACGCATAAGCGCCGTGCCATGGATAGCACACAAGCGCAGCCATATCGCGCCGCCATGCAGACCCGTAGCCGTCTGCATTCTGAAAAAGGCAGTAATTCATTTAATTATAGATGTTATCTGCAACCGACAACCACAGCGAAAATTAACAGGAGGTGAAAGAATGCCTACATTCAACCAGTTAGTAAGAAAAGGTCGTCAGACGATGGAGAAGAAGTCCACTGCACCTGCATTGCAGAAGAGCTTCAACTCTCTGAGAAAGAGATCCATCAGCACGTCTTCTCCGCAAAAGAGAGGCGTGTGCACCGCAGTAAGAACCGCAACGCCGAAGAAGCCGAACTCCGCGCTCAGAAAGATCGCCAGAGTACGTCTCTCCAACGGAATCGAGGTAACGAGCTACATTCCGGGCGAGGGTCACAACCTTCAGGAGCACAGCGTTGTTCTGATCCGCGGCGGCAGAGTAAAGGACCTTCCGGGTACCCGTTACCATATCGTACGCGGTACGCTGGATACCGCCGGCGTAGCAAAGAGACGTCAGGCACGCTCCAAGTACGGCGCAAAGAGACCGAAAGACGCAAAGAAGTAAAACGATCTCCGAGAGATCAGAACAGTTACAAACCATTACTATTTTATAGTGCAAGGCAGATTTCACTCACGGCATAGACCGTGACAGTCGCAGGTTTTGTGGTTGCGGTGCGGGCTGATATAAATTTCCGAGCATGAACACAGTAATGTGAGTACCGTAGAATTAATCGCCGGATAGCATCCGGTAATAGTTAAGGAGGGAAGTAACGTGCCACGTAAAGGACATATTCAGAAGAGAGATGTTTTGGCAGATCCCGTGTATAACAGCAAGGTGGTTACCAAGTTGGTAAACAACATCATGCTGGACGGCAAGAAGGGAACCGCACAGAAAATCGTTTACGGCGCTTTTGAGCAGGTTGCCGAAAAGAGCGGAAAGGATGCCATGGAAGTGTTTGAAGCAGCTATGGCCAATCTGATGCCGGTTCTTGAGGTAAAGGCTCGTCGTATCGGCGGCGCAACGTATCAGGTGCCAGTAGAGGTTCGTCCGGAGAGAAGACAGGCTCTGGCGCTCCGCTGGCTGACGATGTTCTCCCGCAAGAGAAGTGAGAAGACGATGGTAGACAGACTCGCAAACGAGATTCTGGACGCATCGAACAACACCGGCAATGCGGTTAAGAGAAAAGAAGATATGCATAAGATGGCAGACGCGAACAAGGCATTTGCACATTACCGCTGGTAAGGCGCAACGACTAATTAAAGGAGGAAAAATCCTTGGCTGGAAGAGAATACCCGCTTGAGAGAACAAGAAATATCGGTATCATGGCTCATATCGACGCCGGTAAGACGACTCTTACAGAGCGGATCCTGTACTATACAGGCGTAAACTACAAGATCGGTGATACTCACGAAGGAACTGCGACCATGGACTGGATGGAGCAGGAACAGGAGAGAGGTATTACCATTACTTCTGCCGCTACGACCTGTCATTGGACCTTGGAAGAGCAGATGAAGCCGAAGGCCGGCGCTCTGGAACACCGGATCAACATCATCGACACTCCCGGACATGTGGACTTTACCGTTGAGGTAGAGCGTTCTCTGCGTGTATTGGACAGTGCCGTCGGCGTATTCTGTGCAAAGGGCGGCGTGGAACCGCAGTCCGAGACCGTTTGGCGTCAGGCAGACAAGTACAACGTACCGAGAATTGCATTCGTAAATAAGATGGATATTTCCGGTGCGAATTTCTACAACGTAATCGACATGATCAGAAGCAGACTTGGAAAGAATCCGGTCGCTTTGCAGCTTCCGATCGGGAAAGAGGACACCTTCAAGGGTATCGTTGACCTGATGGAAATGAAGGCGTATTTCTTTGATGACGATAAGGGCGACGTCGTTCGTATTGAGGACGTTCCGGACGACATGAAGGATGAGGCGGAGGAGTATCGCGAGAAAATGGTGGAAGCCATCTGCGAGACCGACGACGACCTGATCGAGATGTATCTGGAAGGGGAAATTCCGGATGTTGACGCTCTGAAGAAGGCGCTTCGGAAGGCCACCATTACGACCGAGATCATCCCGGTTCTGTGCGGCTCCGCATACAGAAACAAGGGCGTGCAGAAGCTTTTGGATGCCATCATCGAATATCTGCCGGCGCCGACCGACATCCCGGATATCAAGGGCGTTGACGAGGACGGCAACGAAGTGACCAGAAAGTCTTCGGACGATGAGCCGTTTGCGGCGCTTGCGTTCAAGATCATGGCCGATCCGTTTGTCGGAAAGCTGGCGTTCTTCCGCGTTTACTCCGGAACGATGAACGCAGGCTCCTATGTTCTCAATGCAACGAAGAACAAGAAGGAGCGTGTGGGCCGTATTCTCCAGATGCATGCCAACAAGCGTATGGAGCTGGAAAAGGTTTATTCCGGCGATATCGCGGCAGCCGTAGGCTTTAAGGTTACCACCACCGGCGACACCATCTGCGACGAGAAGGCTCCGGTTATTCTCGAGTCCATGGAATTCCCGGAACCGGTTATCGAGGTGGCGATCGAGCCTAAGACCAAGGCAGGTCAGGATAAGATGGGTGAGGCGCTTGCAAAGCTTGCAGAAGAGGACCCGACGTTCCGCGTTTCAACGAACGAGGAGACCGGACAGACTCTGATCGCAGGTATGGGCGAGCTGCACCTTGAGATCATCGTAGACCGTCTGCTTCGCGAGTTTAAGGTAGAGGCAAACGTAGGCGCTCCTCAGGTTGCCTACAAGGAGACCATTACCAAGGAAGTCAACGTGGACAGCAAGTACAAGAAGCAGTCCGGCGGCAGCGGTCAGTACGGACATTGTAAAGTCATCTTCACCCCGATCGACGTCAACGGCGAGAAGTTCTATGAGTTCGAGAACTCCACGGTCGGCGGTTCGATCCCGAAGGAATATATCCCGGCTGTCGATGCAGGTATTCAGGATGCGATGAAAGCAGGTATCCTCGGCGGATATCCGGTGCTCGGCATCCATGCAAACTGCTACGACGGTTCCTACCATGAGGTGGACTCCAACGAAATGGCATTCAAGATCGCCGGTTCCATGGCGTTCAAGGATGCGATGAGAAAGGCGGATCCGGTTCTCCTTGAGCCGATCATGCGTGTGGAGGTAACGGTTCCCGAGGATTATATGGGCGACGTGATCGGCGACATCAGCGCACGCCGCGGTCGTATCGAGGGCTCCGAGGATGTTAACGGAACCAAGCTGATCCGCGGATTCGTTCCGTTGTCCGAAATGTTTGGTTATGCAACGACCCTTCGTTCCAAGACGCAGGGACGCGGCGCATATTCCATGTTCTTCAGCTCCTATGAGCCTGTACCCAAGAGCGTTCAGGAAAAGGTGCTGAACAATAAGCCTTCTAAGTAAACTTAGAGGGACAGATTAGCAAATTATGCTTGAATTTATTTCCGTCATGAAATATAATGAGGGCATATGGATTTTATGAAGACTTCTATTAATTTCATTTAAGGAGGAATTTTCCAATGGCAAAAGCAAAATTTGAAAGAAGCAAGCCGCATTGTAATATCGGTACCATCGGTCACGTTGACCATGGCAAGACCACTCTTACGGCTGCAATCACCAAGACTCTTCATGAGAGATATGGCACCGGCGAAGCCGTAGCCTTCGAGAACATCGACAAGGCTCCGGAGGAGAGAGAAAGAGGTATCACCATCTCTACCGCACACGTTGAGTATGAGACTCCGAACCGTCACTACGCACACGTTGACTGCCCCGGCCATGCCGACTACGTTAAGAACATGATCACCGGTGCTGCTCAGATGGACGGCGCTATCCTCGTTGTAGCCGCTACCGACGGTGTAATGGCTCAGACGAAGGAGCACATCCTTCTGTCCCGTCAGGTAGGCGTTCCTTATATCGTAGTGTTCATGAACAAGTGCGATATGGTTGACGATCCTGAGCTTCTTGAGCTGGTTGAGATGGAGATCACCGAAGTTCTGGAAGAGTACGAGTTCACGGATTGCCCGATCGTTAAGGGTTCCGCTCTCAAGGCTCTGGAAGATCCGAGCGGCGAGTGGGGCGACAAGATCCTTGAGCTGATGCAGACCGTTGACGAGTACGTTCCGGATCCTCAGAGAGAGACCGACAAGCCGTTCCTGATGCCTGTCGAGGACGTATTCACCATTACCGGTCGTGGTACCGTAGCTACCGGTCGTGTTGAGCGTGGTACGCTTCATCTGAACGACGAAGTTGAGATCGTTGGTGTTAAGGAAGAAAACCGCAAGACCGTTGTAACCGGTATCGAGATGTTCCGTAAGCTCCTTGACGAGGCACAGGCCGGCGATAACATCGGCGCACTGCTTCGTGGTGTTCAGAGAACCGATATCGTAAGAGGACAGGTTATCTGTAAGCCGGGCAGCGTTACCTGCCACAAGAAGTTTACCGCTCAGGTTTACGTTCTGACCAAGGACGAGGGTGGTCGTCATACTCCTTTCTTCAACAACTATCGTCCGCAGTTCTATTTCAGAACTACCGACGTTACCGGCGTTTGCAACCTTCCTGAGGGTGTTGAGATGTGCATGCCGGGCGACAATATCGAGATGACCATCGAGCTGATTCATCCGATCGCTATGGAGCAGGGTCTTGGCTTCGCTATCCGTGAGGGCGGCAGAACCGTAGGTTCCGGTAAGGTAGCAACCATTATCGAGTAATCCGCAGAAAACCAAGCAATTTCAAAGGCTTCCGGGAAATTCCCGGAAGCCTTTTTGATTTTATTGGGAACGGCGGTTTCTTATAAAACAAAACGTTTCGCTGAGGAACGCGCTTCGGCGGAGAGGAAGCTGCGGCTGACAAAGTCCGCTGCAGGCTTCCTGACTGCGCCCGTTCTGTGCGTCTGTCTCTCTATAAATCGTTCTTTAATGCAATTAGGCAGGTCGTCTCTGAAAAATAGGCGCTTGCGCTGGCGTCTGCGGCTATCATTTGAAGATAGCTGTTTTGCAGCTGCTGATTTTCTTCCATTTGCGCAAGTGCTTTTAATTGCTCGTAATTCTGTGCTTCAATTGTCCTTGCACGCGTGCAGATTTCATCGAGTTGATTTACCATTTCATACTGGTTTTGAATAATGTTGTTTAATTTGTTCTGAATCGTTTTCAACTCTGCTTGTATATTGTTTAGCATAGCGGTTTGAATGATCATATCCAAATCATCTGCTTGACTTGAAGAGAAGTAGTCGTAGAGAAAATAAGCGAAGGGCAGGCTCCGAAACGGTTTTGGAATAACGTTGGGTTCGTAGACCTTTTCTCTCATGATCTTTAGCTTGTCGATCTCGGTGGTTAAGGCACCGAGCTGTTTCTTGTTTCTTTCCATGATGTTGTCGTATTGCTTAAACTGTAGGTGCATTTTGTGGGCGTGCTCATAATGTTTTCTGGCATCCTGAAGCATTTCTCTGTCGCCTTGATCTAAGTATAAGTAAGTACCGTATAGCAGCGCAATGATGGAATATGACACGAAAAGCCATAAACAAATACCTAGGAACGTCACTGCTGATGAAGAAAAATGACGCATGATATAAAATATTGGGCGCATCACAAAGGCAGCGGGAAACAACGAGACAGTAAATAAGAATAGCTTGTACAAAACCTTAATTTCCATCCAAAAAAACCAGTTATAGCCTTTTTTGAGGCAGTAGCCATAGCTTTTGTGAAACTGCTCTATCGTTGGCGGAACCGGATCAACCATAAACATAATATTGTCATTCTGCCAAGCGTTTTTGCTTTGTAGATCAATACTAACTTTCTTATGCTGAGAGATCATACTTTGCAAAGCAAATTCAGTGTTATAAACGCTTTGCAAATAGGGAACAAGAAAATTTCTGTCGTATTTCATTTAGGTATATTCCTCCTTGCTTTAAGTAAAAACTTAGATTGCAATCTATACATTGCAAGACTACCATAAAAAACCTCTAAAATCAAGACACTGCTGCAATTTATTGATTGCAAAAAAAGCTTGATAGGAGTCGAAGGATGGGACAGAAAATCAAACAGGATTGGCAGATTGGAAACAATATTCGCGCGCTTCGCAGACGCGCGGGTTTTACGCAGGAGGAGGTGGTTGCCAAGTTACAGCTTCAGGGGTTTGAAATCTCGCGAAGCAGCTATTCGCAGATCGAATGCGGTACTTACAACATTCGCGTGTCGGAGCTGGTCGCTTTGTCAAAATTGTTTCAGGCAGATTTCAATGCCTTTTTCGAAGGGCTGGATAAGGAATATGATACCGCTTGCAAATCGGCGGCGATAAGGATATAATAAAATTGCCCGGTCGATTCGGGAAATACTGCGGTATATGGAGGTAGGAGAGAGTTTGAAAACCGAATTCTACAAATTATTTAACATCGCCGAGACGAAGCTGTTCGACGACAACGGACTTACGTCTACGGGCTATGGGGCGATCGCGTTTGCGGTAATCGCCGTGATCGTTATTATTGCGATGTACATACCCAACATTCTCAACAAGAAGAAAGGTGTGGACAGCGCGGCAAAGAAGCGGGTCGAGCAGATCGTAAAGGAGATCTCCAACGGAGATTCCGTGACGCCCGCATACGCCAACTGGATGACGTCGGAGAGCCGTCCGATGGAAGGAAAGCGGATTCGGCGCTTTTGGTATTATGCGATCGGCTTCAACAAGGATCGGATCTACATTGCGCCCCTTTCGATCTCCGGCAAGGACGGGGAAAATATTACCTATAAGAATGCCTTTCGTGTGGAGCGCAGTCAGCTTGGTCATGTGAACGGAAAAAAGAACGGTAAATGGATGGAGCTGTACGATAAGGAAAAGAAGAAGATCTGCACGCTGAAGGTTGAGGCGGTAAACACGAAGGATTCGCTTGGGAACGCACAGTTCAACCTTACCCAGCCGGAAGCGGCAAAGGCTTGGCAGGAGCAGGTGAATCTGTGGCTGGACATGGTCAACGCCGCAAACGGAACGCAGGCGACCGGATTTTACAACAATGCCAAGGGAACGGACATCAAAGGGCAGTTTGGAAGTCCGAAGGACGACGGCTCTGCGAAGAACGTATAAACGAGAAAACAAAAGGCTTTCGGGAGGATATCCGGGAGCCTTTTTATTTTCTTGTTATCAGAAAATTATGGAACAATGTGCAAAATGCTGCGCATTTAGCACTTCTGAACTTAGTGTGCGCCAAAGCGCACGAGATCATGGTATAA
>JAUNGI010000045.1 GCA_030524525.1 Lachnospiraceae bacterium
GGGGCCGGGCAGAGCTGCCGCAGAGAAGGAGACGCCGGGACCAAGCAGAGCTGCCGCTGAGAAGGAGACGACGAGCGCTGAGCCTGTTTGGAAAAGCGCATGGGATCGCGGATTCCCAAAGCTCTTTCGGCAGCTTTGTAACAGGTGCTTGATGCTTTTGCTGCTGGCATGGATCTTTCTGGTGCAGATCGATGTACGTGTCGGATTGTTCCAGTACTTTGATTTATACAGGATATTTAATTATTGGGTATATGAGGTGGAAATTCTTCCGGTATTGGCTTGCTGCTTAAATTTTTCCGCGGCTATGCTGCTCCTGCATATTTATATTGCGTCGCCGTCAAAACAAAAGCCGCAGTTGCCGGTGGGGCAGCTGGATTTGCTGTCTGACGAAGCCTGTATGTTCGTGCAATGCTATCATACGGGGTTTTGGCTGCTTATTTTCGGCAGCGTCTTTCAGTTACGCTCGCCCTCGGATAATTTCATTGACATAATAAGACATAAGGTGCAGTTTATAGACTATCCGTTCTATATTGGGTGGTTGTGTCTGGGATGGCTGGTTATGTATTTGCTGGGGCTTGCCGTAAGGGCTGTAAAAGTGCCGAACGCGCAAAGAGCTTCTTTAGGGAAGGAAAAGGAATCGCCGTACGCCATACTGCAGATTGTTACCAAGGCGGGAAAATATTCGCTGGTCAGTGGGGTGTTATTTATTTTGGCTTGTTGGCTTCTTTATTGAAACAAGGAGATCGCAAACTGACCGTTACATGCTTATGGACACAAATACGGAGGTGATGCCGCACTATAAATTGATGAGAGGAGCTATGCCTCAAAAAAACATTTTTGAAGAAAAGATAAAATACAGGAAGAGAGGGGGAGAATAAAATGAATTCCGGTGATTACAACAAGTATCTTGCAGCGATCAAGGCTGCCAACGACCGCGACTCCGGTGAGGCTCGTGAGCTTTTGCGGCGCATACAGGCGGAGCTGATTGCCCGCTATGGTTTGAGCGACCGCGATGTGGATTATCTGATCCGTCAGTTCCGATACAATATTTAAGGGGATCGCGAACGGAATGGGAAACGGTAAAAAAACTTTGAGGAGGTGGTGTCAATGAGCGCGGTGAGAGGGTCTGAATTTTGCAAGAACCATATTAAAAAAGTAGGCGATTTGGCGAATCGTTTTATGGCACCGCAAAATGCGGTTCATATGATGCCGTATGTTTCGGAGGTGGAATCGCTTTATAAAACATCGGCTGCCATCTGTGAAGACTATCCGGACGTACCTGCGTATGCTTTTTCCGCAGGGGAGAATGCTCTGATGTTGGCGAACTATTATGTAGAAGTAGACCTTCGTCCGGTTGAGTTGAGTAAATATGCCCTTGAGGCATATGGATATTTCGAAAAGTATCAAAGATCGGATGAATTCAATAAGGGCTTGGACAAAGAGGAGAAGGATGTGCTAGGCAGTTTTTGCTGGCGAAGCTTAGCTTATGTAGCCTATGTTGCATACTCTGAAAAACGCTATGAGGATACCCGTACGTTATTAAACAAGTCGGAAGTTAACCTCTATGTACTTGCATTGGGCGCATGTGCACAGTTGCGTATGGGCAGAGAGACCAAGGACATCGAGAAGATCCGCACTGGAATTGCGTTATTTGAGAGTCTTGACGATAATCTGGATGCGCCGGCAAAAACGAAGTTTCAAAATATGGTATTCTTTACGGCATATCACGACTGCATCTCCATGATGGAACAGAATGCGGAGGAGTTTCCGGGCTGTAATCTTTGCTGGGAGAAGTCAAGGATTGTTTCGTGTCTTCAAAAGGCAATCGGTTTGTTGGATAACAAGCCTTTTATCCTGTCGCTGCAGAATATGTTGGATCAATATACGAAGACGAAGGAAACAACCGGAACGACCGAAAATTTGTTTTTTTGGGAGGCACAATGCGGGACTGCAAAGCAGACCTTTTATCCGAGGTTTGACCTAGGCGCGGACGATAGCTGGGTGCTGACGTATGGCGTGAAGGAGCTGCCAACCGGGCAGCAGGTAAGCTCTGCCGAAAACTCCCGGCTGGAGCTTTCCAAAATGAGAAACGGTCCGCAGTATAAGTGTCCTTGGTGTGGAAATAAGGAACTGGCTTGGTGCGGTTCCTGCGGAAAGATGACCTGCTACAACGGTGTGGACAGGCATTCCGTTTGTTCGTACTGCGGAGAACGGGGCAGGATCAAAGGGGGGCTTTCCAGAAAAGAAATGAAGGGAAGCATCATAGCATCCGGCTCCGGACAGTAAAGAAAATACATACAGGAGAGAAAGGAAAGTAGAAATGAAGTATTGCAAAAATTGTGGAAATCAGTTGGACGATATGGCGGTGATTTGCCCCAAATGCGGTGTTCAACAGGAGGTGGTAAAGACGACGGAGGGCGATTCCAACAGCTGGGGTTGGTTTGTTTTGGGCTTTTGTTGTCCGCTGGTCGGTTTGATATTGTATTGTATCTGGACTTCAAGCAGACCGAATGCGGCAAAGAAGGCGGGGCTCGGTGCGCTGATTGCAACAATTCTGGGTATTTTGGTAGTTATTGCGATTATACAGGAGCTTCGTGAACAGTATCCCTATTATTACCTTTTTAAGAGAGCATCGCAATGGTAATTGCGCAGATATATCCATAACGCAGTTGCTGTTTTGTTAATTCAAAAAAGTGGAGGGGAAAGGATGAAATACTGTATAAAATGTGGCAATCAACTGGATGATATGGCAGTTATTTGCCCCCATTGTGGTGTTCCGCAGGAGGCGATGCAGCCTAAGGAGGCGAATCCCGGAGACGTGCTTTGGTTTATTTTGGCATTGCTTTCGCCGTTGATCGGTTTGATCTTGTTTGCCGTATGGAAGACAAGTAAACCGAAAAGAGCGAAACTTATGATAACTGCCGCACTGATTTCTTTTGTCTTGGTTGTCATCATGTCCGTTATTCAGGGAACGGTTTGAAGTGTTCCTCACGACCGTCGCAAGAAGCGACGGAGGGACGCAATGATTTTGCTGATATCCTTATTTTGACGCTACTTTATAAAGCAATGGCATCGGAGCTTAAAAACTCCGGTGCTATTGCTTTTTGGAGTACTTGCCGCTTGACAAACGCCCGCATCCGAGTTATACTTACGGAAAATTGAGCCGCAAGGCTCGGCAGGGAGAAATCTCATGGCAGAGTTAAGTAAAGAGCATCAGTCGAATAATGTCTTTTACTTTTTTGGCTTCCGGGGCTATTATTACTGCGCCGGCGTTTTCTGCTGTGAAAAAACATCTCCACGAGGCTGAAAAAGAAGTTTGAAGCGAGTTTCGTAACCGGTGTTTGCCACAGCAAACATCGGTTTTTTTGTTTCATAGGAAAATGCGTCCTATGAAACAAAAAACGCTCCGCCGAGGCTCGCACCGCGGTGGAGTGAAACTGTGCCGCTCAAGCGACCCGCCGCAGGCGGAGAGGAAAATGCGGAAAAACGAAAACCAAAGAAGGGACTTGGACGAATGCAGCAGGACAGTGAACAGATCCGCAGCGAAAAAAGCCGGATCGAGGAACAGATCCGGGCGCTTTATGAGAAGCGGGAGGAGTTGGCAAGACTGGAAAAGACGGCGGCAAAGGGAGCGAAGCAGAACGGCTCGCTTGCGGAGCGGCTGGCGCTTTCCATCCGGGAGACCGAGCGGATGTTTCCGAAATACGCCACGGTGGCGTGTCAGGGAGCGAAGGGGGCTTATTCGCAGCAGGCTGCGGAGCAGGTGTTTGCCTATCCGAACATCGTATATGTAAAAACCTTTGCGGCGGTATTTGCCGCCATTGAAAAGGGGCTGTGCGAGTACGGCGTGCTGCCGATCGAAAACAGCACGGCTGGCTCCGTGAACCAGATCTACGATCTGATGCAGGCGCACCGGTTCAACATCGTGCGGAGCGTGCGCATCAAGGTCAATCACAATCTGCTGGCGAAGCCGGGAACCGAAAAGGCGCAGATCACCGATATTTACTCGCATCCGCAGGCGATCGCCCAATGCGCGGAATATCTCAAGCAGTTCCCGTTTGCCGTGGTTCACGAGGTCGCCAACACGGCGGTGGCGGCGAAGCTGGTGGCGGAAAGCCCTTCGGACACGGCGGCGGCGCTGGCGTCCGTCCACTGCGCGCAGGAATATCCGCTGGAGCTTTTGGAAGCAAACGTACAGGACCGGGACAATAACTATACGCGGTTTATCTGCATCTCGAAGCAGTTAAAGATCTTTCCGGGCGCGAACCGCACCTCGGTCATGGCGGTTCTGACGCATCGAAGGGGAAGTCTGTACCGAATTTTGAAGGTTTTGAACGACTACGACTGCAACCTGACAAAGCTGGAGAGCCGGCCGAGACAGGGAAGGGATTTTGAGTTTCAGTTCTATTTCGACTTCGAGACTTCGGTCTATGAGCCGCGTTTTGCGGAGCTTCTGACGGTGCTGCAAAACGAGTGCGAGGAGTTTGAATATTTGGGAAGCTATGAAGAATTAGTATAAAACACAGGAGACAGAGGAAAATGATTACAGTATTAAAGCATGGGGTAACAAAGCAGCAGCGCGATCAGCTGATCGAATGGTTCGAGGAACAGGGACTCGGCGTACATATTTCGGAGGGGCAGTACCAGACCGTTCTGGGGCTGATCGGAGATACGAGCCGGGTGGACGAGGAGCTTGTGGCGTCGCTTGAGATGGTGGACAGCGTAAAGCGGATCAGCGAGCCGTTCAAGAAGGCAAACCGGAAGTTCCATCCGGAAAACACGGTCATCCGCGTCGGCGACGTGACGATCGGCGACGGCAGTATGGTCATGATCGCCGGTCCCTGCTCGGTCGAGTCCGAGGAGCAGATCTTGGAGGTCGCTTCCCGGGTAAAGGCGGCGGGAGCCGGTCTGCTTCGGGGCGGCGCATTTAAGCCGAGGACCTCGCCCTACGACTTTCAGGGAATGCGCGCCGAGGGCATCGAGCTTCTTTTGGAGGCAAAAAAGGCGACCGGTCTGCCGATCGTCACGGAGATCATGAGCGCCGCGCATCTGCCGCTGTTCGAGGACGTGGATATCATTCAGGTCGGCGCGAGAAGCATGCAGAATTTCGAGCTTTTGAAGGAACTGGGCAAGCTGCATAAGCCGATTCTTTTGAAGCGCGGACTGGCGAACACGCTGAAGGAGCTTTTGATGAGCGCCGAATACATTATGGCGGGCGGCAACGAGCAGGTCATTCTCTGCGAGCGCGGCATCCGCACCTACGAGACGTTTACGCGGAATACGCTGGATCTTTCGGCGGTTCCCGCGCTGCGGGAGCTGAGCCACCTTCCGATCATCGTAGATCCGAGTCACGCCACGGGCATTGCGCGAATGGTCGAGCCGATGGCGCTGGCGGCGACCGCAGCTGGAGCGGACGGGCTGATCATTGAGGTGCATAACAATCCGCCGAAGGCTCTTTGCGACGGGGCGCAGTCGCTGACGCCCGATCAGTTTGCACAGGTTGCGGAAAAGGTGCGGAAGGTACACGCGGCGCTGCAATAGCAAAAGAGCGAACCGGCGCGGAGCCGCCTTGCTGGCATGACGGGCGCGAAGCGGGGGCATGGGAGAAGGACGGATTGTGCCGCGCCGAAAGGGAAGACAGGAGCAGAGAAAAGATGAATAAGGAAAAGAAAACCGTGGGGGTCGTTGGGCTGGGATTGATCGGCGGCTCTTTGCTGAAGGCGTATAAGGAGTCGCGGGCGTGGACGGTCTACGGGTACGATAAAAGCACAAAGATCACAAAGCTGGCGCTTCTGAGCGAGGATATGGACGGGGAGCTGACGCGGGAGCGGCTCGCGGAATGCGATCTGCTGCTGATCGCGCTCTATCCGAAGACAGCCGTTGCCTATTTGCAGGAAAATGCTCCCTATTTTGCAAAGGGGGGCTTTGTGATCGACTGCTGCGGAACGAAGCAGGGCGTTTGCGAGGTCGGTTTTTCGCTTGCGGAGGAATACGGCTTTACGTTTGTCGGCGGTCATCCGATGGCGGGAAAGCACTATTCGGGCTATAAATACAGCGACGGTTCGCTCTACGAGGGCAAGTCGATGATCATCGTTCCGCCGGAGGAAAACAACATCCGGCTGCTCGATACGGTCAAAAATCTGCTTGCGCCGGCGCAGTTTGCCCATATCACCGTGACGACCGCCAAGCGGCACGACGAGATGATCGCGTTCACCTCGCAGCTTGCGCACGTCGTGTCCAACGCCTATGTGAAAAGTCCCACGGCGACGGCGCACAAGGGCTTTTCCGCGGGCAGCTACCGCGATCTGACGCGGGTCGCGTGGCTGGCGGAGGATATGTGGACGGAGCTGTTTTTGGAAAATAAGGAGCCGCTGCTTTTTGAACTGCGGCATTTGATCGGGTCGCTGCAGGAATACGAGCGGGCGATCGAGAACGAGGACGCGGAGACGCTGCGCGGTCTGCTGGCGGACGGAAAACACCGCAAGGAGCAGATCGACGGCAACGTAAAATGAAGGAGAGACGAAGATGAGAACGATCAACGTGACGGCAAGCAGGAATTATCCGGTAATGATCGGAGCGGGACTTTTGCAGGAGGCGGGCGAACGCATCCGCGCCGCCGCAGGAGGCGCAAAGGCATGCGTCGTGACCGACGACCATGTGGAGCCGCTCTATGCGGAGCGTGTGGAGAGCGGCTTGGCGGCTGCGGGCTATGAGCCGCTCCGCTTTGTGATCGCCCACGGCGAGGCTTCCAAGTCTCCGGAAAACTATATCGCGCTGCTGCGCTTTTTGGCGGAAAATCGCCTGACGAGAACCGACGTTCTCGTGGCGCTCGGCGGGGGCGTGGTCGGCGATCTGACCGGCTTTGCCGCGGCGAGCTATTTGCGTGGCATTCCGTTTGTTCAGCTTCCCACGACGGTGCTGGCGGCGGTGGATTCCTCGGTCGGCGGCAAAACGGCGATCGACCTGCCGGAGGGCAAAAATCTGGTCGGCGCGTTTTATCAGCCCCACTTGGTTCTGTGCGATATTGACACGCTGGCAACGCTTCCGAAGGAGACGTTTGAAGACGGCTTCGCGGAGGTCATCAAATACGGAATGCTGGGCGATCCGGAGCTGCTGCGGCTTTTGCTGCTTCCGGTGGAGGACCGCATGGAGGAGATCCTTGCGATCTGCGTGGAGCGGAAGCGCGACGTCGTTGCCGAGGACGAATTTGACCGAGGCAAACGGCAGCTTTTGAATTTGGGGCATACCGTGGGACATGCGATCGAAGCGCTGAGCGGCTACCGGCAGTCCCACGGCAGAGCCGTGGCGGCGGGCATGTGCATCGTTACGGAGGCGGCGGTTCGGCACGGGCTTTGCCCCAAGGAAAGTCTGGACATTCTGCGGCGGCTCTGCGAGAAATTTGAGCTTCCTCAGACCTCGGAATATACGGTCGAGCAGATGTATGAGGTGATGACCGCCGATAAGAAGCGGGCGGGCAATCGGATCCATCTGATCGTGCCGAACGGCTTCGGAAGCTGCGAGATCCGCTCGATGGAGATCACGGAGCTGAAAGACTTTTTGGCATAGGCAGCGGCTTTGCGGCAGGACGGACTCTGACGGAGGAGGTTCCGATCGGACGCGCGGGCGCGCAGAAAGGAAAGTTATGGCATCTATTTTTGGCAGACGGATTCAGGTTTCGGTGTGGGGACAGTCCCACTCGCCGGCGATCGGCGTAACGGTGGACGGGCTTCCTGCGGGAGAAGCGGTCGATACGGAAGAATTGCAGGCGTTTTTGAACCGGCGCGCGCCGGGACAGGCGGACTACGCTACGCCGCGAAAGGAGGAGGATCGTCCGGAGTTCCTGTCCGGGCTTGTGGGAAATATCACCTGCGGCGCGCCGCTTACGGCGCTGATCCGCAACACGAATACAAAATCCCAGCATTACGATAATTTGCGGGACGTGCCGAGACCGGGGCACGGGGACTATGCGATCGGGCGGAGGTTCCACGGCTTTCAGGATGTGGCCGGCGGCGGGCACACGTCGGGACGGCTGACCGCGCCGATCTGCGTTGCCGGAGGCGTCTGTATGCAGATCCTTGCGCGGCGGGGCATTCAGGTGCGTGCGCATATTTCGAGTCTTGGCGGCGTTGCCGATACGGTTCCGGACTATTGCAGCCAGACTCCGCTTCCGGCGTTTGCGGCGGGGGAATTTCCGGTGCTTTCTCCGGAGGCGGGCGAGAAGATGCACGCCGCCATTTTGGAGGCGAAAAGTCGCGCCGATTCCGTGGGCGGCGTGATCGAATGTCTGGCGACCGGCGTTCCCGCCGGACTGGGCTCTCCGATGTTTGACGGCGTGGAAAACCGGCTGGCGGCGGCGCTGTTCGGCATTCCGGCGGTCAAGGGCGTGGAATTCGGCAACGGCTTTGCGGCGGCGGGGCTTACAGGCTCGGAAAACAACGACCCGTTCGTTGTGGAGGACGGACAGATCCGTACGGCTGCCAATCGGCACGGCGGTATTCTGGGCGGCGTTACCTCGGGAATGCCGATCGTTTTCCGCGTGGCGGTCAAGCCGACGCCCTCGATCGGGCAGCCGCAGCGGAGCGTGCGTCTTTCGACAAACGAGGAGGAGGAGCTTGTGATCCACGGACGTCACGACCCCTGCATCGTTCCGAGAGTCGTGCCGGTCGTGGAGGCGGTCGCAGCGATCGTGCTGCTGGAGCTTCTTCTGGAAGGGGAGGCGGTATGAGCAAAATTTCGCAAAAAAGGTATTGACTTTTTTGCAAGGAAAGAGTAGAATACTGACTGTTGCAAAACGTGTGCATGTAGCTCAGCTGGATAGAGCACTTGGCTACGGACCAAGGTGTCGGGAGTTCGAATCTTCTCATGCACGCTGAAAACCGTCGGAATTTTTCCGACGGTTTTTTGTTTCATAGGAAAGTGGCGGGCAAGCTTTCCGCAGAAAAAAGCCGGGAGCAGTTACGTACCTTTCTGTGGAAAAGGATAACGAGCCGTCGGTAAGAACGATTGTAAAAAACGGCGGAACCTATGAGAGAGGCTTCTCCTTTGAGGGAGGACAGACGGAGGTTTATCGAATCGAGATGTATGCATAAATTTTTTTTTCCGTGGGATAGTATTAGTGTTTCCCGGAGTTTCATTCGGATTTCGGGGCGAAACTAATGTGCATCTTGAAAGGTAGGAAGACATCATGGAAAACAATAACCAGAATTGCAGAAACTGCAGAAACCAGAACAACCAGAATCAGAACAAGAACGAGAACAAGAATCAGAACAACTTCTAAGGGCTGTCTGGAAAGAAATGCAGTGCGCGGAGCCGGGGGATTCCTCCGGCTCTTAGTTTGTACCAAAAAGGGGCTGTCTGCATACAATAGGGAAAAGGATGTTTGGTGACCGTATGCAGATCGAGAACATGGACATAAATCGCATCAACGCCTATCGGGATCGTCCGGATTGCTTGTTGCTGGACATTCGGGAAGCGGAGGCATATCAGAAGGGACACCTGCCGGGAGCCGTATCGGTGTCCTTTGAAGCGCTGATGATGGAGGAATACATTCCCGATGAAAAGAAGAAGATTTTTGTTTACTGCGACAGCGGGCAGCACAGCTACGAGGTCTGTCAGATGCTGGTGGAAAAGGGCTATGAGGCGGTAAACCTGCTGGGCGGCTATCCCGCCTACCGGTGGCGCAGGCGGTAAAATGGACGCCGGAAAAGCCGTGCCGCAGTCATTACGTTTTGCCTTGACGGACGGCTTGTTTCGTTTTACAATGAGACAAGGTTTTTCTTTTTTCTGGGAGGTACGAATGAGCAGGTATGAGCTGATGGCGCCGTGTCATTTTGGATTGGAGGCCGTGCTGAAGCGGGAGATCGCGAACTTGGGCTATGAGATCGTGAAGGCGGAGGACGGGAGAGTGACCTTTGCCGGGGACGAGGCGGCGATCTGCCGCGCCAACGTGTTTCTGCGGACCGCGGAGCGGGTGCTGTGGAAGGTCGGAGAATTTCGGGCCACGTCCTTTGAAGAGCTGTTTGAACAAACCAAGGCGCTGCCATGGGAGCAGATCCTGCCGGCGGACGCGCGCTTTTGGGTCGCCAAGGCGACCTCGGTCAAGAGTCAGCTTTACAGTACCTCGGACATTCAGTCAATCATGAAAAAAGCGATCGTGGAGCGCATGAAACAGCAGTACCGCCTGCCGTGGTTTCCGGAGACGGGCAGCGAATATCCGATCCGGGTATCGGTCTTGAAGGACGTATTTACCGTCGGGATCGACACCTCCGGCGAGTCGCTCCATAAGCGGGGCTATCGGAAGCTGGTGGGAAAGGCACCGATCAGCGAGACGTTGGCGGCGGCTCTGATCTCGCTGACGCCGTGGCATTGGGACAGGGTGCTTGTGGATCCGTTCTGCGGCAGCGGCACCATACCGATAGAGGCGGCGATGATGGGCTGGAACATTGCTCCGGGCGTCCTGCGGCAGTTCCGTGCGGAGAGCTTCCGGGAGCGGATTCCGGAACGGCTTTGGAAAGAGGCAAGAGAAGAAGCCCGTTCTTTGGAGCGGCGCGACCGCAAGATGCAGATACAGGGCTTTGACATCGACCGTGATATGATCCGGGTCGCGCGGCAGAATGCGGAAATGGCGGGCGTTGCCGAGCAGATTCACTTTCAGGCAAAACCGGTGCGGGAGCTTTCCAGTCCGAAGAAATACGGCTTTTTGATCACGAATCCGCCGTACGGCGAACGGCTGGAGGAAAAGGAGGCGCTGCCTGCGCTGTATCGGGAGCTTGGAGACGGCTTTCGGCGGCTGGATTCGTGGTCGTGCTATCTGATCACCTCCTACGAGGACGCGCAGAAGTATTTCGGACGGCAGGCGGATCGGAACCGGAAGATCTACAACGGTATGCTGAAAACGTATTTTTATCAGTTCATGGGGCCGAAACCGCCCAAGGAGGGCGGAGGAGCGCCGGGACCGAATCAGAAAAGTACGGAAAAACAATAGGGGAGAGCTTAGTGTGAAAAATAAGCTCGATAGCTTATTTTTCACACGGCAATTTGTGCCGGAGCATCACAAATTGCTTTGATGGTACCCCGTCGCAAATGCTCCGGAATGGAGATTACGATGGAAAAACCGAAATTATTGTTTGCTACGGGCAATGCACATAAAATGATCGAGATCCGGGAGATCCTCGGAACCGAGGTTTACGAGATCCTTTCGATGAAGGAAGCCGGGCTGGACTTGGATATCGTTGAGGACGGGGACAGCTTTGAGGCAAACGCGCTGATCAAGGCGAGAGCCGTGCAGCGGGCGACCGGTCACGCGGCAATGGCGGACGACTCCGGGCTGGAGGTCGATTATCTGGACGGCGCGCCGGGCATTTATTCCGCCCGGTTTCTCGGAGAGGATACGAGCTATACGGTGAAAAATCAGTACTTGATCGACCAGCTTGCCGAGGCAAAGCCGGAGGAGAGGACGGCGCGCTTTGTCTGCGCAATCGCACTGGTGACGGCGGACGGAACGGAATATGTCGTGCGCGAAACGGTGGAAGGGGAGATCGCCCACCGACCCGCCGGAGCAAACGGCTTTGGCTACGACCCGATTTTCTACCTTCCGGAATATCAAAAGACGACTGCGGAGCTTTCGCCGGAGGAAAAGAACGCCCTGAGCCATCGCGGAAAGGCGCTTCGGAAAATGCGTCAGATCATCGAAGAAAACAAGCTCTTATGCGGCGATACGGCTGTAGAAAAAGAGGGCTGCTTATGAGAATTCTGGTAATCAGCGACACCCACGGTCACTGGGAGGGAGCGCGTCAGGTGCTTGAACAGGTGGGTTCGATCGACGCGCTGATCCACTGCGGAGATCTTTGCGGCGACGAGAGGCGCATCCGCAGCGTGGTGACCTGTCCGTGCTATATGGTGGCGGGGAATAACGATTATTTTACGGATTTGAAAAAGGATCTGCTGCTGGAATTCGAGGGACATCGTCTCTTGGTGGTACACGGGCATCGGCAGCGCGTTTCCTACGGAATGGAAAATCTGTACTTCCGGGCAAGAGAGGATCAGGCGGGCGTCGTCCTTTTCGGCCATACGCACCAGCCGTTTCTGGAATGGCAGGGCGGCATCCTGTTTGCCAATCCCGGAAGCCTGACCTATCCCCGACAGCTTGGACATGAGAAGACCTACCTGCTTTTGGAGCTTGCCGAGGGAAGAGTGCCGGAGGCGGAGACGGGCGTGCTGCATTGACTTTTTCGCAGGGCGGTGTTAAGATGCAAAGGGCAGGAGGGCCGGCGTCAAAGAAAGCTTGAGGATCAGAGAATTATGGTTCGGGAAATACGATGTGATGAGCAAAAAGAACTATTGGAATTATATTTGTCACTGCATGAAGACTCTGTCCCCGAACAATCGGAAACTTTGGAAAACGTATGGAATGAAATTCTGAACGACAAAAATCACCATTTGATAGTGAACATAATTGACGATAAGATCGTTTCATCGTGCGTGTGCGTCATAATTCCAAATTTAACGAGGGGCATACGTCCGTACGCTTTTGTAGAAAACGTAGTTACCCTTGAAAAATACAGAGGGCGCGGATACGCTACGGAGTGCTTGAATTATGCGAAAAAAATAGCGAAAGAGAACAACTGTTATAAAATGATGCTTCTGACCGGTTCAAAAGAGGAAAAGACGCTTTCTTTTTATCGGAATGCGGGCTACAACAGCGCCGACAAAACTGCCTTTATACAATGGCTGGAATGATGGATGCAGCTTCTGACGGCAAAAATTAAATAAGCGGGCGTGGTGAAATTGGCAGACACGTTAGATTTAGGTTCTAATACCGTATGGTGTGCAGGTTCAAGTCCTGTCGCCCGCAATTAAATCAGTTACCTGACTTGATATCATTTCAAGTCAGGTAATTTTTTTACCGTTCAAATCAAGGGCAATGTCATCCCAATTCTCGTAGCAAAGATAGTGTTTTCCGGAAGCGGCTTATATTCCTCGTTTTCCAAACGGCGGATAACGGTAAGAGCGTCCTCCTTCAGATGCGGGAGTTTAGCGAGTTCCTGTTCCGGTTCGTTCTTGATATCCACCATTTTCATAACGGTATCCGTCATAGGGGAACGGCTTGGACTCGGATTTCTCGGCGCATCTGTCATGCTGGGCGAACAGCTTGTAGCGATTTCTTGCACTTCTTTGATCTGACGCTGTTTGCTTACAGTTTTCTTGTCCAAATTGTAAGCCTATTGGAGCTATTCCTTTGCAGTCATTCTGAAAGTACCTCCTTCTGCAACATCTTCATCAGCGTTTCCCCATCCACCGCTCATCCACCTCCAGACTGTATGTATGGAATCTGAAACCCGGGAATGTTAAATCGCTTTTTAGAAAAATAAGAATTTAACGGCAATTTCTTATGTTATTGGCGAAAAACATAAGAAAAATGTGAGGAAAACGCAAGAGCCGTTACAAAAGTCTTGCGTTTCTTGTTTACTTTCTGTCTCTCTTATGGTAAAATGTATAAAATGATTCGAATTTAGCACTACTGAATTTTATGCGCACTGAAGCGCACGATAATGTGGGATCATAAGTGCAATGAGGATACCCTGAAGGCGTTGTAGATCCTCCGTTAGGAGCGGGAAAAAGGAGTGGGAAAATGAACATAATTCGCAAGAGTTCGGAAGACGAGATGATTTTTGAGTTCCTTAAGGCAGAATATTCCTCCGATCGGTTTTCGGAGGACATAGAAGAAGCCATGCATCACCTTTCCTTGGAGAACGGCGTCATCTTGTCGGCTGATTTGCATAACGCAGAGGAAAATGCTTTGCGGAAGAAGCTGCTGGGGGAATTTCGGGGCTATGGACAAAACCGAGAGCTGTTTGAGAATTTTCCAATGGAATTGGAGTGGAGCTTATGCAGCTTTTCCGGCGACGACCTGAAAAAAATCAGATACATTGATTATGATTACTGGAACGAATTGTCTGGGGGCACGCATTCGCCCTTGGACGCCGCCCAAACGATACGAAAAAACATCTTTATTTTCGGCGAAAACAACGACGGCTTTTGGCGTGCTTCCGAATACATAAAAGACGGCGGGACGTTTCCGAGGATGTTTTTCCTGACTGCCGATTTTGAACGCTTCGTGATCGTCGAGGGGCATTTGAGAATGACGGCGTATGCGCTTGTGCCGGAGCGTTTCAACAATATTGAAGCGATCGTTGGAAAATGCAGCCCGGAGGAGTTGGCGCGCTGGATGTGAAGGAAAGCCCGGGGGACAAATATCTGTGGCTTTGCGGGAGAGGTTACCGAGCGGCGAATCCGCAGCGGAAGAAGACGACATAAAGATTGCGCATAACGATGTATGCATCAGGGATGCGGACGCGGGCGACTGCGCGCAGCTTGCAGAGTAGGGGAATCGCCGCGAAACAGATCTCGGAGCAGACCGCGCAGGACAGCGATGCGTTCAAGAGAGGACGGACGCCTCTGGATATAGGGCTTGCCGTCGGTAAAATGATTTTTTTTGACAAAAAACAATAAAACTGTACGGGATGAAAACTCTTGGACGGACCAAAGGGGCGAATCGCAGGCCTGTTTTAACGGCTTAAAACAAACGTGTAGATTTCCATGAAAAGAGCAGCGTATGAAACTTAACCGCCTGATCGGCATTCTTACTATTCTACAACAGAAGAACAGCGTTACCGCTTCCTACCTCGCCGAAAAATTCGAGGTCTCTCGTCGTACGATCCTGCGGGATATTGAGGAGATCTGCATGGCGGGCATCCCGATCGTTACGACGCAGGGAGCGGGCGGCGGTATTTCGTTGATGGAGGGCTTTGCCCTTGACACCACCGTGTTTACGGAGGAGGAGCTGGCAGCCATTTTTACGGGACTGAAATCGCTGGACAGCGTTTCCCATGCCTCGTCTGCAAAAACGCTTGCCCGGAAGCTGGACGGCGGCGCGGTCAGCCGCCTGACGGAGGAGGTGCAGATCGACCTCGCCTCTTTTTATAAGGGCGACCTTGCGGTTAAGCTGGAGCAGATCCGGCGCGCGATCAGGGAAAGAAAGTGCATTGCGTTTCACTATTATTACGGCAAGGGCGAGGCGGACAAGCGGATCGAGCCGTATCGGATCGTTTACCGGTGGTCGGATTGGTATGTGTTCGGCTTTTGCCGGGAGCGTCAGGACTTTCGGATGTACAAGCTCCGCCGCCTGTGGGAGCTGCGGATCACCGACGAGACGTTCGCGGTCAGAGAGATCCCGGAGGAAAAGGAGCGCTTCGGTTCCCATATGACCGACGACTATATCGTCCGCGCGGTTTACGACCCTGCCGTCAAGTACCGCTTGGTCGAGGAATACGGTCCGGCTTCGTTTACCGAGCGGGAGGACGGAAAATTGTATACCGAATGGGGCTTTACGGAAAAAAGCCGTGCCGTGGAATGGTTCCTGAGCTTTGGCGATAAGGTGAGGGTGCTTGACCCGCCGGAGATGGTGGAGCGAATGAAAGAAACGCTGAGAGCCGTTTGGAATTTGTATGAAACATGACATACTGCTGTCATATTCGGTCTGTTATCCTGTAGAAAAACAAAGGAGGCAGGCTGAAGTACGCCGATGCGCGCTTTCAGCCAATGAGCTATGATTGATTCAAGATGCGGACTTCACTGTACCGGCTGTGAGTATAAGGAAACCTGTAACTGCGGCGGCTGCATAGAGACGAACGGGCATCCCTTTCACGGCGAATGTCCCGTTGCCGTGTGCTGCCAGAATCGGGGGATCGTGCATTGCGGCGAATGCCCGCAGCTTCCCTGCGAGCTTCTGACGCGCTACTCCTGCGATCCGGAACACGGCGATACGCCTCACGGCGCTCGGATCGAGCAGTGCAGGCGTTGGATTGAAAATGAGGATCGGTATGCGGAGGAGGGAGCGGAACAAAATGGATGAAAAAATCCGGTGGCTGCGAATGGAGCGTCAGTGCTTTACGGAAAAAGCGGACGAGGCGGAATATCTGCGCTTATATCGCGACACGCAGCCGGGACAGAATGTGTATTGGAACGGCTTCGGGCAGCCGCCGACGCTCGTTTTTCGCGCGGATTTTGACGATATCGAGTTCAATCGGAAGCGGCAGCTCGACCGCAGGCTCGTGAAGGGACGGTTTGCCGGGGGCAACCTTGGCTGGATCCTGCCGGAGGATATGGAGCTGTTTGCGGCTCTGTACCGGAAGCCGCTGCTGCGGCCCACGCCGGAGCAGACGCAGGTTCTCGAACTGATCGACCATGCGGGGCCCTTCAATATTCAGCAGCTGAAAGAGGAGACCGGACTGCTCGTGAAGCAGCTTACGCCGATCCTTCACCGCTTGCAGGAGGCGTTTTTGATCTACGAGGATCAATACGACGGCGAGTGGGATCGCGGCTGGTACCGGTTTGCGGAAATGTTTCCCGACGTGAAGCCGGAGCGATATACGCGCACGGAGGCGCTGAAGCTTGTGCTGCGGCGGTTTGCGTATCGGCTCGTCTGGTTTGATGTCGCGATGGCAAGGTCGTTTTACCGGCTGCCCGAAAAGGAGCTCCGGGCGGCTGTCGGCGAGCTGGCAGCGGAAGACGTTCTGACCGCGTCGGAGAACGGCTTCCTGCTGAGAACAGACGCGGAGCTTCTGAAAACCTATGAGCCGAAGCCCCGGCGTTTTGTTTATGCGCTGCACCGCAACGACTTTCTCTGCAAGGCGTACGAGCATCTGCTCAAGGAGCGCTGCAAGGAGGTGACGCAGGGGCTTGCGTATGAACATGAGCCCTTGCAGTATCTGCTGATCGACGGGGAATTCCACGGCGCGTCGCTGGGGCATTTTCGGAATAACAGTCCGAACGACGTCAACGATATCGTGTGCGATCTGCCGGATGCAAAAAGCCGCAGGGAGGAGATCATAGACGCGGTCTGCGCCGTGAATTTTGGCAGGAGGACGCAGCGTTTTTAGGTACGGAAACAAAATAACGGGACGGCGGGTTCCGCGCGAGTCAAGCGCCTGCGCGGAGCGGAAGCTGCCGTTGACGCAGCCCACGCAGGCGGGAGAGCATCCCGCGGCGCGGGCTTTTTTTCTTGGCAGGCAAGGATAGCCGGGGCGGATGCCGGAAATAATATTTTCCATGGAATTTACAGGGGCGGGCTTTTGTGGTAAATTTCTTACCGGAGCATCACAAAGAGGTTTTGCGCAAACGCTCCGGAATGAGGGGTATTATGAAAAAAGATTACGGTAAATTGTGGACGTTGTTCCGCTCCATGTTTGTTTTGAGCGCCTGCACCTTCGGCGGCGGTTTTGTGATCGTTTCCCTGATGAAAAAGAAATTTGTAGAGGAGCTGCAATGGCTCGAGGAGGAGGAAATGCTTGACGTAACGGCGATCACGCAGTCGTCGCCGGGGCCGCTTCCGGTCAACGCCTCCGTCATTATCGGCTACCGCATGGCGGGCGTGGTGGGGTCGCTGACGGCGATCCTCGGCACCATTCTTCCGCCGATGATCATTATTTCGATCATTTCCCTGTTTTACGAATCGTTCCGTACCAATCCGTATGTAGCCGTGGCGCTTCAGGTCATGCGCGCCGGCGTGGCTGCCGTGATCTTCGATGTGGTCATCAATCTGGCGGTCAATGTATGCAGGACAAAGCGGATCCTTTATATCGCCATGATGCTGATCGCGTTTATCGCCGCCTACCTTCTGGACGTCAGCGCCATGCTGGTGATCCTTTCGTGTCTTGGGATCGGTCTGCTCGATCTGGCGGTTTCGCAGGGAAAACAAAACGGGAGGGAAGAGTAGATGCTGTTGCTGCTGAAATTATTTTTTGCGTTTATTCAGGTCGGATTGTTCAGTGTGGGCGGCGGCTATGCGGCGATCCCGCTGATTCAGGAGCAGATCGTTTCCGTTCATGGGCTGATGACGCTGGAAGAGTTTTCCGATCTGATCACGGTGGCGGAGATGACGCCGGGGCCGATTTCGATCAACTCGGCGACCTTTGTCGGAATGCGGATCGCGGGAATTCCCGGCGTGCTGCTCTGCTCGATCGGGTGCATCATACCGTCCTTCTGCATCTGTCTTCTGCTGGCGCACTTTTATTATAAATACCGTTCGGTGGGCGGGGTGCAGGTCGTGCTCGGCGCCATGCGCCCGGCGGTGGTTGCGCTGATCGCTTCTGCTGGCGCTTCCATCCTGATGCTTGCCTTGTTTCAGGCGGAGCTTTCGGACGCGGCGTTCGGTGACCTTCGCTTTGTGGAGCTGGGAATTTTTATCGCGGCGTTGGTTATCCTGAGAAAGTTCAAAATCAGCGCCGTTGCGATTATTTTGGGGAGCGGCGTGGTCGGAACGGTGATCTATGCGCTGATGGGAGCCGTTTAAGCCGCAAAAAAACGCAAGACCGATCAAATTAACATTTCGGAAACATCTCGCAAGCATTTCAACAATATCCGGCGGCTAAAATGCAGTCATACGATAAAAAATGGCTTACAAAAAAGCAAGGCGGAGGTTGAAATGACAAAGAAAAATTTTATTACCCTGATTCTTACGACCGTTGGCGGGCTGCTGTTTGCGCTCGGTATGTGCATGGCGCTTTTGCCGGAGTGGGACGCTTTTACGCAGGGCGTCGTCGTCGGCTGCGCCGGCATGGTCGTGCTGGCTGTGATGCTGCTTGTGCGGCTCAAGATGGAGGGCAGATCCATTCGCGTGAAGCTCAGCGCAAGGACGGTCGGCATCTTTTTGCTCGGGATTGCCGGAACGCTCGGCTTGGGCGTGGGCATGTGCATGGTCATGGTCTGGGATATGCTCGTTCTTGGGATTCTCGTGGGAATTGTGGGCATCGTGCTTTTGCTGTGCCTCATTCCGGCGGTTATGGGACTGAAATGATCCGCACCTTGGCGGAAGAAGGAGGAACCGGCGAGGCGCTCTCGGCGGCAGAGCTTCCATCAATAGGAAACAGAGTTCGGAAGGACGGCGTTGGAAAACCGCCCTTCCGTTTTTTTGACGCGTTTTTTCGATATTCGTTTTGTGCGGCAAAAACAATTTGTAGGTTTGTCAAACATGTGTTACACTCTCAGCCATAAATTCTCTTAAGACA
>JAUNGI010000009.1 GCA_030524525.1 Lachnospiraceae bacterium
ATCTCGCACTTTTTTTTCTTGTTCGGGTGTAACACATGTATTGTAAGCCTACACTGCACAAGTTTTCCCGCAGTTGCATAATGTAATAGCAATGAAATAAAAAGAGGCTTCCTATGGCATTCCCTTTTTCTCAGCTCACGCCGCCCGCAGACTCCGGCGCCGCCCCCACCGGCACGCTGGAAATCAACGTGCTTTCCTCCGCCCAGAACCGTCCCATTGACAACGCCACCATCGACATTTCCTATACCGGCGATCCGGAAGGCATTTTGGAGGAGGTGCATACCGACCGGGAGGGACACGTCACCGTTCCCGACCTGCCCACGCCTCCTTTTGCCTACAGTCAGGAGCCGTTTGCCGAACAGCCCTACTCGGAATATACGCTGAAAATTTCCGCGCCCGGCTACGAACCGATCATTATCAACAGCAGTCAGGTGCTGCCCGACGTGACCGCCATTCAGAACATAACGCTTCTGCCCGCGCCTCCCGGCGATCCCAATACGGCGGAGACCTTCGTCATCCCGGCGAACACACTGTTCGGCGAATTTCCGCCCAAGATCATTGAGAGCGAGGTCAAGCCGATGGCGGAGAGCGGCGAGATCGTTCTGCCGAACGTGGTCATTCCGGAATACATCGTTGTCCACGACGGGCTTCCGCAGGACAGCTCCGCCAACAACTACTATGTCCCGTACCGGGATTATATCAAAAACGTGGCAAGCAGCGAAATATATGCCACATGGCCGACCCAGACCATCATTGCCAACGTGCTTGCCATCCAGTCCTTTACCCTGAACCGGGTCTATACGGAGTGGTACCGCTCCAAGGGCTATAATTTCACGATCACCTCCTCCACGGCGTACGACCACAAGTGGGTGCCGGAGCGCAACATATTCGATACGATCGACCGGGTCGTGGACGATATTTTCAACTTCTTCCTCTCGCGCCCCAACATCAAGCAGCCGATCCTGACCCAATACTGCGACGGCAAGCGCGTGACCTGTCCCGGTCTGATGAGCCAATGGGGCTCCAAGACGCTGGGAGACCAAGGGCTTTCGGCGGCGGAGATCCTGCGGAGCTTTTACGGTTCGAGCATTTACATCAACGAAACCAACCTCGTCAGCGGCGTTCCGGTCTCGTTTCCGGGAACGACGCTCAGCATCGGTTCTTCCGGCGCCGAGGTGCGGCAGCTTCAGGAGCAGCTTGCGGAGATCGCGGACGTTTATTACAGCATTCCCAGCCTTGCGATCGACGGCATTTACGGACCGGGAACCGCCGCCTCCGTCACCGCCTTTCAGGAGAAGTTCGACCTGCCGGTGACCGGTCAGGTGGATCAGGCGACATGGTATAAGATCTCCGCCATTTACGTTGCGGTCACGCGGATCGCGGAATACGTCTGAACACTCTACTCCCGGTTTTTCGGAAAGATATATTCCTCGGCGGCGGCAAGGGAAGCAAACCGGTAGCCCTCCTCCGCGATCCGTTCCAAAATGGCGGGCAGGGCTTCCACGGTCGTGGGGGTCTGGGGCGAATCGTGCAGCAGCACCACCGGCAGACGGTAGCGGAACACGTCCCGAAAGACGTTTTTCTGAATGGAGGCGACGGTCGGCTTTCCGACCGAATCCTCTCCGCTTACGTTCCAGTCAAAGCAGACGAAGCCCCGCGCGTGCATTTGCCGGATCAGGCTTTTTCCCTGCCCCTTCAGGTAGGTGCACGCGCTCCCGCCGGGAAAGCGGAACAGCGCCGTTTCAATGCCGAACTCCTCCCGGAGCCGCTTGGCGAGGCTTTCATAGTCCGCCAGAAAGCTGTCCGCGCTTCGGTACAGCTTCTCGTACGAATGCACGTTGGCATGGATCCCCACCGCGTGCCCCTCGGCAAGGATCTGCTTTACGATCGGCGCGGTCTCCTCGGTAATGTTCTCCCCGATCAGAAAAAAGGTCGCCTTCGCGTCGTATCGTTTCAAGATTTCCAAGACCTTCAGCGTGTTTTCGCTGGGCCCGTCGTCAAAGGTCAGGTAACAGACGCGGCTTTCCTGCGGAAGCTCCTCCACCGTCCGCTTGGCGGCATAGAGCGCCGGATAGCTCGTGATCTCCCCCGGCTCCATTTCGCCGCCGGGATTGTCCGGCTGTTCGCCGGAGGGCTCGTTGTCCTTCACGACCGGCAGTCCCTCCTCCGTATAGCGGGCGTTTTCCACCTTTACCAAAAGCTCCAGTTCCTGCATATTGTGATACTGCACGACCGGAGCCGCCCCATCCTCCTGCGTCTCCAAATGCACCTCTTGTACAAAAAACCAGGCAGCGACGCCAACCAAAAGGAGAAGTCCCCATGGTTGATATCGCTGCCTGAATAATTGAATCTTCACGCCGATTGTTCCTTGCAGTTTGTACCAAAGTATATGCATGGCGGAAGCCAAAATGCATTCTTTTTCAGGTTTCCTCCGCGTACAGAGGTGTAGAAAGATAGCGCTCCCCGGTATCCGGGAACATTACCACGATCTTTTTGCCCTGATTTTCCGGGCGCTTCGCGATCTCCACGGCGGCGCAGAGAGCCGCTCCGGAGGAAATCCCCACGAGAATGCCCTCCTTTTTGCCGACCAGCCGCCCGAAAGCGTATGCGTCGGCGTCGGCGACCCGAATCACCTCGTCAAATACGTCGCGGTGCAGCACGTCCGGTACGAAGCCCGCGCCGATCCCCTGAATCCCGTGCTTTCCGACCGCGCCGCCCGAAAGCACCGGCGAACCCGCAGGCTCCACCGCCGCGATCCGCACGCCCGGCTTCCGGCTCTTTAGGTACTCGCCGACGCCGGTGATCGTTCCGCCGGTTCCGACGCCTGCCACAAAATAATCCACTTCGCCGTCGGTATCCTCAAAAATTTCGGGGCCGGTGGTCTCAAAATGCGCCTTCGCGTTGGCGGGATTCACAAACTGCCCCGGCACAAAGCTGTTCGGGATCTCCGCCGCCAGCTCCTCGGCTTTGGCGATCGCGCCCTTCATTCCCTTTGCGCCCTCGGTCAGCACAAGCTCCGCGCCGTGCGCCTTCATCAGCAGCCGCCGCTCCATCGACATCGTCTCCGGCATCACGATGATAATGCGGTAGCCTCTCGCCGCCGCCAGCAGAGACAGCCCGATGCCGGTATTGCCCGAAGTCGGTTCGATAATGACGGAGCCCGGCTTCAGCTTTCCGGATGCCTCCGCCTCGTCCAGCATCGCCTTTGCCGCCCGATCCTTGACCGAACCGGCGGGATTGAAATATTCCAGCTTGGCATAAAGCTTTGCCGAAAGCCCCAGACTTTCCTCCACACGGGTCAGCTCCAGCAGGGGCGTTTTTCCGATGAGCTGTTCCGCAGACGTGTAAATGTTCGCCATGTTTCTTTCTCCTCCCAAATTAAATATTCGGCGCCTCGGCTCCGTCGTCCCGAAGCAGGTCGGCGAGCGTAATGCCCGCAAAATACCCGCGAACCAGCCGGTGCAGCTCCGTCCACATGCCGAGCGTTCTGCATTCCGCCGCCCGTTTGCACAGATTGTTCTCGCCCTCCAAACAGGAGACCGGAGCCAAAGCGCCTTCGGTCACGCGGAGAATGTCCCAAACCGTGTAATCGGACGCCGGACGATTCAGCCGGTAGCCGCCGCCTTTTCCCCGCAGGGCGCTGACAAGCCCGCTTTTGCTGAGCAGAGAGACGATGCTCTCCAAATATTTTTCCGAGATCTCCTGCCGCTTCGCAATATCCATCAACGGGATATACGCGCCGGTATCGTGCTCCGCCATGTCGATCATGACCCGCAGGGCATATCTTCCTTTGGTCGATACGATCATCTTCCACTCCCTTCCGAAGCGTTCCTTCCGCTTCCCTTTCGGTGTTTACCTACTAACCTAGTATATTACAAGGTTACTCTTTCTGCAAGAGGTTTTTTCCACTTTTTCCAATCTTTTTTTGGAGTTGTCAGCCGGCTGCTTTCATGCTACAATCAAATGCAAAAAAGCAGGCGAAGGCGCAGGAGCCTGCGGAACGGAGGGCGCGATGAAAGAACAGGTGCTGATCGCCATGAGCGGCGGAGTAGATTCGAGCGTTGCCGCATATTTGATGAAGGAGCAGGGCTTTGACTGTATCGGCGCTACGATGCTGCTGCACCAAAACGCTCCGGCGGCGGACGGCGCAGACGCGGACCGCGCCCTTCCCTCCGACGCCGAGGACGCGAGAGCCGTTGCCGAGCGCCTCTCCATGCCGTTTTATTGCTTCGATCTCTCCGAGGAATTCCGCCGCGAGGTCATCGACCGGTTTATCCGCACCTACGAGCAGGGCGGCACGCCGAACCCTTGCGTGATCTGCAACCGCTATCTGAAATTCGGCGCGCTGTTAAGGGAGGCCGAGCGGCTCTCCTGCGGCGCCATAGCGACCGGACACTACGCGCGGATCGTTCCGGAAAACGGCCGCTGGCTTTTGAAAAAAGCTCTGAACCCGGCAAAGGATCAGAGCTATGTTCTTTATTCGCTCACGCAGCGTCAGCTTGCGCATACGCGCCTCCCTCTCGGCGAGCTGACCAAGGAGCGCGTCCGTGAGATCGCCCTTGCGCAGGGCTTTCTCAACGCCCGCAAGCAGGACAGTCAGGATATCTGCTTTGTCCCGGACGGGGACTATGCCGCCGTCATCCGCCGTTTTTCCGGAAAAGACTACCCTTCCGGAGATTTTGTTGACGCCGAGGGCAGGGTTCTGGGAAGACACAAGGGCATTATCCACTACACCGTGGGCCAGCGGAAGGGGCTTGGTCTGGCGCTTTCCGAGCCGCACTATGTATGCCGCAAGGACGCCGCGGAAAACCGCGTCGTTCTGGGCAGAAACGCGGACCTGTTTTCGCGCGTCCTCGACGCCGAGGACGTAAACTGGATCGTCTGGGACACGCCCCCGGCGCGGTTCCGGGCAAAGGCGCGCATCCGCTACCAGCAGACCGAGCAGTGGGCGACGGTCTTCCCCGACGGAAACGACCGGTTCCGTCTCGAATTCGACGAGCCCCAGCGGGCGATCGCCGCCGGGCAGTCGGTGGTTTTGTACGACGGGGATACGGTGGTCGGCGGGGGGATCATTGGCTGACCCTCCCAGAACAAAGAATCCCGCTTTGCAAGATTCCAATTTCATCCGAACCGGATCTTACTTTACCTCTACCGTCCAGTCCATATCGTCTTCCAGCTTCCCGAGCTGAATTCCGGTGATCGTGTCGTACAGCTTCTGGCTGACCGGCCCGATACTGCCGTCGCCGATCCGGAACACCTCGTCCACATAGCGCAGATGGCTGACCGGAGAAATCACGGCTGCCGTACCGGAGCCGAAGCACTCCTCCAAAGCGCCGGTTCTTCCGGCTTCCGCAAGCTCATCCACGGAGATCCTCCGCTCTTCTACCGGGAGCCCCCACTTTTTGCAGAGCTGGATAACCGAATTCCGGGTCACGCCGGGAAGAATCGAACCGTTGAGCATCGGGGTCACGATCGTGCCGTTGATCTTGAAAAAGATGTTCATGGCGCCGACCTCCTCGATATACTTCCGCTGCTGACCGTCGAGCCAAAGAACCTGCGAATAGCCCTCGTCATGCGCTTTCATCTGCGCCGCCATCGAAGCGACGTAATTGCCGCCGGTCTTGGCTTCGCCGATGCCGCCCTTTACGGCTCTGACATAATCGTCCTCGATCCAGATCTTGACCGGATTCAGCCCCTCTGCATAATAAGGGCCCACCGGCGAAAGGATGACGATAAACAAATATGTGTCCGAAGGACGCACGCCAAGGAACGGGTCCGTTGCGATAATAAACGGACGAATGTACAGAGAGGTTCCCGGCTTCGTCGGGATCCACTTCTCGTCAACCTTTACAAGCGCCTTGCAGGCGTCAACGAAATCCTCCTCCGGGATCTCCGGAATGCACAGGCGGCGGTTGGAGTTGTTTGCGCGCTCCGCATTCTTGAAGGGGCGGAACAAAAGCACGCGGTCGTCCTCGGTACGATATGCCTTCATGCCCTCGAACATTTCCTGACCGTAGTGGAATACCATTGCGGAGGGTTCCAGACTGATGGGCGCATAGGGTACGATCCGCGCGTCGTGCCAGCCCTTGCCGGTCTCGTAATTCATAACGAACATGTGATCGGTAAAAATAGTTCCGAAGCGCAGCGGGTCGTCCTCGGCCGGCAGCGTTTTCGGATCGGTGGTTAATTCATACTTGATGTTCAGCATAATAATCTCCATTCCGGAGCATTTGCGACGGGGCGAAGAAAAATCCGCGCAGGCGTTTTTTCTTCTGCCATCAAAGCTATTTGTGATGCTCCGGCACAAATAGCCGATTGAAAAATCAGCACATCGGTGTGATTTTTCAATCTACACTCCTTATCCTTCCAAAACTTGTACCTATCATAGTCTCATTTTCCCGGAATTGCAATCCCTGTTTCTGTTTTTTTCCTCAGTTCTTCGCCGCCTCCGGGCGCTTTTCGTAGCGTGTAAAGCAGTATTCGATATCGTAATACGTCTGCTCCTCCGACTCACTCACAAGCTCCCACTCCGGCAGCTTGTCCAAATTCGGGAAAAACGTGTCCGCCTCGTAGGTCATGTTGATCTTCGTTACATACGCCACGTCGCAGTACGGCAGAAACTGCTCGTAAATGCTGGCGCCGCCGATAATATACACATCCTCCGTCCGGCAGTTCAGAACCTGCTGCGCCGCCTCCTCCACGCTATGTACGACGATCGCATCCGGCACCTGATAGGAGGGATCGCGCGTCACCACAATATTCGTGCGGTTTTTGAGCGGCTTTCCGCCGGGAAAGCTTTCCAGCGTATTGCGTCCCATCACGACGACCTTGCCCACGGTCTGATCGCGGAAAAACCGCATGTCCGCGGGAATGCTGACAAGAAGCTGATTTTTCCTTCCGATCCCCCAGTTTTTATCTGCTGCAACAATACAATTCATATGAGTCCTCCCATTCCATTCAGACGGCTACCGGTATTTTCCCCAGCGGCTCGCCGTACTCGTAATCGTCGAGCCGAACGTCGTCCTTGGTAAAGCGGTAAAAATCTTTGATCTCCGGATTGAGCCGGAACTTCGGCGCGGGGAACGTGGGGCGGGAGATCAGCTCCTCGATCATCGGAACGTGACGGTCGTAAATGTGCGCGTCCGCGATCACATGCACGAATTCGCCGACCTGCATATCGCAGACCTGCGCCAGCATATGCGTCAGCACCGCATACTGGCACACGTTCCAGCTGTTGGCGGCAAGCACGTCGTTGGAGCGCTGGTTGAGGATCGAATTCAGCACCAGCTTTCCGCCGTCCTTCGGCTTTGTCACATTGAAGGTCATGCTGTAGGCGCACGGATATAAATTCATCTCGTGCAGATCCTGATGCACATACAGATTCGTTAGGATCCGACGGCTGTACGGATTGTGCTTCAGATCGTAGATCACCCGATCGACCTGATCGAACATCCCCTCCCGGTACGCGTGCTTCACGCCCATCTGGTAGCCGTACGCCTTTCCGATGGAGCCGTCCTCGTCCGCCCACGCGTCCCAAATGTGTCCGTCAAAATCGTTCACGTTGTTGGACTTCTTCTGCCAGATCCAAAGCAGCTCGTCGGTACACGACTTGATCGGCGTTTTCCGGATCGTAAGCGCGGGAAATTCCTTGCTCAGGTCGTACCGGTTCACCACGCCGAAGCGCTTGATCGTATACGCCGGCGTTCCGTCCTCCCAATGCGGGCGCACCTTCTCTCCCTCCGTACTCGTTCCGTTCCGCAGGATATCCTTGCACATGGCAATAAAAACCTGATCGGCATAACTCATCTTCGTTTCCTCCGTAATCCTGTGACTTCTCCGGGGCGCGTTCTCAGCCCTCCCGGTCTTTTCCAAGCTTCTCCGCATATTCTCTCGGCAGATAAGCCCGAACGAAAATACCGTCCTCCCGATATTCTTCCTCCAAAAGCTGCCCGACCTTCCGAACAAGCGAGATCCGCCCCGCTTCCGCGTACGGAAACGTCCTTTCCAGATAGACCTTCTGTTCGCGAAGCACCTCCTCCACGGCCGCCAGCAGTTCGGGAACGCCCTGTCCGGTTTTCGCGCTGATCTTTACGCTTTTATCCGCTTTCAGATCCTTCAGCGCCTGTACGTTTTCCCTGTCCTGCTTGTTGAACGCCGTAATGACCGGCTTATCGCCCACCTCGAGCCGCGCGAGCGTATCGTAAACGACATGCATCTGCACGTCCGCCGTTTCGCTGGACGCGTCCACCAAATGCAGGATGACGTCCGCATAGCGTGCCTCCTCCAGCGTGGAGCGGAATGCCTCCACAAGATGATGCGGAAGCTTGCGGATAAACCCGACCGTATCGGTGAACAAAATTTCCTGCCCGCTCTCCAAGCGGCAGCTCCGCGTCGTCGGATCGAGCGTCGCAAACAGCTGATCCTCGGAAAGCACGCCCGCGTCGGTCAGATAATTCAGCAGCGTCGATTTGCCCGCGTTCGTATAGCCCACGATCGCCACGACCGGGATCGCGCTCCTCTTCCGGTTTGCGCGCAGCATATCCCGACCGATCTTCATTTCTTCCAATTCACGCCGGAGCTGGCTGATGCGGTTGCGGATGAGCCGCCGATCGACCTCCAGCTTTTTTTCGCCGGGGCCGCGCGTTCCGATGCCGCCGCCAAGCCGCGACATGGACGTACCGAAGCCTGCCAGCCGGGTGGAGCGGTAGCGAAGCTGCGCCAGCTCCACCTGCAGCTTTCCTTCCCGCGTGGACGCGTGCTTGGCAAAGATATCAAGGATCAAAAGCGTCCGATCCATCACCTTCGTATCGAGCGCGTCCTCCAGATTTTTCATCTGCGCCGGAGTCAGCTCGTCGTCGGTCACAATGCCGTGCGCGCCGGTTTCCCGCAAAAGAGCCGCCACCTCGTCCAGTTTCCCCTTACCGATATAAGTACCCGGATGCACGGCGTCGCGGTTCTGCACGACCCGCCCAACGGTCACCGCCCCCGCCGTCCGGCACAATTCCTCCAGCTCCGAAAGCGACTCGTCGATATCCGAAAGCATATCCCGCGAATTGCCCGCCTCGGAGACCCCGACAAGGATCACCTTTTCCAGTTCCTGTTCCGTTTCAAACATATTTCCCTCCGATAGCGGATTAATCTACGGAGCCATCGGCTCCGCCTCTTGGTCAAGCCCAAGCAGCTTTTTCAAATACCGGTACTCGTTCGTCGCATCGCTGTCGTCCGGATATTTCACGATATACTCCTTGAGATATTCGTATGCGGTCTCGTATTCCGTCCGTCCCTCATAGAGCGCGACCTGATTCCGCAGCAGCTTCTGATACGCCGGTGAGCCTTCGTAGTTAAGCCCGACGGCAAGCATTTCCTCCGCCTCGTCGTACCGGAACAGCGCCAGATAACAGACCGCCATCTGATTGCATACGGTGGGCGATTCGGTCACCTTCTGCTCCCGGTATGCGGCGTAATATTCGAGCGCCTTCTCGTACTCCTTCCCGGCAAGAGCGATCTCCCCAAGAAAATAATTTGCCTCCACATAGCCGTCCAGCACGGCGTTTTCCATCTCGATGCGCGCCGACTCGTAATTTCCCTGATAAAAATGGATCTGCCCCAGCAGGTACTTGTCCTCGTCAGTCTTCACTTCCAGACGGGTCGCGTCCGCCAAAAGCTCCGCGCCCTTCTCCGGCTCGCCGGTCTCGTAATAGCAGGCGTATAGACCGACATACGCCTCATAGCTTCCCTCGTCCTCCTCCAGCAGCTTCTTATAATCGGAAATCGCCTTTTCGTATTCGCCCTCCTCCCGATACAGGCTGCCCCGCGCCAGAAGCGCGCTCGCGTTGTCGTCGTCCTTTTCCAGCACCGCCGTGTAATTTTCGATCGCAGAGGTAGGATATCCCATGCACTCCAGCGTATTCGCCTTATAAAACAGAATATCCACGTCCCAGTCCTTTTCCACCGAAAGCTCCAGCGCCCGGTTGAAATTTGCCAGCGCGCCGTCAAAGTCCTGCTGCTGCAAATAAGCGATCCCCAAGCCCCGATAGGCGAACTTATTCAGCCTCTTTTCGGAAGCGTTGGACGGATTTTCGGTCACGACCATCTGAAACTGCGCGATCGCGTCCTCGCAGCGGTCGAGCTGGATCAGGGTCATGCCGTAGTTGTTGCGGTATTCCTTCTGCTCGTCCAGCGAAAGAGCCCGCTCAAAATACAGCGCGGCATTCGCATAGTCCCCCGCTTCATAGCTCGAAAGCCCCTTTTTGTTTTCCCCCTCCGGCGTCATCTCGTCCTCGCACCCGGAAAGAACTCCGAGCAGCAGGAGAAGCAGCAGGAGGTATCGCGCTCCGTATCGCTTTTTCATATGCAAAACCCCTTGGATATTTTTCTAAATTGTTTTTCATTCATGTTGTTTCCCATTCGTGCACTCCGGCTAAGCCGCAAAAGCGTTCGCTTTCGCGCCTCCCGGGCTCGCGGCTCAGGTTCGGTTTCCTTCCGTGCGCTCCGGCTAAGCCGCAAAAGCGTTCGCTTTCGCGGCTCCCGGGCTCGCGGCTCATGTTTTTTCTATTCACGCGCTCCGGCAAAGCCGCAAAAGCCTTTTGGCTTTCGCGGCTCGCGGGCTCGCGGCGCAAGAAAGGAAGACGCCGAGTCCCGAAAACCAAGAGCAGGTTTCCGTACTCGGCGTCTTCCTCTCTTGCTTGCTTTGCCTTCGCGCACATTATAGCACATTCCTGCACGCTTTTCCAGAACAAAGAATCTCGCTTGCGAGATTCTCCGCCTGCGGCGGGCTGCGCAGCGGCACCTTCCTCTCCGCCGCAGTGCGATCCCCGCGGAGCGTTTTTCGTTCCGAAACCGACGCCAATTTTCTTTTTTATTTTTTTGATCCAAAGCCCTTGACAAATCGGCTTTCGCGGCATATAATGAGAACAATTCCTGATTTAGGAGGTGAATCCATGGCCGCTGTAAAATACAGCCGACAGCGCGAGCTGATCATTTCATATTTGCACAGCACGACCGCGCATCCGACTGCCGAAACCATTTTCCAGCAGGTGCGGGAGCAATGCCCTTCCATCAGTCTGGGAACCGTTTACCGGAACCTGAAGCAGTTGGAAAACCTCGGCACCATACGGCGCATAACCTGCGGCGACGGCTGCGAGCACTTCGACGGAAACGTATCCCCCCACTATCATCTATGCTGCCGATCCTGCGGCAGTGTCAGCGATCTGAAGATGCCGGTACTGACCGAATTGAACCTTCTGGCATCCCATTATTGCGACGGGACGATAGAGCGGCATTCGATGCTTTTCCACGGTTTATGCGCCAAATGCAGCGGCTCCGCAGAAAAAACACAGCTTCCTATTGACAAGAAGGATAACCTGTAGTATGATTCCATCATAGGAATCGTTCCTAATTATTTTAATTTGAGAGGAGATTTCGTTTATGGCAAAGTATGTATGTTCTGTATGCGGTTATGTTTATGAAGGAGACGCAGCTCCCGCCGTATGTCCGATCTGCGGCGTATCCGCCGACAAGTTCAATAAGCAGGAGGAAGGCGTTATGAGCTGGGCTGCCGAGCATGTGATCGGCGTTGCTCACGAGCCGAACGTCAGCGAGGACATTATCGCGGATCTGAGATCCAACTTCGAGGGCGAGTGCAGCGAAGTCGGCATGTATCTGGCAATGGCAAGAGTTGCTCATCGCGAGGGCTATCCGGAGATCGGTCTTTACTATGAAAAGGCTGCTTACGAGGAAGCTGAGCATGCCGCAAAATTTGCGGAGCTTCTCGGCGAGGTCGTAACCGACAGCACGAAGAAGAATCTGGAGCTGAGAGTCGCAGCGGAAAACGGCGCGACCGCAGGCAAGGTCGATCTTGCAAAGCGCGCTAAAGCGGCAAACCTTGACGCCATCCATGACACCGTTCACGAAATGGCAAGAGACGAGGCAAGACACGGCAAGGCTTTCGAGGGTCTTCTGAAGAGATATTTCGGTTAATTTCCCCTTTAACAAAGAATTTTGCTTGCATAGCGCTCCGCCCTGCGATAAGAAACGCAGTTTCCCGGCTCGCTTTTGCAGCACAGCGTTTCGCCGCCGCAGTGGGCTCCACGCGGCGGCGTTTTTTGTCCTACGGAAGCTTGAAGGGGCTGTAAGAATGGAGGAAATGACATAGAAGCAGCCCTCCGGCAGCCAGCAGCATGCCCATGATGGCTTCCTATTTATCCATAATAATCTGCCGAAAATTACGCATCTGCTCACCGGCTTTTTCAAACGTGGCAAAATAAGTTTTGCCATCAAAATCAAGCATGTTTGAGAGTCTTTCCACATAGCCCGGGTATTTCACCATTTTCTTTGCTTCTTCCGGAGTAACCCACGCAGCTTCAATACTTTCATCGGATCCCCGCTCGATACCGCTGACGTAGGTGCAAATAAAATCAAAGTTTACAACCGGCGGAAGCGTAGTTCCCTCAAGAGCAGCATAGCCTTTTTTCAGTGCAAGATTTTGATAAACGCCAACAAAAGAAATCGGTTCGGCTACAATTCCGCTCTCTTCCAGTATCTCTCTTTTTAATCCCTCTAAAATGGATTCGCCTTGCTCTATTACCCCGCCCGGGAACTCCCAGCCTCTGCGTTTGGACTTGATCAATAAAACTTTATTCTCTTTATAAACCAATCCCCCCGCCGCTATAAAATGTACCGGCAGATTTCCTGTTTCCAACCAATTGTCCATGCTTACCTCCTTAAGTAAATTCCGATCTCCAACCGTTTCAATTCTTCCGCAACCGACATCTCCGTATTATCAAATAAGTGACCTTGATTTTCCGGCAGACTGTCCAGCTTCTTTTTTAGAAACAGCGCCCTCTCGATCATATCGACGTCGCCGCGTTCGCGAATCCGTTGTCGGATCGTGTCGCAGGACGCCGTAAGAACCACATAATACAATTTTGCCCCGGTTTCTTCCGCCAGCCTTTGCACAAGGGGCAGCTCGTCCTCGATCACATAATCGATCACCACGTCCAGCCCTTTGTCCAAAGCCTTCCGGGCTATGGTCAGAATACAGTCCCAATTAAACCGAAGAATATCTTCCCACAGCAAAGCGTCCGAGGCCTGTCCGTCCACGAAAAAATCGCCCTTTTGATCCGATTCTATAAATCCCGCATGGAAATCGTCCCCGTGGATCAAATAGACCCGCTTTGCCTGCTTCTCGTTTACAAGCTGCTTTGCGAAGGCGTTCGCAAGCGTCGATTTTCCACAGCCGCAGGGACCGGAAAAAAAGTAAATGTTCGCCATATGATTTTCCTCCTTAACAATCCCTTCCATAACCTTATGCACCACAAAAAAGCGGCATCACCAATTACTTTCCTGTTTTTTTCTTTATGACTGTTTTGATCGTTATCGCAGCCATTACGAACACAAAAAAGCAGAACAGAAAGATCATTAACATCGTTATAACACTAGAACCTGTTCCATCAACGCTGAGCCTTATTCCGATCAAATACAGCAGCGCGCAAAAAAGTATGGTTGAGACCCATCCGCAAACAATACCGGTATATTTTTTTGTAACAAGGAAGATAACACCGTATATCAACAGACATACGGATATCGCAAAAAGTGTTCCCGAGAAAACACAACCAAGAACTCCGCCGAACAGACCTGCACTCAAAAGAATAAATCCAGCGGTTTGCTTCGAATTTCGCTGCTTTTCCCGAACAATGTATGTTATTTTACCCTCTCCGGTTTTGTCGAATGCTTCTTCGGGAGCCGAATCCGATTTAACAAGCTCATCCAAAGTAATATGAAATAACTCGCTCATCATAATCAGCTTATCCAATTCCGGAGTGCTTGCTCCCGTTTCCCACTTTGAAACCGATTGCCGTGACACATCAAGTTTTTCCGCTAAATCTCCTTGGGACATTTTGTGCTTGCTTCTTAAAGAAGTAATTTTTTCACCAAGCGTCATAGAGATCCCCTCCTTTCTGCACACAGTATATCCCTTTTTTATCTCAAAGGCGACCAACTACCCTTTGAAGATTTAGCAACCGACAGTTGCACTGCATAAGGAAGTCCGCTCAAATTCCTCAAGCTCCGTCGGGTACCGCTCGTCGATCAGGACATAGCTTACCTGATATCTTTTGCACCGTTCCAACACTTCTTTATTGTCCCTCAGCACACCTTCCAGCGTACAGTCCTCGTCCTCCATGCGATCCTCAATCACGCTCGCATAGCGTTTTATATCGGAAAAATGCTCCCGGATATAGGTTTCGCTCATCACAAGACAGCAGTATTTTATGTGCTCCAGATACTCCCGATCAAACCATTTCTCCCAATCAAACGGAATGTAGCAGCCCTCCACAATCAGATTCTGTCCGTTTTCTACGGCAGTTTTTATCATTTCACAGACGATCGGCCATAAGTATTCGGTCAATTCCCTGTCGCTGCTTGTCGGAGTAAGCGCCGTCTGCCCGCTGCGGATCAGCCCCATCTTCAAATGGTCGATCGACAAATACGGATATTGGTACCGCTCCAAAAGCTTTTGCGCAAGGGCAGTCTTCCCTGTGTGGGAAGCGCCCGCTATCAAGATGATCATTGTTATCCTCCGTTCACGCTTACAAGCGATTCACCGGTCTCCAAGAACTTCCGCCCACCGTGCTAATCCATGTACACAAGCTCGATCACATACCGTTCTCCTTCCATTTTCACCCGAACAAAGGCAGTAGGCAGATGCTTCGGTACGTCAACAGCGCTCCATAGTTCTCTCCTTGAAAGCGTATTGCGTTCCAAAATCAAAATGTATTCATTCCAATATTCGTTCCCTTCATACTGTTTGGTAACATCTTCAAAACCCAGCTTGGCAGCCTCCGCTAAAATTTTCTGCTCTTCCGCCTCATCGGCAAGCAGGGTCACGCTAATACTGCCGCCATACGCGTTCCACAAAACCGTGTCTTCCCGGCTTACCACCTCATAGTCTTCAAAAGAAAACGGAAAGACTTCTTCAAATAGGCTATCGGTCTCTGCGCGGTCGTGGAGATAAAAGACGAGCTTTTTCCCAAGAAGAAAAGTAACAAATAAAACGGCAGCAGCTAATATAATGATCAGATTATTTTTCTTTCGTTTTTTCATTATGTTTCTCCCCGTTCTGCATATACGCCCCACGTGGGAATAGCGGCCTTATCCACCTTCTGCAAACCTCAGGAGAACCGAGTATCCGTCTTCGTTCGGTACAATGCCTATAGATCTGACAGGCGGACACTTGGCTCGGTATTTCACAAACCATAGCTCCCGTATCCATATCGTGGCTTCAACATGTGCACCATTCTCCGCAACATCCTCTTTATCAAACGCATACCCCAGCCCCGACAAGTCGGATAACTTGCATCACTCTATATATATAAGCTTTATTATATACATTTCATCTTGTGATTGAATCTCCATTTTTGCATAAGGTAAGTGATTTGGCGTTCCATTTCTAGCACACCAAATATTTCTCTTTGGAAGATCGTGCTTTTCCAGTGTCAAAAAGGAGTTTCTGTTCTGTCCTTCAGTAATATACATAAAGCCGAGTGATGTGGCCTTGGACAAAATATCTTCTTTTTGCATTTCATCAACAAGCAATATAACCTCGATACTCCCACCGTATTCTTTCCATTTTACTGTATTCATGTAACTCTGAACCTCATAATCATCAATGCAAATTTGGAAGCATTTCTCCAGTAACTCATCAGGATCTATATAGTTGTGAATATAACATATTGTTATTTTAGATAAAATCATTATAGTTATCGTCCAAAAAGCTATTACAAATTTTTTTACCATTTTTATGTCTCCTCCTCTTGATAAGAATTTACCGCTGGTTGCAAATTACTGCTGTTAATATTTTAATCTTCTAAAGTGTGCCGTTTTTCCTTGTATAAAAATAATATTATTTTAATTATACTATCGTCTCTATAAGTTCCCGCAATTACTAGCGAGTTAGGCATTATGCGATACATAATTTCTCTAACAGAAATTTCTTGTAGGAACATCCCAAAACCACCTACAAAAAGCCTTCTTCGCCAAATAAGAATAAAACCATCCCCAAAAGCAAACTCTTTTCCTCACTTTACAGTTTTTTGCTACTCATCCACTAATAGCGCCATCAACAGCAAGCTTTTTTAAAAGGTATAATACAAAAGCACACTTTTGTTAAGGTAATATTTTTAACGCTCTGCCCCAGAAACATAAAGATGTCAACAGACAAAACAATAGTCCATAACATATCCCTATGCACCTCACAAAGCAAATAAGCGCTGATATATCTGTAACTGTAATATCCTTTATCCGTTATCCATTATTCAATTAAACAATCTGTTAATCACACCAAGCTTAATGCGCGCAAGCCTCGCCATAAAAAATCACTTCTTGCTGACCTAATCCCATCTAGTTATCATATGCAGAGCCCTCATATATCTTTGCATTAATTCGTCAATATTGGCGTAGCCAAGACTTGCGGCTATAATTGTACGAATAACTATTAGCCCGAATGATCCGGGGTAGCTACTAGCAAAGCTCTCTATTTTCTTCCATGTTCTCTCTTTGGCTTTTATCTGTATTTCTGTTATTGCATAGGATTTGTTCATTATTTAAGTCAACTAGCCACAAGAGGATTAAAGAATTTTACAACAATTTGTGAGTTCTTTTTCCGTTTATTTAAAATACGAATTTTCTTTCATAAATTCAATTATGGATATCATTGAAACTTCGAATTTGCTCAGTTTTATCTGAACCTCTTTTCCGCTCTTATTTTTATACGCTATCCATCCCCAATTGTAGTTTCTACTAGTCGTACATAAATCAAGAAAAGCATTATCTGCTTTTGATCCCCACTTCATAAGCCCAACTGGTAAATAGACATCTCCATATAGGCTATATTTCCTTCCATAAGAGATTACTGTCCCGTCGCTTGCAACAACATACCCAGAAATTCGAGTGGATAGAGCATATGCTAAGTTTTCTTCGCGATAATCATAGTGTCCGCAATTGCATCCAAGCAATATTAACATCTTAATAGTTCTATACTGAAGTTGGTTGTTAACGCTATTTATATTGTTATTTCCCGGTATGCAGGACAAGCCACCTGTTGTCATTGAATATTGATTGCCATGTCCATTTAAAACAACTACATCATATCCTAGCATATTAAACCAGACATCCTTAAATTCATCATAGCTATTTGTGTTGCAATACTTTATTGATACTGAATCCCCATTTTTTGTGAAATATGCCTCTATATCTACCCCTAGTTTTTTTGCTTCGCTTACAAATCTACTTTCAGTGGTTGACGCAATAACATACACCTTCCTTGCAACCATCCCCAGCTGATCATCATAATTTACAGGATTATTCCCACAATACGCATACAAATTATCATTACCTTCCTGTAAAATCATATCGATGCTGTCCGGACTTACAAAGCGTCCGGTTTCGCTGTCATAATAGCGTGAACGCAGATAGTACAGATTCAAATCAGTATCATAATAATATCCCCGATAACGGTAGGGATTCGCCTCTGCCAATTCCACATCACCAGTAATGGTAATCACACTTCCCCATGCATCGTATTCATATTCACAGAGAATCTTGAAGGAATCGTCCAAAATTGCCACAACATCATTCCAGACATTTTTAACATAATAATATTCTTCGTCATTCCACAGGAAGCCGACAAGAGATGCATATGCGTCATACATAAAAATCATGGTCTCTTCACCTGTAACTTCCGCAATATAGTCCGAACCTTCTATGAAATATTCTGTAACAATACCATCAACTACCTTCTTTGTCAGGAATCCGTCGCTGTTATAAAAAAACTCCATTTGCTTTCCGTCATAGTTCGCTTCGGTCAGTTTATCTCCTGTCCAACCTAAATGATAATTTCCCTTGTAAACTAACGGGTTTCCCAATGCATCATAGGAACAATTTCCGCCATTATAAGAGAGCATCCGGTCCTTAAACGTGGCGGAGTACAAATAATCCTTATCATCAACCGTAATTGCATTTAAGGTATAGGTCTTTTTTTTCAACAAATTTCCAGAAAGATCATACGAATACGTGAAACGCAATTCCTGTTCATAGTCTCTTACTTCTGTCAACCGCCGAAGGACATCATACTGATATTCCTTTTGCAGAACGCCATTTTCTTCTATAGAAATCAGATTTCCATTCTCATCGTAATTATAGGTATATTCTGTATCTTCGCAAACCAGCCTTTTTACTTCGTTGTATTCATTATAAAAATACTGCGTACTCCACGACGAAGTCTGACCATTCAACGTTTTCATCACACAGGTTTCCGTACTGTCATAAGTGACCACAGCGCGGCTCGGCATTACAGAGCTAACGCAATTAGCCGAAATGCTGTCAATCTGAGAAAACGATTCGCCACATACCGTATAAGTAACTGTCCTCTGTTCCGCATCGTCTGACGCTTCATAGGCATAATCGATGCGAAAATTCTCTCCAATGGAAAGACCCGACATCTGACCTTCTGAATCGTATTCATAAATGACCTCCTGATCAGAAAAATAGTACTTCATGCATTCCCGTTCAGCATATGAATCTGCTGCTGTCTCCATAGCCAGCGTCCCGTTAATATATAATTTTGTACAGACATCGTTTTCGTAATCATACGCAATCACATCACCATTTCCAAAGGTTTTCCGGACTGCCAAGCCATCTTCCCGAAGAAAGCTTATCAAAGGACTTCCGTTGACAGTCGCTTCCAACATATTATGCTTGTCGTCATAAGCGAATTCATACAGATAACCATTCTTTGCAAAAGAAGCCACCTGACCATCTTTATAGGTGTAGGAAGCGGCAAAATATTCCCCGTTATAATTCATTACCTTTGCAGACAGTCTACTGCCGTAATCGTAGTAATAGGCCGTAACATAATCCTGTGCAATTTCCATCTTCCGCAAATTGCGTACAAAATCATAAACACATTGTACCCGTTCGCCGTTTTCGTCATAAGCTACAATCACACGATCCAATACACCAAGCTCAATATGCGTGATGTATTCTATTTCATTCCCGCTGTTGTTATATATCAATGATTCCGTATCGTCTTTGTCGGAAATTCCGTCAAAATCGCTGTCCGGCAGATAGACATTTGTCCCATTTTCAAGTTCTGCCTTATTCATAACTCCGTCTTCATCAAAGTCAGCGTCTTCGTCCCATGTCAGCGGGTCAGTATTCAGCCAGAAAACCTCCATAGCATCGTCAAAGCCGTCTCCGTCCGTATCCGCATTGTTTGGATTGCTTCCCAGATAAAAGATTTCAATTCCATCTTCGATACCGTCTCCATCTGCGTCCCTATTTTCCCGAACCAGTTCTTCGCCCTCGTAACCAAAGCTCAGAACATTCGCCGCGACGGTCTCTCCATATTTCGAGATTCCCTCCGCTATAATGTCCAAGTGCTGAAACTCTCTCAGTCCTGAAACGCTGCCGCTTTCCCCTTCCGTACTGCCCAGAAGTTCAAAAGCATCGTTATCCTCATAACGAACGTATACCGTTACGCTTTTTAATTCCTTATTAGAGCTGCAATCCAAAAAAATCGCGCCATCCTCCGGATAACAGTCCCATTCCATGTAACCATCGTTTCGATAAGTCCAAAAATACTGGTACATCCGATAGCTATATTCATCCGGACAAATTTCCACGCTTCCAGCGTTAATTACAATCCGATTCGCAATAATGGGGCCAACCATATTTACGTCTTCTGCATTAATATAAACCGTACCGCTGGGCGCATAAATAATGCCGTAAAGCTCCATGACGCTACAGTTAATAACGATATCCTTTTCCGCATAAAGAACAGCAAAATTTTCATTGCTCATCCGTTCTGATGAAACATAGATGGAACCGGCAGACATCAACGAACCAGAAAATACAGCCGTTTCCCCATTATAGGAAACCGAATCCTCTGCATATGTTCCGTCAGTATAATCCAATGTAGAAATTATTCCCTGTTTTAAGTCGCTTTTTCTTTCATCCACATATCCGTTGATTACCACGCTCCCACTATTCACCGTTATTTCGTCCGCTTCCATCGCCAGATAATCGTTTACTGACAGATCAGCGGCAAACGCAGGTGTAACGCTGATAAGCAGAAGCGTAAAAACCAACGACAAGCAAACAATCCTTTTTACTCTCATAGCTCCTCCATTCCCAAAACGTTTACGTTTTGAAAACCGCATGAAAACACTGCAAATGCTAATGCTCTCAACACAAATAGTCTAGATTTTATTGACAATATTGCAAAACTCCGCTATCCTAGAAGAAAAAAAGCAGAGGAAAAGAGAAAATAAATGCAAGCACCCGTTAATCCAAATGTTATTCTTTCAATAATACTGTCGCATTGCAGTGCAGAAGTTCAGTATTCTGTCGATGCTCACATTCGTACCGAAGAACTGGGCTTCGATTCCGTTTCCACTATGCAGTTAATATCTGCTTTGGAAGAACAATATGGAATTACCATTACCGACATAGAAGCCTTCGTCGAACATTTTGAGTTCTTAGATACGTTAATCTGTTACATCCAGTCGTTGCTATAGCCTTAAACCGCACACAAAGGTCTTTAGCTTTCCACTAATTTCATCAGGGAGCATTCCTTCATGAAAAACAACCCTTACGGAAACTGGAATCTGAAGGCATTCATACAGTTCCTGTTCCATAACTTTTCTAACAATGTCTTCACACTCCGCTGATTCTTCTTCCACTACAAGGTGTACAAGAAAGGAAGCCTTCTCGCGCTGTTCCACCTGATACTGTATAATACTCTCATCTAGTATCTGATTGCATAACGTCATTGCCTTATGCACACAGCCGGCATGTATCGCTTCTCCGTTTGTTAGCTTAATATAATCTTCTGTTCGCCCCTTTTTCAAACGAAGCACCGGCGATTTACAGCCACACGGGCAATCTCTTGCATCTTCCAGCACTGCATAATCGCCAATCCCGTACTTTACAAAAGGCATAGCCCGATTCGTCAACGACGTTAAATAAACCTCCTGTTTCTCAGACAATGTGACAACCACATTCTCGGAAGCAATATGCATATTCCCCTCTGGGCAAGAAAAAGCAATGGAATTTCCTTCATTACAGCCATATTGATTTCCCACCTGACATCCCATAATGTTTTTTATTTCATGAATTAATTGCTCCTCTGCCATCTCCCCAGTTAATTCCACATAGCGCAAAAAATCCGGCTTTGGAAGTCTGCGTTTTTTTATTTCCTTGCAGAGAAGGTGCGCCACGCTGGGCTGTAAAAGTAGCCATTTGGGAGAAAACTCATAAAGCTCATTTACCAGAGCACCGATTTTATGAGGATGCAGCAAAGCCTTGCAAAAGCCCAGACCGTTGCTCCGTATCTCACGCTCCAAAGTTTCCCCATTTTCAACATGTAATGTAAAGAAATAGCAATACTTGTCCGTTGTATTGATGCCATAATACTTTTTTCGCCTCATCCATAAGCCAATCAAAGAGTATGACATATCCTGTGGATGCCAAAATACGTCCATATAATGACCTGTCGAACCTGAGGTTCTTTCGTGAATCAGCCGACCGCCTAAATAATCGCTGATATAGTCTCTGGACAAACATGCCGCCCCACTTGTTACAAAGGCCTGTCTTTCTATCATCGGAACTTGTTGCCATAATTGTTCATCACTTAAGCTATCTACACAAATTTCTCTTGCTTGTGCAATGCGCATATACAGAGGCACGTGGGTATATGCATATCTTGTCATCGCATACAATCTGCCTAAATCCATCATAATTTCCCCTGCCCTTCTGGCCGCAGCGTCTCCAACAGCCACATAGTTAGCTTGTTCTCCTCCACTGCAATCCTCCGACCGCCATTTGTAACTATCTTTAGCAGCCGCTGATCCGGAAACTGCTCCTGCCTGATGCCAAGCAACAAATTCTCATGACAACGCCTTACGATTCTTCTCTGCTCCTCCCAAAGTCCTGTTCCCTTCGAAAGCACTGCTTTTTGCTCCAAAAAAGAAATTCTCTGAAGCATCAGTTGATTCCGTTCAAAAATACAATAGAGAGAAGGAAGATGCAACTTGCCCCGCCGTTCACACTGCCTCCAAAATTTTTCCATTTCCCACACTATTTTGCCATTGCAATACGTTTGTAAGCGTTCCAATAAAAGCTTATATTGAAATTCCAGCGAGATATCCATACGTATTTCATAGCTCGAAACCTGAATTGCACACTTTTTCCAATAAAAACTGACCGCGCGCCATAAAACATCGAAGGGTATCTGGTACGAGCCCAGATTTCCGCCCAGCAAATATCCCTGAACAAGGAAATACTCCTCCTGCGCATCGTAGCCATATATAAAGCAAATATGATAGTGTTCTTTTTGAAAAGTTTGCCCCGTGAGGTAATTTCGAACAATAATTTCGTTCCAATACGTTATCACATATTCTCCTCCATCAATAGATTCCATTATAAAATCAATTAAGAAATGATATTTGCAAAGCTGCGGCGGAAGCATAGTATAGGATTTAATAAAAACCCGATCATCGGGTCCAAACTCCGAATCTTTGCTGTCTTCATACATAAGACGGTTTTCTGCCTTTTCGTATGTCAAGGAAATATATTTATCATAAAGCCACCCCTGCGCTGTCGCGCGCTCCCCTAAAACACTAAATGCAGAAGCCTCTCCCAGATAGGCTCTAATTGCCGGTTTCCAAAGCGCAAGCACTGTTCTCTTCATCCGCAATTCTCCCGTACGCATAAATCCTGTTTATGTTATAATACGTCTCCAGTAATTTCCAAAGCTGCGTTTTCCCCGTTGCTCCGGCATCTGCAATCAATCGAGAAATTCTTTGGTTTGTTTTATATCTTTTTAATATTATGTATTGATTTCTTTGCCTGCACAACTCCAACCATATAAGCAAAACGCATAAACTGTGCTGCTGTTCCCTTTGTGTCTGCGCTAATACCGCAGACCGCATTTTTCGAAAGTTCAGACAGGCGCTCCTCGCCTCCCGTTTCATTCTACTTTTCTCAAAATGCGCATAAAAATACGAATTATGTTTCCATATATTTGCTGTTATCTTTTTTTCCATCGTCGCTTTGGAAGAGGACAGCCACCAGCCATATATTTGAAAAAAGGGCCGCCATTCTTTTTTCACACCAACTTCATCCACATAAATAACCTCTACTTGTTTTTTTTCTTTATCATAATTGCCAATCAACAAGCGCCCCTGAATCCAATGCCCGGACGCGCAAAAATCTCCTATGTTTGCAATAATCCAGTCGTTTCGCTCAAGCCAATTTTGAAAAAACTGCCAAAGGGTTTCTTCCGAAACCGGAAGTGCACATTCCACATATTTATCAATGAAAACCGGTTCCTCATATAAAAAATCATAGTGCTGAAAGACTAAGCACCGCTGTCCTTTATCATAAGAAAGCCTTAAATAATGTGAATAATACCATGTACTTTCGGCGATATCTTCAGGCATAGCCGTACGGCAGATAACATCATTAACATCATTTTTGAAAAGGGGACGCAATCCTTCCAATCCCTCTTTCATGCTGTGATAATCCACTTTCCCATTCTCAAGATACAAAAAACGCTCCACCATCTCAATCCGAATCACAGATGCAGGAAGCCCCAAAATCCGTCTTGCCACCGTTTGAACCGCCTCGATCTCATGGAACGATTCGATACAGATATAAAGAAAACCATTTTTCTCTATGCAAATAACGGTATATCCGCTTTCCCTCAGCCTAGACTCAACCTCCTCCAAGGATATCCGCACCCCACATAATTTTACCGTGCGATCCTTTCTCCCATGCAGGTAAAGATACCCCTTCTCATCAAGAAACCCCATATCCCCGGTGTACAGCTCCGTTCTGTTTTCCAGACGCTTCATATCTTTTCTGATCGCAATATAACCTAAGGTAACCGCTTCTCCCTTACAGACAACCTCTCCCATTTCAAACGGTGCCCCCGCTTTTCGTCCATCTTCTGCTAGAATATAAACCTCTGTACCGGGAATCGCTTTTCCAACGCTATCCGGATAAAATTCTCCTCCTGTATGCTGAACACAAATTCTTGCTGTCGCTTCCGTTTGTCCGTACATTTTATAAAAGCAGATCGGTGTCTCTGAAATATCCTGCAAAACATACTCAGTAACTTCTCTCGGCAACGCCCCACCAGATTGGGTCAATCTCCTAAGCGAGGGAAAATCCCGAAAATGTACTCCGGTTTTTTTAAAAAATTCATAGGAAAGCGGAACCCCGGAAAGGGAGTTGATTTCATATTTTTTCATTGCCTGCCAGAAAGCTTTTTCAAGGATTCCTTTTTGTGTCAAATACACCGTCCCACCCATATGTAAAAAACTATTTAGTACAGACAGCGAATAGGTATATTGCAGCGGCATATAAAGCAACTCCCTATCCGTCTCCTGAATATCTAAAGCTTTACAAATACCTCTTGTATTCGCCCAAAGATTTTGATAGCTTACAGCAACCCACCTCCTCGCGCTCACAGATCCGGAAGTAGAGAGCAGCATTCCAACCTTTTCGTCGATAAACTCTATGGACTTATGAAGTTTTTTCAGCAATACATAGTCATTATATTGCCATATAATACTACATTGTTTAAGGCACCTCTCATGTCCAACCTTCACAAAAAAATAATCCGGTCGCAGCAGACGACAAACCGTCTCCAAGTCCCGCTCAAAAGCAGTATAGGACAACATTATCGGAACAACAAAGGACTGAAGGGATAACAGGTACATTACCGCGGCCGGAAGCGAATTTTCTGTTTCAATCAGCAACAATCCTCGCACCAGTCCCAAACCGGCAAACTCCTCCGAAAGATTTTGCAAGCAGGCATATGTAACGCAACGTCCCTCATCGTCACAAATCGCCGCCTTTTTTCCAAATTCATCAAAGTTCCACATGACAACCTTCAAATCCCAAAGCAAAATTTCTTGATGCTTTTTAAGCTCATGTTATCATCCATGGCAAATTGTGTCAACTCTCTTTTTTAAGTTTTTACTTTTTTCTAAAGAAGCTGCCTATCCATAACGTTAAATCACCCCGGCAGACTGTCCTCCACGCACAGCGCTCCCCAGCCCGCCTGCGGGTTGGGCCACTCCGTAAAGCCCGGCAGCCGCCGCGCGCCCTGAATCAGGTAGGCTTTCAGCTTCTCCCCATAGAGAAACGGATCGTTCCCCTTGACGATCCCCCATTCAAGCAGAAGCGCCGCCCCGCCGGTCACAAAGGGCGCGGCGAACGAGGTCCCGGACCTTCTCGTGTAACCGCCGCCGGGACTCGCCGTCAGCACATCGACCCCCGGCGCGCAGAGATCGGGCTTTCTGCCGCCGCCCCGCAGAAGGCCCTGTCCGCTGAAGGACGCAAAGCGTCCGGTCGCCGCGTTGTAGGCGGAGACCGAGATCACCCGCTCGGCGGTGGAAGGGATCGTCAATGTCGTTTCCGGAGACGGACGCAGAAATTCCGTCGTTCGGTTGGTCGCCTCCGCCACCGGAAGCCACAGGTCCACGTTGCCCTCCAAGATGCGCTCCGGCGCAAAGCGAAGCGTCCAGACGCCTCCGGTCAGGACGTCCCCGGCGGCGGGGATCAGCTCCAAAAGCAGCTCCTGCTGCGTCGAATCCGGCTTGGGATCGGCATAGTAATAGATCAGCTGCGTCCGCCCCAGCACGGCGCTTACGGTCTCGTCCGCGGGAATCAGACGGACGCTCTCTCCGGACGGAGCTTCCAGCGTGATTTGGAAACGGTCGAAATAGTTTTTCCAGACCTGCAGGCGGATGCCGGTCTCCCCCGCCGATACCGCGAACGACACCTCCTGCTCCGCCTCGCCGAGCTGTACGAACGCATGTCTGCCGGTCACGCCCTCGTTGCCGGAGCCGACGACGATGCTGCACCGGTAGCTCCGCGCCGCCTGATCCAAAAAGCCCTCCAGCAGGGAGCTGCCCGTATGGGAGCCGTAGTTGTTTCCGTAGCTGATGTTGACGGCGATCGGCTTCTCCGCCGTTCCCGCCACCCGCAGGCAGAAATCCACCGCCATCATCAGGCTCGTCGTTTTGGCAAAGCCGCGTTCCTCTCCGGCGGAGAGCCGCACGACCACAAGCTGCGCCTCCGGCGCCATTCCCCGGTTCGCGCCGCCGGAAGCCCGCCCGTTCCCCGCGGCGATCCCGGCGACCCCGGTGCCGTGTCCCGTGCTGTCAACACTCAGAAGCGTTCCGGCGGGGGCGACTCTGCGGCTGCCTGCCGCCGACTCCGCCAGCGCCGCGTTGATCGCGGATTCGGTGTAGATCTGTCCGAGCCCGTAGCGATTCGCGCCGTTTCCGACCACCTGATCCCAAAGCGCCAGAATGCGGGTCGTGCCGTCCGCGTTGCGAAAATCCGGATGGCGATAGTCGATCCCGGAATCGGGAACGCCGATCAGCACCCCCGCCCCGAACAGACGTTGGCTCTCCGGAAGCCGGCTGCTCTGGACGCCCTCGACGCAGGAGACCCTGCGTCCCACCGCCACCGAGGTGTAAAGCAGCGTCGGCTTTTCCACAAACAGCACCTGCGGAAAGTCGGTCAGCTGCCCGATCAGCTCCTCCTCGATCGTCAGAATGGCATATTGCCCCAAAAGAACGACCATCTCCGCCGAAAGCTGCCGCGCGACCTCCTCAATATCCCCGTAATAATTGACGATCAGCTGCCAACGGTTGGTCAGCGGCTCATAGCCCACGTTCAGATCGGGCGTTTCCTCCCGCTGTTCCTCGGACAGCGAAAGCGCCAGCCGCAGTTGATTTTCCAGTTTTTCTTCCTGCATTCCAAAGTCCCCAACGCTTTTTTTCATTGTATGCGGCGTCCCGCCGCGAAAATCCGAAAGAAATTGCCGGAAACGGAAATCTTTTCGAAGATACCGGATTGCGAAATCTTTCCAGTTCATGTATAATAAAAACAGCGCAGTCTGTACTGCTATGTGCAACTATATTATGTAAGATGCAGGAGGTTACCAGATGAAGTTTGGTTATTTTGACGATGCCAACCGAGAGTATGTCATCACTTCACCGAGAACGCCTTATCCGTGGATTAACTATCTGGGGACGCAGGGCTTCTTTTCCCTTATTTCCAACACCGCCGGCGGCTATTCCTTCTATAAGGACGCACGCCTTCGCCGTATTACCCGTTATCGCTACAACAACGTACCGATCGACATGGGCGGCAGATACTTTTACATCAACGACAACGGTCATGTATGGAACGCCGGCTGGAGCCCGGTAAAAACCGAGCTGGACAGCTACGAGTGCCGCCACGGCATGGGCTACACAAAGATCAGCGGTTCCTCCAAGGGCGTACAGGCCGATCTGACCTTCTTCGTACCGCAGGATTTCAACGGCGAGATCCAGAAGGTCGTACTTACGAACAACTCGTCCGAAACCAAGGCGCTCAAGCTCACCAGCTTACAGGAATGGTGCCTGTGGGACGCCAACGACGATACGACCAACTTCCAGAGAAACTTCAACACCGGCGAGGTGGAAATCCTCGGCTCCACGATCTTCCACAAGACCGAGTACAAGGAGCGCCGCGACCACTTCGCGTTCTATACGGTCAACGCCCCGATCCAAGGCTTCGACACCGATCGCGAAAGCTTCCTTGGACTGTACAACGGCTTCGATCATCCGCAGACCGTATTTGCCGGAAAGCCGAACAATTCCGTCGCTATGGGCTGGTCGCCGATCGCATCGCATTATCTTGAGCTGACGCTCGCCCCCGGCGAAAGCAAAACCTATGTTTTCTGTCTGGGCTATGTGGAAATGCCGGTCGAGGAAAAATTCGACACGTCCGGAAACTACGAGGGGCTGATCGACAGCATCGGCTACAAGAAGAACGTCATCAACAAGACCAAGGCAAACGAAATGATGGCAATGTGCGACACGACCGAAAAGGCGGACGCGCTGTTCGCCGCCCTCAAGGAGCATTGGAACAGCCTGCTCGGACAGTACGCCGTGAAGTCGCCCGACGAAAAGCTCGACCGCATGGTAAACATCTGGAACCAGTATCAGTGTATGGTAACGTTCAACATGTCCCGTTCCGCTTCCTACTTCGAGTCGGGAATCGGCCGCGGCATGGGCTTCCGCGACAGCAATCAGGATCTGCTCGGCTTCGTTCATCAGATCCCGGAGCGCGCAAGAGAGAGAATTCTCGATCTGGCGGCTACGATGCTGCGCGACGGCGGCGCATATCATCAGTACCAGCCGTTAACCAAGCGCGGAAACCATGAGCTTGGCTCCAACTTCAACGACGACCCGCTCTGGATGATCCTTGCGGTTGCCGCATACATCAAGGAGACCGGCGATCAGGGCATCCTCGACGAGGTCATTCCGTACGAGAACAACGACGAGCTGAAAAGCACGCTTTTGGATCACTTGGAAAAGGCGTTCAACCATGTCTGCACAAAGATCGGCCCGCACAAGCTTCCTCTGAGCGGACGCGCGGACTGGAACGACTGTCTGAACCTCTCCTGCTTCTCGGACAAGCCGGGCGAGTCCTTCCAGACCTACAACAACAAGGAGATCTTCCCGGACGCTCCGTTCTACAGCCAGACCGCAGAATCCGTCATGATCGCGGCAATGTTCTGCTACATCGGACCGGAATACGCGGCAATGTGCCGCCTGAAGGGTCTTGAGGACGAGGCGAAGAGAGCCGAAGCCAAGATCGCGGAAATGACCGCAGCCACCGAGCAGTACGGCTACGACGGCGCATGGTTCCTCCGCGCATACGACCATTACGGCAACAAGGTCGGTTCCGCGGAATGCGAAGAGGGCAAGATCTTCATCGAGCCGCAGGGCTGGGCGGTTCTGGCAGGGATCGGCAAGGACAAGGGCTATGACCTCAAGACGCTGGAAAGCGTTGACAAATACCTGAACTGCGAACACGGTCTCGTACTGAACAACCCGGCGTTTACCAAATACTATGTCGAGTACGGGGAAATTTCCACCTATCCGGGCGGCTATAAGGAAAACGCAGGTATCTTCTGCCACAACAACGCATGGATCATCTGCGCCGAGGCTGCCGTCGGACACGGCGACAAGGCGTTTGAGTACTACTCGAAGATCGCTCCGGCGTTCCGCGAGGAGAAGTACAACGAGCTGCACAGAACCGAGCCGTACGTTTACGCCCAGATGATCGCCGGCAAGGACGCAAGACCGCACCAGTTCGGCGAGGCAAAGAACTCGTGGCTGACCGGTACCGCCGCATGGAACTTCGTGGCAGTATCGCAGTTCATCCTCGGCGTGCAGCCGCAGTATAACGGTCTGATGATCAATCCGTCCATCCCGAAGGCTTGGGACGGCTTTGAGATCTCCCGTCTGTTCCGCGGCGGCGTTTACGAGATCACCGTAAAGAACCCGAACCACGTTTCGCAGGGCGTCGTTTCCATGACCGTGGACGGCAAGGCGGTAGACGGCAACGTCATTCCGGTGCTCGGCGAAGGAACGCATAAGGTCGAGGTCGTACTCGGATAAAAACAGGATGCAGACCCCCCCTTCGAAAGCCTGATATGCTCCCTGTCAAGTAGACAGGGAGCATATCAAAAGCCTCGAAGGGGGTTTTTTTAATAATTAAAGAACGGATCGCCGCCGCCTGCGGTTATGTGTCGACCGATCTCGATCATCTGATTTTGCGGATCTCCTACTTTGACCTTGCAGAGGATCCCGTCATTGTTCTCATAGGTAGATACATATACATATCCGTCATAGACGGCAAACAGACCTGACGGCTTATACAGATATCCATAATCCACCGTACCGACAATACGGAGCTCATTGCTCTCCTTATCCTTTTCCACCGTATACGCCCGAAGCGGCTTGTTATAATCATACGAATCGCTGAGCTGCCACAGCGTCCAAGTGCCGTCCTCATTCTCCGACACCTTGACCTCCGCTCCGTAGGATATGTCCTCCATCTCCTTTTCGAAAGCAAGTCTTGTGAGCGGCACGTCCGCGCTTCCATCCGTGCTGAGCTCGCCGGTCTTGGTATTATAGGTTACCAAGTCAGGCATCTGAAAGCCGCTGTTCGATACGGTCCAGCTAATCTTATCGTCCTCTACATAAAAATCCATGGCTCCCCAACTCATATACGGATCGTTTGCCGATTTTCCCTGCATCAGGATCCGTTTACCGCTTCCGTCCTTTTCGCAGACTCCGAGTCGGAAGATGCAGTCCGAGGTTCCGCTTGTTTTTTCGCAATAATATATCTTACCGCAGCAATAAGCAAAGCTTGCCGTGCTATATCCATCGCCGTCGTCAAATATATCCAAAAGCTGAATTCCCTCGCTCTCATTTATATGACGCGTTCTGAGCGAATACAATTTTCCATCAATAACTCCCATTACGCTTGCGGAGGCAAAGCCGCCGGAGCCGAGGTATGCCGTTGGTACCGAAACCGAACCTCCCGGTTCTCCTGTCGCCCCGACTTCATCCTCACCGTCCACGGTTGGAGAGGTGAACCGCAGACTGACGCTTGCCTTATAGTCGCTCACATATGCGATCCAGCCGTCCGGTTCCAGAACCGGCACATAGAGATTCGCATAGCTTCCGCCCGGCGTACCATCGAAATACCCGATTTTCTCCCTATTTATGTCATATACGGCACATTGCGCGTCATTCACGGGAGACTCATCCGCCTCTTTGAGGACCTGACCGCCGACATTCAGATACAGGGGCTTTACACACTGCTCTATAACTGCCGTATCGTCCATTTTAAGAAGTCTTTGGTACTTATCGTACAGGTTTTCGTGATAATTCTCAAAGTTATAATTGGAAGACAGGATCGCCATCTTCTCAAGCAGGAACTCCATCTGTTCCTTATGCGGTTCCATCTCGGTCTCGTCCATATAAAGGGCTGCCGTTGCCGTATTCCTTGATATATAACACGTCTTAAGATAGACGTATGCGGCGTCCATCATATACCGGAACCCTTCCTGATCCGCATTTCGAGGTTTGTATTTTTTAAGAACCGCCTTGAGGACTCTCTCCGTATCGCTTTGAAGCGGTATCGAGAGCATGCTCACTTGAAAGCTGTGCGTCGCCTCAACTCCGTCCGCCATAAAGGGAACCAAATGCGACGACAGCCGTACAAGGGAAAACGCCGGGCAGGATTGGGTAAGTCCGTCTAAGATCCAGCCGCCGAAGTTCTTTCTCACATAATCCGATACGGAATACTCCACCATACCGCTCCGCATATATTCTGCATATTCCACAATCTCGTCAAGAACAATGCCGTCGGTGTAGTTGAGATATTCCTTATTTGCCCTGATCGTGTCTATCCCGTTTGCGCTGATCTCATCGACCGAAGCATAAGTAACCATGGTGGAGAGTACGCCCAGCAGGGCGGACAGCGCGTTTACGGCGGTACCGATATTCTCCCCCGTCGCGGATATCCGGTCCTTTTCCATCTTTAACGAATTTAGCCGGTCCAGCGCCTCTTTATACCATTGCGTATCGTTTGCGGTGACAACCGTCTTTCCTGCCTCGTCCAGCGCCTTTTCCGCCGCCGCAAGATCAAGGTCAAGCTCCGCATCCGCCCTCATTCCAATGCACGTAACCGCCCAATTCACAAGATCGGAAGCCCCGTTTGTGGCCTCCTTTGTTATCTTGACCGTTTCGTCAGGAAGCGCCACCATAAGATCCACCGTCAGGTCGTCCGCGATCTGTCTTATCAGCTTTTCCTTTGCTTCTTCCTCCTTGCCTATAGCCGAGAGCGCCACCGCGCCCCATGCGGTCGCATCCCCGTCAAGCATCTTTGCCGCGATCTGCGCAGCGGCGGCAGTACCGGACAGCAGCGCCAGATTATCGCTCTGATATGCCGTCATAAGGTCTGCGCTGTTATAATACAAATACGACAGTACGTCGATCGCCGTTTCCTCAGGGGCATATACGGTGACGAACGCTTCGCCGTCTATCGTTTCGGTATGCATTCCCAGATCAAACATGATCGCCAAGTCCTGAAAAGGGACCCATACCTTATCCTTGTAAAAAATAGGAGCGGCGGAAAGCTTGATGCTTACCGAATCAAAGGTATCGTTCCAAAAATCAGCTCCGAGGAAAAACTGCGCCTCCGTTGTCCCGCAGCTAAGCGCAAGCGAGCGTTCATAGGCATATATAAGTCTTGTGGTGCCGCCCTTTTTCATGGAAAGTCCAAGGATGCCTTCTATATCGTCGTCGGAGATAAAGAGGTGTCCGCCTGCCACAAGCACCGGCACAAGAGCAAGCGCCATCGCCTTTTCCCCGTTTTCGGACCGCCCGGCCTCATACTTTACGGGAAGATATCCGTAATATCCGTCCGCCTCGGGATCGTAACCACTGACGTCCCCGCCAATCGGAATATTTACGCCTGTCTGCTGTGTCTGGCTGCCGGGGTCAGCGGCAGCGGCAGCCGTATTTGTCGGGGCAATGGACGCTGCAAATAATGCAAGCAGGAGCATGATTGCCATGATTTTCTTCGTAATATTTTTCATAATCCCCCTCCTACTGCTCCGCCGTCTGCATGGCGTCACTGAGGATGCTGAGCATACCTCCATACAGCGCATCCAAAAACGCAAACGACAGCTCCAGCTTATAGCCTCGGTCAAGCTCTACGATCTGCGCCTTTACGGTAACGCTTCTCGTCTCATAGCCGCCTGCCTTCAATGCGGCATCCAACTCATCCAAAAGCGCAAGCTGATCGGCATCGGCGTCCATCCCTGAGATTATGCTCGCCATGTCCGGTCCCGTGATTTCAAATTCCACGGTTTGCCCGTCCTCTACTTTATCGGGAAGCTTATATTGAACATCCGTATACGGTAATATTATAGAGGTTACCGTTGGGGGCTGCGCTTCCTCAGCGGGATCAAGATCAATCATATCGCTGTAGCGTTCCTCGATCAACGCTCGGATTTCTTCCGTATCAAGCGCGATCTCGTCCCCCTCCTTCTCTTGGTTCTTCTCCCCCGGTCTGCCAAACACAAGCCCTTCCGCAAGCGCCGAGTCGTCTCCTTTTTTCCACTGCGCCGTCCACTCCTCCAAGCTTGCCTCCAGCTGTTCTTCCGCTCCGTCAGAGTGGTCTTTCGTAAGAACGACCCCCAGCACTGCTCCCGCCGTCGCCGCGATAAGGATAGCGGGAATCGCTATTCGCCATAGTTTTTTATGTTTCTTTTCCTTTATGCCGTTCATAGCCTTCTTTGTTCCTTTCCAAAGTACTAAGGGCAGCTTACGAGAACAAAGCTTCTCGCAGCGCAGGCTTCTCCCCATGAGCGGGCAGCGGCAGCTGCGTATCCCCGGAAAATTATATTACAGAACCTCCTCAAACTCAAGATTTTTCCGCTTCCGCTGCGCCTTGTCCCGGTACATCGCCCGATCCGCTTCCCGCACAAGCTCCGCCAAACTGCCGCCGTCCCCGTAGGCATAGCCCACCGCCGCCGAAAGCGGCAGCTCCGAAGCCAGCGCCTTTGTCTCAACGCACTGCCTCCAGCACGCCAGCAGAAGCTTCGCCTCTTCCTCGGAGGCGTCCGACAGAACGAGTACGAATTCGTCGCCGCCGATGCGATAGCCCGCGCAGCGCGGATTCATGATCGCCGAGATGCTTTCGGCGATCTCACGGATCAGAACGTCTCCGCATTCGTGCCCCATCCGGTCGTTGACATGCTTCAAGTCGTTGACGTCCCAGAAAAAGACGGCGATCCGCTTCTTGTCCCATCTTCCCGAAGCGCAGTCCTCCATATATTTATTTCGGTTATACAGCCCGGTCATAATGTCTGCCTCGGCAATGCGCCTGCTTTGCAGATTTTTCTCCACAAGCTGCCCGATCATCCCGGATATCCGGTTCAGAACCATCCCCAGAAGAAGCATAACGGCGCACCGCGGCAGCAGAGAATACAGTTCGAAAAGCAGCCGCTCCCCTTCCTTTAGCCCGCACAGCCAAGCCGCGCCCACCGCTCCCGCCATCCCCAGAAGGCTGGCGGCATATGTAAAGAGCCGCATTCTCCGGCTTCCGTAAAGGGAACAGTACAGGATGGGCAGCACGTTCAGCAGCCACACGGGGACGCACAGAGCGGTCTCGACTGCGGCGAGCATCATCACAGTTATGCTCATCAAAAAATATTTAATCTTCGGCTCGGAAAGCTCGGCATTTCCGCAGACTCCAAGCGCCAGCAGAAAAAGCAGCAGAGCAAAGCAAAACGCGCCAAAGGCGAGCCGCCCGCTGCCGCCCAAGGCAGGAAGCAGGCTCCAAACAGCCAGAAACCCGAACAGCAGGAGCGTAGGGAGCAGAAGCTTCAGCAGCAGCCGGTTTGCCTGTGCTTCCGATTCTTCCTCATAGATTGCCGAGGACTGTTCACCGCATATCCAACCGCCGTTTTTTGCTCTCTTTTGCTTCATTCGCCGTGTGCCCCCTTGCCGTCTGCATTTTCCGGTTTTTTCACGCATATAAGGTATCACATTTCGAGATACTTTTCAATATCTCATTCTGAGATTTTATATAATCCCCTATATGCTTTCAGGGAGATTTGAGAATGCGACTTCGAGATATCAGAGAAGACCGGGACATTTCGCAAAAAACGGTTGCGGAATTCCTTCATGTAAAACAAAATACCTATTCGCAGTATGAAACCGGACACCGCCAACTGCCGATCGAGTTTCTGATCCGGCTGGCGGTCTATTTTGACACCTCCACAGACTATATTCTGGAGCTTACCGACGATCCGAAGCCTTACCCCAAAAAAAGCCGATAGCCCGTTGGAGCTTCCTCCGGCTATCGGCTTTTCTCTTTTCGCTTTTTACGCGGCTTTTTCTGCCGCGTCCTTTTCCTTTTTCAGCCTTCTGTGTTTTCGGACCCGCAGTCCGAGCACGGCGAACCCCAGAAGCGCCGTCAGCAGATTGATGCTGTAGAAGAACCAGAATTTCAGACTCGTGAAATCCTTCGTTCCGCCCGAAATGCTGACGCATACCATGCCGGGGAAAACGCCCAGCACCGCCGAACCCAGATAGATGCCGTAGGGCATCCGCATGATCCCGAACAGAATGCCGATCACCTCGCTGGACAGCCCGGCGATATGCAGCGCAAAGCAGAGCGCCCATTCGTCCTCCCTCGCGCCCTCCATATAACGCGCAAGCTTGGGATGCTCCGCAAGCTTTGCTTCCAGCCGCTCGGTCCGCGTCATCCGCCCAAACAGATAGGAGATCGAAAAACAGACGACCGTTCCCAGCGCGTTGATCAGGATCGCCTGCCAAAGAGGGAAGCTCATCGCCGCCGCAATATTAAGCCCGCTGTACGGGATGATCCCGCAGCACGCCTTGAGCGCGTACAGACTCATAAGCAGCAGAAAAATTTTCAGGTGGTTATGCTCCGCGTAAAGAAGAACGTCCCGAATCTTCACGCCCCGATAGCCGAACAGATAAGCCACCGTAACGATACTGACAATAATAATAACAAATTGAATATAGTTCTTTATTTTTTTCCACATAGTGTCGTCTGCCCTTTTGTCGGAGATTGCGCCCTATTCCTGTAAAAGTCCGTCCTTGGAATAATTTCCCGCAGCGTTCCACAAAAGCCATCCGGAATAGCCGGCGTCGTAGGTTCCGTTGATCTGATCGCGGATCTGCGGCCCGCCGTAGGTAATGTGCCCAGAGACCCAAGTCGCGGTAAACGCCTGAAGCCACGGCCGAACGTCGGCGCATCGCCCGCTCGCCACGTTGGCGCTGAGCTTCTTTTTGGAATCCAGCATGGAATTGTAGATCAGATCGTACGGGTGCGCGTCCGGCACGTCAAGATTGTAATAGCCCTTGCCGTAATGGGACGGGTAGACCATCGGGCAGATATAGTCCAAATACTTCGCCATATCGGAATAGCTCTGTCCGACCGCCGCCGCGTCGATCTCGCTGCTGATAACGACGCCGAATACGTCCACGGAAACGAAAACGCCCAGCGGCTTCAGGTTTTCACAGGCGTATTTTACAAAGCCCGTGATCGCGTCCATCTTGACCTCCGTCGTCAGCTCCACACCGAAATCCGCGTCCTTCATCTTTCCATCCGTGGAAAAACGGCAGTAGTCAAAATTCACCTCGTCGAAGCCCAGCTTTGCCGCCTGCCGCCCCACCTCCGTCAGATACTCCCAAGTCTCCTCGTTCAGCGGGTTCATCCATGTGTAGCCGCTGCTGTCCTTCATCAGAGAGCCGTCCTTCATGCGAACGCCGAAGCTTTCGTTTGCCTTTACGGTGCGCAGATCCCGGAAGCATACGATCCGGGCGATCAGATACACGTCATGCTCCTTGAACTTCTGCACGATCTCGTCAAAGTTGTTGAAGAGCAGATTTTTATTGCCGAGCCCGTCCAGATATTCCGAATCGGTATCCACCACGATGAAGCCGTCGTCGTTCTTGATATCAATGACCACGGCGTTCAGCTCGGTCGTGTCCAGAAGATCCAGAATGGTATCCATTTTCTTGTTGATCACGTCTGCGGTCAGATACATGGCCTTCACGTTCGTCCGCGTCCGCGTGTCCTCAAAGTCCTCCATCCAAAGATCGTCCTCGGAAAGCCCCTGCAAAAAGCCGTCGGTATACAGTCCGTGGGGACCCGCCAGCGACTGCGTCCCGTCGATCACCGTCACGCCCTTGGTCGGCTCCGGCGTTTCCTCCGACGGCTTCGGCTCCTCCGCCTTCGTCACCCGCCAGACTCCAAAGCCCATGAGCGCGCAGAGCAGCAGCGAAGCAAGCGTCGCCAGCAGCTGCTTCTGCCGAATGGCGCGCCGGGTCCCGCTCCGCCTCTGAACGTTCATATTTGCACCGTACCGCATTTTTCTTGCCATAATAATCTTCTTTCCGGATTTTTCCGCTTTTTCTGCTATTTTGCCTTTCCGCAGCAAAATTTATACTTTTTTCCGCTGCCGCACGGGCAGGGATCGTTCCGTCCGACCTTCTTTTCCTTCACCACCGTATTGCTCTTTCTCTGCGAAAGGAACAGCTCCCTGCGTCTTTCCTCGCTCAGCAGCTCCTTCCATGCGGGCAGTTCGTACAGCCAATCGGCTCTTGCCTCCACCATATTATAATAGAGCTTTTCCTTGTCGAACCGAAGGCTGACAACGGTCTCCTCGGTCATCTCCTCCACCGGATTGGGCGTTACGAGGCTGTCGTTGATCCCGTCCAAAAAGCCGGTAAACAGGAAAACGCTCATGCCGTATTTTTCCGCCAGCTCCGCCACGGTTCCCTTTACCTCGGTCTCCGGATCGGCAAGGAGCTGCTCGTAAACCGCCTTTTCCAGAGCAAAATAATTCCCCCAGAAAAGCTGTCCCTCCTTGGTGTTCATGTCCTTTGCGTACGCGCCGTCTCTCCACTCCTGAAATAAACTCATAATGACCTCCAAAATTTTTTTGATTTTCCCGTATAACATCCGTTTCTTGGGCAATACTGTTACTGCACCGGATTCCAGAAGCGCAGTTCGGCTTCAGAGGTCCGGTCAGCAAATGATAAGTAAACTTATCCTCCCAAATCGGGGGATGCTCTCCCCTTTTTTCATTCCAGACAAAGGACCTTGCTTGCAGGGTCCTTTGTTATGTTCCGAGGCTTTTTATTCTTCCTCCTCCGGGATCTCCTCCCTGTGTACCCAGTGGAACACACGGATCAATATCCAGCCGCCGATGGCAAAAAATACAAAGCCGAAGATTCCCGTAAAGAGCAGGCCGTCGCCCACCGCGCCCTCCGTAAAAGCGCCGACAAACGTCAGCACCACCGATGCGAATATCAGCACGAGCGTAATGACCGCCACGATCTGTGGAAATTTACGTTTCACCGTTCTCACCCCCGTTTCCGCTTCCGCGAAGAAATGCCATCCATTCCTTCATTTTCTTTTCATAGCCCAGATCTCCCATCCGGTAAAACTGCCGCCCCTCCAACTCCTCCGGCAGGTAGCTCTGCGGGGAAAAATGGTTGGGACAGTTATGCGCGTATTCGTAATCCGTTCCGTGTCCGAGGGCGGCGGCTCCGCCGTAATGAGCGTCCATCAGATGCGCCGGAACGCGGGGCGTCTTCTCCTTTGCGACCGCCTCCATCGCCTCGGAGATCGCATTGACCGCGGAGTTGCTTTTCGGCGCACAGGCAACGTAGGCGGCCGCCTGCGCCAGAATGATCTGCGCCTCCGGCATCCCCACCCGCTCTGCCGCAAGCGACGCGGAGACCGCCACGGTCAGCGCCGTCGGATCGGCGTTGCCCACGTCCTCCGCCGCGCAGATCATGATCCGGCGGGCAACGAACGTCACCTGCTCCCCGGCGTACAGCATCCGCGCCAGATAGTAAACGGCGGCGTCGGGATCGGAGCCCCGCATGCTTTTGATAAACGCGGAGATCGTATCGTAATGATTGTCCCCGCCCTTATCGTAGCGGATCACCCGCTTCTGAATGCACTCCGAAGCGACCTCAAGCGTAATGCGGATCACCCCGTCGGCGGAAGGCTCGGTCGTCAGCACCCCCAGCTCCAGCGCGTTCAGCGCCTGTCTTGCGTCGCCGTTGGCGGCGTCGGCAATAAACGAAAGCGCCTCCGGCTCCAGCTCCGCCCGGTAAACGCCCAGACCGCGTTCCCTGTCCGTAAGCGCCCGCCTAAGCAGCGTTTCAATGTGGCGCTTTTCCAACGGCTTCAGCTCAAAAACCACCGATCGGGAAATCAAGGCTCCGTTTACCTCGAAATAGGGATTTTCCGTCGTCGCGCCGATCAGTATGACGGTGCCGTTTTCCACATAAGGCAGCAGAAAATCCTGCTGTCCCTTATTGAAGCGATGGATCTCGTCGATAAACAGAATCGTTTTTCGCCGGTACATGGCGAGCGTGCGCTCCGCCTCCTCCACCGCGTCCTGCATATCCTTCTTTCCGGCGTTCGTGGCGTTGATCTGACGAAACTCCGCGCTGGTGGTGGCGGCGATCACCTTTGCAAGGGTCGTCTTCCCGGTTCCCGGCGGGCCGTAAAAAATGACCGACCGGAGCTGATCCGCACGGATCGCGCGGTAGAGCAGCCTGTCCTTTCCGACGATATGCTCCTGCCCGACCACCTCCTCCAAACAGGTCGGCCGCATTCGGGACGCCAGCGGCGACTCCTCCTCGCCTGCGGTTTCCCGCATATATTCAAACAAATCCATCCGCTTCGTTTGCCTTTCCGATAAAATTATGCTATAGTGAACGAGCAAAAAAAGAAAGGAGAATCCCTATGCTGCCCAAGGACCCCGTCATTCTGCTCAGCTATGTCAATACGCTGCTGCGGGACAAATACTCCTCCTTGGAAGCGCTCTGCCGGGCAGAGGACGCCGACGAGGAGCAGCTCTGCGCAAGCCTTCGCGCCATAGATTATCATTACAGCAAAGAAAAAAATCAGTTTCTCTGAGTCAGTTTATCATATCTATAACTTTTGTCAAGCGAAAGGAGGGCGGAAAGCCCGTGCCGGAGAAGATTCGTTACCTTTATCAGGGCGGTCAAGGAGAGATCACGGAAAAAAAATCCCGCTTTATCGCCACGCTCGCGCCGGTTCGCACCGAGGACGAGGCGCAGGCGTTTATTGACCGCATCAAAAAACAATACTGGGACGCGCGCCACAACTGCTCCGCCCTCGTGATCGGCGAACGCCGGGAGCTGACCCGGTGCAGCGACGACGGCGAACCGCCGCATACCGCCGGACGCCCCATGCTGGACGTGCTGCTGGGCGAAGGACTCACGAACATGTGCGCGGTGGTCACCCGGTATTTCGGGGGGACCCTGCTCGGAACCGGCGGACTCATCCGCGCGTATCAGGCAGCCGTCAAGGAAGGGCTGGCGGCAAGCCGGATCGTGGAGCGGGAAACCGCCGTGCCGGTCACCGTACAAACCGACTATACGGGCGTCGGCAAGCTGCTCTATCTGACCGCCGCCGAAAACCTTCCGGTACTTGAAACCGATTACGCCGCGCAGGTCACGGCGCGGGTGCTGGTGCCGCCGGAGGCGCTTTCCGGCTTTCGGAAAAAGCTGCTGGAGGCCACCGCCGGGCAGGCGCGGCTCGCCTGCGGCGACCCGGTCGTCTTTGTCCGGCTCGATAACGAGATCCGGCTTTTATAGCGCCGCCCGAATTCTGCAAAATATTACGGAACCCCGAAAAAAGTTCACACTTTTGTAAAACCTCTGTTATTTACAAGCCTTTTCCGGGATGCTATAATCATAAGGTAACAGGAGGTATTTCTCTGCATGAATTATAGTTACCATCAAATCGTACGACGACAGAAAATGCTGCGCTCCAACACGCACCGCGTTTACTCCCTGCTTCGCATAACCTTTTTCCGGCTTGCGCTCGTGTTTATGGCGTTCTGCATGATCGTAGGCACCTACGGCGCTTACGGGGCATACCTCGGCATCATCCGTACCTCTCCGAGCATCGACTCCATCAGCGTCACTCCGGAGGGCTTTCCGTCCACGATCTATTATTCGGACGGTTCCGTCTGCATCCAGCTGGTCGGCGCAGGCTCCAACCGCGAATACGTCAGCATCGACGAGATCCCGAAGGACATTCAGAACTGCTTCGTCGCCTTGGAGGACGAGCGTTTTTACGAACACAGCGGCATCGACGTCCGCGGTATCTTCCGCGCGGCGTTTTCGGTCGTGAAGGTGCACAGCCTTGACTACGGCGCCAGTACCATCACGCAGCAGCTTTTGAAAAATCAGGTTTTCTCCGGCGGCAACGAAAAAAACGCCGTCGATAAGGTCGTGCGTAAGCTTCAGGAACAGTATCTTGCCATCAAGCTCGAATCCAAATACAGCAAGCAGCTGATCTTGGAATATTATCTGAACATCATCAACCTCGGAAACGGCGCGTACGGCATTCAAAAAGCCGCGCAGACCTATTTCGGCAAGAACGTCGATGAGCTGACGATCAGCGAAGCCGCCGTTCTGGCGCCGATCGCCTATTCGCCGGTTTATATGAATCCTCTGAAATACCCGGAGGACAACGCCCGCCGCCGCAAGGACTGCCTTGATAATATGCTGGATAACGGCTTCTGCACGAAGGAGCAGTACGACATTGCCATCGCCGATACGGACGACGTGTATCTGCGCATCGGCCTGCACAGCCAGTACACCGAAGGAACGAACAACTCCTATTATTCGTACTTCGTAGACGAACTGATCGAGCAAGTCGTGGAAGACCTCCAGAATCAGGGCTATTCCTCCTACGACGCCTATCGTCTGCTTTACAGCGGCGGCCTGCAGATCTACTCCACGCAGGACAAGGACATTCAGGCGATCATGGATAAGTATTATCAGGACGAGGAGCATTTCCCCGCCGTAGGCAAGGGCTCCTATTACGAGCTTGCCGAGTCCTACGCGCTTTCGATCGTGGCGACCGACGGGACCTCGTCGCATTATCACCTGACGGATCTGCTGGAATATTACGCGGACTATAAGGATTCGGGCAAGCTTTATTATCACGAAAAGGGCTCCGCCGGAATCAACAAATATACGCTCGACAAGGACGATCTCAACGAGAAGATCGACGCCTTTATCGAGGCGATGAAGGAGAAATTCGAGAAGGAATATCCCGGTAAGGAATACCGCGTTCAGGAGTCCCGCTCGATCAGTCTCCAGCCCCAGAGCGCCATGGTCATTATGGACCCGTCCACCGGAGACGTTGTGGCGCAATACGGCGGGCGCGGCGAAAAGGTCGGGAACCGGGTGCTGAACCGCGCTTCCGGAACGTATCGGCAGGCAGGCTCCACCTTTAAGGTGCTGGCATCCTTCCTCCCGGCGCTGGACACCTGCGGTTTTACGCTGGCAAGTACCTTTGACGACTCTTATTATGAATATCCGGATCAGGAGAACATCGCGGAAAGCGACCGCGCCACGGTCACGAACTGGTACCGGACCGGCTTTGAGGGCTTACAGTCCATCCGGCGGGGCATTTATCACTCGATGAATATTATCGCCGCCCGCTGTATGGAGCAGGTAACGCCCTATACGGCGATGTCCTATCTGGAGGATCTTGGGTTCAGCCAGCTGGACACCGACCCCAGCGACGGCGTTTCGGACTATACGATCGCCTTGGCTCTCGGCGGCCTTTCCACCGGCTGCTCGGTTTTGGAGATGACCGCGGCTTACGCCGCCATTGCGGACGAGGGCATTTACCACGAGCCCCGCTATTATACGCAGATCCTTTCGTATAACGGAAGCGTCCTGATCTCCAATAAGGTAAAGTCGTCTCAGGTCATGAAGTCCTCGACGGCGTACCTTTTGACGAATGCCATGGAGGATACGACGAAGATCGGTACCGGTACAAGGTCCCGTTTCCAGAACCTGGACATTCCGGTGGCAGGAAAGACCGGAACCGCCCACGACAACTACGACCTTTGGTTCGCGGGCTTTACGCCGTACTACTGCGCCGCCATCTGGTCGGGCTTTGACAACAACTTTTCCCAGACCGATTCCACCTACTACCGCTACCTCTGGCGCGACATTATGGAGGAAGTGCATGTTCTGAAGGGCTGTGAGGAAAAGGGCTTCGAGGTTCCTTCCTCGATCGTCACCGCAAAGATCTGCACCAAATGCGGCAATCTGGCGGTGGAGGGGCTGTGCGACCAGTACGAGGGCGGCAACTGCATCGCCGAGGAGATCTTTGCCAAGGGTACGGCGCCGTATCAGACCTGTACCTGCCACACCAAGGTCACGATCTGCACCGAGTCCAATGCGCTCGCTACCGAGACCTGCCCGAGCATCGTCAGCAAGGTCTATCTGAACAAAACCGAGACCGAGCTCAGCAAGCGGCACGGCGGCACACAGGATACGGCGCACATTCTTCCGGAATCGCTGACGCAGCTCTGCCCGCTTCACGAGGGCAACCCGCTCAGTTCGGATCATTAAATGAGGATTTTATGATTGCAAACTGCGACTACTGTATGTATTATGAATATGACGAGGACTACGAATGCTGGTGCTGCGGAAAGGATCTCGACGAGGACGAAATGGCGCACTTTCTTCGCGAGGAGCGCTGGGAGTGCCCGTATTTCCGCTACGGAGACGAATACGCCATCGTAAAAAAACAGATGTAGCCCGGATAAAAAATTTCTGATTGTAAAGAAAGGATGGATTGCTTATGAAACGCTGTGCTCTTGTGCTGCTGTTCGCCCTGCTGTTCTGTGTCGGATGCAGCGAAGACAAAGACCCCGCCGAGCCAACGCCGACGACCGCGCCGGAGCCTTCTCCGACCGCCGAGCCGTCGCCCACCGAGACTCCGGCGCCCACCGAAACCCCCACACCCACACCAACGGAGGCCGCAATGAAAGAATGGGATACTTCCAACGTAGATACTTCTTGGATCGATCCGAACAAGAAGCTCGTTGCTTTTACGTTTGACGACGGACCGAGCCAATACTATGACGATCTGCTCGACATTTTGAAAGAAAACGGAATGCACGCGACCTTTTTCGTCTGGGGCAAAAATTACAACAGCTCCTATGAGGAGGTTATGAAGCGCGTCGTTGCGGAGGGCTGCGAATTCGGGAACCATACATGGTCGCACCCGTACCTCTCCAAGCTGGACGAGGCGGGGATCGCAGAGGAGGTCGAAAAAACCCGCGCGCTGCTTGAGGAACTGACCGGAATTCAGAATTTCCTTGTCAGACCGCCCTACGGCGACTCCAATCTGAAGGTGCAGATGAGCGTCAACGCGCCGATGATCAACTGGAGCGTAGACAGCGCGGACTGGAACAACGGCTCGTATGAATCGGTTTACCAGAACGTTATGAGCAAGGTACAGGACGGCGATATCGTTCTGATGCACGCCTCCTACGCCTACACGGTGGAAGCCGTGCGTACGATGATTCCGGAGCTGATCGCGGACGGTTATCAGATCGTTTCGGTATCGGAGCTGGCGGCGGTTCGCGGAAAAACCTTGACCGCAGGACACGCGCCATACACGAACCTTCGCTGACAGCGCTTTCCCTTAACGTTTTCACAAAACGACCGGAGGCTCCCCTTTTCAAAGAAAAGAGAGCTTTCCGGTCGTTTTTGTGTCTTTCGATTAAAACAGCGCTATTTCATCTTGGGCTTGAAGATCCAGCTTGCGAGATAGCCGAAAATCAACGCCGCCGAGGTTCCCAGCGCCCCCGCCTCAAAGCCGCCGAGGAACAGGCCGAGAAAGCCTTTTTCGTCCACCGCCGTTTTCACGCCCTCAAACAGCGTATTGCCGAACCCAAGCAGCGGAACGGTGGCTCCGGCTCCGGCAAATTCGGCGAAGGGCTTGTACCAGCCAACGGCGCTGATCAGGCTGCCGAGCATCACAAGCCCGACCATGATCCTGCCCGGCTGAAGGTTTGTCTTATCCATAAATATCTGAACGACCGCGCAGATCGCGCCGCCGATCACAAACGCCCATACATAATTCATTGCGATCCTTTATCTCCTCTCCAATACAATGCCGTAGGCGATCCCCGGGATCGTCAGCTCCTCGTGAAAGCTGACCGGAGAAAGCATGGCTCCGGTCGGAACGAACAGAATGCGGCGGTAAGAGCCCTCCCGCATCCTGCGGAGCAGATAACCCGTCAGCGTCACCGCGCTGCATCCGCAGCCGCTGCCGCCGGCATGCACGTCCTGACGGCTCGTATCGTAGATCTCCACGCCGCAGTCCAAATGCTTTTTCCGGATGGGCAGCCCCTTCGCCTCCATAATGTCATGGAGGATCTGCGTGCCCACCACGCCCAGATCTCCGGTCACGATCAGGTCGTAATCCTCGGCTCCCACGCCGAAATCCTGAAAGTTTGCGGCGATCGTCGAAGCCGCCGCCGGAGCCATCGCAGCCCCCATATTCATCGAATCCTTAATTCCGTAATCGGTGATCCGTCCCACGGTGATCCCGCGGATCACCACCTTTGCCCCCGCCGCCGGCTGCTTCTGCCGCGCCATCAGCTCCTCGTTGCCGACGATGACCGCGCCGCTCCCGGTAACCGTCCACGTCGCCGCCGCCGGACGCTGATTGCCGTACGGGAGCGGAAAGCGGAACTGCTTCTCCGCGCCCGCAAAGTGGGACGAGGTCACCGCAAGCACGCCCTGCGCATACTCCCCCTCCACCATCATGGCGGACAGCGTCAGAGACTCGCCCATGGTGGAGCACGCCCCGTAAATCCCAAAGAACGGAATTTGCAGATTTTCCACGCCAAAGCTCGTCGCCATTAACTGCGCCAGCAGATCGCCCCCGACGATATAATTGACGTCCGCCCGTTTCACGCCGGAATTGGAAAGCACCAGATTGCAGGCCTTTTCGATCAGCGCGCTCTCGGCTTCCTCCCACGTCTTCTTCCCCACGAACGGATCGGGACAGACCTCATGAAAATATTTTCCGAGCGGTCCCTCGCCCTCCATTTTGCCGACGACGGAAGCCTCCCCAAGGAGATACGGAGGATTTGGAAACTCCACGCTTTGTTTTCCCTTTGTCTTCATAATAATCACCTCGCATAACGAAGCTGCAACCGGCTTCGGTACGTTCTTTCCGCTAGTATGCGCATTTTCGATTTCCGTATTCGGAATCCGAAAAAACATTTACAAATGAGGCGTTGTCGGGTATGATAGGAGTGTTGGAAGTTCTCGGAAAACGCTTCCGAAGAAAATGGAGTAAAGGCTTATGGAATCATCGAAAAAAAACATGCAAAGGAAAAAACGGCAGCGCCGAAACCCGCGCTCCGTCTATCTGGCGGCGCTCTGTAAGCTGTGTCTGGACGCCGTGCTCATCTTTTTGTTTGCCGACCGGCTGACGGAATGGAAGGTGTTCGGAGAGGTTGCCGGGCTATACGAAACCGCCTCTGCGTTTTTGGAGAGGCACCTTTCCTTCTCCGTGAGCATCCGCGCCTTTTTCTTTGCGGGAGCGCTGCTTTGGGCGCTGCTTTATCTTTTCATGCTGTTCACGCTGAAGATCCGCAACCGCACGGGCTATCTGTATTTTTCCCTGTTTTTTGTATTCGACGCGGTATTTCTGATGCAGCCCACCAAAACCCTGCTGCTGTTTGCGTTCTGTACGCTGCTGCTGCTTTTGTTCCGGCTGGATACCGGCTGGCGTTACGTTCTCGCCGGGCTTTTGCTGGCGGGCTACGCGCTTTGGCAGAATCCCTATCTGCTTGCCGTCCTTCCGCTGTTTGCGCTTGTGCTTTTGTGGCGAACCAACGAGAAATGGGGCTTCCGCCTGTTTCTGCTCTATGTGATCGTCCTCTGCGTCGCCTACCAGTTTGAGTATCTGGATTTTCTGCCCCACGCAAGAGGAACCTCCGAGGGCGCCACGTTCTTTGCCAACCTGTTTGAAGACGAGGAAATGTACGGCCATATTTCCTATTACCTGATCAATTATCTGGTTACGCTGCTGCGGATCGTATTCCCGTTCGAGCTGCTTTGGAAAAGCACGCCCCACAGCTGGCTGTTTGTTCCGGTACAGCTCGGCGCGCTGCTGCTCTGCCTCCGAACCTTCCGCTATCTGCTCGACGTCAACTGGAAGGCGGACGTTCGCCCGGGCGACCGGATGATGCACAACGTGCTGACGTTCGTGCTTTGCTTTGTCGCCGTCCAAGCCGTATATGAGCCGGATCTCGGTCAGGTTTTCCGGCATATGACGGGGTTGACCCCCTGCTATCTGTATCTGCTGTTCGAGGCGAACCGCCGTCACGAAAAACCGTTCGTGGAGCGCAGCTTCCAAAATACCTGCCCCGTTATTTTCTTCCACCGGGGCGGCGAGGATTACGTTTACGACGCGCTGCAAAGGGCAGGAGAGGTCTGCGGCAGTCAGAACGTTATCCTTCTGGGAGACGAAGCCAACCGCGGCTTTACCAGCAACTGGTACGCGGCGGACGACTACTTGGGCGAGCGCGCGCAGAAGTTCCACGAGGTGTACCGCCATATTTCCGCCCATCTTTCCGAGGATTTTGAACGCACCTGCTTTGACCGGCATTTCGCGCTCCATGCGTTCTGTGCCGAAAAGGAGATCGAAAGCTGCTTCTTCTGCGACAGCGACGTTCTGCTCTATCATAACCCTGCGGAGGAGGACTACAGCTGCGTGGATTTTGCCTGCTGCTGCGCCGAGCTTCCCGTTTCCTTGGGCGAAGCGGCGTCCCCGCACTTTACCTATTGGCGGCGGGAGTACCTCTCGCAGTTTCTTGACTTTGTTACGCATGTCTACGCGACGCAGACGGCTTGGCTGGAGGACGTCAGCAGACAGGCGTCCGGATCGGACAGCTATACGAATGCGGACATTACCGACACGGTTCTGCTGACCGCATGGAAGCGGATCATCGCCGGGCAGGACAAGGAGTTTGCCTTCCGGAACCACGACGCGATCACCGAGGGCAGCGTCTGCGACCACAACCTGACGAGCAGCGACAACGAAACGACCGCGCAGTTCCGCTACAGCCCCGCGCTGGGGATCAAGAAGCTTCGCTTCCGCAAGGGCAAGCCGATCCTCACCACCGCCGAGGGCGAATCGGTGACGGCGGCGATCCTGCACGTTCAGGCGGCAAAGGAAGCCTATACCTATCCGCTGTCGCGGTGCTCCAACGTAAAGCCATGGTACTGGCTCAACCGCATCGGGCATAAGCTGATGGGCTAGGCGCGTCCCCGCCGACGGCTGCGGCAAACAGAAAAAACGCTCCGGAAAGGCGGCAGCTTCCGCTGTCTGCGGTTTCCGAAGCGTTTTTTATATCTTGCAGGCGTTATTCCGTCTTTCCCGACGTCTTTCCCAGACCGTTCACGAATCGTTCCATCTCCTGCTTGCTGTGCATCCGACGGCTTTCCTCCACGACCCGTTCCTTTTCCGCATCGCTCATACCGGCAAAGGCGTCCATTGCGGCTGCGTTCGCCGCAAGCGACAGCCCAAAGCCGATCGGCAGGTCGCCGCCCTCTCCGATGCTCCATTTCTTGTCCCTGTCTTCCATAGCAACCGAAACCTTTCTAAAAAATTCCAACCAGCTTTCCGAGCCAATAAAGCAGTCCCAGCAGCCAGCTTGCAAACACGCCGTACAGGATCACCGGCCCGGCGATCGTGAAGATCTTGCAGCCGATCCCGAAGACCTGCCCTTCCGCGCGGAATTCCACGGCGGGCGACGCAACCGAATTGGCAAAGCCCGTGATCGGGACCACCGATCCGGCTCCGGCGAATTTTGCCAGCTTGGAATACCAGCCCAAGCCGGTCAAAACGATCGCCGCCGCCACCAAAATCAGCGTCGTCCAATAGCCTGCGGTCTTTTTGTCCAGATCAAAGCTTTGGAACAGCCGGTTGAGCGCTTCGCCGATCAGGCAGATCGAGCCTCCCACCAGAAACGCCCGACAGGTGTTGGCGACGCATGAAAACGTGGGCGTCGTCTGCTTCACATACTGGTTGTACAGCGCCTTCCGCTCGGTCTCGTCGGTTTCCTCAAGAACCTGTTTGATCGTTACATTTTCCTTCATATACATACCCCACAGCAGAGCTTTTCGCTCGTTTCTCGCCGCAAAAGCAGCGGCATTTTCTTTCTTATTCCCTACGCCAAGATCACAAGCTGCAGCAGGGTCCCCATCAGCTTGCCGAGCGCCAGCGCGGTCAAAATCCAGCTAAGTCCCTGCTTCAAGCGGATACGCCGACTAAAGATCGGAAAGGCGTTGACGATCTCCGCCAGCGCGATCGCAAGACATCCCGCAAAAATTCCGGCGAAGAACCCATACGGAACCAAAAACAGCCATTTCCCCGGAAGCCTCCAACGAAAAATCGAATACAGACTACCAAGAACGGCTCCGCACACAAGCATGTCCTCATACCACCGACTGTAGGAAGCCGTTTTTGTGCGGGCGGACATTCGGGTGATGATTCCGACCTTCACAACAAGCGCAATATACCCTCCGGCAACGATCGCCCCGCCGCAGAAGCCGAGAAATCCCGCAAACGCGCCCTTGAGGATCGAAAGCCAGCCGTCAAGGGACAGAAAAATCTCCATCAGTCTACCTTCCCTTCACGGGACGCATTTTCCATGATCGCGTCGTTGACTTCCTTTTCATACGTCCGCATCTGCACCTCAAGAGGCGTCGGGTCGGCGTCCAGCCGCAAATGACTGAAATGGTTAAAGAATACGATGATCCCCACCGCCAAGCCAAGGCTGTAGCCGATCTCCATAACCGGCAGCTTGGGCTTGTCGCCAAAGCCCGCCAATTCGTACAGCAGCGAAAACACCTTCGTTACCTCAACGTCCTGATTAAAGGTCATGATCGAAAACGCCCCGCCGAAGAATACGGCGACCGATACGAACAATACCTTCCACCACTGTCCGCCGTACGAGGTGCCGGACGGCAGGTACTCCACAATAAACGAGGGCTCGCCGATCACATTGACCGTAACTCCCTTTTGCAGGCGCTCCATCGCCTCCACGAGCTTCAAGGACGTGAATACCTTTTTCTCCGCCTTTTCCTTGGGAAACTGATAGAAGACCTCCTGCTGCAGACGCTTTACCAACGCCTTGTCCTCTCCGGTGATCTTTACGACGTCCTGCAGCAGCACCTTTTTGTTTGTCACTCTGGTAACCTGCGGAACCATTACCGTAACCGTTGTTTCCTGCATCAGATCAGCACTCCTTCGATCATCTCCGGCGCCTGCCGAAAAAAGTACAGATAGCACAAGGTCGCTGCGGTGACCGCCAACAGACAGAGACTGAGAACAATCCACTTCATCTTCATAGGGTTTTCACTCCTCTTTTCTTTTGGTTTGGAGTTATCGTTCCCTTTTTTGTTTTCTTTATGCATCGGCGCAATTCATCAATTTTCAGCTCGTCAGCAATCGTCTCATATTGCATAAAATTTTCTTTTCCAGCCGAGAGACCTGCACTTGGGAGACCCCCAGTTCCTTTGCGATCTCCGTCTGGGTTTTATCTTCATAATAGCGCCGAATGATGATCGTCCGCTCGCGCTCGGTCAGCTTATCCATGACCTCGGAAAGCGCCATTTTTGACAGAATTTCTTCGTCAAACTGCCCGGACTGCTCCACGCGGTCCATCAGACAGATATCGCTTCCGTCGCTGCCGTGGTACACGGTCTGATACAGCGATTCCACCTCGGCGCATGCCGATACCGCCGCCGCAACGTCCTCATACGGCATGTCCAAACGATCCGCCAGCTCGGTCAGGCTTGGCTCCCGCCCCTCCTGATTTTCGATTTCCTCCTTTAAGCGGTAAATCTTTCTTGCGTTTTCCTTTGTGGACCGACTGACCTTCACCATCCCGTCGTCCCGCAAAAACCGCTTGATTTCTCCCACGATCATCGGCACGGCATAAGTCGAAAACTGCACCTCGAACGACAGGTCGAATTTGTCGATCGCCTTGATCAGACCAATGTTGCCGATCTGCACAAGATCCTCCATTTCCTGTCCCCGCCCCAAAAACCGTTTGACGATGCTGTAGACCAGTCCGGTATTTTCACAGATCAATTTCTCTCTTGCTTCTCGGTCGCCTTCTCTTGCCTGTACGATCAGTGCGCTAACGTCCAAGCTCTCATCCCTTTCTTATGCGCGGATGGTTTTCTTCATCCGTACCAGCGTTCCCTTTCCCACCTCGGAAATCACCTCGAGAGAATCCATAAACGCCTCCATAAAGGCAAAGCCCATGCCGGAGCGTTCCTGCTCCGGTTTGGTCGTAAACATCGGTTCTCTGGCTTTCCGCACATCCGGTATGCCCTCTCCGTAATCCTCGATCTCCACATACAGCGTCATGTCGGTGATCGCCAGATACATGCGGATCTCCCCCGGATGCTTTTCATAACCATGAATGATCGCATTCGTAACCGCCTCGGAAATGGCGGTCTTTAAGTCGGACAGCTCCTCGATCGTCGGGTCGAGCCGGGTCACAAACGCCGCCGCTGCCATCCGGGCGAAGCCCTCGTTCTGCGAAAGCGCAGGAAACCGAAGGGTCACCTCATTTTCATGCTTATGTAGCGTCATCTCTCTCGGAGCGTCCTTTGCTTCCTCCGTCTCCTCCATCGGCACGTCCACCAGCCGCATCACCGGTTTCGAAATAATTTCTTCCATCCTTTTTCCCTCCTTCTCCGTCTCTCACTGCTTCTCATCGCATAAAACGTTAGGTTCCAAAATCTGGTACAGCCCGGAGTATTTCATGATCCGGGCGATCGCCGGATGAATCCCCACGGCGCGCACCTTTCCGTTCTGCAGCATCATCCTTCGGTAGCGCCCCATGATCATGCCGATACCGGAGCTGTCCATAAAATTCACCTTACTAAAGTCAAATACGACTTCGTTGCTTCCGCATTCGTCGATCAGCGCGTCCAGCCGCAGACGGATCCGATCTACGTTGTGCTGATCGAGATCCTCCTGCAGCGCCACATACAGGCACCGGTTTTTCACCGTATACTGTGCCGGGTGTTTTTCCTTCATAATCAGCCATTCCCCCAATCAAATTCTGTTTTACAAAGAACAAAGATTCTCGCTTGCGAGATTCTCCGCCTGCGGCGGGTCGCTCCGGCGACACTATTTTCCGCCGCAGCGCGATCCCCGCGAAGCGTTTTTTGTTTCATAGGATGCTCTTTCCTATGAAACAAAAAAGGAACCTCCGCATTACGGAAATTCCTCTTTTGTATTGCCTTTATTCTTTTGTTTTTTTTCTACAGCTCTGCGGCGAAATTATAAACCGCATCATAGTATTGTCCTTCCGGGAACCGCTCCATATATTCGTTATAGGTGCGAAGCGCTTCCTCCTTCTGATCCAAAAGCTGATAGGTTCTTCCAAGATAATAAAGATTCCTCTCGTTATCCGCCGATTTTTCATAGGAATACTGGAAGAATTCCAAAGCCTCCTCATAATTTTTTGCATCGTACAAGGACAGCCCCTGCTCAAACAGCTCGCTGCTCGTCATCGTCACGGTCATAACGTCCGGATACGCCTCTTGGATGCGGTCGTAAATCCCCTTCGCCGCCTCGTTTTTCAGCTCCTCCTCGGAAACCGCGTTCATCCGCTTCTGGAGAATAAAGATCTCCATGCGGGAAGCGCTTTCCTTTTCCTGCAGCTGAAGATAATAGCTGATAAGGCGAAACATATTGACGCCGCCGACCCGGTTGCCCAATTCCTCAAGCTCGTCGTTCAGTGCTTCCAAGTCGATCTCCTGCAGCTCGATCTTCGACTGCAAAGACTGATTCTCTTTTTCCAGCGAGTCAATATCCGACAAATAGCCCGAAAGCTCCTCCGCATATTCCGCCTGCGTGGACTTGAAATCGTTCTTCATACCGGACTTCACGCCCGGAACGACCATGAAGAAAACGACCATAATGCCCAGAAACACACCCAGCATAAGGCTTAGGAAAATTCGGTAGTCGGGCTTGTCCTCCTCGTACCGAAAGGCAGGCAGTATGCCGTTCCGCCCCTTTCCGCTGCGATCCTCAAGCTCCGCCGGAGCCTGTCCGTCCGTTTCCGAATTCACAAGCTGGATCTGCTTTCCCTGACGGCTCAGCTCGCGAATCTCTTTCAGATAGCGAATGGAGGTGGTGTTGGCAATGTCGATCGCCAGCGTCCGCTTAATGCACTTTCTGGCATATTCATATTCGCCTGCGCGCATATACAAAAGCGCCAGAAGCTGCCACGCCCGGATAAACTTTGGATTCAGCGAAACCGCCTTTTTTAACTGGATCAGCGCCAGATCCGCGCCGTCGTGCTGCGCCAGATCGAGCGCGGAATTGTATTTGCGGATCGCGCCGTTCAGGTTGTCGAGCTTCGTCGGATTGCTCTGTAAAATATTCAGATAACGCTCCGCAGGATTGTTGCCCTGCAAAAAGCTCTTGCTGATGATCCACTCGTGGATGGCCTGCACGGTCTCGCCCATTTCAAAATAGACCAGTCCCAGAAGGTTTCTGGCATCCACGTTTTTTTTGCTCATCTTCAGTGCGCGGTTCAGCATGTCCGCCGCGCCGGAAAGATCCCGCACCTTTGCCTTTGCAAGCCCCTGATTATAAAAATAGCAGGAGATCCTCCGGGTCTTCTGGTTGACCTCAATGTCATAACCGCACTTTGAACATGTCCCTTTTTTCAGCGTCATATTCGCGCCGCATTTCGGACAAATCATTACTTTTTCTCCTGTAAAATCTTCTCAATAATATCCGCCACGTCTACGATCTCGCGGCTCATGATCGCTTCCTCCGCCTGACTGATCTCCAGACTGGGGCTGAATTTTGCAATTTCTTCGTCAAAGTTGATCACAGAATGCACCTCTCTATCCTTGGAACATACCGTATGCTGCACGTTCTCTTGTAAAATTAACGTTTACCCATATCATACCGACCCCCGCCGCAAAAATCAAGTGGCATTTTCCCTTTGCGGCAACTTCCTCCGGCTTCGTTGTCGAGAAAAGGGGAGGCGGCGCGATTTCGGAAGGCTGAGAGACGCAAAAACCTGTTTTATGGGTAAATATAAAGCGAGGCAAGTTCTTCGTATTGCCTTCCCTCCGTTTCAAATTCCAGTTCAACGATATTCAAAATCACCGGTTTCCCTTCTGCATCCACGGAAAAATATTGCCCCGTCACTTCCAGACTCTTTAAGGCGCAATCGTCCTTGGCTTTTTCTTCGACAAAGCCGGTCAACTCCCGAATCGCTTCGTCTTTGCTGACGGAAAGCGGTTCCTCCTGTCCGCTGAACACTCCCGCCAGCCCCATATTATAACTGAGCAGCTTGCCTTCTTCATCAAGCACACACTCAAACGTTTCCAGCGAAGGAAAGTCTGCGACCATGTAACAATAAACATATGTGTAAACGCACGTTTCATTTTCCTGCGGGAGCACAAAACCCTCTGCCGAGTAGCTGCGCACCCCATCCTGCTCCTGCACCTCAATATCCGTATATAAAAACAGCTTATACTGTTCCAATGGGATATGCTCCTTTGCAATTTCTCTGACTGCCGTTTGCATCTCCGTCTCCGAGCACCCGTCCTTAAGCCCGATGTCCTTGCCCTCATTTGAGAAAAAACCGATCACTCTGCCGTCCTCTCGAAAGATAAGCTCTTCATCCGCATCGGAATAAATTTCCTTTACATACTGACCTACGGCATCCTCTTCCGAATACCTATATTCGAACGTTTTTGTCTCGCCAAACAGTTCAACGCTCTTCCTTCTCTCTGCTTCCGTATCTACAAAAAATTCTGCGTCTTTTGTCATCTGACACTCCGTGTCTTCATCGAAGAAATAGGATTCCTCGCTTTCGCCTACCAAAACGATCCGAAAAGCCTCTTCCTTTTTTGCACAGCCTAAAAGGAGCATGCATACCATAACCGCATACAAAAATACCCATCTTTTTTTCATTTGCATTATCCCCCACTTATCTTATATCACCCTGCCAACGACACTTCTCCTTCAACAGTTTTCTTATCGGTTCCGGCAGCACAAATTCCGTTCTCTGCAAAAGCAATACTCCGTCGCGCAAATAAGCTTCAAAATACATTCCGCAATATCCTTCCGCTTCTATTGTCACCTCAACTTTCGATCCATCGTCATTGTAATATGTCCTTATGCCTTCCAACTCAGCTCGTCTTACATCGGAAAGCACTCCGTTTATGATCAATTGCTGCTCATCTTTTGAAAGAGCAATCTGCTTTTCTTCATAAACAATTTTAACTAACGCGTCTTTCTTTGCCAACGCTGCAAAATCATATAGGTATCCCACATATTCCCAAGACGCTTCCGTACTTAACTCTGCATAAGCTTTTACCATTCTCCCCTGATGGTTTTTCACAATGACCTGTAAAAAGGAACTGTCTCCCGCAACATGATAAACCTCCGGTTCATAGCGGTCTGCTCCTATTTTCTGTCCCCAAGTCAAGTCACAGGCAGTAATTCGATAATCTTCCCCAACTCCAATATATTCTCCAATAGAGCTTTCTTCAACTCCACAGCCCCCCTGATAATCCTGTCCGTTCCATGAGAACATGACCTGTGTAACGGTCTTTTGGTTCTGTGCGTCGAACGGACCACCTTTTCGCAGGAGAATCATTAGAATTACCACAACACAGACAGCAGCAACGATACAAACAACATCAATTTTCCTTATTCTTTTCGTCTTCATCTCCCGCCTCCTTACTGCCCGGATAATGTAGTTTCACTGTTTCCAAAAATTTTATGCGTGGTCAGCTTGTTGCTGACATTTATAACATAATAGCCATTATGATCCGCACTGTATATCGCCTTTTTAAGAGTCTTTCCGGCTGCGAGTGCCTTAATTAACGAATTCGTCCATGTATTTGCTGTAGTAGTTCCTATCTTTTTTGTCCATCCAACTGCAGATTCTGCCCCACACTTTATACAGGCATTTGGCAAATTGTTGTATGACTGTGTGTTTTTGTAATAGCACTCTCCTGCTGTCTCACAAGCACAGAAAACTGCTATTTTTAGATTTGAAAGATCCGCCTTGACCTCTCCACTTGAAAAATCAAACAGCTCCTTAGCTCCATATTTTATTATAGGATAGTTTCTCAGGTCATTTTCATCTAAATAATCTGCGTTTAAAACAATCCCCGCTTCCCCTTCGCTTCGGCTTATCATTTCAATGCCGTTTGACACAACCACCTTCATATCGCAATAGCCATGACTTCTTGAAACAAACAGCCGAGACCCCTTCAACATCTCTGTTATCTCGTCAATACTTGAGGAGTAGTCCGTGCCCCCTTTCAGCCTTACATCACCCATACCTGCGGAAGCAAGCGACTTTCTAGCGCTCACTAAGCAACTATATCGATCTCGTCCCTCCGAATAAATTGCAACCAAAGAGGCGTCATAACTCACAACGCTTACATTGATTGTTATTGACATATTGGTTGGTATGTGTACAATCTTAACTTTTGCATTTCCAAGTGCCTTGGCTTTTATCGTTTTTCCATCTGCTAAGACGCATTGTTTTCCCTCAATAACAGTATACGTGAAATCCGAGGAGGTCGACCATAATAAATTTCCGACATTCGGCGTTTTTGTTAAAGAAACGGATTTCGTCTCCCCTAAATGCATGGAAATAGAGCTTCCTGAAAAGCTGCTAAGCTCGCGATATGTATTTGAACCTGAGGTGCCATAAGACAAACTTTTCACAAATCTCCAGCTCGCTTTTTCGGAAGCAGCGGAGTATACACATATGCCGCTTGCGATATTCACACAAGCGCCCAAGTAATTTCCCGTATCCTTGTTTTTTATCGTTATTCTGCTCGATGTTCCGCTAATAAACCATAAGTCTTGATCGGTATAAGCCTTCGTATTTACAAGCGCTACCTTCATACTTGTTTTGGAAGCATTTCTAAGATAATAGGTCTTTGCATTCACGGTGCAGCTAATCGTATAATATCCGCTTCCTCTACTGGTAATCTTCCATGTAATATTATTTCGAATAGACGCAAGCTTTCCCTGCCTCTGCGACGCCACTGCCGACGAAGAGCTGGCTCTTCCCATGTAGGCTTTTGTGTACCAATTATTCAAAATATAATCGCCGCTTGCCATTCCGAAAGCGGCATTAGTACTGTTCAATGCTTCCGTATTTGCATCACTCACTACCGGCAGAGACTCGTACGACGTCCCTTGCTCCTCCGCTCTTGCAGCATCAAAATGCCATAGGCACTGAAACAAAAAAACCAAAACCAGCAGCTTGATCCAAGATTTTCTTTTCATTAACTTTCCCCCCTAACACATCTTCTGTTTTGCACAGGAAACCTTTCCAAACATTGTCATTCATGCAACCGTATAATTCATGATAGCACAAGGATTTTGATATATCAACAGAAAAGTACGTTCTCTCAAGAAATCAGGGAAAAATTAACGGCAGCAAAACTTTTTCTTTTTTATAAAAAGCGTATCTAGCCGCCTCCATTTGTTTCATGCTATAATAGAAAAAAGCACCGCCATGAAATCTATTCCACAAAGCGAGGTAGCCCCATGTCCCACAGTCGTTTATTCAAAATCCTATATTACCTTTTGGACCGAGGTCATGCGACCGCTCCGGAGCTGGCAAGGGAATTCGAGGTTTCCGTGCGAACCATATACCGGGACGTGGAGATGCTGAGCGGCGCGGGCATCCCGGTTTATACGGAACCGGGAAGAAACGGCGGAATCTGCCTGCTGCACAATTTTGTCCTAGACAAGGCAATGTTTTCCGAACCCGAAAAACAGGAGATCCTGACGGCGCTGCAAACGCTGTCCGCCACCGGTTATTCGTCCGGGAAGGGAACTCTCACAAAATTGTCCGCACTTTTTCAAAGCTGCGGTCCCGACTGGCTGGAGGTGGATTTTTCCCGCTGGGGAAGGCACGACTGCGACAATGCGAAGTTTGAGCTGCTAAAGACGGCGGTCATCCGGCGCCGGGCGGTAAAGTTTGTCTATATCAATACATACGCCGAAAAGAGAGAGCGTACCGTCCATCCGTTAAAGCTCTCATTCAAGTCAAAGGAATGGTATTTGAAAGCCTTCTGTCTCGACAGGCAGGATTTTCGCATTTTCAAATTGAACCGTATTTTAGAGCCGGAACTGTTGGAAGCCTCTTTTGCACCGCTGCCATATCCGGAGCCGCAGGAGACCGAGCAGCCGTCCGGAGACCCCATCGTTCTTCGTTTTTCAAAAGAGATCGCCTATCGCATTTATGACGAGTTTGACGGAGCGCTGATAGAACCGCAGGAAACCGGAGATTTTCTTGTTTCCGCGGAAATGCCTGTCGATTCGTGGCTCGTCGGATATCTGCTCTCTTTTGGAACGCAGGTCGAAGTCATGGAGCCGAAAGCGCTGCGGGAGGGCGTAGCGACGGAAGCATGGAAAATTCAGGAAAAATACAAATGCTGACAAACGGTGTCAGCATTTCTCTGCTAAGATAGAGCCGGTACCGAAGCATAAGGAAAACTTCGGCGCAAAATCAAATCAAACGGAGATCAACATGAGCCGACCTACGACCAAAACGGAATTATTAAACGCAGCAGACAAAAACTGGAAAAAGCTGAACACCCTGATCGCATCACTGACGGAAGAAGAATTGACGACACCCTTTGCTTTTCCCGAAAGCAAAAAAGAAGCGCATTGGAAACGGGACAGGAATCTCCGCGACGTTCTTGTTCACCTTCACGAATGGCACGAGCTTCTGCTGCGATGGATCGCAGCGAACCGCGCCGGCGAGTCCAAGCCCTTCCTGCCAGCCCCGTATAACTGGAAGACCTACGGGCTGATGAACGTGGTTCTTTGGCAGAAGCATCAGAATACTTCGCTGGAAGCTGCCAAGCGGCTGCTGGCGGATTCCCACGCAAAGATCATGAGACTGGCGCAGGAATTTTCCGACGAGGAATTGTTCCAAAGAGGCGCGTTCCCTTGGGTCGGCGGAAGCACGCTCGGCTCCTATTTCACATCAAATACCGCCAGCCATTACGAGTGGGCAATGAAGAAGCTAAAGGCGCACGTAAAAAACTGCCGGGAAAAGAACCCGGAATAAAACGACGAGTCGGCTCATAACTGTAGCATGGGGTGATTTTTTTGAAAATTCAATGGAAAGCTCTGATCCTCTGTCTTGCCTTACCGCTCGCCGTCGGCAGCCTCTCGGCGCTTCTGACACAAAACAGCAGGGAAGCCTTCGAAGCGCTCAACAAGCCGGCGCTGGCTCCGCCGGGCTGGCTGTTCCCGGTCGTTTGGACGATCCTGTATCTCCTTATGGGGATCGCATCGTATCTGGTCCTTACCTCCGAAAAACCGAACGATACCGCTCTGAATCTATACGGCGTCCAGCTTGTATTTAACTTTTTCTGGTCGATTATCTTTTTTGATTTCGAGCTGTACCTGCTTGCGTTTTTCTGGCTCGCGGCGCTGTGGCTGTTGATCGCCAAAACTACCATGCTGTTCTATCAAATATCCAAGACTGCCGGGTATCTGATGCTCCCGTATCTGATCTGGGTAACCTTTGCGGGCTACTTAAATCTGGCGATTTATTTCTTAAACTAGAAGAGAATAAAGAATCTCGCTTGCGAGATTCTCGCCTGCGGCGGGTCGCTCCAGCGACACGGTTCCTCTCCGCCGCAGTGCGATCCCTGCGGAGCGTACTCCCTTTCGGCACACGTTTTTCGTATGCCAAAAGGGAGCTCGTTGCTTACCTGCCCTGCAGATGCGCCAGCCGTTCTTCCACCTGCGCCATCATTGCGGCGTATTTTTCCTGCTTTGCCTTTTCCTCCGCCAGCTTGGACTCCGGCGCCTTCTTCACGAAATTCTCGTTGGAGAGCATTCCCTGAACCCGCTTCAGCTCGCCCTCCAGACGCTTCTTTTCCTTCGTAAGGCGCTCCAGCTCCTTGTCGAGATCGACCAGATCGGCGAACGGAATATAGATCGTCGCGTTCGGGATCACAACCGATACGGCTTCCGGATCGATGCCGGTCTTATCCTGCTGCAGGAAGACCTCGCTCGCGCTTCCGAGCGAGGCAAAGAACACCTTGCTGGAAGCAAAAATGTCGAGAAGCTCCGCCGATTCGGAAACCACATAGACCGTCGCCTTGCGGGACGGCGGAACGTTCATCTCCGTGCGGAGGGCGCGCATGGCGGTAACGGCGGTCTTGATCAGCTCCACCGCTTCTTCTTCCTTGGCGAACGCAAGCTGCGGCTCAACCTTCGGCCATGCGGAGATCATGATGGAGGTGTCCTCGGTAAAGCTTCCGTCCGCCTCCTTGAGCGTCCGGTAGATCTCCTCGGTCACAAACGGCATATACGGATGCAGCAGCTTGAGCGCCGTTGTCAGCACCTTCCGGAGCGTCCAGACCGCCGCCTTTTTGCTCTCAACGGAGTCTCCGTACAAACGGGGCTTTACCATCTCGATATACCAGTCGCAGAATTCCTCCCAGATAAAGTCGTATAGCTTCCCGGCGGCAATGCCCAAGTCGAAGTTCTCCATGTTTTCCGTTACCGCGCCGACAAGCGTATTCGCCCTGGACAGGATCCACTTGTCCGCGTCGGCAAGCCCGGCGGGCGCCTCCTCGGTCAGCTCGTTCCAGACGTTCGGGCACTCCGCTTCCAGCTTATCCATGTTCATCATGATAAAGCGGCTCGCGTTCCACACCTTGTTCGCAAAATTCCGGCTCGCCTCGATTCGCTCCCAGTAAAAGCGCATATCGTTGCCCGGCGCATTGCCCGTAATGAGCGTAAAGCGCAGCGCATCCGCACCGTACTTGTCGATGACCTCCAGCGGGTCGATGCCGTTGCCCAGCGACTTGCTCATCTTGCGCCCCTGCGAATCGCGCACCAGACCGTGGATCAGCACCGTATCGAACGGCACCTTGCCCGTATGCTCCAAACCGCTGAACATCATGCGGATGACCCAGAAAAAGATAATGTCGTAGCCGGTCACAAGCGTGCTGGTGGGATAGAAATAGTCAAAATCCGCAGTCTTTTCCGGCCAGCCCAGCGTAGAGAAGGGCCAGAGCGCGGAGCTGAACCAAGTGTCGAGCGTATCCGGATCCTGCCGCATGGGCTTTCCGCATTTCGGGCAAACGGCGGTCTCCTCCTTTGTGACGATCATCTCCTGACAGTCGTCGCAGTAAAACGCCGGGATCCGATGTCCCCACCAGAGCTGGCGGCTGATGCACCAGTCTCGGATATTCTCAAGCCAGTGGTAATAGGTCTTGTCAAAATGCTCCGGAACGAACTTGGTCTTTCCGCTCCGAACCGCCTCGATCGCCGGGCCGGCAAGGGGCTCCATCTTGACGAACCACTGCATCGAGACCCGGGGCTCCACGGTCGTTTTGCAGCGGTAGCAGGTGCCTACGTTGTGGCTGTAATCCTCGATCTCCGTCAGCGCGCCGCATGCCTGCAGATCGGCGACGATCGCCTCCCGCGCCTCATAGCGATCCATCCCCGCGTATTTCGGATAGTCCTCCACGATCTTCGCATCCTCGGTCAGCACATTGATCACGGGCAGATTGTGGCGAAGCCCGACCTCAAAGTCGTTCGGGTCGTGGGCCGGGGTGATCTTTACCACGCCGGTACCGAACTCCATATCCACATAGTCGTCCGCAATGACCGGGATCTCCCTTCCGACCAGCGGAAGCGTGACCGTCTTGCCGATCAGCGAGCGGTAGCGTTCGTCGTTCGGATTGACCGCGACCGCCGTATCGCCCAGCATCGTCTCCGGACGGGTCGTCGCCATTTCGATGTAGCCGCTGCCGTCGGTGTAGGGATAGCGCAGGTGCCAGAAATGCCCTGCCTGATCCTCATAGTTTACCTCCGCGTCCGAAATGGTCGTCAGGCAGTGCGGACACCAGTTGATGATCCGCTTGCCCCGGTAGATCAGTCCTTTATTGTAGAGATTGACGAACACCTCGCGAACCGCCTTGTTGCAGCCCTCGTCCATCGTAAAGCGCTCGCGGTCCCAGTCGCACGAGGAACCCAGCTTTTTTAGCTGCGAAACGATCCTTCCGCCGTACTGCCGCTTCCACTCCCATGCGCGTTCCAGAAAGCCCTCGCGTCCCAGCTCCTCCTTGGTAACGCCTTCCTTGCTCATGGCCTCCACGATCTTCGCCTCGGTGGCGATGGAAGCGTGATCGGTTCCCGGAAGCCAGAGAGCCTCGTAGCCCTGCATCCGCTTAAAGCGGATCAGAATGTCCTGCAGCGTGTTGTCCAGCGCGTGTCCCATGTGGAGCTGCCCGGTAATGTTGGGCGGCGGGATCACGATCGTATAGGGCTTCTTCTCCGGATTGACCTTGGCGTGGAAATACTTCTTTTTCTGCCACATGTCATACAGCCGTTCCTCAATGTCCTTGGGATCATAGGTTTTTGCAAGTTCCTTCACAATATTTACCTCCTGAAATTCTTTCGTTCCGCCGCAGTGCGATCCTCAGCGGAGCGTTTTTCATTCTATAGGAAACTGCGTTTCCTATAGAATGAAAAAAAGGTTCCTCGCCTCTAAGGGCGAAGAACCGCGGTACCACCTTAATTTGCAGCATTGCGCTGCCTTTTTCGCAGCTCCAGCAAGCTGCTCGTCTGTAACGGGACTTCCCGAAAATTCCTACTCTGGTTCAGAATCTCTGCTCCGAAGCTACCTTCTGCAAATGCCGATCGCAACCGGTCTTTCAGCCCTGAACCGGTCTCTCTGTCCGGAGCATCTGCATACTCCTCTTCTTCCTTACATTTTTCCTATGCCATTAAGCTAGCACAGAAACCAAGCCCTGTCAAGCTTTTTCTTCCCGACTCCCTTTTCCGCTTTACTCAAACCGATAGACGCGGGACATGACGACCTCGGCAGCTCCGTCCCCGTCGATCATCCAAATCTCCACGAGCCGCCCATTTTCGTCGGACGCATACCGGTACTCGTAGCTTTCGGCAAGCGTCTCCTCCACATAGACCTCCATCGAAAGGATCTGTCCGTTTTCGTCGTATTCATAGGCGTACTGCGTTTCGCTCAGCAGCATGCCGTTGTTGTACTTATTTTTCGAAAGGTAATTCCCCGCGCTGTCGTAGGTATATTGCAGACAGTTCGTATCCTTCGTTTCGGGGTCTTCCTCGTACAGATAGGTGAGTCTCCCTGCCTCGTCCCACTGCCGTTCCGCAGTCACGTTTCCTTCCGGGTCGAAAGCCGCCTCCCGCGACGCGGAGCCGTTGGCATAGAAATAATATTCCCGATGCCCCTCCTCCGTAACTGCGGTGCGGTAAAAATAGCTGCCGTCGGCGGAATAATTGAGCCGATAATTGGTCAGCGCCACCTTGTCCTCCGCTTCGTCTTCCACGGGATAGCGGTATTCGCGGACGACATGCCCCTGCTCGTCATAGTCCCAATAGCAGAAGCGCACAAGGCTTTCCCCCTGCTCCCGCCATGCGCGAAGCACCTGCCGCCCCTCCTCGTCATAGCCGTATGCGTACAGCGTCGTCTGCGGGCTTTCACCGCCCGCGCCTTCAACGACAAACGCAACGTCGCCGTTGTCGTAATAGCCGTATGCGGTATCGCTGGACTCCTCATAAACGGGCAGCCGCTTTACGTTGTAATATATGCGCCCGTCCTGATCGTCCACATACGCGGAATCCGGATACCAGATCCGTCCCTTTTCGTCGGTCTGGATCTCCTGCCGCAGATAGCCTTCGTAAATCGCCTCGGCGGCGGAAAAATCGCACGCCTCCGCCTCTTTTATGACCGCCGGGATCTGGCTCTTTGAGACGACGCTCTCCGTGCAGTCGCTCGGCGGCGTTTCCGTGCCGGACGTGGGCGAAACGCTTGTGCTGCGAAATTCTTCCGGCGTTACGGTAAGGTTCAGCAGACCGGAATCGGTATTTTCCGCCGCACAGCCGGTCAGACAGAGCAGAGCAAGCAATAATCCCATCTTTTGTACCGTCTTCATGAGAACATCCTTCCTTCAGCTTCGATATGCCTTTTTCAGCCGATGAATGGTTTCATCCAGCAGCCACCAAAAATCTTCTTCCAAGTCTTCCTTGTCCTTCAGCTCCATCAGCCGAAGCACGTTGCCGTATTCGGGCGAATACTCGCGGTTTTCCTCGATAAAATAAAACTGATTTTCCATGCGGCGCATCACGTCCGTCTCCTGATAAAACCGGTTCAGCTCGTGATTGAATTCGGCGTCCATGCCGCCGAGCTTCACAGCGTATAAATATTGGCAGAGGCTTTCCTTTTCGCCGCTCTTTTCGTATGCCTGAAGAAAATACCGCGAAGCGTTTCGGAACATTCCGTCCCGGGCGAGCAGCACCGCCAGATTGTGATACGCCTGCCCCTGCTCCGCGTCCGTCAGGCGAGGGAACTCCCGGTCGTCGATCAGGCTGCGGTACTCAAGCATCGCCTCCCGCGTATTGCCGCAGCGCAGGAACGCGTCGGCATGACGCTTTTTCCGCGCGATCGGCGACAGCGCAAAATAAGCGTCGATCTCCGCGATGAGCTGTTCGATCTCCTCCTGCGAGTAGTAGTCGGTGCTGCAGAAAATAGCGACGACCAAGTCCTTGATCCCGGCGTCCCGGCGCTTGAGCTGTTCCAGAAAATCCGCCCGTTCCTCCATTTTCAGCTCGTCGCGGATCCAGAAAATAAGCTGATCCTCCGCAAGATCCTCCTGCAGCGTTTCCACATTGTGATAGAGGTAATAGCAAAGCTCCTCCATCGTATAGACACGGGTCCCCGTGGAAGCGAAATAATAGGGCGACTTTGCCTTATCGCCGATACAATAGATCAAACGTCCCATAGGGTCCCTCCTTTCCCTGCCGCCGCAGCGGCGCTATAATGTGATAACCTTTTCCCAGATCCGGTAGGAGTTGGGATAGAACTGTCCAAAGCCCAAGTCCTTTACGGTAATGACCGCCGTGTCGCGGTCGATGCAGCGGATGCCCACGGATACGCGGGTCGTTTTATTTTCTCTGCGGTGCAGATTCCGAAGATTCATGACGACATGCTTTGTTTCCTTGCGGACGGCGTTCAGCACCGTAAAAAACACCTCGTCCGTATCGTCCAGAATCCCCACCGTCTTGGCGTTGACCTCGTTCCACTTCGTGCCCGCCGCCACCAGCGGATAGTCGGAAATGCGGTTGTCCCGGAACATGCGGATGGAAACCGTCGCCCGCAGCATGTCCTCGGTCAGGAACAGAAAGTCCTGAAGCTTCGGCTCGTTCGGCGCCGCCGCGGCATACGCCGCCCCCTTGACATAGAGGTTCTGCCCCTTGAATACCCGCCTTGCCGTGCAGAGCTCCCGCAGGACCCCGTCGCACCAAGTTCCTTCAAAGCCGCTTCCGGTCACATAGACCGCCGAGAGGATCTGCCGCGAGATCACCTTGTCGGTGATCGTACGGAACGTATAGGCAAGCTGCTTATCGCTCATCGTTTCCAGCATTTCATAGTCCATCAGGTCCGACAGATCCGCCGTCTGCGCGGAGATCGCCACCGGCGCGGTGCGGCGGCTCGCGCTGAGCTGACAATAAAACATCCCTTCGGGACGGAAATCGAACAGCGACACGTCGGCAGCCCACAGCTCCTTCGGCTGGCTGACCGCATAATACATGAAGCTCAGCAGATGGTTCTGCACGGTCGCCCGGTCCCGTCGGATGCCCACGGTCTCCAGCGACTGATAGATCGCCGCCTCCAAATTGTCGTTCAGCTCCTGTACGGTCACCGCGACCCGCTCGATCGTATCCTGAATATAGCGCTGCTTCAGAGCGGACAGCACCTTGCGGATGAAGCGCTCCAAAAGCATGGCTCCGGTAAATTCCATATCGTAGATCGTGACCGTTTCCTGCCGCGTCACCTTTCCCAGCAGGTCGGACAGAAACCACCCCGCTTCCCGGTTGCGGCAGCGGATGGCGTCCTCGCCGAACAGCCAGTCCTTCGTATCATTCCGAATGCAGAGCGCCGTGGGGATCAGGAAACGGTCGTTGCCCGGAGAGATGCAGATCGACTCCGGCTCCTGCCCTTCTCTTTTGACGCAGATCTGCGTATATTCCACGCCCAGATCCACGCCTACCACAAGACTTCGGCTTTCCATTTCCCTTCCTCCTTTCTCCCGGCGTCCCCGCCGGTCAGTTCAGCATTTCGTGAAAGAGCTGGCTCACCGCGAACGAGTCCTTGACATAGGCGTTCAGCAGCTCCAGCGCCTTTTCCTTATCCTCCGCCTTCCGGGCGGCGATGATGGCGTTGATCTTCCCGAAGCGGCTTGCCGGATCGCGGCTGCCCATTTCCCCGGTCAGCACCGCCTTTTCGCTGACCACCGAGGTTCTTCCGTCTTCCTCGGAGATCACGTATTCGATCGTCTCCCCTTCAAAAAGCACAAGCTCCTTTATGAAGATCCCGTGACAGATGTTGCGCATCGGAAAATCCTGCTGACGGCGCTTGCCGTTGGTCCGGTAGCTGTAATGCAGCGTCACGCGGTTCTTCGGATTGGCGCGGTACTCGATCAGCACCTTGTCCTCCAAGCTTTCCGGCAGCTTAAAGTACCGGGACAGCCGCAGGAACGAAGGAAGCACCTTTCCCTTGGCCTCCATGCGCAGCAGCCAGTATTCGGCAAACGACTGCTCCTCGGCGGTCAGCTCGTCCTGCTCCGCGCTCATGCGCAGCAGCGCCAGAATGCAAATATCGTTTTCGTCTATGTAAACGTCCCGCTTCATAAAAGCGATCGTCTGCTCCCCCATGGGAATGTCGCCCAGCAGGTATTTATAAGAAACATAGGTCAGATACGCCCGGATAAGCTGCCGGTTGCTGCCCGGACGCTGATAATGGGCGAATACCTGATCGGCATAGGTCAGATACGATTCGGTAAACAGCATCTGCGCCAGCAGCCGTTCCTCCATATCGGCGGTCGCCAGTCCCATGCTGTACGCCTCCTGCCAGAGATGATACATGGCGAGCGTGGGGCCCTGATAATTCGCCACAAGATGCTTCAGCAGCTTCTCGTTCCGCCTGCCCTGCGCAAACGCCCAATACATCAGCCCGGTGATCTCCTCCTCATACTGCCTCTGCAATTCCTGCGGCATGGAAATACAGAACGTCTCCACGAGCCGCGGGTCCACCTCCTCCGGCCCGAAATGCCGCAGCATGGAAAGCGCCCGCTCATGCTGTCCGCGAATGATGAGAAGGCTCATGATCTTCGCCCGCTGCTTTCGGGGGATCTCCCGCTCCTTCAGCTCCGTCATATATTCGCCGAGCATCTCGTCCTGAAAATTGTCGTAGAAATACAGAACCAGCGTCCGCACCAGCTCGCCGCGAAACGCTTCGCCCGCCTCGGAAAGGCGGATCGCCTGTTTCCGAAGCTCCACCGACGCCGCGTCAAACTTATTTTCCGCCTGTGCCTTGGCAGCCAGATGCAGAAGCAGCAGATTGCTTTCGGGACTGAGCCGGTATGCGTCGTTATAGCAGTCCTCCGCATGCAGCAGCCGGGTCAGCCGATAGGGGATCCCCGTAACATGGCGGTTGCCGCCGTCGTCCACAAGCGAGATCAAAACATGCTCGGTGTAGATATCGACCTGCGCCGTTCCGTTTTCGAGCGGCACAAGGCTCTCCTCGCGCAGCTCCTGATGCGCCACGCAGACATAGCGCATGGCGGGATTGCCGCATTCCACCTCCCAGCGGAACGCCACGCGGGGCAGATAGGCAAGCGCCTCCGTTCGCGTCTCCGGGTCGAACAGGCAGTCGTTGTACAGAATGGCAAGATGGCGGCTGTTGTTTCCGGCGCGCATCTGGCTCATCGCGTAAGCATGCACCTTTTCCCGGTAGGTGTCATAGACCGGACGGTTGCTCTCCTTATGGCACACCACGTTCGCGTACAAAAAGGCAAGGCGGCTGTCGCTCAGACGGCTGTTATAGACAAAGTACATCAGAATGGCGGGGTCAAGCTGCTGCTCCACGTCCGCTTCCACGGTGTACATATAATATTCGTAAAGCTCGGCGATCCGAAGCTGCTCCTGCACGCCGCGCTGATACCATACGGCGTATTTCGGCTCCCGCCGTCCCTCGCGGATCAGCATATAGCAGATCGCGCCGAGGATCTCCCGGCAGGGATAACGGTCGTACAGCTCCGATAAGATCCGGTAATACAGCGGCGAATACTCGCGCGCCTTCTCGACCAGATAGGCAAACTGCTGCGCCAGCTCTCTGGCAACGGCGCCCCGCTTGACGGCAAACGCGACGGACTGCACCGCAAACGGCTCCAGCTCATGCAGCAGGGACGGATCGCCGTTATAGAGCTCCGCAGCCTGCAAGTACAACAGCGGCGACTCGCAGCCGTTTTCAAACAGGTTCCGCAGCTCCTCCAGCTTCATGCGGGAATTGCGCCCGCAGCGCTCGTCGAGGCGCAGAAGAAACAGTCCCAGATTGGGCTGTTCCGGATGCTCGTTGCAGAGCCGGTACAGCTGCTCCATCAGTTCCGCTTTATTGCTCTGGCTGCGTTCGGCTTTCAGGAACAGATAAAACGCCTGATTGCAGACGCCTCCCGTTTTGCGTTCCTCTTCGGTGATCAGGCGGAGCGTGCCGTTGGCGGCGCTCTCCTTTCCGGCGAGCCGATACAGATAGACCCGATACAAGCGCTGCTCCAGCGTTTCCGCCTCCAGCTGCTCGAACCTTGCCAGAAGCCCTTCCGCCTCCGACACATAGCGTCCGGTGGGAATGCGGTTCATCGCATATTGCAGATGATTTTCCAGAAGCTTTACATACAGCCGTTTTTTCTCCTGCTTGGCGGCGAATTCCAGCGGTCTTTCCTGCGCCCGATGGCAGGCTACGGGAATTTCCACTCGCTGCGTCCGCGTCTCAAAGAGCAGCGCGGCAACGTGGCGTCCCCGGTTCATCCGATTTGGCAGCACGCGAAACCGCAGATCAAAGCTGCCGCCGTGGAACTGCTCGGCGGTGATCTCCTCCTGCTCCGGGATCAGGAACGGCTCGGTGGCGCTTACCCGGATCTGCAAATAGCCCCAGTTATTTTTCGTGACCGTGATCCGGTCGGTAAAATCGTTCTCTCCGGCTTCGTAGCGAAGCTGCTTCTCATCGACCTGAAAGCTGACCTCCATCTTTTGACCGGTCTTTACAAGAAACTCCTCCAACGCCTGATCGCGCGACGACGAGCGGCTCAGGTGCTCCCAGAGCGCTACATAACGCGGTTCGTGATATTCCAGAAACGCGCGGAACGTCGGCTCTGCAAACAGCGCCGCCGCCTTCTCCCAATGATTTTTTGCCAGTGCCGCAAACTGCTGCAAATTACGGATCTCCCCGTCGGGGGAAAACAATGCGGGCGCCACCACCTCGATCCGGAAGGGCAGCGCGATCTCTCCGCAATCGGTAATGAACGAAAGCTCTCCGGCGGCGCTGTCCTTTTCGGTCAGATACTCCCCGTGAACAACGTACTCCACGTTGACCGAAACGCCCACGAGCTTGGACGATATCAGTTCCATGGCGGGGTGGTCGGAGCAGACAAGCCCCTTCATCGGGCGTTCCAAGCTGTTCGTCAGCGTCACTCTGCCGTGCAGCTTCTTCCCTGCCTCCACGCCGCAGACTAGCTTCTCCTGACTTAAAATCAGACGCGGCAGCTCGTAGGATATGTTGCCGTTTGCCAACGCATTGATCTTTTCTCTCACCGCCGCACTCTCCTTTCCTCCGCCCGTTCTTTACGGAAGCGCGATTTCGATAAATTCGCCGTCCTCGTTGACCCGATAGCCCCTGCTGCCGTCCAAGGCGATATAAAACATGCCTGCCAGCCCGCCCGTCGGGTTCAGCGCGTTGATGCAGTAGCACTCGTTTCCGCGTACCATCGTCGTCCACGAATCCACATCCAGCTCATAGCTTTCAATATCCTGCGGAAGCCGCAGCTCGTCGGCGCTGACGCGGCAGAGCAGCTCCTTTGCCTGCTCTGCGGTCAGATTTCCGGACGGCTCCGGCGTCGGGGTCGGCGCTTCCGTAACCGTCCCGCTGACCTCCGCCGTGGGCGTCGGCGTTTCCGTCGGCGCGGCTTCCTCGGTCGGTTTGGCCGTGGGCGTGCTTTCCGCCGACGTGGGCGCCGCCGAGGGCTTCTCGCCTGCGGTCGGCTTTGCCGAAGCCTCCGGACGCCCCGTCGGGGTCGGCGTGATCTTCACTTTATCGTCTCCCAATCGGTCTACCACATAACACAAGCAGCCCAGCAGCAGCGCGAACAGCAGTGCGGCTGCGACTATAATCACATTTTTCTTCATATATTCCCTCACATAACAAATGTTCAACCTTGCACTTGCAGCACGGTCAGCCCTTCTGCTCTCCCGCGACGAACGTTCCGCTCGCAAACCCTCCGGGTTTTCTCGCTGTTCGTTGCACTCACATAGCCCCTGCCACAAAGCGCTCGCCGCCTGCAAGCAGGCGCGATCAGCCTTTCCTCTCCCGCGCGACGAACGTTCCGCTCGCAAACCCTCCGGGTTTTCTCGCTGTTCGTTGCACTTGCAGCACGGTCAGCCTTTTCTCTCCCGCGACGAACGTTCCGCTCGCAAACACTTCGGGTTTTCTCGCTGTTCGTTGCACTCACATAGCCCCTGCCACAAAGCGCTCGCCGCCTGCAAGCAGGCGCGATCGCTTTGCGGCAGGTGCTGCGTTCGTCGCTTATGCGTTCATAGTACCACAGAACCGCTATGATTTCAAATGCATTTGTGGTATAATGTGCAAAATGCTTTGCATTTAGCACTACTGAATCTCATGTGCGCTGAAGCGCACCATAATATGGTATAATGTGCAAAATGCTTTGCATTTAGCACTACCGAATTTCATGTGCGCCGATAAGGAGATGGGAGTCGCTTATGAAAAAAATTCTGATTGCCGAGGACGATCCGGAGATCCGCCGACTGCTGCACTGCTTTCTTTCCGAGCAAGGCTACGCGGCGGTTTGCGCCGCAAACGGCTTGGAGGCTCTGACCGCCGTGCGGGAGCTGTCCGACCTGTCTCTCGTGCTGCTCGACCTGATGCTGCCCTTCAAGAGCGGCGACGCGGTGCTGAAAAGCATCCGCGAATTTTCCCGGATCCCGGTGATCGTGGTATCCGCAAAGGACACGATCCAGACAAAGGTCGAGGTGCTCCGGATGGGCGCCGACGACTACCTCACCAAGCCCTTTGACCTGGACGAGCTGCTGGCGCGGATCGAAGCCGTTCTCAAGCGATGCGGCGAAAAAACCTCCGAGGAGCCGGAACGCCTCTGCTTTCGGGCGCTCGTTCTCGACCGCTCCGCAAAGACCGCCACGGTGGGCGGCCGCGCCATGCCGCTGACCGCAAAGGAATATGCCATTTTGGAGCTGCTGCTCTCCAATCCCCGGAAGCTGTTCTCCAAAGCCAATCTGTTTGAAAGCGTCTGGCAGGAAAGCTATTACAGCGGCGACAGCACGCTCAAGGTGCATATGAGCAATTTGCGGAACAAGCTTCGGGAATACGATCCGGAAGGGGAATATATCGAAACCGTATGGGGAATGGGCTATAAGCTGCATACCGAACGAAAGGATTAACCCTTTCTTAACCTTTTCCTTTACCGTTTTTTTACTCTCACGCAGTAAAACAGAGCTATCGAATTCCCTGTGAAAGGACGGTTCCCTATGACTGAACCCATAGTAAAGCTGCATCAGCTCAGTAAAAAATACGGAAAAACAACGGTGCTAAGCAACTTCGATCTGACCGTTGAACGGGGCCGCATCTGCGGTCTGATCGGCCCAAACGGCGCGGGCAAAACGACCCTCATGAAGCTGCTGGCGGGGCTTACGCTGCCCACCGGCGGCAGCATGGAACTCTTCGGAGGCGCAGAAAACATCGACGAGGCGCGCCGCAGAATGAGCTTTATGATCGAAGCGCCGATCCTCGACCCCGGCATGACGGCAAGGGAAAATCTGCGCTATATCCGCTATCTCCGGGGCGTTGCCGACGAAAAACGAATCGACGAAACGCTGGCCTACGTCGGTCTTGCCGATGTGGGGAAAAAGCCGGTCAAAAACTTTTCCCTCGGCATGAAGCAGCGCCTTGGGATCGCTATGGCGCTGCTGCCCCGCCCCGAAATCCTTGTTCTGGACGAGCCGGTCAACGGTCTTGACCCGGAGGGGATCGTCGAAATCCGCCGAATGCTGAAAACGCTGGCGGAGGAGCAAAACGTCACCGTCCTGATCTCAAGTCACCTGCTCTCCGAGCTTTCCGAACTATGCACCGACTTTACGCTGATGAACCACGGGAAGGTGATCGAAAGCTTTCCGGCGGAGGAGCTGCAGACCAAATGCCGGAATCATCTCTGCATCCGAACCGACAACATCGACAAGACCGCAGCCGTTCTGGAAACCAAGCTGTCCGTCCGTGAATACAAGGTCGTTCACGGGGAGGAAATCCTCCTGTTTGAACGGCTGGACGATATCGCCGCCGTTTCCAAGGCGATCACCGACAGCGGCCTCGTCCTGACAAGGCTTGAAAGCAAGGGCGAAACGCTGGAGGAATATTATCTTTCGAAGGTAGGTGCAGCAAATGAATAGACAGATAAAAGCAGAATGGTACCGTCTGGTTCACTCCGGACATTACTTTGGATTTTTCCTGTTCGTCAGTATTCTGATCGCAGGCATTCCCTTTCTCATCAATCCCGACTATTCCCGGCAGAATTTGCTGGAAAACCTTGCCGCATACGGCGAATTGCTGCCCATGCTGATCGGCGCCGTCACCTGTACGTTCCTCGCCGTGCTGCTATGCAGCCGCTTTGGCAGCCGAACCGCCTACTATGAGATCATGGACGGGGCGCGCCCCGCAAAGATCATTTGGAGCAAGCTGCTTGTTTACTGTCCGCTGGCGCTTGGACTGACGCTTATGCAGTTTGGTATTTTTCTGCTTGGCATCGGGCTGAAAAACGGGGGCGGGGAGATGAAAAGCCCGGCGCTTTTCGCTCTGCTTTTCCTGATCGTCCTTCTGCATCTTTTTTCGGTAACGGTCATGATGAGCCTGCTGGTGCAGCATCCGATCGGCGCGGCGTTCCCCTATGCGAGATTTATGCTGCTGGAGGAGCTGGCCGCCCTGATCCTTCTGGAGCTGAATCCCGAAAAAGCCGAGAGCTTTTCCAAGCTTCTGAACTGGCTGCCGATGTTCCAGCTTGCGAACCTTGTGCAGGCGAGCTATTCAACGCTTTTCGTCGTTCAGGTGATCGCTGGCTTTGCCGTGGAATTTGCGGTCCTATACGCGATCACGTTTGCGGTCTATAAGAAAAGGCTGCTGCGCTGAGCCGCAGACCAAACGCCCGCGCAGGGCGAAACGTTCGAAAAACCTTAGGGAGGCGGAACGAAGATTCCTATGAAAATTCCACTACTTATTCTGAACGGCTTTCTCTTTGTCCTCGCCGCCGTTTTTGCGCTCAGATATTTCTCCTGTAAGCGGCAGCTCCGGAGCTTTGCCAAAACCGTCGCCCGCAGCAGGGACGACGACTACCGACAGCCCGTAAAGATGGATAGCTTCGATCCGGATATCGTCGCGCTTGCGAATGAGCTGAACGCCTACATCGACGCGCAGCGTGCGCTTCTGGAAAATTACGCCCGCGAAAAGCAGGAGCTGACACAGATCGTATCCGGCATCTCCCACGATTTCCGCACGCCCCTGACCGCCGCCCTCGGCTATTTGCAGCTGATCGAAAAGAGCGGAGAGCTTTCCGCCAAAAATCAGGAGTATCTTGCGGTCGCATATAAAAAAAACCGTTATCTCAAGCAGCTTTCGGACGACTTTTTTGCGCTTTCCAAGCTGGAAAACAGCGCGGAAGCGCCAAAAAAAGAGCGGCTCGATCTGAGCCTGCTGCTCTCGGAGCTGCTGCTTCTGCAATACGAATGGATCTCCGCCAAGGGGATGAAAACGGATTTTCGGATCGCCGAGGGCGTTTTTCTGGAAAGCGACGCGCATCTGCTGACGCGGATTCTCAACAATCTGTTTTCCAATGCGGAAAAATACGCGGAAACGTGGCTGGCGGTCACACTGGAACAAACGGAGCGCGCCGTCCTGCTTCGCATGGAAAACGACTGCTCCGAAGAATTCGCTCTCGACGCCGAGCATATTTTCGAACCGTTCTGCCGCGCGCCCTCCCGAAGCAAAAGCGGCAGCGGACTGGGACTGTACGTCGTAAAATGCCTTGTCGAGCGGCTCGGCGGTACGGTCTGCGCCGAAGCGGACGGAAGGCGTTTTGTGCTGGAGCTGCGGCTGCCGAACGGAACCGGATGCTAATCAAATACTAATTGAAATTTAAGTCAAAACAAAAAAGGAGGCAAACAGTATGATGACAAACGAAAAAAAGATATGCCCCGGCTGCGAAAACTGCTGCCCGTCCGACAATCCGCAATGTCCGAAGGGCGAGCGGTATTTTAGTACAAACGGTGAGGGCAGAGTCCCGTTCGCCGCTTCGCAAGGCTCTGCAAGCGGTTCGGAAGACGACGCCGTTATTTTGCTTATGAAGCGGTGCGGTCACTATCTGCATCACAATGTCGGTCACGGAAAACTGGCGGTGATCCGTTAAATTTCCAGCAGCCTCATCTCGCTGTAATCCCTTACGAGATTTTCCAGAATCCGTTTATGAGAGCTTCCGATGATCAGCAAAATCCTGTCACCGGGCTCGCAAAGATTCTGTATGTTTGAGAATATTTTCAGGTTGCGCTCATACCACGCAAGCACGAGGCGGCTTCCTTCATAGCTTCCTTTGTTTACCCGGTTAAGATGCAGGTACATGTTATGGTCAAGACTTGCGTACTGCTTGTCGTTATGAAGCCGGTACATATCCTCCAGCATCATTTCTCGGTCTGCCGTTGCGGCTTGGAAAAAACGATTGAATTTTTCCGACGGCTCAGAAAGCGCCTCCGAACACGTTTCCAGCAGTTCATCGGACAGCACAATATCCTCGTCCACAGCGTATACCGTATCGTGCCGCAGCTTCCTTGCCAGCCGGAAGCCCACCTGTACAATTTCGTTTAACGAGGTAAAGCCGATTTTACTGCCGTAACGAACCAGCTCCCCAAAGCGATACTCCGAAGTCAGATGGGAGGGCTCAAACCGACGGTAAAATTCCTGAAGCCTGCTCTGTTCACAGGCAGCCATCTCTACGGCAAGTTTCGTCGGACGCAACTCGCTAAGCCGGTTTACAAAGCGTTCCAGCTCGTCCTGTACCTGTTCGGAAAAAATATCGTATCGGTCAGGAAAGTGAAAGGTTCCCAACAAAATGATTTCGGTCATAATTGTGTTATTAGCCGGCGTGAAAGTTTCTTGCCCGGATTGCGCCGACGTTCCTTTCTTTTTAATAATGGCACGGCTACTGTGTACATAGCAAATCGCTCGTTTTATGGTATCATGTGCAAAATGCTTCGCATTTAGCACTTCTGAATTAAGTGTGCGCCA
>JAUNGI010000010.1:0-58259 GCA_030524525.1 Lachnospiraceae bacterium
AATTGTGTCGCCAGAGCGACCCGCCGCAGGCGGAGAATCTCGCGAGCGAGATTCTATGTTCTTCTATAGGAAACTGCGTTTCCTATAGAACAAAAACGCTCCGCTGAGGATCGCCCTGCGGCGGAAAGGAAGATGCCGCTGCGGCTCGGCGCGCCCCAAGGGGGCTTGAGACGCCGAATCCCATGTCGAAAAGGGCTTGTCAAGTTGTTACGAAAATGTTACAATGGCTTATATAGCGGTAAAAAATTCAGCGTATTGGGTTACAAAACGGAACGACGGAAAGGTATGGTGAATACATGATTTCCAATCAGATTCTTCAGAATACCATTGATGGAATGAAGTCGATCGCAAGAGTCGATTTATGTGTTATGGATACGGAGGGGAAGCCCCTTGCAACAACGATGAACAACGCGGAAAGCTACGAGAGTCTTGTTTCCGCCTTTACGGATTCGCCTGCGGACAGTCAGGTGATTCAGGAGTATCACTTCTTCAAGGTGTACGACGAGCATCAGTTGGAGTATATTCTGCTTGCGAAGGGGGATTCGGAAGACGTTTATATGGTCGGCAAGCTGGCGACGTTTCAGATCCAGAATCTTCTGGTGGCATATAAGGAACGCTTTGATAAGGACAACTTTATCAAAAACCTGCTGCTGGACAATCTGCTTCTGGTGGATATTTACAATCGTGCCAAAAAGCTCCATATTGAGACGGAAGCAAGGCGTGTGGTATACTTGATCGAGACCAAAAACGAAAAGGACACGAACGCGCTGGAAACCGTGCGGACGCTGTTCGCCGGAAAGAACCGGGATTTTATTACGGCGGTGGATGAAAAGAACATCATTATCGTCAAGGAGCTGAAGCAGAACGAGAACTACGATGCTCTGATGCATACCGCACGCGTGATCGTGGACATGCTCAACACGGAGGCGATGAGCAAGGTTCACGTTGCCTATGGAACGATCGTAAACGAGATCAAGGACATTTCCCGCTCTTACAAAGAAGCGAAGATGGCTTTGGACGTGGGCAGGATCTTTTACAGTGATCGCAAGGTGGTCGCCTACAACAATCTGGGGATCGGGCGTTTGATCTATCAGCTTCCGATGCCTCTCTGCAAAATGTTTATCAAGGAAATCTTTGACGGAAAGTCCCCGGACGAGTTCGACGAGGAAACCTTGGTAACGATCAACAAGTTTTTTGAAAACAGTCTGAACGTTTCGGAAACCTCAAGACAGCTCTATATTCATAGAAATACTCTTGTTTACCGTCTGGATAAATTGCAGAAAAGCACAAATCTGGATCTGCGGGTTTTTGAGGATGCGATCACGTTCAAAATTGCCCTGATGGTAGTGAAGTATATGGAAAATATCGAATATTAACACAAAAGCTTCCTGCCGGATGGAAGGGAAAAGTACAGGGTTAGTTTTAAGCAGGAATGGAATGAGAACATGAGTAATTGGAAAATGACGCCCGCTCCGGAACTGGAGGAGCAGGACACGGGAATAGGCGGAGAAGAACCGGACGACTATACGGACGTTCCCCGCAGAGCGGTGACGAATCCCTTGGATGCGCCGGTCATTGTTCTGGAACATGTGTCCAAGGAATATGATGGAACTACGGAAAGCCATGCGCTGAGCGATGTTTCCTTCAGCGTAAGGAAGGGAGAATTTGTTTTTATCGTGGGGCCGAGCGGCTCCGGAAAATCGACGATGATCCGTCTGATGATGAAGGAGATTTCGCCCACCGAGGGCAGGATCTACGTTGCCGGAAAGGACTTGGCGGGACTTCGCAAGCGTCAGGTCTGCAAATACCGCAGAAGCATCGGGATCGTATTTCAGGACTTCCGGCTCTTACAGGATCGGAACGTATATGAAAACGTGGCGTTCGCCCAGCAGGTCATCGGCGCGCCGAAACGCCGCATTCCCAAAGAGGTCTCCAAGATGCTGAATCTGGTGGGACTGAACAATAAATATAAGAGCAAGCCAAACGAGCTTTCCGGAGGCGAGCAGCAGCGCGTGGCGCTGGCAAGAGCGTTGGTGAACAATCCGATGATCCTGCTTGCCGACGAGCCGACCGGCAATCTGGATCCTCAGAATTCTTGGGAGATCATGAACCTTCTGGAGGAGATCAACCGCAGAGGAACGACGGTAGTCGTAGTTACCCACAATCACGAGATCGTTGACAAGATGCAGAAACGGGTCATTTCCGTGCAGAACGGAATTCTTGTCGAGGATAAGAAGGGGGGCTACGCATATGAATAGCTTCAGTTCCTTCACCTATTGCTTCCATCAAGGAATTAAAAATATACGAAGAAATAAACTGTTTTCCGTTGCGTCGGTCGCAACGATGACCGCCTGCCTGTTTTTATTCGGCATTATGTATTTTTTGCTGATCAACGTGCAGCACATGCTGTTGGAGGCGGAGACCAACGTAGGCGTGACCGCTTTTTTTGACGAGGGCATTGAAGAGGATGCGATCGCTGCGCTGAAAGAAAAAATCGAAGCGATGGACGCGGTAAAATCGGTCACCTATAAGTCCGCCGCCGAGACATGGGAGGAGTATAAGGAAACGCATCTGACCGACGAGCTGGCGGAGACCTTTGGCACCGACAATCCTCTGGAGGATTCCGCTTCGTTTGCCATTTATTTTGAGTCGGTGGAGGCGCAGAAGGAGGCCGTTGCACAGATCGCATCGCTTTCCGGCATCCGAAAGGTAAACGATACCGAGGACATGGTCAATACGCTGACGCGCTTTAACCGCATCCTAAGCGTCGGTTCCGTAATGATCATCGGACTGCTGCTCTGCATCGCCACCTTCCTGATTAGTACGACGGTTACGATGGGCGTTTCCATCCGCCGCAAGGAGATCTCGATCATGCACCTGATCGGCGCCACCGATATTTTCATCCGCGCGCCGTTCCTTGTGGAGGGCGTGATCATCGGTCTGCTCGGAGCCTGCATTCCGCTTTCGATCCTTTACGCGCTCTATTACAAGATCATTGAGCTGATCGCAAGCAAGTTCAGCAGCCTGTTCAGTACGCTGAATTTTGTCGATACCGCGGAGGTGTTCCGTGTTCTCGCGCCGGTATCTCTCTGCATCGGCGTGGGGATCGGTTTTTTGGGCAGTTACTTTACGTTGAATAAGCAGCTTCGGAATTTCCGACAGCTGTAAGCAGCTTGTCGTTTGACGGCTTGGAATTTAGGAGGAAGACCATGAAGTTATGTCAGAAATACGCAGTGGCGGCTGTTTCGCTTGCGCTTTCGCTGGTGATCGTTCTTCCGGTCGTTTTTCTCGCAATGGAGGAAGACGCGAAGCCGGGAAAGCTCGTAGCCTATGCCGCTTTGGAGCAGAGGCTGGATACGCTGGGCGGCTCTGCCGTTCAGAAAAGCTCCTATGCCGATACGATCGCCGAGGCGGAGCGGAAGAAGAAGGAGTATGAGGAGCAGAAAAAGCGCTTGGAAGCCGAACTGGCAGCCATGCAGAGCGATTACGACGATATTCTGGCTTATGTAGAGGAGATGGATCAGAAGCAGAACCAGATCATGCTCGATATGCTGGCGATCGAAGACGATCTGAAGCAGCTCAACCGCGAATACGAGCAGATCCAAGCGGACTTGGAGGAGGCGGAGGCGATTGCCGCCGAGCAGTACGAGACGATGAAAAAGCGGCTGCAATATATATATGAAAACGGCAGCACGACGTATTTGCAGATGATTTTTGACGCAAAGAGCCTGACCGATCTTCTGAATCAGGTCGAATATGTGGAGAAGATCACGGAGTATGACAATAATCTGCTGAACCGTTATCTGGAATCCAAGCAGCAGATCGCCGATTATAAGGTATATCTGGAAGCCAAGATCGAGGCGGTCAATAAGACGCAGGAGATGTATCAGGCGGATTATGAATTTGCGCAGGAGGTCATTGCAAAGAAACAAACGGCGCTCGCCGACTATGAAGCTAAAATGGGGCTGAACGAGGAGCTTCTGGAAGACTATATCGACAAGATCAATAAGCAGGAAATGACGGTCGAGGAGGCGAAAAAAGCGGCGGAGGAGGAAATCCGCAAGGCGGAGGAGGAAGCCAAGAAGAACCAGCAGACGTCCGGCGGCGACAAGGATTACAGCGACGTGCCGAACACGGGCTATGACAATGCCGCCAATATTCCGAAGCTTGACGTGACCGATCCCTCGAAGATGATCTGGCCGCTTCCGGGCGACGGCAGAGTCGGAGACGGCTTCGGACCGCGCATCCCTCCCATCGAGGGCGCGAGCAGCTTTCATAAGGGCGTCGATATCGGCGGAAATTACGGGGCGCAGATCGTGGCGTCTCTGGCGGGAACCGTTTACGAGGCCGGCTGGAACAGCACCGGCGGTTATCATGTCTATATCGACCATGGAAACGGCTACATCACCCGCTACCTGCACCTGTCCAAGATCCTGTGCAATACGGGGGACTATGTTTTGCAGGGCGAGGTCATCGGTTTGGTCGGCTCTACCGGCGTATCCACCGCGCCGCACCTGCATTTCAGCGTTTATAAAAACGGCACGGCGGTAGACCCGATGAATTATATCAAGTATTAGTTGCGTTAAGAAAAAGGAAATGGCTTATGAAATTTAAGAAATATGCGGTGGCGGCCGCTTCTTTGATCCTGTCGCTGGTTCTCGTGCTTCCGGTCGTATTTCTTGCGGTGGGCGAGGACGCGAAGCCGAAAAAGCTCGTGGCATACGCCGCTTTGGAGCAGCGGCTCGACACGCTGGGAGGTTCAGCGGTTCACAACAGTTCGTATACCGAAACGATCGCCGAGGCGGAACGCCGGAGGAAAGAGTATGAGGAGCAGAAGGAGCGTTTGGAAGCCGAGCTGGCGGCTCTGCAGAGCGATTACGACGACATTCTGACTTACATCGACGAGATGGATCAGAAGCAGAACCAGATCATGCTCGATATGCTGGTGATCGAAGACGAGCTGAAGCAGCTCAACCGTGAATACGAGCAGATCCAAGCGGACTTGGAGGAGGCGGAGGCGATTGCCGCCGAGCAGTACGAGACGATGAAACGGCGGCTGCAATATATTTACGAAAACGGCAGCACGACCTATTTGCAGATGATCTTTGACGCCAAGAATCTGACCGATCTTCTGAATCAGGTCGAATATGTGGAGAAGATCACGGAGTACGACAACAATCTGCTGAACCGTTATCTGGAATCCAAGCAGCAGATCGCCGATTATAAGACCTATTTGGAGGCAAAGATCGAGGCGGTCAACACGACGCAGGAGATGTATCAGGCGGATTATGAATTTGCGCAGGAGATCATTGCAAAGAAACAGGAGGCGCTCTCCAAGTACGAAACCCAGATCGGACTGAGTCAAGGCGTACTGGAAGAATACATCGACAAGATCAGCAAAGAGGAAATGACGATCGAGGAGGCGGTCGCGGCGGAGGCGGAGGAGATCCGCAGAGCGGAGGAGGAGGCTGCACAGCAGAAGCCGGAGACCGGCGGCTCCGATAACGATCAGGCCGACGTGCCGAGCACCGGCTACGACAACGCCGCCAACATTCCCAAGCTGGATGTGACCGATCCCTCGAAGATGATCTGGCCGCTTCCGGGCGACGGCAGAGTCGGAGACGGCTTCGGACCGCGGGTACCTCCGACGGCGGGGGCAAGCAGCTTCCACAAGGGCGTCGATATCGGCGGCAATTACGGGGCGCAGATCGTAGCGGCGCTGGCAGGCACCGTTTACGAAGCCGGCTATAACAGCACCGGCGGCTACCATGTCTATATCGACCACGGAAACGGCTACATTACGCGGTATCTGCATATGTCCAAGATCCTGTGCAGCACGGGGGACTATGTGATGCAGGGGGAAGTGATCGGATTGGTAGGCGCTACGGGCGTTGCAACCGGGCCGCATCTGCATTTTACGGTCTATAAAAACGGTACGGCGGTAGATCCTATGGACTATATCAAATATTAAACGCAGTTTTTCAAAAACAGGAGGCCTTTAATTGAAAGGGAAATTTTTATTGGGGATGTTTTCCGGAGTTTTGATGTCGCTGATGCTTTTCGGGCTGATCGCCTGCGGAAGCAGCGATGAGAACAAATTGTCTGTGCGGGAGCAGTACGGTACGGACGCCGGAGGGGAAATTCTCGAAGATCTGAACGAGCGCAAATATACGGATAAGATCGCCAACCTTTTGGCTCTGCTCGATTATTATTATATCGACGAGCTGGATGCGGACGCAATCGAGGAAGGCATTTATGCCGGGCTGGTAAACAGCTTGGGCGATATTTACACCACGTATTATACGGCGGAGGAATTTGTCGAATTTAACGAATCCTCCACGGGCTCCTATGCGGGGCTTGGCTCCACGGTCACACAGGACGCCAACGGCAACATCACCTTTGTCAAGCCTTTCGTCAACGGTCCTGCCCATAAGGCGGGCATCCTGCCGGGCGACATCCTCGTGGAGATTGACGGGGAATCGACCGTGGATATGGATCTGACGGAAGCCGTTTCCAAAATCAAGGGCGAGCCCGGAACCACGGTAGATATCAAGATCTATCGCGCCGGAGAATCGGATTATCTGTCGATGACGGTGGAACGCGCGTTTGTCGAAGTGCCTACCGTGGAATACCAGATGCTCGACAACAAGATCGGCTATATTTACGTCATGGAATTTGACGAGGTGACCGAGCAGCAGTTTATCGACGCGGTTGACGATCTGGAGGCGCAGGGAATGCAGGGGATGATCGTGGATCTGCGCGACAATCCGGGCGGGCTGCTGAGCACGGTCTGCGGAATGCTCAGCCGGATCGTGCCGAAGGGCGATATGCTCGTCTACATGGAAGACAAATACGGCAGGACGGAAGAATACAAGTCCGACAGCGCCGAGACGGTCGATGTGCCGATCACGGTTTTGATCAATGAAAACAGCGCCAGCGCTTCGGAGGTTTTTGCGGGTGCCTTGCAGGATTACGGCATCGCAACCCTCGTAGGAACCCAGAGCTTCGGCAAGGGGATCGTACAGTCGATCGTTCCCTTGCAGGACGGCTCCGCCATTAAGGTAACGGTTTCCCGGTATTTTACGCCGAACGGCGTCTGCATTCACGGAGTGGGTCTGACGCCCGATCTGGAGGTGGAGCTGGACGAGGAACTGAAGGGACAGCTTACGATCCCGATCGAGGACGACAATCAGATTCAGGCTGCGGTCGAATATTTGCTTGACCATTGATTTTTGAAAATCAGAGGAGCATGTGCCAAAACAGGAACATGCTCCTTTTTTTCTTGCAATTCCGGAATGCGTGTGATACAATCCCTTCTGAACGGACAAATGTGTGCGGCTGAAAAACAGCCGCAAAGGGATGGGGAGGTCGTATGGAATCGGAACAATATTATATTGTCAAGAAAAAAGCGCTTCCGGAAGTCCTCCTGAAAGTCGTGGAGGCAAAGCGGCTGCTGGACAGTGAAAAGGCGATCACCGTGCAGGAGGCGACGGAGCGGGTAGGATTGAGCCGGAGCTCGTTTTACAAGTATAAGGACGACGTGCTGCCTTTTCATGAAAACTCGCGCGGCAAGACGCTGAACGTGATCCTGCAGGTGGACGACGAGACCGGCATCCTTTCGGCGATCCTGATGCAGATCGCCAAATGCAGGGCCAACGTGCTGACGATCCAGCAGAGCATTCCGATCGGCGGGATCGCTTCGATTGCGCTGGGCTTTGAAATTTTGCCGGAGTCGGCGGACGTCAACGCTTTGCTGGAGGGGATACGGTCGATTTCCGGGGTTCATTATTTGAAAATACTGGGACGCGAATAAAAAGATGGAGGAAACGATGAAGGTTGCAATTTTAGGTTACGGAACGGTTGGTTCCGGAGTGTTTGACGTGCTTCAGGAAAATAAGGAGATCATAGCAAAGCGGGTCGGGGCGCCGATCGAGGTGAAGTATGTGCTGGACTTGCGGGAATTTCCCGGCGATCCGGTGGAAGAAGTGCTGACGCATGATTTTCAGGAGATCATCAATGATCCGGAGGTCGCCATTCTGGTGGAGGTCATGGGCGGTCTGCATCCGGCCTATGAATTTTCCAAACAGGCGCTGCTGAGCGGTCGGAGCGTCTGCACGTCGAATAAGGAGCTGGTGGCAAAGCACGGCGCGGAGCTGATCCGCATCGCGCAGGAGCAGAAATGCAATTATCTGTTCGAGGCAAGCGTGGGCGGCGGCATTCCGGTCATTCGTCAGCTCATTCGTTCGATTACGGCGGACGAGGTCGAAAAGGTGTGCGGCATCCTGAACGGAACCACGAACTATATGATGACGAAAATGCGGGAGCAGGGCGCCGCCTTTGACGAGGTGCTGAAAAGAGCGCAGGAAAAGGGCTATGCGGAGCGCAATCCCGCCGCGGATATCGAGGGACACGACGCGTGCCGCAAGATCGCGATCCTGACGTCGCTGGCTTACGGCAGACAGGTCGATTACGAGGACATATACACCGAGGGGATCACCGAGATCTCCGACGTTGACGTGGCGTATGCGAACAAGCTCGGCATGGGGATCAAGCTTTTGGGCGAAAGCTATCGGAAGGACGGAACGGTCTATGCGATGGTTGCGCCGAAGATGCTGTATGCGGACAATCCGCTCTATCCGGTCAACGGCGTGTTCAACGCGATCCTGATCCGCGGCAACAAGCTGGACGACGTGATGTGCTATGGGCGCGGAGCCGGAAAGCTTCCCACCGCCAGCGCCGTCGTATCGGACGTGATCGACGCGGCAAAGCATCCGAATGTGAACATTCCGATCCTCTGGGAGGAAGAAAAGCTGGAGCTTGGCAGCCGTGAGGCTATGGTGAACGCCTTCTTTGCCCGCGTGCCTGCGGAAGAAAAGCCGAAGGCGGAGGCAGCGCTTCCGATCGCGCGGACCGTGGAACTTGCGGAGCATCCGGAGGAATTTGCCTTTGTGACCGAACCGATGACCGAGGGAGAATTTGCCCGGAAGACCGCCGAGCTTACGGTGATCCATATGGTGCGCGTAGAAGTAAAATAATCGGGAGTTGAGAAAACCATGAAATATCTTGTTGTTTTGGGCGACGGTATGGCGGATGAGCCGCTGGAAGCCTTGGGCGGCAAAACGCCGCTTGCATTTGCGAAGACGCCGGTCATGGACGAGCTGGCGAAAACCGGAGAGGTCGGGCTTGTGAAAACAATCCCGGACGGAATGAAGCCGGGCAGCGACACGGCGAACCTTGCCGTGCTGGGCTATGATCCAAAGCTTTATTACACGGGGCGCTCGCCGCTTGAGGCGCTGAGCATCGGCGTGGCTATGAAGGATACGGACGTTGCGCTCCGCTGCAATCTGGTTACGTTGTCCGAGGAGGAGCCGTATGAGGAAAAAACGATCCTCGACCACAGCGCGTCGGAAATTACAACGGAGGAAGCCGCCGTTTTGCTTGACGCGGTCCGAAAGCAGCTGGAGTGGGAGGGCTATCACTTTTATGTGGGGGTCAGCTACCGGCACCTGCTGATCCGGAATCGCGGCAGGATCGTGGAACTGACGCCGCCGCACGACATTCTGGAGCGAAAGATCGGGGCGTACCTGCCGGACGACGAGACGCTGCTCGCCATGCAGAAGCGCAGCTTTGCGATCCTGAACGAGCATCCGGTCAATCTGGCGCGGGCGGCAAAGGGGCTGCATAAGGCGAACTCGCTTTGGTTCTGGGGCGCCGGCACAAGACCGTCTCTGCGCTCGTTTGAGGAGAAAAACGGCAAAAAGGGCGCGATGATCTCCGCCGTCGATCTGCTGAAGGGCATTGCCGTCGGCGCGGGAATGCGGAACATCGACGTTCCGGGCGCCACCGGCGGACTGGAAACGAACTATGAGGGAAAGGCGCAGGCGGCGGTCAAAACGCTGTTGGAAAACGGGGACGATTTCGTTTATATCCATCTGGAAGCGCCCGACGAGATGGGGCATCAGGGAAGCGCGGAGCGAAAGATCAAGGCGATCGAGTATCTGGATGCTCGCGTGCTGCGCGTGGTAAAAGAGGCGATGGACAAGAGCGGAGAGGATTATCGGCTGCTCGTTATGCCCGACCATCCGACGCCGGTGCGGCTTCGCACCCATACCCCCGATCCGATCCCCTATCTGCTTTACGACAGCAGAAGGGATATCCACACGGCAGCCGCTTATAATGAGGCGGAGGCAAAAAATACCGGGATCTGCCGGGAAGAGGGCTTTCGGCTGATGGACGTTTTACTGGAAAAGGAATAGGTACGGAACACAAATAAAAAAGCGCCGCGTCTCGGTGAGAGCCGCAGCGCTTTTTTTCGTTTGCTTTAACGCCAAGCGTTATTCCGGATCGACCGCGTCGGTAAATGCAAACGTATCTTCCTTGATGTCGTCCGCGCTTTCCGTATCCGATGTCTCGCCGGTTGCCTCCGCTGTTGTTTCGGAAGCCTTTTTCGCCATATAATCCTTCAGCTCGTCGGCTTTTTTCATGGCTGCCTTTGCCGCCTTGTTGGCGTTTTCGGCTACCACATGGCTCAGCTCCTCGGTTTTTTCCGCAGCGGTGCGGACCGCCTTTTCCGCTTTTTCGGTAAAGCTGTCGATCTTGGCGTCCCGGGAAGCCTGCGTGCTTTCGGTTTCGCAGAAGTCGTCGGAGATCTCGTCGTCGCAGAAAAGATCGGCTTCCTCAAATTCGTCCGTCTGCTTTTGCTGCTTGGTCTTTTGATACAGATAGTAGCCGCCGCCTGCAAGCGCAGCCAGCAAAGCGAATTTCGTTACTTTTTTCATGGTGTATACGCTCCTTTCCGAAATAGAATATGTGATTTGAAAAAAACCATGCATGGTTTGCGTTAAACTGTATTATACACGCTGTGCGGCAAAAAGGAAAGAGCAAATTTTTCTTGACAGCATTTGAAGGATATGAGAAAATAATTTCGGAGAGTGCCGCTCATAACAAAAAAGGGCAACGATTTACCGAACCGCGCGTAGGCGCGAAGTTAAAAAGGAAAGCGGGGAGGATACCCATAACAAAAAACACGGATTTCAACGAAAAAAAGACCGTTCGCATCGTTGACGCGGACGGAAACGAAATTGGCCGGACTTACCCGAAGCGGGCAGCCGGTCTTGTAAAAAAGGGTCGGGCATGTTACATGAACGACTTCCAGATTCGTCTTAACACGTCCGATACCGAACAGAATTCGGAGGTACATAAGATGGATGATAAAATGATGACCAATAAGGAAAGCGTAACGTTGTATTTTGACCCTCGGAGATGGAGCTTTAATCGGGACTGTCCGAAAAACGTCGGCTCGCGTTCTTTTATGCAGGGACCGGACGGAGAGCTTGCGGAAGCATATACGATCGGCGACTGGAAATATAATTGGACCGAGATCGTTTCGGAAACGCTGCTCTTAAAAAAGCGGACGACGCACAGATTCGTATTTTGGCTGAACGGCGGAGAAAACGACAGGAACGACGAGGTGTGCCGGTTTGAGGTGATCTACAATAACGACGTCGAAAATCGCCGAACCTACAATCTGAACCGGAACTTTATCAAGCCGGCGCGGACGCTGAATAACTGGGAGCTGTACGAGATCCCGTTCACAACGGAGGACAACGAATACACGCAGCTCAAGTTTGCTGCGCAGGCCGCGTATATGACGGTCATGGCGGCAAAGGACAGCGGCGCTTACGAGGGGATCCCCGATCAGGAGGACCCGTATAAGAAGTGGAGGCCGCAGCGGCACAATCTGATCTTTGAAGACGGTTTTCCGGCAAACGGATGGTACAGCACGGAAAACCTTCGCCGCAGCCACGGTCATGAGCTTCGCGGTTCGCAGGGGAAAGCCGGAAACGACCGGAGCACGGGAAGCGCATCCGAAACGGTGCGGGGACTGGAGGAAAGCCGGCGGGCGCTGGAGGGCTTGAAGGAACAGCTTGAGGCGCTGTCCGCGGGAAGCATGGCGATTATGGCAGAGACCGTGGAGAAGCTCGATCCGCAGCATATCGCAAGGGAAGTCCGGAGCATGATGCCGCAGCTTGAGGAGGAAGACGTCGATATCGAAGACGTGATCTCCGATGCGGTGGACGAGGTGCGCGACGCGCTGGAGGAGATTCGGGACGCCATCGAAGAGGTCGGGGACCGGTTTGAAGAGGTTCGCGATACCATGGAAGAAGTCAACGAAACGCTCTGTGAGGAACAGGAATCATCCGAATGGTAAATAGCGACTAACCCTAAAAGCTCCCCTCCCAAGCGGCGGGGAGCTTTTGAAATTTTTTCAAAAAAGATGGAATTTCCCTCTTGCTTTTTTGGAGAGGTATGTGTATAATAGCCATTGTTGTTGGGAAACCTCTAAAAAAGGGGACTCCTGTATTGGGCTATCGCCAAACGGTAAGGCAACGGACTCTGACTCCGTCATTTCAAGGTTCGAATCCTTGTAGCCCAGTTGAGAAAGGCTGTTGAAATATAGATCGGAGAATCTATAGTTTTCAACAGCTTTTTTGTTCTATAGGAAACGCAGTTTCCTATAGAACAAAAAACGCTCCGCGGGGATCGCACTGCGGCGAAGAGGAACCGTGTCGCTGGAGCGACCCGCCGCAGGCGGAGAATCTCGCAAGCGAGATTCTTTGTTCTTCTATAGGAAAATGCGTCCTATGAAACAAAAAACGCTCCGCGGGGATCGCGCTGCGGCGAAGAGGAACCGTGTCGCTAGAGCGACCCGCCGCAGGCGGAGAATCTTGCAAGCGAGATTCTTTGTTCTTTCATGGGAAATTTTGCTCTTGGAATGAAGAATGGAGGAGAACCAATATGATCGGGGAAAAGCTTCAAGTCGAGGCGGTTGCCGGAAAGCGGCTTTCGCTGCTGCTGTGCGACGACGAAAAAGCGCAGCTGGACGAGCTGCGGCGGCTGCTGGAGGAGGCGGGGGAAACCGCCGACAGCATTGCGGAAAGCACGTGTCCGGAGAGCCTGCTGCCGGAGCTGCTGCGGCGGGCGGAATGCGGAGAGTCCATGCCGGACGTGCTCTTTTTGGACATCCGCATGCCGGAGGTGGACGGGATCGCCTTCGGGAAAAAACTGCGGAGCGCCGCGCCGGATCTTTACATCGTCTTTACCACCGCTTATGAGGAATACGCGGTGGCAGGCTATGAGGCGAGAGCCTTCCGTTATCTGCTGAAGCCGTTAAAAACGGAGACGCTGCAAGCGCTGCTCATGGAAATTCGGAACGACATGAGCCGACGGAGAAGGCCGGTCGTTCGGCTTACGGAGGGAGAGCGGCTTGTGCCGGTGGACGAATTGATCTATCTAAGCGCGGAAAACAAATATACGGTTCTGTATACCGCCGACGGGTATTTCCTTGACCGTACCCCCTTGTCGGAGTACGAAGCGCTTTTGAGGCCCTACGGCTTTTCGCGGATACACCGGAAGTATCTGGTCAATCTGCGGCATCATAAAAGTCTCGAAAAGGGCTGGGTGACGCTGAACGGCGGTTTCCGCCTACCCGTCAGCAGAAGGCGGGAGGCGGCGTATTTTACGGAGCTGTTCGACAGCTTGGGAAAGGGAGTGCTTCCGTGATCGAAGCGGAAGGGAAAGGAAGCCGACAAAGTGAAGGGGTTGCAGTTTGCTTATTTTATTACGAATACGATCACCGTATATGAACTGATGCTCGTGCTTCACGTTATCTTTGCCGTGCCGTTTTGCCGAAAGCCGTACCGTTACGTCCTCGTGGGTTTGGGCAATCTGCTTCTTCACATTGTTTTGTGCGGTTTTCCGGAGCTGGCTTGGTGGGAAATAAGCTGCGCGGAGGTGGTGTACGGTCTTCTGGCGGTCGTTTTTGTCGCTGAAAGAAAGGGGCGGGCGTTTCTATTTTGGCTGCCGTCCCTGAATCTTTATCTTCAGTGGAGCACGGTTCTTTCGGTGGTTTTCTCGGTGCTTGACGATCTTTTTTCTTTGAAAAAAAGTGAGGTGGAAATTGGCGGAAAGCTTGTGACGATGGGGACTTTGGGCTGGTTGACGGACATTCTGCTGCTTCTTTTGCTGCTTCTGCTTGCGAGCCGCACAAGCTGGAACCCGACCGCTTCGGAAACTGCTTTTATGGTCGTTTTTGGTCTGCTCTGCCCCGTTCTGAAAACAAACCTGAACAATACCGTGTATTCCATTACTTGGTGCATGTCCGTCATTCTCTTGAATGCAGCCGTTTTTTATGGAATTCGGCATCGAAAAGGCGAACGGCATTATCGGGAGGTATCTCAGAATCAGAAACTCCAGTTCAATGAAGAATATCAATACTTTAAGGATTATAAGCAGGAACAGAGGGAGATGGCAGGCCTCCGGCATGACTGGAACAATCACCTGCTTTTGCTGAGCTCGCTCTTTGAGCGCGGAGAATATGAAAAGGCAAAAGCGTACTTTTTGGAGCTTTCCGGACGCTATCAGAGCGGCGGCAAGGGGATCCTGACCGGAAACGAGCTGGTCGATATTATTCTGAACGCAAAGGCGGAGCGGCTGGAGCAGGGGAGGATCGCAGTTTCCTGCTCCGGCGGCTTGGAGGCGCTGGGCTTTATGGAGCCTGTGGACTGCTGCATTCTGTTTGCCAATCTGATCGACAATGCCATCGAAGCAAACGAAAAATGCGAGGGAGAGCGTTATATCCGCATCGCTTTGTCGGAAAACGCCGGAAATATTATGCTTTCCATAGAAAATCAGTGGAACGGAGACTGGAAATTGGCGGACGGGAAACCGATCAGCACCAAGGACAACGCGGAGACCCACGGCGTCGGAACCCGAAACGCGTTTGCCGTCGTTGAAAAATACCACGGAACCTATCGCTTGCTGACAAGGAAGGAGGGCTTTGCCGTTCAAATGATATTCTCCGGCGAAAAATAAATCCGTCGTTCGTCACCTCAAACCCGCCGTTTGTCGCGTGTTCCCCCAAAATCCCCCCTTTTATGCTATGCTTTGGTTACGCTTATTTTGGGGGAGAGGAAAGATGAAAAAGAAAATCGCATTATATTTTGTCTTGGGGGCGCTTTTGCTGTTTTGTATGACGGCATGTGAAAAGGACGGGGAGAAAAGCTCGTCGGGGACGGAGAACGGAACAACAGCCGCCGTCAGCGGTAAGCCCGAGGAAAACAAACCGTCGGACGATGATAAAAGCGGTGAAAACGGCGCGGACGACGAACAGCAGCCGACAGCCGATTCGCCAGTTTTTTGGTTCAATCAGCAGGAATGGACCGAGCCGAACGGAAGCTTTGAGGGCGGGCTGTTTCATGAGGCGATCGGGCTTCCGATCGACTTGCGGGAGCTGGACGACATTGCGGCGCCCTATCGAATGTTTGCCGGTGGGATCTACCAGCTCTTTGATTATATCGACACCGACAAAATCGGCGAGCTGCTGGAAAGCGAGGAGGAAGTGCTTCCGGGAAAGGAAGCGGTCATTGCCGTGCTGACGGATTCCGATTTGTCCGAGGAAGAAGAAAAAGAGCTTTTTGAGCGGCAAAAGGAGTACGGCATCGACACGATTGAGATCTGTAATTTCAGTGAACATAGGCTTTCCATAAAAAGCTGCTATGAGAACGGCTGGTGGAGAGTGAAGGCATATGACGCCAATGCGTTGAGAACGGAGGCTCCGGAAAGCGACGACGAGTATCCGAAGGCGCTGCTGGATTCCATCGTTCAGAAATTCGGTTCGCCGACCTATCTTTTCTGCGCGCAGACAGAGGACGATTTTTATAACGATATTCAGGGGAATGAGTCCATGGTTGCCTATACGTTGGTATACGAATATCCGGAATATGCCCTGTTGATCGGTATGCAGGAATATATCCTGAAGGAATCTGACGGAAAAACGTATAATCATCATTCCGCGGAAATTACCGAGGTGTATTATTATTCGGCAAAGTGCTGGGAAGCGATGAAAGAAACGACTGCCGATCACTATCTGTTTGAAACGAGAAAATAAGAGCATGTGATCGGCGATTATACAACCTCCATAAATCCGAAAAGAAACAGCTCCGCTTGGGATAAACGGCTGAAACGCCGGTATCGCAATGCGGAGCTCTTTTCGTTTCATCGGAAAGAGCGTCCTATGAAACAAAAAACGCTCCACGGTGACCGCGCTGCGGCGGAGAGGAATTGTGTCGCCGATGAAGAAGTGTTTTACAGGGCGGGCTCGCCCTCCGGGGGTGTCTCGTTACCGTTGCCGTCTCGTCCCGTGTCGGGAGCCGTCTCGTCGCTGTTCCGTCCCGTGTCGGGAGCCGTGCCGTCGTTATCTCGTCCTTCGCCGGGAGCCGTGCCGTCGTCTCGTCCCATGTCGGGAGCCGTTCCGTTGTCATCTCGTCCTCCGCCGGGAGCCGTCCCGTCGCCGCCCCGTCCTCCGCCGGGGCGCATGCCGCCGTTGCCCATGCCCATGCCGCCGCTGTAGGCGCTTCCGTCGGAGGAGATGGAGGTCAGCTCGCCGCTGATGGTGAATTCGCATTGTTTTTCCGAGCCGGAGTAGAGAACATAGTCGGCGGCTGTCAGATCGGGCGTGCAGATCACGATACTGTTATAGGTCTTTTCGGGAGCGAACGAGAATATTTCGGTTCCGCTGTCGTCGGTCAGGCGCACCTCGGTGCCGGCGGAGAGCATGGAGGGCCATGTGATCATCAGGGCATAGCAGCCGGAGGGCGTTACGGACTGCGCCATACCGGAGGAGCCTGCCGCGATCAGCGTACCGCCGGTCATTTGGAAGCTTCCGGCGTAGTCGAGCGCGCCGTTCCCGTTGTTGGTGGGGCCGTTGACCACCACATAGCCCCCCGACATCGAAACGTTTCCGTTGGAATCCAAGCCGTCGCCGTCGGCCAAAACGGTCAGCGAGCCGCCCGTAATGGTCAGCATGGTGGAAGCGGAAACCGCGTCAAAGCCCATGCCGCCGTAGAAGCTGTCGTCGCTGTTGCAGTTGATGCCGTCGTCGCTTGCGGCGATCGTTCCTTCGCCGCCGCTGACGGTAATGACAACGCTTTCCAGACCTTCGTAGCTTTTTTGAATATCGTAAACGCCTCCGCTGACGGTCAGCGAGCTGTCGGCGTGGATGCCGTCGTCTCCGGTCGAAAGCGTCCATTTCCCGCCGGACAGCACCACGGTTCCGTTGGAATGCACGGAGTCGTCGGCGCTGTCGATCACGGCGCTGCCGTCGGACAGGAAGATCTGATAGTCGGATTTGATCCCCTTTTGGCTGACGGAATCTGCCGTCTCCGTGGAAGAGGAACCGAAGCCCCAGCCGCCGTGTTCAAAATCGGAGGTATGGGCGGGAGCCGCCGCGCTGCCGCCGCCCGTGGTAATGTCCAGCTCGCCGCCCCGAACGTCCACCATATATTCGCCGTGGATCCCGTCGCCGGAGGCGACCACGGTGACGGAGCCGCCGCGGACGGTCACAAAGCCGCAGGTCGCTTCGTTGCTTGTGTAGGACTTGATGCCGTCGTTTCCGGCGGTCACGGTGATGCTGCCGTCGTAAACGGCAAGGCATTCGTTTCCGCGGACGCCGTTGTTGCCCGCCGTAATGTGCAGCGTGCCGGAAAGGATCTTCAGCTTATCCTTGGTGACGATGCCGTTGGTGTTCCCTTCGACGGTCAGCGTGCCGGTCCCGCCGATCGTCAGGTCGTCGCGGCTGTAGATCCCGGCGGGAGCGGGGGCTTCGGAAGCGTTGTCCTCCGTCGTTTCGGAGGCGCTTTCCGCCGTGCCGGAGGAGCCGCTTTCCGTATCGGAGCCGTCCGGCGTGGTATCGGTGATCCGGTTCTCGGAGCCGTCGGCAAGGGTCAGCAGAACCTTCTTGGCATTTTCCACATAGATCGGAGCGCCGTTGGAGGAGGAGAGCGTTACGCCGTCAAGGATGAGACGGACATGCTCGTCGTCGCCGACGTTGACATAGAGCTGCCCTTCGGAGCAGCTTCCGCTGACACGGTATACGCCCTCTGCGGAGATCGTGACCCGGCTTCCCTCGACAGCCGCGCCGGAGCCGGAGATTTCGGCGCCGGAATCGGAAAGGACGATGGCGGTCTCCTCCATATCGGCAAACCCGCTGCCGTCGTCCCATTGACCCACCGTGAGATCGGTGTCCACGGTCATGGAGGCATATACGGAGTCCTCCGTACCGGAAACCGTCTGTCCGCCGCTTCCCGACGGTGTGACCGACGTCGCCGCGTTTTCCTCGGCGTCGTCCTTTGAGGAGTTATCGGAGCAGCCTGCGAATGCGCCTGCAAGCAGGCAAAGCAGCAGAAAAAGAAGTCCGGTTTTTTTGAGGCGGTATTTGATCGACATTGCAGATCCCCCTTTGTTTTTATATGATCGCTGCAGTTTCTTTCGAGCTTTAATCTACAACGGAAATGTGAAAAAGATATGTAAAAAAATGGGCTTTTCTTTGAAGCTTTTTACACGGCAGCGCAGCGGACATCCGTTTTTCGGATCGGTTCGAGGGCTGCCTTCAATCGGCTGCGCCGTTGGTCGCGCCCATGACGCCGTTGGTCGCATGCCGCTCCCAATTCTTTGACGCCCATGCTATGCTGTGGGAGAAAACGGAAAAGGAGGGGAAGGATTGAAAAAAATTGGTATTTTTCTCTTGGCAACGCTTCTGCTGCTGTGTACGGCAGCCTGCGAAAAGGACGGGGCGGACGACCCCAAAACACCTGACACGGAGAACGGAACAACAGCCGCCGTCAGTGTCAGTCCCGAGGGCAATGAGCCGGAGGAGGGGAACGTCGGCGAGAAGGACCCGGAGGACGTGAAGGACCCGGAGGAAGAGAAGGACCCTTCGGACGGCGAAAAGGTATTTTGGTTTCGGCAGCAGAGCTGGGAAGAACAAGAAGGAAGCTTTGAGGGAGGCCTGTTTCATGAAGAACTGGGACTTCCGCTGGATTTTGCACAGCTCGACGAACTCGTGGCCGATCGGCTGGAAAATGCGTCGTTTAGTCTGCCGAAGGACGGTATGGAGGATCTGCCGCAAAGAATCTCGTCGGAAAGCATCAGCGAGCTTCTGAATTTGGAAGATAAAGTAAAGTCAAAATGGAATGCCGATATCAACATGGATTCCGAAATAAAGGAATTGACCGGAATGAACCGGCTCCGTTTCCAGAACTATGGGAACGATTCGCTTCCGATCAGCACTCTTTACGAAGACGGCTGGTGGTGGATCGAATGCTGGGACGCCTCCTGTCTGCTGTTGGAATATGAAGAGGATGAGGGTCTGTACAAGCAGAATTTGCTGTCTGCGCTGGCGGAGAAATTCGGAAAACCCGCATGGATCGCTTATTATAACTCGGAAGACGATTTTTACGAGATCCTTTCCGAAAACAGCGGGTATCTGGAATACAGCATGATCTATACCTATCCGGGCTATGTTCTGGAAGTGCAGATGTACGAGGAAATTTACGGTGACGATACCCCGTCCAAGGCGTATGTCCGGGGCGTTCGCTATTATTCGGAAACCGGCTGGGAAGTATATGCTCAAAAAACGATAGGTTTATATGTGTTTGAAACAAGAAAGTAGGAGGAGCGAGAAAATGAAACTGAAACAGAAGCTCGTGGGGCTGGCTGTCGGAGCCGTGCTGAGCATTGCGGTTTTTGGCATGCATACGGCGGCAGAGGCGTCCGCGCCGGTTACGATCGATGAGGAGCATTTCCCGGACGCGGTTTTTCGAGAGTATGTGGCAAATTTTGATACGGACGGGGACGGCGTTTTGTCGGTTCCGGAAATGGATGCCGTGTGGAAGATCGAGATCAGAAACACGGAGCTTGCAGATGTGACGGGAGTCGAGTATTTTTCCAAATTGACTAATCTATATATTTCTGGGAATCACAATCTGACTGAGTTGGATGTGAGCAAGAATACCAAGTTATATCGTCTTGACTGCAGCTTGTGTGATCTGAGCCGTTTGGATGTTCGGGCAAATACCGAATTGGAGCGTTTGTCTTGCAGCGGGAATCGTCTGAGCGAATTGGATCTCAGTCAAAATTCTGCATTAGAGTTTTTGTATTGCGGAAACAACGAGCTGACGAGCTTGGATGTGAGCGCAAACACAAAATTAGAGATCATTCACTGTGCGGAAAATCAGCTGAAAAGCTTGGATGTGAGCGCGAATACGGAGCTGGAGCAGCTTTATTGCACCGAAAATGAGCTGACCGGTTTGGATGTGAGCGCAAATGCAAAGCTGGGCATCCTCCAGTGTACTCATAATCATATAACGAGTCTGGATCTCAGTCAGAATACGAAGCTGGGAACGAAAATTCCGGACTGTGACGGCGGCGGATTACAGGATATTACCCTGCCCCTTTACCGAGACGACGAGAAGGAAATCTATTATATTGATCTTTCCGCATACGATTTGGACGCGGAAAAGATTTCCACCGTAAGGCGGGGAACGTATAACGCCGCAAACGGAAGGATCGAGCTTTCGAAGGAGGACGCGGATTATCTTTCCGAGCATACCGGCTTTATCGGTTACGGCGAATATCAGCAGCACTATGCATATCTGACCGGATGGCGGCACGGGTATGAGGGTTATCTGGCGGATTACTATGACAATATGTGGGTCGGCATTATCATCTCTAAGGTGATCGACGTTAACGCAGAGCCGATGCCGACCGGAACGCCGATGCCGACGGGAACGCCCGAACCGACGGGAACACCGGAGCCGACCAAGGCAACCGATGCTCCGACCGTCAGCCCGACCGGAGGCGCAGCGTCGGAGGACGTGCCGCAGACCGGTGATACCGGGATGCCGCTTCTGCTTACCGTGGTCGGGATGGCCGGCGCGGTCTGCGTATTTGCGGCAAAACGAAGATCCGACGCAGAGGAAAACTAAATAGGAAGAACGGAAAGGAAGGACTCCGCTTACGATATCCGGTTTTGAACGCCCGGGATCGCAGGCGGAGCTTTTTCCGATATAGGACTGGACTTTTTTTGGAAAATCCGGTAAGATACAGGGAAAATACACAGGACATGGCGGCAAGAGTGAAAAATCAGGCGCGAGAACACGTTCCGCTATCGGGGGGAATATGAAACACACTTATAAGATTTTGCTCATGGATCTGGACGATACGATCCTTGATTTTAAGAAAACCGAGAGGGAGGCGCTGCGGAAGGCGTTCGGCGGATACGGTCTGGAGCTTGACGAGGCGCAGATCCATGCTTACAGCGCGATCAATCTGCGGTGCTGGAAGCGGCTGGAGCGTAAGGAGATCAATAAGGAGGAGCTGAAGACGCTGCGCTTTTCGGAATTTCTGGGGACGCTTCCAAAGGCTCCGCCGGTAAGCGTGGAGCAGGTCAACCGCGATTACATGGAGGCGCTCGGCAGCTTTGTGTTCCCGCTTCCGGGGGCGGAGGAAGCCGTCCGAACGCTTGCGCAAAGCTATCGGCTTGCGGTGATCACAAACGGCACGACTTGGGTGCAGGAGCGGCGGTTCGCCGGATTGTCCGTCCGCGGCTGCTTTGAGCGGATGTTCATTTCCGACGAGCTGGGCGTGCAGAAGCCCGACCCGCGTTTTTTTGAGCAGGTAAGGGAGGCGATGGGAGAGGCGGACGCTTCGCGTTATCTTGTGATCGGCGACAGCCTGACCTCGGACATTTTGGGCGGTATCTGGGCGGGAATGGACACCTGTCTCGTCAGCCCGGAACCGGTTCCGGACTGCCCCGCCAACTATTGGGCGCCCTCCCTTTCGGAGGTCCTAAAGATACTTTTGTAGGACGATCGGAAGCCTGTCCTTGCGCGTCCTTCCCTCCGCGCCGTCAAAGCGGAATTTGCCGAGCCCGCGGATCACAAGGAGATCTCCGGGCTTTAGCTGCGTCGAGGACTGACGGAGCTCCCTGCCGTTAAGGAAGATCCTTCCGGCGGCAAACAGCTCGAGCGCCTTGCTGCGGGAAAGCCGGCTCAGTCCGGAAACCACGACGTCCGCCCGGAGCGAGGCGACGATCAGGCGAAGCTCGGAAAGCACGGGGCGGACGTGGTCGAGCGCAAGGGTGCTTTCGGTGCAGACGACCGGCGTATGCTTTACCGTCGTCAGCTCCTCCGTCAGAAACGGCGCGATGGAGTCCAAGCAGTAAACATAGGCGAGCGGCGGCCGGCATACGATATCTCCCAGCACGCTGCGCTCCACGCCGAGATGCAAAAGCGCGCCGAGATAATCCCGATGCGTCAGCTCGTCGGCGAATTTTTCCGCCCGCGGTGCAATTTCCAGCAGCCGGATCGGAAGCGTGGGCGGATAGCCAAAGGCTTCTTCGGAGCCGAAGACCGCCAGACGGCGCTCGGCGGAGGGACTGCCGCCGCAAAGCCGGCAGCCCGCATAGGAGATTTCCGGCAGGCAGCGCAGCAGCAGCGACTGCTCGTTCAGGTCGAGAAACCCGGTGGTCACATAAGTATTGGTCGCATAGGCGCGCTCCGCCAGCTCCAAAAAACGTTTTTTCAGTAATTCGTCGGAATTCATGGAAAGCCTCGCAAAAGGAATGGATTTGTTCTTTCCTCTAGGTTACTATGTTTGGACGGGAAAGTAAAGAAAATTGGTTGACAACTTTCCCGAAGGTGGGATATAATCAGCAGATAGTGTTTGTGTAAGGAGGATGTCATCAAAATGGCACGAAAAAATACAGAAAAGAAAGTTATCACCACACAGGGGTTAAAGAAATTGGAAGACGAGCTTCTGGAGCTGAAGATCGTCCGCAGAAAAGACGTGGCGCAGAAAATTAAGGAAGCCAGAGAGCAGGGCGACCTTTCGGAAAATGCGGAATATGACGCCGCGAAGGAAGAACAGCGGGAGATCGAAGCCAGAATCGAGGAGCTGGAGGATCTTTTGAAAAATATCGACGTGGTTGACGAGGACGACGTGGATCTGGAGATGGTCAATGTGGGCTGCGAGGTCAAGCTGCAGAATACCGAGAACGGCAAGGAGCTGAAATATAAGATCGTCGGCTCCACGGAGGCGAACGCGCTCAAGGGCAAAATTTCCAACGAATCGCCGGTGGGCCGTGCTCTGATGGGAGCAAGGATCGGCGAGGACGTGAAGGTGGAACTGCCGGCGGGCAGCGTGGTTTATACGGTTTTGAGTATTCACAGATCTACGGAACACTAAGGAGGATGTGCTTGTGGAAGAGCAGAAGAATCAGGGACAGCCGCAGCAGGATGTGAGCGAGCTGATTCGGGTGCGCCGCCAGAAGCTTGCGGATCTGCAGGCGGCGGGAAAGGATCCGTTTCAGATCACCAAGTATGAGGTGAGCAATCATACGACGGATATTAAAAACGATTATGCGGCGTTTGAGGGAAAGGACGTCAGCCTTGCCGGCCGTTTGATGGCAAAGCGTGTGATGGGAAAGGCTTCCTTTATCAATATTGCGGATAAGCTCGGCAACATTCAGTGCTATGTTTCCCGCGACGATCTGGGGGTCGATGAATATACGGCGTTCAAAAAGCTGGACATCGGCGATATCATCGGCGTGAAGGGTTTTGTATTTACGACGCAGAAGGGCGAGATCAGCGTGCATCTCAAAGAGGTCACGCTGCTGTCCAAGAGCTTGCAGGTGCTTCCGGAGAAGTATCATGGGCTGACCGATACCGATATGCGCTATCGGCAGCGCTATGTCGATCTTATTATGAATCCGGAGGTTCGCGACACGTTTATCAAGCGTTCGCAGATTTTGAAGGAGATCCGGAATTTCCTTGACGGACGGGGCTTTATGGAGGTGGAAACGCCGATGCTCGTATCCAACGCGGGCGGTGCGGCGGCAAGACCGTTTGAGACGCATTACAATGCGCTGGACGAGGACGTGAAGCTCCGCATTTCGCTGGAGCTGTATCTGAAACGATTGATCGTCGGCGGCTTGGAGCGGGTCTATGAGATCGGGCGCGTGTTCCGGAACGAGGGCGTGGATACCCGCCACAACCCGGAATTTACGCTGATGGAGCTGTATCAGGCATATACGGATTACGAGGGCATGATGGAGCTGACCGAGAGCATGTTCCGCTATCTTGCCGAGAAGGTGTGCGGCAGCGCGGTCATCACCTACTGCGGGACAGAAATCGACATGTCGAAGCCCTTTGCACGCATTACCATGACCGACGCGGTAAAGCAGTATGCGGGCGTGGATTTCTCCAAGGTGGAGACTGACGAGGAAGCAAAGCGGCTTGCCAAGGAGCATCACGTTGCCTATGAGGAGCGCCACAAAAAGGGCGATATCCTCAACCTGTTCTTCGACGAGTTCTGCGAAGAGAAGATGATCCAGCCGACCTTTGTCTGCGACCATCCGATCGAGATATCGCCGCTGACAAAGAAAAAGCCCTCCGACCCGTCTTTGGTGGAGCGGTTTGAGCTGTATATTTACGGGCGCGAAATGTGCAACGCTTATTCCGAGCTGAACGACCCGCTCGATCAGAGAGCGCGCTTTGCCGCGCAGGAGGAGGCGCTGGCAGCGGGCGACGAGGAGGCGAACCATACGGACGAGGACTTCCTGAACGCGCTGGAGATCGGCATGCCGCCGACCGGCGGAATCGGCTACGGCATCGACCGTTTGGTGATGCTGCTGACCGACAGCCCGGCGATCCGGGACGTGCTGCTGTTCCCGACGATGAAGAGTTTGCCGAGCGACAAATAAGAAAATCAACGGTTTCCAAAACGGAACCTCAATCCTGCGGTTGAGGTTCCGTTTTTTTGTTTCATAGGAAAGAGGGTCCTATGAAACAAAAACGCTCCGCGGGGATCGCACTGCGGCGGAAAGGAAAATGCCGCTGACGCGGCCCGCCGCAGGCGGAGAATCTCGCAGCGCGAGATTCTTTCTTCTTTCCTAGGAAAGAGCGTCCTATGAAACAAAAAAAACGCTCCGCGGGGATCGCACTGCGGCGGAAAGAAGCGATATCGCTTTCCCGCATGCGCCGGCGCGGAACTCAGAGCAGCTTCTGCTATCATAATTTGGGATGAGCCCAATATAATTTACCGAGGCAGCAGGGACCTCAGAAATGTAAATAAGGAGGTATTTTATATGCCATCGGTTATCCCGTTTGATTCCTCGATCGCTTTGGGGAACATCGTTGACCCTCGGAAGCTGGAGCGGCTGGAACAGATCAGCGAATTGCAGGCGCCGGCGGACAACGCCGAGGACGAGCTGAATTCACTGATCGCATTGAAGCGCAGCATCGATACGACGGTTCAGGAGCTGGCGAACCTGCGGATCGATACGACCGAGCTGGTGCAGGAAAGCAGGGCCGTCGGCGAGGAGATTCAGCAGGCAGCGGTCAATTATGCAAAGGTGAAGGTCAACGCCAAAAAAGAGATCCAGAAGCTGCGGGCGGAACCGCTTGTGAGCGCAAGCTGGGAAAGCCCGCTGGATTACAACCGCACCGAGATCAAGAAAATGCCGCTCTCATCGGATTCCATGAATATGAACGTGCAGTTTTTCTCGGTCGACCAGAACAGTCAGAGCTCCAGAACGCAGAGCGAGCATATTCAGGAATTTATCAGCAGCGAGTTCAAATTTCTGGGCGACGATTTTTCCGATCAGGCGAGCAAGGCGGCCGCTTGTCAGGTGAACAGTCAGTATTCCCGGCACAACATTATGGGAACGCTTGTCATTGCCGTGAGCTGTACCCATAAGAATGCGGCGCTGCTGGCTCCGTGCGTGATCGACGTTGACAAGGCGATCCGGGTATGGAACCACATGCATACCGACGATATGCTGAAAACGGACGATCCCTCCGGCATCATCGAAACGGCGCGGAACGCCCAGACGGAAAAGGAAGCGTCGCTGACGATCGTATCGGGCGCGACCTACGGCTCCTGCTTTGTCGGGATGGTACATATTCTGAACAATACCAGTACGGTAAGCTCGGAGAGAATGAACTCGCTTGCGGAGAGCATTCAGTCCCAGTGCAGGATGAATTCGTGGTTTGGAACGGCGTCGGGCGGCTTTGGTCTGAGCAAGCAGGTTACCAACGACATCAAAAATCTTTTCAGTACGCAGAACATCACCTCGCACTGTACCATTACGACCCGGGGCGCCATTCCGTCGATCAAATCCAATCAGGTCAAGCTTGCCGTTCAGCAGTTCACCAACTTTGACGGCAAGGCGGCGATGGAAAATATTGCGGCGCTCCAGAACGCGGTCGCGTCGGATAAGGATTCGATCGATGCTTCCGCAGAGGCGGCAAGACTTGGTCAGCAGATGATCTCCTTGAAAAACGCCCAGATCAGCGGTGTGCTGTCCGGCTTGAGCGAGATCGACGACGGCAGCAACAAGGTCTTGGACATCAATTCCATGATGACCGCGTTTGAGGATTATGTGGACAAAGCGCTCGGCGGCGAGCTGGGAATGCCGGTCAACTACTATCTGAAGCCCATTACCAAGTCCCAGCTTGCGCAGATGTGGGTCGATAAGTATTTCCCGAACAAATTCCTCAAGGTATCCACAAGCGAGGGAGAGGAGCAGACAACGGCATAAAGCGTTTGGGAACCCGAATGGGGCGTATCCTGCCCCAATTCGGGTTTTTTCTGCATAGCGCTTGAATCCGGACAGCAAAAATGTTATAATAATTGAATACTAAGAGAGTATTTTCGGTTTGGATGGAACAGTTTATGTTCCGAAATGAGGTGATTTTATGAACGACGAGCTTGTGGGGATCACCGTTGAAGAATTCAAAAGAATCATCGATGTTTTGGATCCGTGCATGGACGATTATTTATATATTATGGACATACCGAGCGACGGCTACTGTATTTCGGAAGATGCGGTAAAGCGTTTCCGCCTGCCGGCCAGTCGGCTCGAACACGCGCAGGAGCATTTTGACCGGTTGGTATATCCGGAGGATCGCGAGCTTTTGAATGCGGATCTGGAGCGGATCGTTAAGCACGGGCAGAGCTTTCACAATTTGCAGTACCGTTGGCTGGGAAAGGACGGCAAGCCGATCTGGATCAACTGCCGGGGACGCGTCCTCTTTGACGCAGAAGGAAAAGCAAAATTTCTGGTGGGCTGCATCAACGAGATCGGCGTCAAGCAGAAGGCGGACAATCTGAGCGGGCTGTTGAATGCGGAAAGCCTGCAAAAGGAGCTGGCAGCCTCCGAGGCAGGAAGGCTCGGCGGTTTCCTGATCCGTTTCGGGATTGATAATTTTAAGGATATAAATGAAAACAAAGGGCTGGACTACGGCGACATGATCATTGCCAAGACGGCGGAGTGCATACAGGAGGAGCTGCTTCCCGAACAGAAGCTGTATCGGGTCGTGGCGGACGAGTACATCCTTCTGGATACCGGAAACCGGGGCGCGGAGGAGGCCGCCGCGCTGTACGACAGAGTGCAGCATAAGCTGGAGCGGTTTATCAAGGAACGGTATTACGAGGTCTTTTATACGATATCCGCCGGTATTCTGGAGCTGGAGCAGATCGAAAATCAGGAGTATCATAATCTGATGAAGCTGTCGGAATTTGCGCTGAATGAGGCGAAGGGCCGCGGCAGGAACCAGTGCTATTTTTATAAACGTGAGGATTATCGGGCGTTTTTGTATCGAAACGAGCTGACCAGCCAGCTTCTTCTGGCGGTCAACCACGGCTTTGAGGGCTTCGAGGCTTATTTTCAGCCCATCGTCGATCATAAGAAAAATCGGCTGTGCCGCGCCGAGACGCTGCTTCGTTTTCACAGTCGGGCGCTGGGGAGGATCTCTCCTGCGGAGTTCATTCCGGTTTTGGAGGAGAGCAGCCTCATTATCCCGGTGGGGCGCTGGGTCTTGGAACAGGCAATGGCGGCGTGCGCGCGTTTTCAGCAGCGCGTCCCGGACTTTCGTGTTTCCGTGAATCTTTCCTATGTTCAGGTGCTGAAAAGCAACGTGCTGGAGGACATTCTGAACGGGCTGAAAAAATACGGGCTTCGCTCGGACAGCATTGCCATCGAGCTGACCGAGAGCGGCTTTCTGGAGACGAACGCCTTTCTTGTGAGCTTCTGCAAGGGCTTGAAGGAGCATGGCATTCCGCTTGTGCTGGACGATTTTGGAACCGGCTACTCCAATTTTCATTACTTATATCACCTCAATGTTCATACGGTCAAGATTGACCGGAGCTTTACGGCGAGCGCGCTCCGCAATTCCTACGAGCGCAGCCTGCTGCGGCATATGTCCGCCATGGTTCATGACATCGACCTGAAGCTGTGCGTTGAGGGGATCGAAACGGAAGAAGAGCTGGAACGCATCTGCAGGATCGAGCCGGATTACATACAGGGCTATTATTACGGACGTCCGTGTCCGTTTGACGAATTTTGGGAGCGTTACGTTGCGGAAAAATAGAACATGCGCGAAAAATATTTTGGAGGGAGACGAAGCGATGAAGCACAGAAGAAAAAACAGAAAAATACGATCCGTGCTTTCGCTGCTGTTGGCAGGGATCATGGCGGTCAACACCATCGTCCTCTCCGATTTTTTTACGGAGCCGGAGACGGCGGAGGCGGCGGGCGAAGCGCTGGATGCGGCGGAGATCACAAGACTCTGGGAAGCCAAGCGGGACAGCCTCGGATGGTGCGACGAAAACAACGAACCGCTTGCCGCCATGTGGAAGGATACTTCGGAGCTGTCCACGGCGTGGATCGCGACCACGGAGGACGCGGGAAAGCCGGGCGTCAATAAAACGGCGGAGCCCAAGGAGGCGATCGCCGGTTCGCTTGGGCAGCGCATCGAATTGGAGGACGGCGCTTCGCTTTCCGATTATGTTTATGAGGATGCGGACCGCAGGGTATCGGACTATTCGTTCGGCGGCGTGAGCGTCGCGTTTTCCGACGAGGCGTACGCAAATGTTCCGACCACCCCGGACGAGCTGCAGACATGGGAGGGCTGGAACGACGAAAACGCCTATGACGCCGAAACCAATCCGTCGCCGACGGCGTGGAAAATCAGAAAAGGAAATGACGACGTTGTAAAATACATAGACATGTCTGATGCTTATGTCTTTACGCAGAACGAAACCGACGTGCCGGCGCTGTATTACACGATCGAATACGACGCGGGGCTGGAGGGCTGCTATCGGAATTATTATGTCAGCACGGCGGATCAGCTTGCGTTCCTTTTGAACGCCTATCAGAGCAATTCCGGTTCGCTGACGGTAAGTTCCGGGGAGCTGCCCGCAGGCAAAGCGGCGGCAAAGAAGGTCGGCGTTTTGCTTTTGTGCGATCTCGATCTGGGCGGAGTGGACAGAAGCCGTTGGTACGGCTACAAAAATCCCTCGTTTGCGCTGGAGCTGAACGGCAACGGGCACTCCATATGTAATGCTTATTTTGCTGACCTTTCCTTGCTGAAAGAAGTAAAGTACTATGTGGAAAGCACGACGGCGAGTCGGGTCGGTACGGCGGTGGTTACGAAGACGGCTTACGGCGCTTTTTTGAATGAGGATGCCTGTTTTGTGATCGAAGACGTCACCTTCTCGCATCTGTTTCTCGCGCATGCGGGCGGGGCGTTTGGAAGCGGCGTTTCGAAGGCGTATTTTTCCAATGTGGATTTTACGCGCTGTATGGCAAACGGGACGGGCGGCGGCACGGCGGTCGTCTTGGGTTTCAATTACCGCCTTGTATATTTTCAGAATTGTACGGTGAGTGACAGCTATGTTAAGGGGCAGGGCCATACGGGGCTGTTTGCCTCCTACAACGGTCCGCAGACGCCTCTGACCGTTGCAAACGGAGAACTGAGCTCTTATGCGACCTATCTGGGAGATCCGACCGAGGACAGTCGCATTACGGGATATTATTTTACGGAGGTCCCTTCAATCGAAAATGCGGAAAGGGCGTGGTATGGGAAAACCGTGGAGATCGAGGGCGAGACGGTCAAGCTTCACGACATCTATCCGTCGATCTATGAAAACTGCGCCGTGCTGGATTCCGAGGTCTACGACACGTCCGAGCATTCGGGTACCTTTGTTTCCTGCTATCAGGGTTCGATCCTGTTCCGGGAGTGCTTTACAAACTGCAATATATATGCAAATTCTAAGATCGGCAGCTTTGTGGGCTGCGCGATCGGAAGCGGCGACGGCTTTTATTATCCGGTGGAGGGAAAGCGGACCCTCGTCAATTCCGTCTTTGAAAGCTGCTATGCCTCCGGAGCCGCGGAAGGGAAGAACTACATCGGCGGCTTTATCGGCTCGATCTACAACGACACGCGTTCTTCGCAATCCGATTACCGGGGACAGGTGGTGTTTGAAAACTGCTATTCGACGGCGTCCGCCGGCATGCAGTATTCGGGCAATTACGTGGGCGGCTTTGTCGGACTGGTGCACGCCAATCAGGGAACGGCGCTCGACGCGCTGGAGGAGGAAGAACAGCAGCATCTGTTTGTCAACTGCTACGCGGCGGGAGAGGTCGGCGGCATTACGACCGACACGGCGGCGGAAGGGAACCAGAATACGATCGGCGGCTTTTTGGGCGCTTATGAGTGGTCCTTTTCCGACAGCCAGATTTTGCCGCTTCGCCTGAAAAATTGCTATTACGACCGGCAGACGACCGCCATGCGCGAGCGGGAGATCGGCGGCGGTCTGCACGGCATGCTTTCGGGGCTGACCGGCGTATACACGCAGAGCTCGGAGCAGAAGGGGATCGCGGGACTGACCGACACGGTCGAGATGAACGCCGGATTCGCCGCGGGGGAGAAGTGGAGCTGCTTTTCCGGGCAGTTCTATCCGCAGCTCCTTGCGTGGACAACCGAGCCGGAGCGAAGCGCCTACCCGGAGGGGCTGGCGGGAGACATGCTCTATGAGCGTCAGCTAAAATATTATTACTATTCGCTCGCCTCCACGGCGGCGGTATTTCTTGACCATTACGACAATATGCTGGACGAGACGGGCGCGGAGGTTCCTGCCGGGACCGAGGTCTACGATACGGTGCGCGACATTACGAGAAAATTCACCTTTACGACCGACGACGGCAACGGGATCGCATGGAAAAACGACAATACGGACGGAAGCAGGAACGACCTGAACGGTTTTGTGGAAAAAATGGGGCAGCAGGGCGCGGGCAGCGAAGAAAAGACGGGCTTTGCTCTTTCCTACGACAGCGATCTTGACGGAGCCGAGGACGTGAGCCAGAGCTTTGATCCGAACGTCCTTGTGATCGGCGAATACGACGGCGTTTATAAATGTCTGGACTTTGCGCCCGGAAAGCAGTGGGTGACCGTCACCGCTTCAAAGACGACGGCGGACGGGGACGGACAGAACGCCGGTGTTACGGGCAAACGGGAGCTTCGTCTGCTTCCTACGGCGTATCTGAACGCGGGCAACATCATCCATATCAACGTCGCCAAGGACGAAAGCGACGGGGAAACGGACAATGCGGTGACCTTTACCGACGACAACAACAACGAGATTTTGCTGAACGGGCTGTTCAATCATTCGGTGGGCGTGGCATATGCCATCAGCGACCGCTACCGCATGGGAACGACGAGCGTGTACGGGGCGCAGCAGCTTTCGCTTTACGAGGCGGGCGGCTCCAAAACGGAAACGAGCAGCTTTGCGTTTTACGCGCCCTATTCGGTCACCGACCCCGCAAGCCGGAATCTGCTGGGGACCAATACGGTCGGCGAAAACGGCGCGGTCATATCGGGAATGCTGGAGCAGAATATCGCCGTAAAAGCCACGGACAGCATTTACAACCTTTCCTATTCGGGCAAGACGATGGTCAAGGTGTACAAGGCGGTTCCGAAAAAATCCGGCGATTCCACCGAGCTTGTCAAGACCGACGAGGTGGATTACACGGCGAACAACAACCTTGCCAAATGGCAGGGGGAGACGCCGTTTACGTTGGACGACGTGGGGTATTATTACCTTGACTATTACTGGCGGCTGGACGACGGCAGATATCTGACCGATTCCCGCCTTGTCCGCATTACGGCGAATTCTTACAGCGTCGAGGTGATCACGGGCATTTTGGATAACGAGCATACGGTGGACGAAAACGGCGCGCCGAGAACGCCGATCGACCAGTACGTTACGGACGAGGTGACGCGGCTCAGCGGCGAAGGAGAGGCTGCGGGCAATTACCGCTGGACGCCGAATTTTCCCTCCATTCGTTTGCAGGGCGCGGACTATGTGGATAACGACGACTTTTCTTCGGAAACCGCGGCGTCGTATTATAATACCTACAACGAGCCGATGGAATATAACGGCGATATCTATTACACGAAAAGCCTCAAGCAGACCACCGTCTCCCCGGTGACCGCCGTTGGCTGGTACCGGAACAACGATTATAAGCTGACGACGCTGATCATCGAGGCGATCGACCAATACGGCGTGGCGCATGAAATGGCGCGTGTGGACAGCAGCGCGGACGAGCAGTTCAATTTCAGCAACGCCGAGTACAGCTATGACTTTACGACCTATACGGTAACGCAGGACAAGGAAACGAAGCTGTATACGATCACGGAAAATTCCTCCGTGCCGATCAACTTTAAGATCGAGGCGGCTTCCCGCAATGCCACGAACAGCGTTACCAAGTATGTGATATTCGACTTCTCGACGACCGGGGACAATCAGGAGGGCTATACGCAGATCAACGACAGTCTGCGGGTGACCGCGCTGTTCCGGGAAAATACCGCGAACATCAAAGCGGAAAAGACGGTGCTTCTGGAGCCCGACGAGGAGCTTTTGCCGGACGCCTCGGAACCGGCCTATTACGAGTCGCTTTCGGAGCACAACCGGGAGTCGGAGGTGGACAATTCCGCGCTTTCGGAGGAAGAAGCCGCAGACGACCGGAACCGGAAAGCCGTGCTTGCCGGGGATGTCCTGACCTATCGCGTTAAGCTGCACAATGCCGGTTACTTCGATTCGGACAGGGTGCAGGTGCAGGATACGGTTCCGGAGGGCTGCGCCTATGTGCCGGGTTCCATGAAGCTGTACCGCCAAAGCGTCCACCTTTCGGACGGCGTGTCGAAATACGGCAGGCTGGAGGAGCTGGGGAGCGAGAACGGCTGTGAGTTAAAAGAGCCGACCGAGGAAGACCCGGCTTTGGAGTGGACGATCCCGAGCGTCTCCCTTGAGTATGAATATTATGCGGAATTTCAGGTGACGGTCGGCGAGCTTCGCGCCTGCGACCTCAAACAGGTGCTGACGAACACCGCCACATGGGATTTTATCTGCCGGAACGGCGACGTTACGGGCGATTACAACGCTCCCGATCTGGAAACGCTGAAGCGGGACTCGATCTTCAGCATGGATATGGACGTGGAGGAGGACGACGAGGAAACGCAGAAGCGGACCTATACGATCGAATTCTCACAAAAAGATACCGAAAACCTTTATACGAATATCGTGTTTCTGAACAACTTCCCGGACAAGGGTTTCCGCCTGCTGGAGGACGGGGACGGGGAGCCGATCAAGCTTTACAAGGCGGAGCTGCAGCCGGACGGAAGCACGGCGTGGGTTCTGCAGGAAACAAACGCCGACGGACAGCCGGAGCTGACGGTCGTTTACGACGAGGGAGAAGCCAGTTATTTTTCGTTGAAGAATCTGGATTTTGCGAATAAGGACGAGCGGTACCGGATCGTGTTCAGCGGAACGCAGGTACTGCTTGGCAACGAGGGCATTACCGAGATCTCCAATAAGGCTTCGATCACCTTTACGAAATTTCTTGCGGAGGGCGGCAATATCCAATCCGACCGGCAGGGGAATTCGATCTCCAAGGTGGAGCGCATTTCCAATGAAGTCTCGACCGACGTGACGCATCTGTATCTGCAGGTGCGGAAGGAGATCGCGGCGGAGGACCTCGGACAGTCGTTCCTGTTCCGGGTAACGTATTTTGCGGACGAGGAAGCGGCGGAGAGCGGCGCGGAGGGAGAAGTCTCCTATGTGCGGGTCAACTGCACCGAGAGCGCCGCGGAGAAAAACGGAGAGCCTGTCTTTGTGGGAAGCCGTCTGTTCCAGTGCGGAAAACGCGGCGTTTACCGCGTGGAGGAGCTTGCCGAGTGGTCGGCTTCGGATTATGATTTCGGCGGGGCTGCGGCATATGCGCTGCCCACGCGGGAAAACGGTCTGCGGCTTTATCCGACGGGCGCGGTCGGAAACGGCGGGGCTGTGGTAAACGGCAGAACGGTCACGCTGACGCTGCCGGGCGTCGCCTATTCGTCGGGCGCCTTTCCGACCTCTCTCGGTACCGTTCTTACGGAGGTTCCGACTGCGGAATTTGTAAATACGGAAAGCGAATACGCATATCTTTCCGGACAGTCCTATGCGGAAAACAACTTTTCCCGCGCTGAAAATGGGGGTGCGGGAAATTGAAAAAAACGATGACAAGGAACAGAAAAAAGAAGATCGGCGCTGCTTCGGCGCTCTGTGTGTGCGTTCTGTGCGCGCTCGGCGCGGCGATCGCCGCACACTATCGGAATACGCGCCAGCAAAAGGCTGCCGAGAATCCGTTCGTTCCCGCCAAGATCCGCCTTGCGGTACAGGAGGACGCAGGTACGCCGGGCGCCGGCGCGCCGGAGGACGCCGATTCGGAAAATACGGCTGAGCGGCTGATAAAGGAATTCTCATGGACGAGTTCCGCCGGGGAAGCGAATGCTTCCGCCGTTAAGCGGGTGCGAATTCTGAATGTAAACGGCGAAGACGAGAACAATGCGGCGGCATATATCCGTCTCTGTATCGTTCCGCGCTGGGTAACGGAGGTCGCGGTTCCGGCTGCGGACGATGGGGAAGCGACGGTGACGCAGGACGTGGATGTGACGACGTATTATCTGGGAGAGGCCGAGGACGGCAGTCCGCTTTTCCTCTCCGATTTCGGCAGGCTGACCGACGTGGGGCAGATCCCCGGAACGGTTTATTCGCTTGGCGATCTGACCCTTACGCTTGACGGCGCGTGGGCGGATTCGTGGATCTTTAATCCGACGGACGGCTGGTTCTATTATCGGCGGCCGGTGCAGCCCGGAACGGCGACGGAATGGCTTCTGGAAAGCGTTTCACTGCCGCAGGAGCTGCTTGACGCCGCGGAAGCCGCAGGAATTTCGCTTCGGCTCGATATTCTTGCCGATTCGATCCAGACCGAGGCGGACGCCCTCGGCGAACGCTGGGGCGCGCCGGAAACGCTTGGCATTGCGATCGGAGCGGACGGAAGCCTACGGCTGACCTCGGCTCCGGAGGGAAACGAAGGAGGTGCTGCCGGTGGATGACGCAAACGAAACGATGTCGAAGAGCGGACGGATCTTCGCGGTCGTCCGAACGATCTTTATTTATTTGCTTTCGGCGTGTATCGTTCTGGCGGCGCTGCTGTTCGCCGCCGATAAGAGCCCGCGGAAATCGCTGTTCGGCTTTCGGTATTACACGGTGCTGACGCCGTCCATGGAGCCGGAGCTTTCGGTGGGCGATCTTGTGATCGTGCGGCTTGCAAACGCCGAGGAGGTGGAGGAGGGCGATATCATCACCTTTAACCCCTCCGAGGACAGCGAAGCCTATCTGACCCACCGCGTTACGCAGAAGCTGGAAAACTATCAGGGGACGGGCGTTACCTGCTTTCGAACAAAGGGCGACGCCAACGAGACGGAGGACGGCTTTGTGCTGGACAGCAGCCGACTGATCGGGAAGGTGAGCTTTCACATCCCGAAGCTGGGCTATCTGATCCGTTTCGTGCAGCTCAGGTGGTATTTCGTGATACCGCTGGTATTGCTTTTGATCGTGTTCTTTGAGCTTTTGAAGATCTACTTCAAAGCCGGGGACGAACAAGAGCCCCAGCCGGAGGCGCCGGACAAAACATGAATTTTATTATGGAAACATAATGAAAGAATACATAACAGAGCACCAGAAAATAAAAAAGAGGAGTGTATGCTATGAAAAAAAGAAAATCCAATTTGCAAAGAAAAGTGCTGATCGTTTCGATCGTACTTGCGCTGCTGATCGTGGCGGGCGGAACCTTTGCATGGTTTACCTCTAAGGACGAGGTAACGAACAAACTGACGGCTTCCAACAATTACGGCGTATCCATCGTCGAGAGCTTTACCCCGCCGGAAAACTGGACACCGGGGCAGGAAGTCAACAAGGACGTATTTGTGACCAACACCGGCAACATTGACGCCTTTGTTAAGGCTTCGATTTCTTCGGCTATGGCTTTGACGACGGAGGACGCGCCTTTGGAAATCTCTGCAGACAACGCAGCCGATGTTTCCAAGCTTGTGGAGCTCAGCCGGTCGGAGGACGCCGACAGCATGGTCGATGAGGTGAAGGCGATTCAGGCGGGCGGCCGTCTGGTGTATAAGGAGACCGAAGGAAATGCGTCCCAGCTCTGGGTGAACGGCGAAAGCGAGAGCTTGGTAGGTACGGATTACACGCCGGACACGACCGGACTTTATATCTTTGAAAGAAGCCTCGGCTCCGCCGTGGAATATACGGGCTACTACTATAACGCGGATACTGCAAAATACTATGCTCTTGCATCCGTAACGGCGGTGAAAGACGGGGACGATGCGATCACCGGCTTTGAAGCAACGCTGAGAGCAAAGAAGCAGGTCGAGGCGGCGGATACCGATCTTGCATATGATTTTACGAATATTGAGGACGCCGCCGATCCCCGGATCGTTGTTACATACAACAACGGAACGGCTGACGACGCGTCGGACGACGTTATGATCAACATTCGTTTGGCGGCGGGCTGGACGGACGACTGGACATGGGACGCGGACGAGAAGGCTTTCTATTATAACCATACGCTGAAGGCAGGTGAGGCGACCGCAAAGCTGATCGACGCGCTGGAGCTGGACGAGGCGGTAACGAACGCCGCATACATAAGCTTTGAGTATGATCTGACGATCACCGCAGACAGCGTTCAGGTTACGACGGATGCGGCAGGAACGCAGACCGCCGAAGCGGTAAGCTGGGCTTTGACGCCGACGCTTACCTATGACGCGGACAACGTGACCATTGCCTCGATCGCATGGGCGCGGTAGTACAGCCATAAAGGGAAAAAACGGCGGAAAGGAGAAGGACGATGACAAAAGCGGTTTGGAAAACGGAAATCTCGGTGTTTTTGGCGCTCCTTCTCCTTTTCTGCGGTTTTACAACGGTTTTTGCGGAAGCCGTACTGCCCGAAGGAGCGGTGGCAGGGCTTCCGGAGAAACTGACGGTTATGGACAGCGACGGAAATTCCGTCAGCAGCGAGACGGGAGAATATTTCTTCCGTGTGGAAAATATGACGCCCGGCGAGGTCTATACAAAACAGATCTCCGTCATGAACCTCCGGGAGGACAAGGCGTATCATATTTATTTCTATGCGCAGCCCATAAGCAGCGAGGGCGAGATCCGTTTGGACGAGGAATGTACGGCTTCCTTCCTGCTGAACGGCGAACCGATCTACGAAGGTAAGGTGACCGGCGAGGGGGAGCCCGACATGAGAGAGACGCCGCTCGACCTTGGACTTTTTGAGCCGGGAGCGTCCGCGACCTTGCAGTGCAGCGTCGTGTGGAGCGGAACCGACGCAGGCGGTCTGATCGACTACGGGCACAGGGTCGTTGACGGCAGCGGTACGGAGGTCATACGGGAAGGCAGCGGAGACGCGTCGATCTACGGCGAGACCACGTTTCGCTGGATCTTCTATGCGGTCGTCGATGAGAGCTACGAGCCTCCGCGTACCGGCATTTTGGCGGCGGACAATCGGCTCTATGCCGGTGTGCTGGCGGCGGTCGGTCTGACAACGCTGCTCCTTTTTCTGCTGACCGTGAAAAAACGGCGGGAAAAGGAAGCGGAGAAAGGAGCGTCGGCATGAGCGGTCGGAAAAGAAAAACAAGCCGGAGAAGGCTGCCCTATGTGCTGGGAGCGCTTCTGCTTGCCGCAGGTCTGCTGATTATGGGCGGTACGCTGGCGTATTTTCGCGGACGGGACGTCGTTACCAACCGGACCGCGTCAAAAACGATCGAGATACTGCTGACGGAGCTTCGCTGGCAGGAGAGCGGCAGGGAAAAGGCGGCGAGAATGGAGCCGGGCATGGTCATTGAAAAAGACCCGTGCGTGTACAATAACGGCGAGACGTCCGTGTACGTTCGGATGAAGCTCGTTCTGGAGGACGCGGAGGGAAACGAGATCGTCTCCGGCGAGTCCGAACGATATGAAAGTCTGCTTGCCGCGATCTACTGCGGAAGCGTCGGGGGAGCCGCGGAGAAGCCGCTTTTGGCGTTGTCCGGGGAAGCGCCCGTTTCGCAGAATCCGGCGTTTGAATATGAGGACGGCTGGTTCTATTACAGAACCGACGGGGTCTATACGGTGCTTGCGCCGGAGGAGGCGACGCCGACTCTGTTTGATTTTGTGAAGGTGCCGGTCAAAAAGGCGGAGTACAACGGGGTTTTCGATCAGGGCTATCGGATCGTTGTTGTGGCGCAGGCGGTTTCGTCGGAGCTGGCGGGAGAGGAAGCCGTCAGGCAGGCGTTTGAAGACGCGACCAGCGTTGCGGAGCAGGACGCGCCGTAGAAAGATAGGATATGAGAGCGAAAAAAAAGAAAAAGCAGCCGAAGGGCTTGAAAATTTTGATCGGAGCGACCGCAGCGTCGCTCCTTTGCGTATTTGTCTGGATTGGTTTTCGCCTGTTCCGGGAGGTTCGGGAGGAAAACGCATATGAGACGGAAAACGAAAATTTACAGCGGCTGCGGCCGCAGCTTCCGACGGGAGCGGGCGGAACGACGGAGCCGGCAGGCGGAAACGAGGGAACTCCTTCCGACCCGGAACCTGCGGAGCCGGTCAATTATCTGGCGGAGCTGCAGGAGAGCAATCCGGATGTCGCCGCATGGCTGACGGTTCCGGGTACGGCGATCGATTTTCCGGTCGTGCAGGGAGGGGACAATAAATATTACCTGAATCACGATCTGGCGGGAGAGAGCTCCAAGCTTGGCGTGCCGTTTCTTGACGTGCGCTGCCGCCGGGATTTTACGGATTTCAATTCGATTGTCTACGGGCACCACATTTCGGGCGGCCGCATGTTTTCCGAGCTTGACAAATTTCGGGAGGAGGCGTTCTTTTTTGAGCACCCGGAGGCGACGCTTATTACGGAGACGCATGTCTATACCGTGCGCCTGCTGGCATGCCTGATCACGCCCAGCGACGGCTTTGTTTATCATACGGTTTTTTTGTCGGAGGACGACCGGCGGATCTTCCTGCGGGACGTGAGGGCGAACGCGCTTTGGCTGCGGGACTTTTCGGAGGAGGAGCTGCTTTCCGGCAGCCTGCTGACGCTTTCCACCTGTGCCTACGAGTACGAGGGCGCCAGAACCGTGCTGATCGGGGCACTGGAAGAGGGCAGTACGAAACAAGGGCAGCCGTGATTGGGGTTCTTGACAAAAAACTGTCGTTAGCATATACTAATTTCAGAATAACGCCAACGAGAACGAAGGAGGAAACGAACGATGTTAAAGTGCTTAAAATGTGTGGATTGGAAGAAGACGGGAATCTTTGCCGCCGGAGTTGCGTTTGGAACGGCGGGGATCAAGCTGTTGTCGAGCAAGGACGCGAAAAAGGTGTATACAAGCTGCACGGCGGCGTTTTTGAGAGCAAAGGACAGTGTTATGAAGACCGTAACGACGGTTCAGGAAAACGCCGAGGATATTCTTGCCGACGCCAAGCAGATCAACGAGGAGCGGGCAGAGAAGGAAGCGGCGGCGCAGTTTGAGGAATAGCCGGGAAAGAGCGGAAGCAGATGAATTTTTGTATTAAGCATGAGTCGAGAGGACGGCTTCGCATCCATGTAAAACAGTATCGGATGAGCTTTGAACAGGCCGATACGCTGCTCTATTACCTGCAAAATCAGAGCTTCGTTACGGACGCAAAGGTTTACGAGCGGACCTGCGACGCGGTGATCGTCTATCAGGGAGGTCGGGAACGCCTGTTGACTGCGCTCCGGGAGTTTGTCTATGCGGAGGTCGCCGTGCCTGCGGAGATTCTTGAAAATTCCGGAAGGGCGCTGAACCATGCGTATGAGGAAAAGCTTGCGGGAAGCGTTGCGCTCCACTATGCGCGAAAGTGGCTTCTGCCCTATCCGATCCGTGCGGCGATAACGTTCTGCAGCGCGATGCGCTACATAAAAAAAGGCGTCGAATGTCTCCTGCGCCGAAGGATCGAGGTGCCTGTGCTTGACGCGGCGGCCATTACGGTTTCCATGCTGCGCGGGGACACTGCCTCCGCCGGTTCCGTTATGTTTTTGCTCGGCGTGGGCGAGCTGCTGGAGGAATGGACGCACAAAAAGTCGGTCGGCGACCTTGCCAGAAGCATGTCGCTGCAGTTTGGAAACGTTTGGGTGCAGCGAGGAGAACAGCAGATGCTTGTACCGGGGGCTGAGGTGTGCGCCGGCGACCTTGTGATCGTCCGTATGGGAAACGTCGTTCCGTTCGACGGAACGGTGGTGGAGGGCGAGGCGTTGGTAAACGAGGCGTCTCTGACCGGCGAATCGCTTCCCGTGCGTAAGGCGCAGGGCGGCTCGGTCTATGCGGGCAGCGTTTTGGAGGAGGGCGAGCTGACCGTTCTTGTCAAGGAGATCGGAGGCGCGAGCCGTTATGATAAGATCGTCCGGATGATCGAGGAATCCGAGAAGCTGAAATCCGCCTTGGAAAGCCGGGCGGAGCATCTGGCGGATCGGCTTGTGCCTTTCAGTCTCGGCGGCACGCTGCTTGTCTGGCTGCTGACAAGAAATACGACGAAGGCGCTTTCGGTCCTGATGGTGGATTTCTCCTGCGCGCTCAAGCTTGCCATGCCGATATCGGTGCTCTCCGCCATCCGCGAGGCAGGAGCCTATCGGATCACCGTCAAGGGCGGAAAATATTTGGAGGCGGTGGCAGAGGCGGATACGATCGTCTTTGACAAGACCGGTACTCTTACGAAAGCGCGTCCGACGGTGGCAAAGGTGCTCTCGTTCAACGGAGAGGATCCGGACGAGCTGCTCCGAATTGCGGCGTGCATGGAAGAGCATTTTCCGCATTCCATGGCAAAGGCGGTTATTCAGGCCGCAAAGGACAAGGGGCTCGATCATGAGGAAATGCATTCCAAGGTCGAGTATGTGGTCGCCCACGGAATTTCTACCATGATCGGAGAACGGAAGGCGATTATCGGAAGCTATCATTTTGTATTTGAAGACGAGGGCTGTAGGATCGACGAGGAGCGGCGCGCGGATTTTGAGCGGTTGCCGCAGGAGTACTCCCACCTGTATCTTGCGATCGACAATCGGCTTGCCGCGGTGATCTGTATCGAAGATCCGCTTCGGGAGGAGGCTCCGGAGGCGGTGGCCCTGCTGAGAAAGGCAGGACTGTCCCGCATCGTGATGATGACCGGAGACGGAGAGCGGACGGCGGCTGCCATTGCGCAAAAGGTCGGCGTGGACGCCTATTTTTCCGAGGTGCTGCCGGAGGACAAGGCAGAATTTGTGAAAAAGGCAAAAGCGGAGGGCAGAAGGGTCATCATGATCGGAGACGGCATTAACGACTCGCCTGCCCTGTCGGCTGCGGATGTTGGGATTGCCGTCAGCAACGGCGCGGAGCTTGCCAGAGAGATCGCCGATATTACAATCGGGGCGGACAACCTGCTTCCGGTTGTGACTCTGCGGATGCTGAGTGCTGCGCTCATGAAGCGGATCGAAAAAAATTACCGTGCCATCATTGGGATCAACGCCCTGCTGATCGCGCTTGGTGTGGGGGGTGTGGTGCAGCCGACGGTTTCGGCGCTGCTGCATAACGCCGCAACGATCGCCATCGGCGTAAAGAGTATGGAGCGTCTGCTTGACGGCGAAGCTTCGGAGGGAGACGGCGCTATTTCACAGAATTAGCCCATCAAACACACAGTTTGTTCATATTTGCATGGTACTCTAGGGTCATCAAAGGGAAGCAAAGGCATTTCCCTAAAAAAGTTTCTTGTTTTTGAAATGAACCGGAGGTTTATCATGTCAGAATTTTGGGATGAAGAAAAGGCGACCGTTGAAGAATCAACGGAGGCGGAAAACGATAAGAAGGAGTTGGAAACCAGAGATTACGAGGCAGATCCTTGGGCGGAGGGCGAAACGGCTTCCACCGCTGAAAATGCAGGAGGCGCGGAAACGGCGGAAGGAACGGAGAGCGCAGAAAATGCGGCTGCCGGCGAGCCGGTCGTGGACGTCTATCTTGCGAATCTGGAAGCAAGACCGTCGGAGACCGCGAAGCCGAAAAAGCGGCGCTCGTTCTTGCAGAAGGCGTCTCTGTTTCTGGTAAGCGCGATTCTGTTCGGCGCAATTGCCGGAGGCGTTTTTGTCGGCGTCAAGGCGGTGAACGATCACTTCAGCGACAAAGAGGAAAGCAATCAGAAGGTGCTGGAGGGGAAGAGCGAGACCGATGATCTTCCGCGCGGCGAGACCGGGGATTATAAGCTGGACACGACCGGAACCGTGAACGACAACACGGAAACGGGGGAGGACGGAGAGAGCGGAAGCGCCACCGCAGTCGATGTTTCCGAAATTGTGGAAAGCGTAATGCCTTCCGTAGTCGCCATCAACTGCTACACGCAGAATTCCTACACGAACCCTTTCTTCGGCGGTTCTTCGGAGGATTCCTCGCTGGTGCTGGCAGGTTCGGGATCGGGCATCATTATCGGACAGAACGACAGCGAGGTGCTGGTCGTTACCAATAACCATGTAATCGACGGCGCAGCCATGATCTCGCTGGAGTTTGTTGACGGAACCACGGCGGAGGCTTCCGTAAAGGGTACCGAGCCGTCCTCTGACTTGGCGGTCGTATCGGTTCCGTTCTCCAGCCTTTCCGAAAGCACGATCGCAAGCATCCGCATTGCGCGGCTGGGCAATTCCGACGATGTGAAGATCGGACAGATGGCGATCGCCATCGGCAATGCGCTCGGCTACGGACAGTCCGTGACCGTGGGCTACATCAGCGCGAAGGAACGTCAGGTAACGGTAGATAACGTGACCTATACGCTGATCCAGACCGACGCCGCCATCAATCCCGGAAACAGCGGCGGCGCGCTTCTGAACATAAAGGGCGAGGTCATCGGCATCAACTCGGTCAAATACAGCGACAGCAGCGTTGAGGGCATGGGCTTTGCCATTCCCATCAGCAATATTGCGGATCTGATCGAGGAGCTGAGCAATCGGGAGGAGCTGAGCGAGGACGAGTACGGCTTCTTGGGAATCTCCAACGGGAAGGATATTACTTCGGAATATGCGAATATGCTTGGCATCAGTCAGGGCGTTTATGTTCGTCAGATCGTAGAGGATTCGCCTGCGGAGGAAGCCGGAATGTTTGCCGGGGATATTATTACCAAGGTGGATAATACCGTGATCACCTGCATGAGCGATTTACAGAATTTTCTGAGCTACACCAAGGCGGGAACGACCGTTACAATTACCGTGCAGCGAATGACGCAGGGCGAATACCGGGAAGTGGAGCTGTCGGTTACCTTGGGGCATCGTCCGAGCGATGCAAAATAAAAATCGAACGGCGTCGAAAGCGTGACAAGCACGAAAGAAAAACTCTCTGTGTATACTGAAATCAGCAGGAACACAGGGAGTTTTTTATGCGAAAACGGATTGGAATCGTACTTTGTCTCGTCCTTTGTGCGCTGGCGCTGACCGGCTGCAAGGAGGAAAAAGACAAGAATAAGATCGTATTGAACGAAGTGGCCCATTCGATCTTCTACGCGCCTCAGTATGTCGCCTACGAGCTGGGGTATTTTGAGGACGAGGGGCTGGATGTTACGATCGTAAACGGAGCCGGAGCGGACAATACGATGACGGCGGTGCTTGCGGGCGAGGCGGAGATCGGCTTTATGGGCTCGGAGCAGAGTATTTTCGTTTACAATCAGGGCGCGGAGGATTATGTTGTGAACTTTGCGCAGCTCACGCAGCGGGCGGGGAATTTCCTTGTCGTGCGTTCCGAGCTTTTGGAAAACGGCAGCGTTCAGGCAAAAAAGAATGCGGACGGAACCTATGAATTTGACTGGAACCAGCTCAAAGGAAAAACGGTGGTCGGCGGCCGCAAGGGCGGTATGCCGCAGATGGTGTTTGAGTATATTTTGAAGCAGAAGGGGATCGCCGCTTCGGATATGGAGATGATCCAGAACATCGACTTCGGACTGACCGGGCAGGCGTTTGCTGCCGGAACCGGGGATTTTACCGTGGAATTTGAACCGGCAGCATCTTCCTTGGAAGCGGAGGGCGTCGGAACGGTAGTCGCTTCCTGCGGCGTCGAGAGCGGCTATGTTCCCTATACGGCGTATTGTGCGAGAGGCAGCTACATCAAGGAAAATCCGGAGATCATCGAGGCGTTTACAAGAGCTATTCAGAAGGGATTGGACTATGTGAACAGCCATACGCCTGCGGAGATCGCCGAGGTGATCCTGCCGCAGTTTGAGGGCTATACCGTGGAGCAGCTGACCGTGATCGTGGAGCGGTATCAGGTGCAGGATACATGGAAAGAAAATCTGGTGTTTGAGAAAGAGAGCTTCGAGCTGCTGCAGGATATTCTGGACGAGGCGGGAGAGCTTGAGAAACGCGCCCCCTACGAAGAGCTTGTTACGACAGAGTATGTAAAATAACTTTTATCGCTAAAAAAAGTGGGAGAGCGTTTCCGCGCTCTCCCGTTTGGATTTTTATTCCTCAGCGGCTCCGTCCGCTGCGTTTACGGCTTCCGGACTCAAGGTGATGGTCTCGCCTGCTTCCTCGTCCTCCAGCTCGTCTTTGTCCATATCGTCGAACTCGTCAAGATAGTCCGGAGTGCAGTAACGGTATACGGCGTACGCGATACCGGCTACAACGGCAACGAATCCGACAATGGCAAAGATCCAGTACAGCTTCTTGCTGCATTTTTCTTCACAACATTTTTTCATGGGTCATTCCTCCTTAAGCCTTTCAGTCTTTTCATTTCTTTTACAATAGGATAACCTAATTATAGCATTCTATTTCCGGCTTTTCCACCCATTTCTTGAATTTTCACAGGAAAATCATGAAATTTTATCCAATTTTAACGAGTCTTGCAAAGGACGCCAGCATCCGTTTCGTTCCGGAAGGGAAGTCAACCGTTACCTCAAAATCCTTGCCGCCGCGCCGGATGTCCGTCACGGTTCCGGTACCGAATTTCAGGTGTTTTACGGTATCGCCCACCTGATAGCCCAGACCGTCGGTCCCCAAAGGCCGGGGAAGGGGGCTGCTGACGGCGGCGTAAGCCGGAATACTGCCGGTTCTTGCGGAGCTGCCTGCCGTGCCGCTGCCGGTCCTTGCGGGGCTGCCCGCCGCGCCGGAAGCGGTCAAGCCGCTCGGCGTACGGCTGTTTCCTGCGTATCCGCCGTTCCCTGCCTGTCTGCGCTCCTTCTGTCGGTTCAGGAAGGTATACAGGTCGGTTCCCGCGGCAGCCGAGGAGGCTTTGTTTAAGTAGTCGTTTGCCTTTCCCGAGGCACTTTTCCGGAGCAGGTGCCTTGGGATCTCGTTCAGGAAGCGGGACGGGTGGTTATATTGCAGTTCTCCGCGCATCATCCTGCTTTTGGCGGAGCTGAGCGAGAGCGTCTGCTTGGCCCGCGTGATCCCCACATAGCAGAGCCGACGTTCCTCCTCCAGCTCCTGCTCCGGATCGTCCGCCGCGAGGGACATGCAGCTCGGAAACAGCCCCTCCTCCATTCCGCACAGATACACATGGTCAAATTCCAGCCCCTTGGCGCTGTGCAGGGTCATCAACAGCGCGCAGTCCGTATCCGCGTCCACGGAGTCGATGTCGGCAACGAGGGCGATCTCCGAGAGAAAAGCGCTGAGAGAAGGGTCTTCCGCATCTTTTTCAAAGCCGACCGCCTTGTTGATGAACTCGTCGATGTTGGCAAGACGATCCTCCGCCGTTTCCGACTCCTGTTCGCGCAGATCCTCCCGATAGCCGGTCGCTTCGAGAATATCCTCGATCAGCTCCTTGAGAGAGTAGCCCGGCTGTGCCAGCCTGCTGCGCAGCCCCTCGATCAGCGCGACAAAGCTCTCGATCTTGGAGAGGGCTCTGCCGATGGAGGGAACGGAGCTTGCACAGACAAGCGCGTCGTAAAAGCTGACGGCGCTTCGGAACGCATAATCCTCGACGCGTTCGATGGTCGTCTGTCCGATGCCGCGCCGAGGAACGTTCAGGATCCGCTTTACCGCCATGCCGTCAAGACCGTTGTCGATGGTTTTCAGATATGCCATCAGGTCTTTGATCTCCTTGCGCTGATAGAAGTTGACGCCTCCGACCAGACGATAGGGAACGCCCCGGTAAATGAACTGCTCCTCAAGAACGCGGGACTGCGCGTTGGTGCGGTAGAGTACCGCGTGATCGGCATAGCGCGAACGCCCCTTTTCCACGTCGTCGCCGATCTCTCCGGCGATCGTCCGGGCCTCCTCCCGGTCGTTTTCAAACAGCGTATAGGCGATCGGCGCGCCCTCCGGACTCTGCGTCCAGAGCGCCTTCGGCTTCCGCCCCAGATTGTGGGCAATGACTTCGTTTGCCGCCGCGAGGATGTTTCCGGTGGAACGGTAGTTCTGCTCAAGCTTGATGACCATCGCCTCCGGGTAATGCCGCTCAAAATCCAGAATGTTGCGGATGTTCGCGCCGCGGAATTTGTAGATCGACTGATCGTCGTCGCCTACGACGCAGAGATTGTGCTCGATCTCTCCGTCGTCGTTCGTGTAATTGGCAAGCAGACGGATCAGCTCAAACTGCGCGGTGTTCGTGTCCTGATATTCATCCACAAGAATATATTCAAAACGGCGCTGATAGTACGAAAGCGCCTCACCGCTTGCGCGGAAAAGCTCCACGGTCTTTACAAGCAGGTCGTCGAAGTCAAAGGCGTTGTTTGCGCGCAGCGCCTCCTGATATTCGGCGTAGACCTTGGCCTGCATCGAGGCGATATAGTCCCGCCCGGCGGCATGCGCAAATTCTTCGGGGGAAATCAGCTCGTTTTTGGCGGCGGAAATGACCGAAAGAAAGCTCTTGTCCCGGAACTTTTTCGGGTCCAGATCCAGCCTTTTGATGATGTTCCGGATGAGCGCCTTCTGGTCGTCCGTGTCGTAGATCGAAAAATTGCGGTTAAAACCGATCCGGTCGCAGAAGCGGCGCAGGATGCGTACGCAGGTTGAATGAAACGTGGAGACCCAGATGCTTTCTGCGCCGTAGTCCACCAAGGCGTCCACGCGGTCGCGCATTTCCTTGGCGGCTTTATTTGTAAAGGTGATCGCCAAGATCCGGTAAGGGCTTACGTCCAAGTCCTGAATCAAATGGGCGATCCGGTGGGTGATAACGCGGGTCTTGCCGGAACCGGCTCCGGCGAGGATCAGGAGCGGCCCCTTGTCGTGAAAGACAGCCTGACGCTGCTCCGGATTTAACGTGTCGTAAATACTCATAAGTACCTCAATGCCTCCCTCAATGTGTTTTGATTTTATCACAAAAAGGGAATCGGCTCAACACCCAAACTACGGTTTGAAAAACCGCGTTTTTGAGAGGATTTCATTGACATGCGGTTTTCTGTACTATATACTGAAGGCAGAGCTTCGGATTGGAGGAGACCAATGAAAACACTTTGGAAAAATTATTTGCGGGAGCTGCTTGCGGGGATGGAGAAGACCAACTATGTAAAGCCGCACGACATTCCCGATATTGATTTATATATGGATCAGGTCACGACGTTTATGGACGAGCATCTGGAGACGACGAAGCGGTTTGAAAGCGACAAGCTGCTGACCAAGACCATGATAAATAACTATACGAAAAATGATCTGCTGCCCAGTCCCAACAAGAAGAAGTACAGCAAGGATCATATGTACCTGCTCGTATTTATCTATTATCTGAAAAACGTGCTCTCCATGAGCGATATCAAGCAGATCGTTACGCCGATGACCGAGATGTTTTTCGGAGAGGGCAAGGAGATTTCTCTGGAAGAGATCTACAGCGAGGTCTTTGCCACGATGGAGGGACAGGCAACGGAAAACACCGTAAAGGATGTTATGAACAAATTTACCCAGTCAAAACGTACCTTTGCAAACGTGCAGGGCGAGAAGGAACGGGAGTTTCTGCATATTTTCAGTTTTATCAGTATGCTGAGCTTTGACGTTTACATGAAAAAGCAGATGATCGAGAAGATCATTGACGATCTGCTTCAAAATGAAGCAGAGGAAAGCGAGGAAGCAAAAAAGTAATCGGGAGAAGGAAAGCGCGGAGGCAAACGCCTCCGCGTTTTTAGCGAATGGGGGAAAGCTCCGCAAACACATCTTTGGAAAACTGTGTCCACTCTTTTTCCGGCAGAAGGTCGTGCAGGGAAAGAAGGTATTCCTGTACGCGCGGCAAGATATTCAGCGTCTCCAAAAGCTCGTTGTAGTCGTCAAGAAACGGCTGGTAGCGTTCGCGTGCGCGGCTCAGAAAAAGTTCTTTATACTCGATTCCCCAAGGCCCCTGCGTCTCGTGTCCGGTGAAGGGATCTATAATTTTCGGGGTATAGCAGAGGTTCCAAGGCGCTTCAAACAGGAAAATGTTTTTGGTACGTCCCCAGATATGCGATACTTGATAATTATACACATTATAATTCCGTTTCAAGCCGGTCAACTGCCGGATCAGACGGTGTGGCTGCGTATTGTTGGAGGCGTCTTTTTCAACGTGGGAGTTATGAAAAAGATACTTGTATAGCTCCAGATACAATTTTGTTCCATGCGCGTCCCGTCCGTAACCTCGGATATGTACCGTTTGATCTTTTTGTATCCGTTCTTTGAGATTTTCCCATAACGTAAGAATTCGTCATACGAATCCTGCTTTACATGAGGCTTCATTTCTTGTCCTTATTCAGACGTTCGAGAACGAGCTCATAGCCGTCGTTGCCGTAGGTCAGCGCGCGGTTGACCCGGCTGATCGTGGCGGTGGAGGCTCCGGTCTCGTCTACGATCTCAACATAGGTTTTTTGCTCCTTGAGCATGGTCGCAACCTGAAAGCGCTGCGACATGGCAAGCATTTCATTGATCGTGCAGACATCCTCAAAAAAACGGTAGCATTCGTCAACGGTTTTTAACGTCAGGACGCCTTCAAACAGGTGGTCGGCGGCGGGGGAGTGCAGGGATTTGCTCATATTGGAATCTTCCTTTCCGTAAAAATTTACCCCTATTCTAACACTCTAAACAATTAAAGTAAAGGGCTTTTCAAAAAATTGGTTTTATGTTATGATGAGAGCAATGGAAATAAGCTTGGGAAAGGCGGCGTCAAGTGAAAAAGGGAGAGATCGTGACCGGAATCGTGGAACATACGACATTTCCGGCAAAAGGAAGCCTGTATATTGAAGGTGAAAAAGTAACGGTGAAGGGCGTGCTGCCCGGACAAAAGGTGGAGGCACGCATTGTCAGGACCCGAAAGGATAAGGCGGAGGCCACGCTTCTGAGAGTCGTGGAGCCGTCTCCGGAAGAAACGCAGGAGCCGCCCTGTCCGCATTTTGGCGTCTGCGGCGGCTGCAGCTTGCAGACTCTGTCCTATGAGGCGCAGCTTCGTTTGAAGGAGCGGCAGGTAAAGGAACTGCTTGCGCCCGTCATGCTTGCGGGAGAAGAGGTCTGGGAGCCGATCGCCGGGAGTCCCGCCGTCTGGGAATATCGGAACAAGATGGAATTTTCCTTCGGAGACGAATATAAGGGCGGGCCGTTGGCACTCGGCCTTCACAAGAAGGGCAGCTTTTATGACCTTGTGACGACCGACCAATGCCGGATCGTGGATGCGGATATCCGCGCGATTCTGACGGCGACGCTTCAATATGCAAGGGAGGCGGGGCTGCCTTATTATCACAAGATGCGCCGGGAGGGATTCCTTCGGCACCTGCTTGTGCGCAAGGCGCAGAAGACCGGCAAGATCCTTGTTGTGCTTGTGACGACTACGGAACGCGAACACGATTTCTCCGCATGGGTACGGGCGCTTCGCGGTCTGCCGTTTACCGGGGAGCTTGCGGGCGTGCTGCATACGCAGAACGACGCCGTGGGCGATACGATCCGCAACGATCATACGGAGCTGCTGTTCGGAGAAGCCTTTTTTACGGAGGAGCTGCTGGGGCTTTCGTTCCGCATCAGCCCGTTCTCCTTTTTCCAGACCAATTCGCTCGGCGCCGAGACGCTCTATTCCATTGTCCGCGATATGGTGGGGAACACGAGGGAGCAGGTGATCTTTGATCTGTACAGCGGAACCGGCACCATCGGACAGCTGCTTGCGCCGGTGGCAAAACAGGTCGTCGGTGTGGAGCTGATTCCGGAAGCCGTCGAAGCGGCGAAGGCCAACGCCGCGCTGAACGGGCTTACCAACTGCCGCTTTTTGGCGGGCGACGTGCTGAAAATGCTTGACAAGATCCCCGAACGTCCGGATTTTATCGTTCTCGATCCGCCCAGAGACGGAATTCATCCGAAGGCGCTGCAAAAGATTCTGGATTACGGCGTGGAGCAGATGATCTATATTTCCTGCAAGCCGACCTCGCTTGCGCGGGATCTGGCGGTTTTGCAGGAGCGGGGGTACCGGGTGGAGAAGGTGCGGTGCGTGGATATGTTTGCGTGGAATAATAATGTGGAGACGGTTGTGTTGATGTCACGGGTGGAAGGAAAATAGGCTCAAAAGTCAAGTATTACTGCGTTTTTCGGGCAATTGAGACCAAGATGAAAGCTCCAGAGGCAGCTTGCAATGAAAAAATAAGGAATGCTTTACAATAACTGGAATCATACTTTAATGAGTACAGAAGCATTTTCTCAGCTGGAAGAGCAGGATTATATCATTGATCATGGAACTGTAGATTCGCTTTGCCGAGAAAGAGGGCTTTGAAGGGTAGCACTTAAGGAACTTTTGAAGCGAATTTAGTAAAGGCGGGGAGAAATTTATGTATGATGAGAGCAGTGAGGTGATAGATTGAAAAATCACACTGATGTGCTGATTTTTTAATCGGCTATTTGTTTCTGAGCGAAAACAAATAGCTCTGATGGCAGATGAGAAACCGCCTGCGCGGATTTCTCATCGCCTCTTTGCGACAAGGTCGCTCAGAAATGAGGATTAGAGTGAATAAAGATCCATTCAAGACATATATCAAGGAGCATGAGCCGGACAAGCGGGACAAAGGGTATGCGTGGCATACAGCTATTGGTCTGCAGGCGGTTGATGGACTCAAAACATCCGAATATTTAATTCGAACTGCAGTTCGTAATATTGAGGGAGAGATATCATTTGAAGAAGCAAATGCACTTTTGCAGAGCTACTACGAGGAAAATCCTGCCTGCAATACCGGAGACCGCACGGAAGAAGCCGACAAGGTTTCTGCGCGGATAGCAGCTCTTCTATCCGAGCGTGCCTTCAGTTTCACGCCGAATGAGTATCTTTCCATCCACAGAAAGTTGTTTGCCGGTATCTATTCTCATGCTGGGTACATCCGGGATTACAACATCACAAAGAAGGAATGGGTTCTGAATGGAGAGACCGTGCTCTACTGCAGCGCTACGGAACTGCGTGCAACATTGGATTACGATTTCTCAGAAGAAAAAAAATTCTCTTATAAAAATCTCTCGATGGATGAGATTGTTCACCACCTAGCGGTATTTGTTTCTAAACTGTGGCAGATCCATGCATTTGGCGAGGGAAACACCAGAACGACAGCAGTGTTTTTTATCAAGTATTTGCGTACATTGGGCTTCGATGTGACGAACGATATTTTTGCCAAGAACGCATGGTATTTTCGGAATTCACTGGTCAGAGCAAACTATAACGATCTAAAAAACGGCATTTGTGAAACGACGGAGTACCTTGAAGTATTTCTTCGTAATCTCCTGTTGAATGAGGACCATCCGCTTCATAACCGGACATTGCACATCAGCGGAACCTTCAATGGACCGAAAAAACCGGACATTGAAACAAAAAAAACGGACATTGACAAAATAAAAGCGGATATTGAAAAGATGTTTCAACCGAAAACGACAAGTCATGTTTTGAAGCTCCGCGAGGCATTCTCAGATCAGACAATCTTTGGGCGTTTGGATGTGATGAGAGTGATTGATATTAAAGCATCCAGAGCTTCTGAGCTTTTAAGAGAACTGACGGAGTACGGAATCATCGAGCCGGTGTCCGGGCACGGAAAAGGAAAGTACCGGTTTCGACAGTAAGTATGTTGTGGCATGAATTTTCAGACTTGTTCTCTCATAGAGCGGTCTTGAGGCAGCTGGAGAAAATGTCTATTTTTGCAATAATTAAGTATGCCTAAGCTTGTTGACCTGTTTCCACATACGCACAAAATGTAAAAAAGGTACTTTTTAGGTCGAAACAGCCTTTGACATATTTCCGCAAACGACTGAAAAATTCTGACATCAATCTGGAGTAATCGAGCCATGTGGAGACGGTAGTCTTGATGTCACGGGTAAAAGCTGACCACCGAAAAAGTGCCGTATTTACGGGCTTTCCGGGCATTAAGCCGTCAGCGGCAATGAGCGAAAAAGGCCGCAAAAATCCCTCCGTGGGAACATATCAAAGCAAATGTTCGGAGGGTTGAGTAGGCGGTTTAGATGTCGGCAGGTTGAGTTAGTGGTTTAGATGTTTTTGTTATAGGTTTGAAGCTGTGATTTAGATGCCGGGCAGATTGGAGAATGCATGCAAGTTGAAACAAGAATGCTCAGAAACGATGAAGTCTCTCTATTAAAAGAGTTTCTTTATGAGGCTATATTCATACCAGAAGGTATGACACCTCCGCCAAGAGATATAGTCGAAAAACCTGAGCTGCGGATATATACAGATGATTTTGGAACACGGCGGGGAGACAACTGCCTTGTCGCAGTAAGTAATAATCAAATTGTCGGTGCAGTCTGGACGCGGATCATGAACGATTATGGACATGTGGATGATGATGCACCGTCCTTCGCAATTTCGCTTTACAAGGATTATCGTGGTCAGGGCATCGGCACGAGGCTTATGGAAGAAATGCTTTCTCTTCTCCAGATGCAAGGTTTCAACAAAGCATCTCTGGCTGTACAAAAAGCAAACTATGCTGTGCGCTTGTATGAGAAGGTTGGCTTTCAGACGGTAGAAGAGAACGACGAAGAGTACATAATGGTTTGTGAATTACAGGAGACGACAGCTTGAACGAATCGGAGTTATATAAAGAACTTGGAGTGTTGACAAAAGACAAGGATAAATGGGAAGAAAGCATCCCGTATGTTTCATCGCTCCTTGGCCATGAATCTGTAAAGATAAAAGCAAAGGCGCTATGGCTTATTGGTGAGATGGGCCTTGTATATCCGCTGTTAGTGCAGGATGCGGTTCCTGAAATAGCTTCTTTCTGTGATAGCTCAGATTCGCTTTTACGCGAACGGGCAGTTAATGCTCTTGGCAGGATCGGACGAGGCAACTATCAGGTTATCGAAGCGTATTGGACCGGTCTGTTCCGTTTTGCCTCTGATGAAGAGCCAAAGGTAAGGCTGAGTTTTATCTGGGCATCAGAAAACATCGCCACGAACACTCCCGACATTTATGAGAATTACATGACGATGTTTGAAACGCTTCTGCACGACGCAGATGACAAGGTAAGGATGGAAGCTCCCGAAATCTTCCGCGTTCTTGGGAAGCGCAGACCGGAGTTTGTCAGACCTTATGTGGAGCAGTTGCAACGCATATCTGAAACCGACGAAAACCGTGTCGTAAGGATACACTGTCTGGGTGCAATCAAGGCAACGACATCAAAATAGTCATTAGACAGAGTGAGGTTCCCACACTTCAATCATGACGGTGAATATCATTATCGCAGCGGCAGTACGAAGCAGCAGCTCCGTGGTAATGCCCTGACAAATTTTCTGATGTCGAAGACCGGAATAAAGTGGGATGCGGCGACGGTATCTAATATCACGGTTGACGATTTAGACAAAGAGAGTTTTGATATTTTCCGCCGCGAGGCGCTTCGCAGTGGACGCATGACAAAAGAGGATTTGAATATACCAAATGCAGAGCTTTTAGATAAGCTCGACCTACTGGTTGATGACAAACTGAAAAGGGCCGGAGCGCTCTGTTTCTATCGTAATGCGGAGAAGATCATCAGCGGCTGTTATGTAAAAATTGGGAAATTTGAGGGCAGCGAGCTTTTGTATCAAGACGAAGTACATGGGTCACTACTGCTGATGGCAGATAGAGTGATTGACTTGATTTATTTGAAATATCTGAAAGCAGCAGTTTCTTATCATAAAGAAACAAGGGTGGAAACCTAGCCCTTTGCCCGAGATGCAGTGCGCGAGGCAGTTTATAACGCTCTGATTCATTGCAATTGGGCTGACAATAATCCGATTCAAATTCGTATTGATGAGGATGCAATGTATATCAGCAACGGCAGTCTGCTTCCTTTTGGTTGGACGGCAGAAACTTTGCTGGAGGCCCATTCCTCAAAGCCTTTTAATCCGGATATCGCGAGAGTATTTTACCGCGCAGGTTATATTGAAAGCTGGGGGCGTGGAATTCAGAAAATTTGTGATGCCTGTAAAAATCTTGGCGCTGATGAGCCGGAGTACATTGTGCACGGTGAGGATATCATGGTAAAGTTTAATGCACTCCAAAGCACCAAAGTGCCAAATCCCAAATTGCCAAATGGCAGTTTGAATGGCAGTTTAGAATGTGAAATTTTGAAACTCATTCATGATAATCCGGCATCAACAGCATCCGAAATGGCAAAGAGTTTGAATGCTGGACTAAGAACTGTTTATCGTGTACTGGATAAATTGAAGAATGAGGGAAAAATTGAGCGCATCGGCGGGAAACGATATGGCCACTGGCAGATCCATGACTAAAGATCGACGGGGTGAGACGATGAAATCCCATGCACTCGCGGAGCCGATCAGGGTTGGGCGATGGGCTTGCCCGATTCCCGAAAAAGTCCCATTTTACGCGGGTTTCCTGAAATCGTGGATATGTTCCCGCTAACGAATGGACTTGAAGCGGACGAGGCAAATTTCGATATTTTTAGATGAAATCGGCTAGATTTATTTCCGAAAACGTTGAAAGAAGCCGACATCAAAATGGAGCAATTGAGCCATATTGAGCCAATAACGATAATGTCATAAATAAAAAATGAGAATGATATCATTTTTTAGTTGAAGTTAAAATGAACAATAAAAATAACATTATCGAATCCGTACAACATCTCATACAAGCCTATAACATGGGGCTGCTTGGCGGAGAAAAAATGCCTGAACATAAAAACCCTAATCTGAAGATTTCCTTAAAAGAGAACTATATGTACTTTACGCTTCCTATGGCTCTGAATTACCAGCGTGATTCTTATGCTCTTTGGAAATGTGCCAACAAAATGTATTCGGAGTTTCCAAACATATTCGACAGTCATATGGTATGCGCCATGGAACCAGAGGAGATAAAGAATATCCTTGTAAGATATAAGGTTGCCCTTCAGCCGAATAAGCAGCCTGTTATATGGTCTACACTATGCCGCACGATAGAACAGGACTTTGCGGGGGATATTCGAAACCTGTTTTCGGTTATGGAGTATAATGTTTCTTCTATAAAAAATTATATACAGGGGAATAAAAAGAAGTTCCCATACCTTGGCGGGAATAAGATCTGCAATTATTGGTTGTATGTAATGGAACAGTATACAGATGTGAAATTTCAGGATCGAGAGAATATAACTGTAGCGCCTGACACGCATGTGATTCAAGCCAGCACAAAACTGGGGCTTATCACGGAAAAGGAGGCGCAGCAAGCTGAGGCTCAGACACTTGTTACGGAACGCTGGGAAAGGGTTCTTGCTCACACAGATATCGTGCCGATTGATATTCATACACCGATGTGGCTATGGAGCAGAGGAAAATTTCAAGTTCCTTTGGAGAAATAGATGAAGAAAATTATTGTTATCATTGGACTTAATGGTGCGGGAGCAAGAATATGAGTGAAACCAACAAGCAAGCAGACCGCGCGGCGGCAGCGGAACCGGAAAACAGAGAGCGCGCGATCCAAAGCATGCTTTCGGCAATCAAGCGGATCCTTGCGGAAAATCAGCCGTCGGTCTACCTATACGGTTCCTCGGTTTTGCGGGATTTTCGACTGGGATGGAGCGATATCGACATTCTCGTGCTGACGCAGAAACGAATATCGGAAGGGCAGGCGCAGGAGCTTTTACTGCTGCGGCAGAAAATGCTGGAAAATGAGCCGGATAATCCGTATTATCGCTCTTTTGAGGGCGGGATGCTGACATTGTCCGCGTTTCTTTCCAAAGAGCCCGACCGTGTCGTATATTGGGGAACCAGCGGTCAGCGAATTACCGAGACCTATTTGTTTGACAGCTTTTGTATGGTGGAGCTGCTGCGGAGCGGGAAATTGCTATTGGGAGCGGACGTTCGGGAGCAACTAAAAATGCCGGAATATGCGGAACTTTATGACGATGTACAAAAGCACTATGAAAGCATCCGACGATATGCGCAGACGACCGGCCGCAGTCTATACACCTTCGGCTGGCTCTTGGATATTGCCAGAGGCATTTACACGCTTCGCGAAGGGGCGGTCATATCCAAGACGGAGGCGGCGCAGTGGGCGTTGGAGCAGCATTTATGCCCGGTTCCCGAAGCGCTTGAAACCGCGCTGCGGGTGCGAAAAGCTCCGATGGCATACCGCTGCGATCCGGCAATCGGGGACTATGCGGAAACGCTTGCTCCGAAGATTCAGCGCTTTGCGGACGTCTTGGAAAAAGAATTGGAAAAATGGAGGGAAAGAAAATGAGCGATGTTTTGGAAAAGATCAAAACAAGGAGAAGCATTCGGAAATACAAACCCGATGCGGTGCCGAAGGAGCTGATTGACCGGATCACGGAGGCAGGATTATACGCTGCAAGCGGCAGGGGCAGCCAGAGTACGATCATCATTCAGGTGACCGACAAGGAGCTGCGGGATAGGATCGCAAGAATGAATTGCGAGATCGGCGGCTGGAACGAAGGCTTCGACCCGTTTTACGGCGCGCCCGTTATGCTGATCGTACTTGCAAAGAAGGATTGGCCCACCCGGGTTTACGACGGAAGTCTTGTAATGGGAAATCTGATGCTTGCGGCGCATGAGCTGGGGCTTGGAAGCTGCTGGATCCACCGGGCGAAGGAGGAGTTCGAGACGGAGTGGGGAAAGGAATTTTTGCGGTCGCTCGGAGTGGAAGGCGAATATGAAGGGATCGGGCACTGTGCCTTGGGCTATGCGGAGGGAAGCGCGCCCGACGCCGCTCCGCGCAAGGAAAATCGCGTCTTTGCCCTGTAGAAAACCTTGCTTCCACATCGTTAACACGACGCTCTGCTCGGAACCTGTATTTGTATGAAGCGGAAATGTGCCGCAGAGGCGCGTTCGAAGCGAGAATTCCGGCAAACGTAACAGATGGGCAGGATGACTTTTCGCATCCTGCCCTTTTTGATTTCATAGGAAAGAGCGTCGCCTGAAACACAGAAAGCTCTGCTGGGATTGCCCTGCAGCGGAATGGAACGGTGTCGCCGGAGCGACCCGCCGCAGGCGGAGAATCTCGCTTGTGAGATTCTTGGTTCTGCATGGCATTAGCGGCTTTACAGTAAATCCTCAATAAACAACAAGATATGCTCCTGCTGCTTTTCCGGCAGGCGGGCGAACTTGTCGTAGAAATGCTGGTTCTTGGAATCCTCCGGGAAAAAGGTGAAAAATTCCTCCGGCGTAACGTCAAGATAGTTGCAGATGTAGAAGAAATTCTGCATGGACGGCAGCGTTTTTCCGTTTTCGATCTTGTTGATATAGCCCTCGCTTTGACCAAGCGCCAAGCTCATCTCCCGACAGGAGACCTTGGTCAGCAGTCGAAGCTGTGTCAAACGCTCTGCAAACTTGGCTTCGTAATCAATAAATTCTGTTTGCTTTTTCTTTTTCTGACCATGTGTTTTTTGCGTCCCCATACGATCCTCCCTTTTCGCGGCAGAAATAAATTGGCTGAAAGATCGGCTCCTTAGCATGACTTTTCAACCTAATTCTTTTTGATATGTCGATACACTAGGACAATAGAAAATTGTCGTATGTAATAATTATCATCATTATATTCTATATAAATGGAAATACGGGGCATCTTGAACGCTATTACTTGGAGCGCAGGGCGAGAAACACCTTGTTTTCCAATTTTTGTAAAAAAGAAAAGTACAGCAGCTTTTGAAGATGACAGTTGGTAAAAGGCTGTGGTATAATGTGCAAAATGCTTCGCATTTAGCACTTCTGAATTAAGTGTGCGCTAAAGCGCACGGGAACAAGGTATAATGTGCGGTAAAGGCAAAGCAAGTAAGGGATAACGGCGGGGGGCATGGAGACATGTTTTTCGTCTCCGCTGCCCCCGCCGTTATCCCTT
>JAUNGI010000010.1:58359-72313 GCA_030524525.1 Lachnospiraceae bacterium
GCGCCGCGAGCCACGCGAGCCGCAAAAGCCGAAGGCGTTTGCGGCTTTGCCGGAGAGAAGGAAGCGGGGGGCATGGAGACATGTTTTTCGTCTCCGCTGCCCCCGCCGTTATCCCTTGCGCCGCGAGCCACGCGAGCCGCAAAAGCCGAAGGCGTTTGCGGCTTTGCCGGAGTTCTAAGGAGGAATCGCATGATTTTAAGTGTCAGCAGAAGAACCGACATCCCGAATTATTATTCCGATTGGTTTTTGCGGCGGCTTCGGGAGGGCTTTCTCTATGTTAGAAATCCGAGAAATCCCCGACAGATCAGTAAATTGTCGCTTTCTCCCGAGGTCGTTGACGGAATTGTTTTCTGGACGAAAAATCCGGCGAATTTGATGATGCGGCTGGAGGAGCTGCGCGGATATCCCTATTATTTTCAGTTTACGCTGACCGGGTACGGCGCCGACATGGAGCCCGGTCTCCCTTCAAAAAGGCGGGAACTGATCCCGACCTTTCGGAGCTTGTCGGAGCGGATCGGAAAAGAGAGAGTCGTCTGGCGGTACGACCCGATTTTCCTGAGCTCGAAGTATACGCCGGAATATCATTTGCGGGCGTTTGCCGAAATTGCGAAAAGTCTTTCGGGCTATACGGAAAAGGCCGTGATCAGTTTTGGCGACTTCTATGCAAAAACGAGGAGAAATACGGCGGAGCTGGGACTTATGCAGACGGCGGAGCCGGAGATGCGGGCGCTTGCAGCGGGGCTTGCGGAGATTGCGGAGAAATACCGTCTGCGGCTGGAAAGCTGCGCGGAAGAACCGGATTTGTGCGACTGCGGCGTCGCGCCCGGAAGCTGTATCGACCGGAGTCTGTTTGAGCGGATGCTTGGCTGCAAACTGCGGGCGGGGAAGGACAGAAATCAGAGAAAGGCTTGCGGCTGTATGGAAAGCATCGACGTGGGCGTTTATAATTCCTGTCGGAACGGCTGTAAATATTGTTATGCAAATTTTGATGACAAGCAGGTGGCGCAGACGATCTCAAAATATCGTCCGGAGGCTCCGCTGCTTTGCGGAGAGGTGGAACCGGAGGACAGGATCGTTGAGAGGAGGTTGGCGTCCTTAAAGGACGGACAGCTGTGTTTTTTTGAATGAACCAAAAGGACGGAGGAGAAGAAATGCGAATTGAAAAGATTGAGACTTCAAGGTTGTACCTACGGAGCTTTGAAAAAGAGGATGCGCGCTTTGCGATCGGTATTTGGAACGATCCGGAAATGGGCGAGTATCTGCCGGACGAGTCGATGGTGGAGATCGACGAGCAATATTTGAAGTTGATCGAGGGGTTGGGGGACGATGCCGACTGCTGCTATCTCATTGCCGAGAGGAAGGATAGACGGGAGCGGATCGGCACCTGCAGCTTTATTCCGGACAAGGACGGAAGAACATACGACATCGCCTACTGCGTTCACCGGAAGTACTGGGGGAACGGCTATGCAACGGAAATGGCGCAGAGCATGATCGATTATGCAAAGCGGCAGGGAGCCGAAAGGATTACAATGCGGGTCAACAAAGAAAACGCCGCGTCAAACCGCGTCGCGGCAAAGCTCGGCTTTGAAGCGGTCGGAGAGCATTCTTATAAAAAGAGAGGCACGGATTTGCAGTTTACGGATTATCTTTATGAATTACTTCTGTGAACGGAGAGAGGAGGAGTCAATGTTAGACAGCAGCGGATTTGATTTATGGGCAAACGGGTACGATCAGAGCGTTCGGCTCAGCGAGGAGGCAAAGGAATATCCCTTTGCAGGCTACAAAGACGTTCTCAATCGGATCTACAACCGAATTCGGAAGGGGAACGGAAAGAAAATTCTGGATATCGGCTTTGGGACGGGAATCTTAGCCAAGAAACTGTATGACGACGGGGTGAAAATTTACGGTATGGATTTTTCGCCGGAAATGCTGCGGCTTGCAGGGGCAAAAATGCCGAATGCGGTTTTGCTTTGCCATGATTTTTCGAAGGGCTTCCCCTCTGAGCTGGAGGACGAAAAATTTGACTTTATTATTTGTACCTATGCGATCCATCATTTGACGGAGGAAGAAAAAACGGGCTTTCTTCAGGAAACGAAGAAATATCTTGTCCCCGGCGGCGAAATTCTAGTGGGCGACGTGGCGTTCGAAACGAGGCGGGAACTGGACGAATGCCGGCAGAGAGCCGGGGAGGAATGGGACGATGAGGAATGTTATCTTATCGCAGAGGAGCTGGCAAAGGCATTTCCGGACATGGAGTTTGAGAGAGTTAGCTATTGTTCTGGGATTTGTAGGTTTTAAGGAGGATAGATTGAAAAATCACACTGGTGTGCTGATTTTTCAATCGGCTATTTGCTTCTGAGCGAAAGCAAATAGCGCTGATTGTACATCTTCGCGACAAGTCGCTCAGAAATGAGGATTCAGGATGAAAATGGTATTTCCCGGTTTGGGTTATAAAGAGAAAGCGATCGAATATATTAAGGAATTTTATACATACGGCTCTGAAATCAGCGGAAGCGGCTCGCTTGACCGCTTTTTGAGAGAATCGACCTACGAACGGTGGCTGGAGCAGCTCGTGAAAAACATGGATATTGCCAACCTTCCCGAAACCATGGCTCCGTCGCTTACTTACTTTTATGTGAGGGAAGAAGACGATAAGATTATCGGAATGATCAATATTCGGCTGGCGTTGAACGAGTTCCTGAGAAAGGAGGCCGGGCATATCGGATACAGCGTCCGCCCGACCGAACGCAGAAAGCAATATGCGACGGCGATGCTTCGGGAGGGGTTAAGAGTTTGCGGAATCATGGGAATCGAAGATGTGATTGTTAGCTGCGATAAATCGAATATCGCCTCCGCAAAGGTTATTCAGAACTGCGGCGGAGAGCTTGATGCGGAATTTTACAGCGAGACTTTTCGAGAGACCCTGCAAAGGTATGTTATTAAACGGAAAAATGAGAATTCCGCACCAACCGTAGGTTGAGTTTCCCCCATTCTACCAATTGTTCGTGTAAATGCTTGGATTGTGAGAGTAAAGTTCCGGAGAAAAGAAGAAAAAGGAGGCAGAAAATGGATCAGGAGAAGATTGGAAAATTTATTGCGGAATGCCGCAGGGAAAAGCATCTGACCCAAGCGCAGCTAGCGGAGAAACTGAACCTTACCGACCGGGCTGTTTCGAAGTGGGAAACAGGAAAAAGCATGCCGGATTCCTCTGTCATGCTGGAACTTTGCAAAATCTTGGGAATTACCGTAAACGAATTGCTGAGCGGGGAGAAAATCAATGTGGAACATTATGGGGAAAAAGCAGACGAAAATCTGGTGGAGCTGACAAGAAGGGGTGAAAATAAGATCGGAATTCGGGGGATCATGGCGATGCTCTGTTCCGTTTCGATCTTCATAGGAATTATGGTGTGCGCCATTTGTGATATTGCAGTTTCCGGTGATTTGACATGGGCGATGATTCCCATCGGCTCCATGTTTTTTGCGTGGATTGTCATTCTGCCCGTTCTTCTGGGAAAGAGAGGAATCGGCGGAGGCTTATTTTTTCTGAGCGTTTTTATTTTCCCCTATTTGTATTTCTTGGGGGAGCGGCTTCATGAGAAATCGGTGTTTTCCGTCGGCGCCGCCATGTCGGGCATTTCTTTGGCGTATCTGTGGATTATCTTTTTCCTTTTTCGGCTGCTGAGGTCCCGGAAGCTGCTGGCGGCAGCGTTTACCTGCTTGCTGTTAAGTTCTTTGAATTTAAGCATAAAAACAATATTGGTAAGGATGATTTCGGAAACTTATATCAATGTGTGGGATTTTCTTTCGATGTTTCTGTTTATCATCATGGCGTTTATTTTCTTTGTATGGGATTATGCAAAGCAAAAAGGATTCCTAAGATAGCAGGGTGGAAATTCGGCTGTGTTATCTGCTTGAAGGGCAGACAGCGCAGCCGTTTTTTGTTTTATTAGGAGATATATTTCTTTGTGCTTTTCCGATAGTAAAAAGGGGAATTGTATGTTAAAATGTTAAAATGAGAAGCACGGGGGGAGCGAGAGCGATTCTGTGCGGTCACGACGGCAGAAATTTCTTGGAATTTTACAGGCCAGCAATAACGGAGAGGGGAAATTTGCCTTTGGTTGAAAGGAAGCTTTGAGAATTGCGCAGGGAGGAAAGCATGAAACGTTTGAGAGCGACTGTAGTAGTGGACAATATCGGAAACGACGCGCTGAAGGGCGAATGGGGACTGTGTGTTTATATTGAATACGGGGAGGATAAAATTCTGCTGGATACCGGTTCGTCCGGACTGTTTATTGAAAACGGAAAGAGGCTTGGGGTTCCCTTGGAGGATATCGGCTATGCTGTTTTGTCTCACGCGCATTATGACCATGCCAACGGAATGCGCCCGTTTTTTCGGCTCAACCAAAAGGCGAAATTCTATCTGAGGGACGCCTGTGCGGAAAATTGCTATGGAAAACGCTGGATCTTCAAAAAATATATCGGTCTGCCCAAAGGGATCTTGCAGGATTATAAGGATCGAATCGAATATGCGTCGGGTGACAAAAGGATTGCGGAAGGCGTTTTTCTGATACCGCATAAAAGCAAAGGGCTTGCGGTCATCGGGAAACGGGAAAATCTGTACATAAAAGAAAAGGACGGAAGCCTGTCGCCGGATGATTTTGCGCATGAACAAAGTCTGGTATTTGATACGCCGGAGGGGCTGGTGATTTTCAACAGCTGCTCCCATGGCGGCGCGGATCGTATTATAAACGAAGCGATTGCCGCCTTTCCGGATAAGAAGGTGCTTGCCCTTATCGGCGGCTTTCACTTATTCCGACGGACCGAAGATGAGGTACGATCTTTCGCCAAAAAGATCAAGGAAACCGGCACCCCTTATATCTATACCGGGCACTGTACCGGCAAGAGAGCCTACGGGATTTTGAAGGAGGAGCTGGGGGACGTTGCCCGGCAGTTAAAGGTGGGACTCGTGATGGAATTTTGAGGTCGGAAAAAAGGAGGACGATGGACAATGAACGGCATCTTTCACAGAACAAGCATCCGAAAATATCGGGAAGGTAAAGTGGAAAACGAAAAGGTGGAACGACTGCTCCGCGCAGCAATGGCGGCGCCGTCGGCGTGCAACCAGCAGCCTTGGGAGTATTATGTGGTGACTGACCGGCAGAAGCTGGAGGCGCTTGCGGCGAGCAGCCCCTATGCGGGCTGTACCAAAGGCGCGCCGCTTGCTTTTGTCGCCTGCTACCGGGAAGCCTGCACCGCGCCGGAATATGCGCAGATCGACCTGAGCGCTTCGGTGGAAAATCTGCTTCTGGAAGCGGACGCGCAGGGGCTTGGAGCGGTCTGGCTCGGTATTGCGCCGATCGCGGAGCGGATGGAGCGCGTGGCGGAGATTCTGGAGCTGCCGGAGGGGCTGAAGGCCTTTGCGATCATTCCCTGCGGCTATCCTGCCGAAGAAAAGCAGCAGCAGAACCGATACGACGTTTCGCGCGTGCATTTTGTATAAAGAGAAACGGAGCCGCAGACGCATGATGGACATTGAGGGGTTCTGGCGGGCCGTCCTGCGGCAGGACGCGGAGGCGATCCGTAGATTCTTTCATGAAAATGCCTCGATTCGCTGGCATTGTACGAACGAGCGGTTTAACGTGGAGGAATTTATCCGGGCGAACTGCGAATATCCCGGCGAATGGGACGGAGAGATTGCGCGGACGGAGCGGTTCGGCGAGCTGCTGGTCACCGTGACGCATGTATATTCCAAAGACCGGGAGCTGTCGTTCCACGTTGTGTCGTTCCTGACGCTTTCCGGCGATAAGATACTGGCGCTGGACGAATATTGGGGAGACGACGGAGCGGCTCCGGAATGGAGACGGAATCTGCATATCGGGCAGCCGATAAACTTTAGGAATGGATTTCCTGCGATGTGAGGGAGAAGGGCATGAAAAAATACATTATCATCTCCGGAGTCCCCAGAGCCGGAAAGAGTACCGTATCCAAGCTGCTTGCGAAGCAATTCGGCTATCAGCATCTCAGCATGGATTCCGTTCTGGCAGGAGTCGAAAGCGTATTTCCGGAAACGGGAATCCGCACGGATGCGGAAACGGACGAGCCGGAAAACATCAAGAAAATCAGCGGGAAGCTGGCGCCATTTATTCAAAAGATGATCGACAGCGGAGAATACGACGAGTGCGATTACGGCGTTGTCATTGACGTTTATCAGCTGCTTCCGGAGGATTATGTGCAGCATATCGACAGCTCCGTTTGTGAGATCCATTATTTTCTTACCTCGGACGTCACGCCGGAGGAACGGTATGAAATTCTGAAACGGTACGATTCTCCCGCCGACTACACCTATTATAAATCGGAGGCCGAGAATCGGGACGCATGCAGGGAGATGGTGGAGATCAGCCGGATCATTAAGGAGCAATGCGGGCGGTTTCATTTACCCTGTTATGAAACCGCGTATAACAGAGAGAAAGTTATCAAGGATTTTCTATGGAAACTAAAAGATGTGTAAAGGATTCCTTGTTTAGTGGAAATGAGGACTTCGCAAGGGACGGAGCGGGCTTTATGAAAAAAAGGCAGAGACAAAGGTGTATTTTGATGGGACTGCTTATGGTATGGCAGGGAAAACAGTAAGATCGGCACCTGCCAGATAAAAGAAAACTAAAAAATATTTTACAAAAGGGAATTGTGAGGAGGGTAGAATGCTGCCATGAGGAAAAAGAAAAGGCGGAGAAAAAAATCAATTTATGATATCGGGAGAGAAAAATATAATTTTGATTATCAGGAGGAAATAATTAGATACAAAGCGCTTTGCTGTATGCACTTGGAACGGAAAGAAATAAAAAAGCTTAAATTTGATAAAAACATAAGTTCTTATAAAGACTGGAAAGAATATATTCGCCATAAATATGAGAAATTTGATAAAGAGGATTTAATGGAGTTTAGCAGATTTCTTAATTGTGTTGGAAGAGATGAAGTTTTAGAACATAATTTTTCCTTACTGTTAATTGGGGGTCTTGTTACTTTGATATTCACAAAAATCTTCGAAGCGCTAATGGAGACTATTGACATTTTGCTTGTAGGAGGTAGTGACTTTATTCTATTGCGTATAGTATTGTACATACTGATGGTTTTACTGCTGTACGCAATAGTTGCTGTAACCATGTATTTTTTTGCGATGAAACCAATAAGAAAAAAGGACACAAAAGAAAATTTGATCTCTGACTACAAAGAGATTATTGATGAAATGGCATTAAATAAGTCATGACCTAAGAGATAAATCAAAAAACATTGGAGACTACATTGTTTCTAAAAGATCTAGTGTTTTTCGTCTCTTTTATGAGCCTGATTCTGTACAAAGCCTTTATTTCCTGATAAAATAACCGTGGAATGCAATACTACCTAACAACAGGAGGTAGATTGAAAAATCACACTGATGTGCTGATTTTTCAATCGGCTATTTGTGCCGGAGCATCACAAATAGCTTTGATGGCAGAAGAGAAATCGCCTTCGCGAATTTCTCTTCGCCCCGTCGCAAATGCTCCGGAATGAGGATTAGCATATGAAACTGATTTTTATTCGGCATGCGGAGCCGGACTACGCGCACGATCTGCTGACGACGAAGGGATACCGCGAAGCAGAGCTGCTTGGAAAGCGCGCGGCAAACTGGGAGGTAACCGATTTTTATTGCTCGCCGCTCGGAAGGGCGAAGGAGACTTCAAAGCCTACGCTGCGGCTGCACGGAAGGGAAGCGGTGACGTACGACTGGCTGCGGGAGTTTGACGCGCCGGTGGTGAGCTATTGGGATCCGAACCGGCGGCAGATTCCGTGGGATTTTTACCCGTATTACCTGAAGGAGCATCCGGAGCTGTTTTCGCCGGAGCATTGGTGGGAATCGCCGATCATGCAGACCGGCAAGGTAAAAGAAGCCTACGACTGGGTCTGCGGCGGGCTGGACAAGCTGTTGGCGGCATACGGCTACGAGCGGGACGGGGTGATCTACCGTTCTCCACAGAATGTACTTCCGAGCGATCATTTTATGGAATATAACGATACCACGATCGCTTGTTTGGAAAAAAGTCAGGGCAGCGAAACGACGCTTGTTTTTTTCTGTCATCTGGCGGTCATGATGGTGATGGTGTCGCACCTGATCAATACGTCGCCGGCGACGCTCTGGCACGGAATGTTCATTCCCCCGGCCTCGGTCACGGTTCTTTCCAGCGAGGAGCGCAAGGCGGGAGAGGCGTACTTCCGGTGTCAGATGGTGGGAGATACGTCCCATCTGCGGGAGGCGGGGGAGCCGGTCTCTTATTACGGCGGATTTTCGCGTCCGTTTCAGGGTTGAAGCGGACGAGAAAACGCGCGGAATAAGGAATGTTAAAGGGAGGAAAAATGAGATATCCGGAATTTTTGACTGAAAACGGAACGATTGGTTTTGTGGCGCCGTCGTTTGGATGCAATATCGAGCCTTACCGGACGGCGTTTTTGGCGGCGCAGGAGAAGTTTGTCCGGCTGGGGCACCGCCTGACGATCGGGCCAAACTGCTACGAGGGGCGCGGCATCGGCATCAGCAACACGCCGGAGCTTTGCGCAAGAGAGCTGACCGAAAGCTATTGCAGCGAGGAGAGCGACGTGCTGATCTCCTGCGGCGGCGGGGAATTGATGTGTGAGATCTTGGACGATATCGACTGGGAGTGGCTGCGGCAGGCAAAGCCGAAGTGGTTTCTGGGCTATTCGGACAATACGAACGTTACGCTTCTGCTTACGACGCTCTGCGACGTCGCTTCCGTTTACGGGCCGTGCGCCGCAGTCTTCGGCATGGAGCCGTGGCATCCGGCGATTACCGACGCATACGAGCTGCTGCGCGGCAGAAAGCTCACCATGGAGGGCTACGATCGTTGGGAGAAGGAGTCATTAAAAAGCGAGGAAAATCCATGCGCTCCCTACCATGCGACGGAGCCCCGCGTGCTGCGGTTCTTTACCGAGACGGAGGAAGCCGGGGAGATCCGCATGGAGGGGCGGCTTTTGGGCGGCTGTATGGATTGTCTTGTGAATCTGCTCGGTACGCAATACGACCGCGTGGGGGAATTTGCGGAGCGCTACCGCGAGGACGGCGTTATCTGGTTTTTGGAGGCGTGCGATCTGAACGTCATGGCGATCCGCCGCGCCGTCTGGCAGATGCAGCATGCCGGCTGGTTCCGGCATGTAAAGGGGTTTCTGATCGGCAGACCGCTTCAGTACGGACAGACGCTGATGGGATTGGACCAGTATCACGCCGTGTACGATCTGCTGCGGGAATATCGGGTCCCGGTCGTTATGGACGTCGATCTTGGGCATCTTCCGCCGATGATGCCGCTGATCTGCGGCGCAAAGGCGGTGGTCACGGGAAGCGGTCAGCAGTTGACGGTGGCTATGAAGTGCGAATAGGCGCGGACGGCTGCCGTGCGGTGCAGGCAGGAGCAAACGGCTGCTGTGAAGCGCGGGGAAAGGCGGAAGGCATGATACGAAGAGCAAGGGAAGAGGATATTCCGGCACTTACGGAGATTTACAACGACGCGATTTTACATACGACGGCGACCTTCGACACTGAGGCAAAGAGCCTTGAGGATCGGCGGAGCTGGTTTGCGGAGCATTGCGGCTGCTATGTGATTTTCGTGGCGGAGGTGGACGGAACGGCGGTCGGCTATGCCTCGCTGTCCCGCTATCGGGAGCGGAAGGCCTATGAAAGAAGCGCGGAGCTTTCGGTCTATGTGCATCGGGACTGGCGCGGCAGAGGGATCGGCAGGGCGTTGGCGGAGGAGACGCTTGCATTTGCCGAAGCGCGGCGGGAGCTTGGTATGGTAATCTCACAGGTTACGGCGGAAAATGAGGCCAGCATTCGTCTGCACCGGCAGCTTGGCTTTTCTTACTGCGGACAGCTGAAAAGGGTCGGAGAGAAATTCGGTAGACTTCTGGATCTGAATATTTATCAAAAAGATTGTACAAAAACGGAGAGCTCGGACACGAGATGAGAACATCGGAACAACTGATACTGGGACTTGTGGCGCATGTCGATGCGGGAAAAACCACGCTCGCGGAAAGCATTTTATATTTGACCGGGCAGGTGCGAAAGCTGGGACGCGTTGATGACAGAGATACGTTTTTGGATACGCACCGTTTGGAGCGCCAGCGGGGGATCACTATTTTTTCCAAACAGGCGCAGGCTGCACTTCCGGACGGCAGGAGCGTGACGCTCCTTGATACGCCGGGGCATGCGGATCTTTCCGCGGAGACCGAGCGGACGTTTCAGGCGCTGGACGCGGCGGTGCTGGTGATCAGCGCTTCGGAGGGAGTGCAGGCGCAGACCGTGACTCTCTGGAAGCTGCTGGGGAGGTATCGGGTTCCGACCGTTCTGTTTGTCAACAAAATGGATCTGCCCAGTACGTCGCGGGAGCGGCTGCTTTCCGAGCTGCGTAGCCGTCTGTCCGATGCGATCGTCGGCTTCCCGCTGACGGAGGATGCGGAGGCGCTGGAAACGGCGGCGCTTTGCTCCGAAACCTTGATGGAGGAATATTTAGAAACCGGAACTGTTTCTGCGGAGGCGATCTCCGAAGCGGCGGCAAAGCGCAGACTCTGTCCCTGCTATTTTGGTTCCGCGAGAAAGCTGACCGGCGTGACGGAGCTGCTTCAGGGAATTGCAGCATATTTCCCGGCGAAGGAATATCCGGAGGAGTTCGGCGCACGGGCGATCAAGATCGTGCGGGAGGCGGACGGCAGCCGCCTGACGTATCTGAAGGTGACCGGAGGAACGCTGCCGGTCAAAACGCTTCTGGACGGAGAGAAGGTCGATCAGATCCGACTCTATTCCGGAAGCTCCTACCGGCTTTTGCAGGAAGCGCCCGCAGGCACGGTCTGCGCGGTGACGGGACCGCATCGAAGCTTCTGCGGACAGGGCTTCGGCGCGGAGGGCGAAGGAATGCAGCCAAGCTTAGTGCCGGTGCTTTCCAGCCGGATTGTTTTTCCGAGCCGGGTTCCTGCCCGGACGATGTATGAGCAGCTTCTTCGGTTGACCGAGGAACTGCCGGAGCTTTTGGTGCGGCGGGAGGAGGAGACCGGAGAGCTTTTGGTGCAGACCATGGGCGAGGTGCAGTTGGAAATTTTGCAGAGCCTGATCCGCGAGCGCTTCGGCGTGGAGGTTACATTCGGAGAGGGAGCGATCGTCTACCGGGAGACGGTGAGCGAGCCGACGTATGGCGTCGGGCATTTTGAACCGCTGCGGCATTATGCGGAGGTGCATCTTCGCATCGACCCCGGCGAGCGCGGGAGCGGCGTTCGGGTGCAGAGCCTATGCAGCGAGGACGTGCTTGCAAAAAACTGGCAGCGGCTGATCCTGACGCATCTACAGGAGCGCGTGCATGCCGGAGTGCTGATCGGCGCGCCGCTTACGGACGTTGTGATTTCGTTGATTGCGGGACGTGCGCATCCGAAGCACACCGAGGGCGGGGATTTTCGTCAGGCGACGTACCGCGCGGTGCGCAATGCGCTGCGGCGCGGAAGCTGCCGTGTTTTGGAGCCGGTCTATGAATATCGTCTCGAGCTTCCGACGGAGGCAGTCGGGCGCGCCATGACCGATCTGCAGCAGAGGAACGGGACGATCTGCGGGCCGGAAGCGGCGGGGGAAGGACGCTCCGTTTTGTGGGGAAGGGCGCCCGTCGCGGCGCTGCGTTCCTATGCGGCGCAGGTGCGCGAATATACGAGAGGAACCGGGCTGCTTTCGCTGCAGGTGGCAGGCTATGAGCCGTGTCAGAAGGAGGCGCAGGTGATTTCGGAGGCGGGCTACGATCCGGAGCAGGACGAAGCCGAGCCGACCGGTTCGGTCTTTTGCGCGCACGGCGCCGGATATTTCGTGCCTTGGGACGAGGTCGCGCGACATGCGCACGTCGAAAGCCCCGCAACAAAGGGCGAACGGCGGCAGGAGGAAAGCGCCTCCGAAAGGAGAGGCGCAGGGAGCGGCGAGCTTACGATCAGTCAGGAGGAGATCGAGGAGATTTTTCTTCGGACCTACGGCAATCGGGCGACCGACAAAAATCCGTGGAACCGACCGAAAACGCGCGAATACGGGGCGGAGGCCGATGCCGGGAGCGGCAAGCTGTCTGATGGGAACGGCAGGGCGTCTGTTGGGTGCGGAAAGTCGTCTTTCGAGGGCGGCAAGTCGTCAGCCGGGAGCGGCAAGCTGTCCGCCGGGCGTGGAAAGCCGCCTGCCGAGTGCGAGCAGTATCTGCTCGTGGACGGCTACAACATCGTGTTTGCATGGGAGGAGCTGGCGCTTTTGGCGGCGGAAAATCTCGACGCGGCAAGAGGACGGCTGCTCGATATTCTCTGCAACTATCAGGGATATCTCGGCTATCCGGTCATTGTCGTATTTGACGCCTACAAGGTGAAGGGCAATCCGGGCGAGGTGACTCGCTATCAGAATTTGTACGTCGTATATACGAAGGAGGCGGAGACCGCCGATCAGTACATCGAAAAAACCGTGCATCGCATCGGGAAAAAATATCGCGTGACGGTCGCCACGTCCGACGCTTTGGAACAACTGATCATCTGGGGGCAGGGAGCCGTCCGGCAGTCCGCCAGAGAGCTGTGGGAGGCGGTGCGGACGACGCACGAGAGCAGGATGGAGCAGCATCGGGCGGAGCAGCCGCGCAGTCGCTATCTGCCGTTTGAAGCGCTGGGAGCGTTGGAGCGGACGGAGGAGGCGGCAGAGCAGGCGGCGGGAGCGCCTGAGAACGGAGGAGAGACATATGATCTACAAACTGGAAAATGAACAATTAAGAATTACCGCAGCGACCTACGGCGGGGAGCTGCATTCGATCACCGGAAAACAGGACGGGACGGAATACCTATGGGACGGCAATCCTGCCGGGTGGAAATATCATGCGCCGGTTCTGTTTCCGATTGTAGGCAAGGTCGTGGACGGCGCGTACCGTATCGACGGCAAGACGTATTGTCTGCCGCAGCACGGATTGGCGCGGACGCGCGAATTTGCCCTTGCGGAGCAGACCGGGAACAGTCTGTGTTTTCGGTTGACCGATTCCGAGGAAACGCTGGCGGTCTATCCGTATCGTTTTATACTGGAAAACCGCTACACGCTTTCCGGAGATACGGTAACGGTCTCCTATACGGTGACCAACCGAGACGACAAGCCAATCTATTTTTGTCTTGGGAGCCATCCGGCGTTCTTCTGTCCGCTCACGCCCGACGAGGAGCTGACGGATTCGGGCTTCGTGTTTGAAAAGGAGGAAACCGCCTCGGTGCTTCCGTTAAACGAAAACGGCTGTCTGCGGCGGGAGCGGGTCCCGTACCTTAACGGAGAGCGGGAGATTTGGCTGAACGGCGAGACCTTTGCAAAGGACGCGCTGATCTTTGAGCGTCTGGCCTCGAAAACGGTATCGCTTGCTTCCCGGCGTCGGAAGGACGCGCTGACCGTCGATTTTCATGAGTTCCCGTTTCTTGGCTTGTGGGCGCCTGCGAACGGCGCGCGCTTTGTCTGTATTGAACCGTGGGAGGGACATGCGGACTATGAGGACTTTACCGGCGATTTCCGAGAGAAGGAGGACGTGCTGTGTCTGCCTGTGGGCGAGAGCCTGACCAGAAGCTTTACGATCCGCATTCATGAAAAAGATAATTAGATGGCAGCGGAAAATGAGCTGTGCTTATTGGTCTCCTGTGCGTACCTGTAGTTATCGTTTTTTTCTAAAATAAATACAGGTACGCCTGCGTTTGGAAGGTGTTTATGGATCGCGTTTTTGAACTGGCGATAATCAAAAAGCTATAAGCGTTCAATCTGCCTTCTGATTCGGCAGCTCGGTAATCAGAAAGCGAAAGGATTCTGCCGTACCGTTTTTGTAACCGTATTCAAATCTTACATAGTACCATGTGACGTCGTCCTGCGCGGAGATGCTGTCGTCGGTAAAGACAA
>JAUNGI010000010.1:72413-72657 GCA_030524525.1 Lachnospiraceae bacterium
AGGGGCGAACATCCGGACCGCAGCCAAGGAGCGCAAGCGAACATAGGAGAGCGAGAAGCAAGAACCGTCTTTTCCCTTTTTTCATGCTAATCCTCCTTTCCGTGTGATTTTTCAGTCTGGCTCGGCAGCTCGGTAATTAGAAAGAGAAAGGATTTTGCCGTACCGTTTTGGTAACCGTATCGAAAATTCACATAGTACCATGTGACGTCGTCCTGCGCGGAGATGCTGTCGTCGGTAAAGACAA
>JAUNGI010000046.1 GCA_030524525.1 Lachnospiraceae bacterium
AAGGTGATTGGTTACATCCTTTTCAAGCCGTGGGAAGAAGATGTATATGAAATCGGCTGGATATTCAACAAAAAATATTGGAGAAACGGATACGCATATGAGTCCTGTTCTGCGGTAATCAACTATGGCTTTCACGATATGGGGCTTCATAAGGTGGTTGCGGAAACAACCGACGGAGCAAAATCGGTTGGCTTAATGGAGAAGCTCGGCATGCAACGCGAAGGCGTGCAAAGAAGCCAGACAAGAGATGATAAGGGAAATTGGGCCGATCTGTATCTGTACGGTCTGCTTCAAGACGGAATTTGATCGGCAGAAGGTTTTGGGCGGACATTGACAAGCCGGAGCTTATGGAGGAAAAAATGCCAAGGGGAATTATTATTTTTGGCTCGGCAGGCGCCGGAAAAACAACTCTGGGCAAGATGGTCGCCCAACAGCTTCATTATCCCTATTTTGATATTGATGATTATATTTGGAGAAACGATACCGATATTCCGTTTACAGTGATGTATTCCAAAGAGGAAAAGACAAGCAGGCTTATGAAGGCTGTCTCCAAGCATGAGCATTTTGTAATGGCGGGTTCCATGGACAGCTTTCATGCGCCGTTTGATCCGTTGTTTGACTTAGCTGTTCATATTACCGTTTCTCCCGAAGTAAGAGCATTGAGGCTTCAAAAAAGAGAATATGCGATTTTTGGAGACAGAATTCTGGAGAACGGAGATATGTACGAGGCGCATCGGCGGTTCCTTGACTGTGCGTCTCGTTATGAAAGCGACGGTTCGCCGTGCTTGAAGACGCATTTGGAATGGGCTGCCGCCTTGCCGTGCAAAGTGCTTTATCTGAACGGCGAAGATGAATTAAACGAAAATGTCAAAAGGATTGTGGAAGCATATGGGGGTTCCGGCAGCAGTCGATAAGGTTCTGATTGCCGGAATATATGCGCATAAAGTAAGAGCAGTACCGTAATGAAACAATGCTGCTCTGTTTTTATCTCATAGAAAAAAGAGCGTCCTTTGAAATAAACGCACCGCAGGCGGAGGAAATGTCGATTGAGTTTTCGATTTGCAGTGGCAGTTTCAGTTGTCTTGGTGTAAAACAAACACCGATATTATTAGTTAGCGGTATAATTAAACAAAAAATCGCCGAAGTCGCACGACCTCAGCGATTTTTTGGGGGAGTTTTTTTACAGCCCCTTTTTCTTTGTTCACCATCCTGCGTCAGCCGTTTTCCTTCTCCAGCGCCTTGACGGCGGAGGAGAGCATCAGCTTGATCCGGTTAAGCTGATTGACCTCGCTTGCGCCCGGATCGTAATCGACCGCAACGATATTCGATTCCGGATAGCGAAGCCGCAGCTCCTTGATGACGCCCTTTCCGACGATGTGGTTGGGCAGACAGGCGAACGGTTGGGTGCAGACGATGTTCGGCGCGCCGCTCTTGATCAGCTCTACCATTTCCGCGGTCAGGAACCAGCCCTCGCCGGTCATGTTTCCGAGGGAAACGATCGGCTTTGCATATTCCTGCAGGGTCTTGATCGGCGCCGGCGGATGGAAGCGCCGGCTGTTTTTTAAAGCGGTAACGGCAGGCTTCCGGAAATACTCGATAAATGCCATGGCGATTTTGTTGAACCATATCGCCTTTTTACTCTTTCCGAGATAGTCGTACTTAAACTGCGCGTCGCTCAGACAGTAGTGGAAAAAGTCCACCAGATCCGGGCAAACGGCTTCCGCGCCTTCCTGTTCGAGCAGATCCACAAGATAATTGTTGGCTGCCGGGAGAAATTTGACCAAAATCTCGCCGACGACGCCGACGCGGGGCTTTTTCAGCGTCTCGTCCAGAGGAAGGGCGTCGAATTCCGCTACGATCTGTTTGCAGTTCCGTTTGAATTCCGACATTTTTCCGTTTTGCAGGGAACGGCAGCAAACGTCTACCCATTTCCGGTGCAGCGCGTTGGCGGAGCCTTTTTCCAGCTCGTAGGGCCGGGTCCGGTAAAGGACGCGCATGAACAGATCGCCGTAAACGAGCGCCTGAACCGCCTTTTTGAGCAGACCGTAGCTGTATTTCATGCCCGGATTCTTTTCGAGTCCGCTGGTGCTCAGCGAAACGACCGGAATGTATTCGTAGCCGGCCTTCATCAGGGCGCGGCGGATAAAGCCGATGTAATTGGTCGCCCGGCAGCCGCCTCCGGTCTGTGTGATGAAGATGGCGACCTTGTGCGGGTCGTATTTGCCGGAATTGAGCGCATCCATGATCTGCCCGACGACGATCAGCGAAGGATAGCAGGCGTCGTTGTTGACGTATTTCAGACCCGCTTCCACGGCGGCGCGGCTGTCGCTTCCGAGGATCTCGCAGTGATAACCGCAGGATTCGAGAGCGGGCTGAAGAAGCTCAAAGTGGATGGGCGACATCTGAGGCGCCAAGATCGTATAGTCCCTGCGCATCTGTTCGGTAAATATGGGGCGCTCAAACGCCGAGGAACGAACGACGCGCTCTGCGCCCTTGCGCTTCCGATCCTTGACTGCGGACAGGAGGGAGCGGACGCGGATGCGTGCGGCTCCCAGCGTATTGACCTCGTCGATCTTCAGCACCGTATAGATTTTTCCGGCGGACGTAAGAATGTCCGAAACGCCGTCGGTGGTTACCGCGTCAAGACCACAGCCGAAGGAATTCAGCTGGATCAGCTCCAAATTTTCCTGCGTGCGGACGAACGCCGCCGCGTTGTAAAGGCGCGTGTGGTACATCCACTGGTCGATGACGAGCATCGGACGATCGACCTTTCCGAGGTGGCTGACGCTGTCCTCGGTCAAAACGGCGACGCCGTAAGAGCAGATCATGTCCGGGATGCCGTGGTGGATCTCCGGGTCGATATGGTAGGGACGCCCCGCCAGTACGATGCCGAGCCGTCCGGTCTCCTGTAAGTAGGCGATCGTTTCTTCGCCCTTTTTGCGCAGATCGGCTTTGTTCCGAAGCTGCTCCTCCCAGCCCGCCTTTGCGGCGGCGCGGATCTCGGCTTCCGGAATTCCCTTGCCCGTAAAGTGCCGGACAAGACCGTCCGAGAGGATCTTTTCGGATTCCATCGAGAAGAACGGATTGTCAAAAACGATCCGGCTGTCCTTCAGCTCATCGACGTTGTTTTTGATGTTCTCCGCATAGGAGGTGACGATCGGGCAGTTGTAGTGATTGCCCGCGCCCGCATCCTCCCCGTGCTCGTAGGGAATGCACGGATAGAAAATATACGGAACCTGCTGTTTGATCAGCCAAGTGATATGTCCGTGCACGAGCTTGGCGGGATAGCATTCCGACTCGCTGGGGATGGACTCGATGCCGAGCTCATAGAGCTTCCGGCTGGAGTTGGGCGAGAGCACGACCTGATAGCCCAGCTTCGTAAAGAAGGTGAACCAGAACGGATAGTTCTCGTACATGTTCAGAACGCGCGGGATGCCCACCTTGCCCCGGGGAGCCAGATTTTCGGTCAGCGGCTCGTAGGCAAACGTGGATTTCAGCTTATATTCAAACAGGTTCGGGATCTTGTCCTTATTCTTTTCCTTGCCGAGACCGCGCTCGCAGCGGTTGCCGGAGATGAACTGCCGGCCGCCGGAAAAGCGGTTGATCGTCAGCAGGCAGGCGTTTGTACAGCCCTTGCAGCGCGCCATTGAGGTCTCGAATTTCAGCTCGTTGATCTCGTCGAGGGAGAGCATGGAGCTTGCGGTGCCTTCGTAATGCTCTCTGGCGATCAGCGCCGCGCCGAACGCGCCCATAATGCCGGCAATATCCGGGCGGATGGCTTCGCAGCCGCTGATCCGCTCAAAGCTGCGCAGCACCGCGTCGTTGTAAAAGGTGCCGCCCTGAACGACGATGTGCTCGCCGAGATCCTTCGGATCGGTGATCTTGATGACCTTGTAAAGGGCGTTTTTAATGACGGAGTAGGCAAGACCGGCGGAGATATCGGCAACGGTCGCTCCCTCCTTCTGCGCCTGCTTTACCTTGGAGTTCATAAATACGGTGCAGCGGGAGCCGAGGTCGATGGGGTTTTCCGCAAACAGCGCGATGCGCGCGAAATCCTCGACCTGATAGCTCAGGCTCTTGGCAAAGGTTTCGATAAAGGAGCCGCAGCCCGAGGAACAGGCCTCGTTGAGCTGCACCTTATCGACCGTGCCGTTTTTGATCTTGATGCACTTCATATCCTGACCGCCGATGTCGAGAATGCAGTCCACCGACGGATTGAAGAAGGCGGCGGCATAGTAGTGGGCGACCGTTTCCACCTCGCCCTCGTCGAGCAGAAGCGCGGACTTTACCAACGCCTCGCCGTAGCCGGTGGAACAGGTGCGGACGATGCGCGCGCTGTCGGGCAGAAGCGCATAGACCTCTTTCAGCGCTTTGATCGTCGTCTTTAAGAGGCTGCCGTTGTTGTTGCTGTAAAAGCTGTGCAGAAGCGTACCGTCCTCGCCGATGAGCGCGAGCTTGGTCGTTGTGGAGCCGGCGTCGATTCCGAGGAAGCAGTCCCCCTCGTAATCCGCAAGGGAGCCTTTTTTGACCGTATGCACCGCATGTCTGCGGGAAAACGCGTCGTAATCCTCCTGATTTTTGAAGAGGGGCTCCAGACGGGTCACCTCAAATTGCATCTCGATCCCGTTTTCGAGCCGGGTCTGCATCTCCGAAAGAACCGTCTGCTGCTTCCCTTCGGAAGACATGGCGGCGCCGATGGCGGCAAACAGGTGGGAATGCTCGGGCGCATAGATCTGCTCGTCGGTCAGCTTGAGCGTGCGGATAAACGCCGCCCGAAGCTCGGTCAGGAAGTGCAGCGGGCCGCCCAGAAAGGCGACGTTTCCGCGGATCGGCTTGCCGCAGGCAAGGCCGCTGATCGTCTGGTTGACGACCGCCTGAAAAATGGAAGCCGCAAGATCGGGCTTGGTCGCGCCCTCGTTGATGAGCGGCTGAATGTCGGACTTGGCGAATACGCCGCAGCGGGCGGCGATCGGGTAGATCGCGGAGTATTTCTTCGCATATTCGTTCAGACCCGAAGCGTCGGTCTTCAGGAGACTCGCCATCTGGTCGATAAACGAGCCGGTGCCGCCGGCGCAGATACCGTTCATCCGCTGGTCGATGCCGTTCGTAAAATAGATGATTTTGGCGTCTTCGCCGCCCAGCTCGATCGCCACGTCGGTCTGGGGCGCGTAGTGGGTCAGCGACGTGGAAACGGCGACGACCTCCTGCACGAAGGGAATATCCAGATGCTTGGCGATGGTCAGTCCGCCGGAGCCGGTGATCATCGGGGAGACCGAGTGGTCGCCGATCTGCGCCACAGCCTTTCCGATCAGCTTCGCAAGCGTGGACTGGATGTTGGCGAAGTGCCGTTCATAGTCCGAAAAAAGAAGGTTGTTCTCGGAGTCGAGAACCGCTATTTTTACGGTCGTGGAACCAATATCGATTCCCAATCGATAGTCTTTTGTCATGAAACTTCCTCCAAAAGCCTCCTGCATCCCGCAGGAACTTAACATAGAAATGCAAATGCTCATATATGGCCCATTATACGACAGGAATTCCAAAGATTCAACAAAAATTCGCTGGGAACCTGAGGAACCGAGCTGTCATAGAATAAGGTATCAAGGAAGTGCGCGGTTTAGAAGCGGAAAGTGAGGAGACATGGAGAGATTCAGTCAGTGCAACGGCATCGTTTATGTGGTGCAGCCGGGCGACACGCTCTACGAGATCGGCAGACGCTTTCAGGTTCCGGTCAGCGTTCTGCTGGCAGCCAATCCGGGGATCGAGATCCCGAATCTGCCCATCGGCCACCGGCTCTGTATCCCTGCCAGATGCAGCTGTACGAGGGATTGGCGTCAATAAAAGAGAAAAATCTTGTCATTGCAGGTCGAATCAGTTATACTAGCAGGGATAAATCGCTTTAGGCAGAGAACAAAATGCAGAAAAAAGGACGGAAGATGCATGAAGAAACAATATACGAACGCGATCGTAACGGAGAAGCGCGATCTGGGCGGCGGGATTACGGAGATGTGGCTGATGGCTCCCGATGTTGCCGCGCAGGCGGTTCCCGGACAATTTGTAGCGCTGTACTGTTCGGACGGAAGCCGGCTGCTGCCGCGCCCCATCAGCATCTGCGATGTGGATGAGGAGCGGCAGAAGCTGCGTCTGGTGTTTCGGCTGGCGGGCGCCGGGACAAGGGAGCTGGCGGCAACGCGGGTGTTTGAAGGCATTCCGCTGCTGGGCCCTTTGGGGAACGGCTATCCGCCGAACGTCGGGGAACGGCCGCTTTTGGTGGGCGGCGGGATCGGCATTCCGCCGATGCTCTTTCTGGCAAAGCAGCTCCGGAGGCAGGGCAGGGATGTTTCCGTTGTGCTGGGCTATCGGGATTCCCGGATGTTTCTCGCCGAGGAGTTTTCGGAGTATGCGGACGTGTTCGCCGCAACCGACGACGGGAGCGCGGGGACAAAGGGAACGGTCGTCGACGCGATCCGGGAAAACGGATTGACGTTCGATTGGCTGGGAGCCTGCGGCCCCATGCCGATGCTTCGGGGGATCAAGGCGCTGGCGGAGCAGCGGAACGTGCCGGCGTACCTGTCCTTGGAGGAACGGATGGCGTGCGGGATCGGCGCATGCCTTGGCTGCGTGTGCAAAACCAAGAACAGGGACGCGCACACGCATGTGAACAACAGCCGGATCTGCAAGGAAGGCCCGGTATTTGAAGCACAGGAGGTGGAGATCGGATGAAGACCGAAGTGACCCTTGCGGGAGTTACCCTGAAAAATCCGGTAACGACGGCCTCCGGAACCTTCGGCTCCGGAATGGAATACAGCGAATTTGTCGATCTGTCGCTCCTCGGCGCGGTTACCACTAAGGGGGTTGCCAACCGACCGTGGCCGGGCAATCCGACGCCCCGCATCGCGGAGACCTACGGGGGAATGCTCAACGCCATCGGTCTGCAGAATCCGGGCGTCGATGTTTTTTTGGAGCGCGACCTGCCGTTTTTGAAGCGGTACGATACGAAGGTCATTGTAAACGTCTGCGGCAAAACGACCGAGGAATACTGCGAGACCGTGGAGCGGCTTGCGGAGGCGCCGGTCGATCTGCTGGAGATCAACATCTCCTGCCCGAACGTGCGCGAGGGCGGCATCGCCTTCGGACAAGACCCCGCGATGGTCGAGAAAATCACGCGGGAGATCAAGCGCGTCGCAAAGCAGCCGGTTTTCATGAAGCTCAGCCCGAACGTTACGGACATTACCGAGACGGCGCGGGCGGCGGAGGCGGGAGGCGCGGACGGGCTTTCCCTGATCAACACGCTGACCGGCATGAAGATCGACATTTATCGGAGGAGCTTTGCGCTTGCCAACCGGACCGGGGGACTGTCCGGCCCGGCGATCAAGCCGGTTGCCGTAAGGATGGTCAATCAGGTGGCGAATGCGGTAAAAATTCCGATCATCGGCATGGGCGGCATCCGCACGGCGGAGGATGCGCTGGAATTTTTGATGGCGGGCGCCACCGCCGTCAGCGTGGGAACCGCCAATTTTCACGATCCCCGGGCGACGCTGGCGGTCATCGACGGGATCCGCACGTTTTGCGAGGCGCAGGGGATCGAAGATATTCAGGAGATCATCGGTTGCGTAAACCGTTGAGAAAAGGGATGGGGAGACTATGAGAATTCTTGTTGTCGGCTGTGGAAACGTCGGCTCAAGTCTGGTGGAACGGCTGTGCGCGGAAGGGCACAACGTGGTTGTGATCGACCAGAAGAGCGAGCGTCTGAAGGAGATTACGGAGCGCTACGACGTAATGGGCGTGCAGGGAAACGGCGCGAGCTATGCGGTGCAGATGGAGGCGGGCATAGAGGAGACCGATCTGCTGATCGCGGTAACGAACGAGGACGAGCTTAATCTGTTCTGCTGTCTGATCGCGAAAAAGGCGGGCGGCTGCCACACAATCGCCCGGGTGCGCAATCCGGTGTACAGTCAGGAGATCAATTTTATCAAGGACGAGCTGGGACTTTCCATGATCATCAATCCGGAGCAGGCGACCGCCGCGGCGATCGCCCGGCTGCTGAAGTTCCCTTCCGCGATTGAGGTCGATACGTTTTCCAAGGGAAGGGTGGAGCTGTCCCGGTTCCGGCTGCCGGAGAACTGCGTGCTGGACGGCTGTCAGCTCCGGGACATTTCCGGACGTCTTCACTGCGACGTGCTCGTCTGCATTGTGGAGCGGGGCGATCAGGTATGCATTCCGGACGGTAATTTCCGCTTGCAGGCCAAGGACAAGGTGTCGGTCGTGGCGTCGCAGGAAAATATCGTGCGCTTCTATAAGCAGATGGGGCTGGCGACGAATCAGGTGCGGAACGCGATGATCGTCGGCGGCGGCTCGACGACCTTTTACCTTGCCAAGCAGCTTTTGGCGATGGGGATCCAGATCAAGATCATCGAGCGGGACGAAAAGCGGTGCGAGGAGCTTTGCGAGATTCTTCCGCAGGCGACGATCCTGCACGGCGACGGAACCGATCGGAACGTGCTGCTGGAGGAGGGCGTCGCCAATATGCAGGCGTTCGTTTCGATGACCGGGCTGGACGAGGAAAACATCATGCTGTCGCTTTTTGTGAAGACCGTTTCCAAGGCCAAGCTGGTCACCCGGATCCATCGGGTCAATTACGACGATCTGATCGACACGCTGGACGTCGGCAGCGTGATCTACCCGCGCTTCACGACGGCGGAGACAATCGTGCGCTATGTCCGCGCCATGTCCAATTCGCAGGGCAGCAACATGGAAACGCTGTACCAGCTCTTCGGCAACAAGGCGGAGGCGCTGGAATTCCGGATCCGCGAGCATTCGCCGGTGGTGGGGATTCCGCTGCAGGAGCTTTCCTTAAAGCCGAATCTTTTGATCGGCTGCATCAATCACAACGGAAAAATCACGATTCCGGGCGGTCAGAGCCGGATCCATGTGGGCGATACCGTGATCGTCGTTACGACGAATCCCGGTCTGCACGATATCAAGGATATTGTGAGGTAGCGCGGTCATGAATAAATCAGTGATTCGATATATTTTGAGCTGGGTGCTGCAAATTGAGGGCGCCCTTTTGCTGCTGCCTTGCCTTGTGGCGGTTCTGTATCGGGAAAAGAGCGGCATTGCCTTTGCGGTCGTGGCGTTTTTATGTCTTTGCATCGGGTCGCTCGGAAAGTGGAAAAAGCCGAAAAACACCGATTTTTATGCAAGGGACGGCTTTCTGGCGGTATCGCTGAGCTGGGTGCTGCTGAGTCTCGTGGGGGCGCTGCCGTTTCTTCTGAACCGGGAGATCCCGTCCTTTGAGGACGCGCTGTTTGAAACGATTTCCGGCTTTACGACGACCGGAGCGAGCATTTTGACCGACGTTGAGGCGCTGAGCCGGTGCAGCCTGTTCTGGCGCAGCCTGACGCACTGGATCGGTGGGATGGGCGTGCTGGTGTTCCTGCTGGCGATCCTTCCGCTTGCCGGCGGAAATCAAATGCATCTGCTTCGGGCGGAGAGTCCCGGACCGACGGTGGGAAAGCTTGTGCCGCGGATGCGGAGCTCGACGCAGATCCTCTACGGAATTTATTTTGCCCTGACCGTGGTCGAGGCGCTGCTGCTCCTGCTTTCGGGCATGCCCCTGTTCGACTCGCTGACCTTGTCGTTCGGTACGGCGGGAACCGGCGGCTTCGGCATACTGAACGACAGCGCCGCTTCCTACACGGCGGTTCAGCAGGTCATTCTGACGGTCTTTATGATTCTGTTCGGCGTGAATTTCAACGTATATTATTTTCTGCTGATCCGCAAGCCGAAGCAGGCGTTCGGCTGCGAGGAGGCGCGGGTCTATTTTGGGATCATTGCGGTTTCCACGGCGCTGATCCTGTGGAATATCCGCGACGCCTTCGGCTCGCTTCTGGAGGGGCTGCGGCACGCGGCGTTTCAGGTGGCGTCGATCATTACGACGACCGGCTTTTCCTCGGTGGACTTTAACGCGTGGCCGACGTTTTCCAAGACGATCCTCGTGCTGCTCATGTTTATCGGGGCGTGCGCGGGAAGTACCGGCGGCGGCATCAAGGTATCCCGCTGTCTTGTGTTTTTCCGTTCGGTCAAGCGGGAGGTGGCGGCGACCGTTCACCCCAGAAGCGTGCGGCGCGTGCATCTGGAGGGGCGGCCCTTGGACAAGCAGGTGCTGCATTCCATCGAGCGTTTTTTGGTCGCCTATGTGCTGCTGTTCGCCGGCTCGGTACTGCTCGTATCGCTGGACAATCTGGATTTCACGAGTACCTTTACTGCGGTCGCGGCAACGCTCAACAACATCGGGCCCGGACTGGAGGCGGTGGGACCGGCGTCCAATTTCTCGGCGCTTTCCGGACTGTCTAAGTTTGTGCTGATGTTCGATATGCTTGCCGGACGGCTGGAGCTGTTCCCGATGCTGATTCTGTTTTCCCCTTCCATATGGAAGAAGTAAGCGGGACAGGAAAAAGCGGCGGGCGGAGGATTCCGGAGATTTTCCCGTTGACAAACGCCGCAGGTCGGGGTACAATAAAAAGCATCAAAGAGAATTCAGGAGGAAGTTTGTTTGTCAACTGTGGATGTAATGGAGAAAACTGCAAATTAAATATTGCAGGCGCAGCTTTTGAGTTACCCGCTCAAAGTCTGCCCATTTGTCGGCGGCATATGCTGCTGACGTTTTTGCCTTACATTTGCTGATCTTTTCGGGTTGGATGCTTCGCATTCCGCTCGCCTCCTTGTTGGAATATAAAATCTTTCCGCAGCGAAAAGCATGACTGTATGGTCGTGCTTTTTTTATTCTATAGGAAACTGCGTTTCCCATAGAACAAAAACGCTCCGCTGAGGATCGCACTGCGGCGGAGAGGAACCGTGTCGTTGGAACGACCCGCCGCAGGCGGAGAATCTCGCAAGCGAGATTCTTTGTTCTGGCGCATCATGCGCCGCAGCGCTCGGCGCGGAGGATTTCGTTAAAGGACCATGGTCATCGTACGGCCATGGTCTTTTTTTTATTTCATAGGAAAATGCGTCCTATGAAACAAAAAACGCTCCGCGGGGATCGCACTGCGGCGGAGAGGAACCGTGTCGCTGGGGCGACCCGCCGCAGGCGGAGAATCTCGCAGGCGAGATTCTTTGTTCTTTCATAGGAAAATGCGTCCTATGAAACAAAAAACGCTCCGCGGGGATCGCACTTTTATAGGAAAATGCGTCCTATGAAACAAAAAACGTTCCGCCGGGGCAAGCGCCTGTGGGGGCGGACATGGCAGGTAAGGCGTAAAAAGCAGAATGATGGAAAGGAACGGAAAACGATGAACAACGAGATCATTACGGCGGAAAATCTGTCCAAGAGGTATCGGAGGTACAAAAAAAGAGAGGGGCTGGCGGGGAGCATCGTCAGCCTATGGAAACGGGAGTACGAAGAAAAAACGGCGGTCGATCGGATCAGCCTTTCGGTATCGAAAGGAGAATTTGTCGGCTTGATCGGACCGAACGGGGCGGGAAAGACGACGCTGATCAAAATGCTGACCGGGATCATTGCGCCCTCGGCGGGAAGGCTGCAGGTTCTGGGATATTATCCGAACGACATGAAAAACGAATTCAAAAAGAAATACGCGGTCGTCATGGGGCAAAAGAGCCAATTATTCTTTGAACTGACGCTGAACGACACGCTGCGCCTGTTTCAGGCGATCTATGAGATCCCCGAAAAGGACTATCGGGAGAGTAAAGCGTATTTTACCGAGCTGTTCGGCTTGGAAAAGCTGATGGACGTGCAGGTCAGGACGCTGTCGTTGGGCGAGCGCATGAAAATGGAGCTGATGGCGGCGCTCCTGCACGGCCCGGAGGTGCTTTTTCTCGACGAGCCAACGATCGGTCTCGACGCGGTGGCTTCCAAGCAGATCCGCGGCTTTTTGAAGGAGATCAACGAACGGAGGGGCACGACGATCCTGCTGACGTCCCATTACATGGAGGACATCAAAACCCTTTGCGGCCGGACGGTCGTGATCAACGGAGGCAGAAAGCTCTATGACGGGGAAACCGAGACGCTGTTCGAACGGTACCAGAGAAACAAAAGGATCACGGCGGCGTTTTCGGAGCCGACCGAGGTCCTTTGGAACGCGGAAGAACCGGTTCGTATTTTGGAGGATTCGCCCTGCAAAAAGGTGTACGAGGTGCCGAAGGAGGAAGGAAAGCGGTTTCTGGAGCGGCTCATGTCGTACGAGCCGACGGATATCGGAATTGAGGAGGAAGAGATCGGAACGGTGGTGGAGCGGATCTACGAGGAGGGAGCGCATGCATAAATATTTGGAAATCGCAAGGGTTTACATGAAAACGCAGCTTGCATGGCGGGCGGACGTGATCTTCAACATGATCTTTACGGTAACGAAGATCCTGTTCGCTTATCTGCTGTGGGGCTTGATCTTTCGGGAAAGGAGCATGGTGGGAGAATTTACCTTTCACGGCATACTCTCGTATTACATCGTCAGCTCGTTTCTTTCCCAGTTGGAAATGTCCCGCAGCGTCAGCGGGGAGATCCACGAGCGCATCCGCAACGGGACGTTTTCCAAATATATGATCGTTCCCGTGAATGTGGAGGGCTATTTTATTTTCATGGAATTGGGAATGATTGCCTTCTATTTCGTCTTTGACCTGCTGGCGGCGGTGGTCTGGAGGTTCGTTTTCCGGATCGAGTTTTCCTTCGCGAGCGATCCGGTCGCCATCGTCTGCGGGGTGCTGACGGCGGCGCTGGGGCTTTTGTTTATGGTGGAGCTGAATTTTTGGCTCGGCATTTTGACGCTCAAGTATCAGGGGATCGAGGCGTTTCTGATGATAAAAAACAATCTGATGGAGCTGGCGACGGGAAGCATTGTGCCGCTTGCCCTGTTTCCGGAGATTGCAGTCGGCGTCATGCGGTGTCTTCCGTTCTATTATGTCACGTATCTGCCCGCCATGCTGCTGACGGGACAGTGCGGGGACGAGGCGGTCACGGGCGTTGCCGTCATTGCCGCATGGTGCGTCGGGATGCAGCTCGTCCTTGCGGCGACGTGGAAAAAATATATCAGAAAGTATGACGGGGTGGGAATATGAGAAGCAGAATTCGAAAAAACCGCAAGGTTTTGCAGGCGATGCTTGCTTTGCGATTTCATGGTCTGACGGTGTTCCGGCTGGACTTTTTTGCGCCGTTTTTTATTGACGGAAGCCTGTTTGCGATCCAGCTGCTGGCGTTTTCCGCCGTGTATTCCAATGTGGATACGGTCGGCGGCTGGGGAAGGGGAGAGATGATCCTCTATATCGGAACCTTTTCGCTGCTCAACGCCGTCAGCATGACGCTGTATTTCTTTGGGGTGTGCCGCATTCCGGACAAGGTAAAAAGCGGGGAGCTGGATCTGTATCTTACGAAGCCCGTCAGTCCGCTGTTTCGCCTCAGCTTTGAAAATATCAGTCCCGGCTCCGTGCCGCTGATTTTTCTGAGCATTGCGATCCTTGCGTACGGCGGGCGGGTCGCGCAGCCGGAGATCTGCGGAAGGAGCGTGGCGGCATACTGCTTCTGGATCGCGGTCATGGCGGTTTTATATTACGAGATGGAGGTTTTGCTCCGCTCGGTCTCCTTGTACCTTGTTTCCTCCGCGCGGATGGATCAGCTGGAGGAGGCGGGGATCGCCCTATGCATGAAGCTGCCGGGGATCGCGTTCTACGGCGTTTACAAGGTGATCTTTTATCTGCTGCTTCCGTACGGCATTATGGCGACGCTTCCGGTGCAGAGCCTGATCGGCGAGATGGACGGCAGGCTTGCCGCATACGGTATTTTTGTCGTTCTGCTGTTTTCGGGGCTGACCGCGGCGGTGTGGAAACGGGGGCTGAGGCGCTATAACAGCGCGAGTTCGTAAAAAATGGAGGTTGGAATTTTATGAAAATCAATGCTATGCTGGAATTTGACAAGATAGAAGAACCTCGCTGAAGCTTTAAAGAGACAAAACCTACGAGAATGGAGAGGCAATCAGGTTGGTGACCTCGGTGTGTCTGGATTTTGCCTTATCGAACCGAGCCACCAGAGCGTTGTAGTGTTTCTGGTACTCGACCTGATCGAGGGTAACATGGGCGTTCTCCTTAAGGTTTTTTGATGAGCTCGGCATGTTGCTCTCCGCTTCCAGATTTTTACCTCTGGCATAAAGGTCGACAGTAGCGCTGTTGAAATAGGTGCTTCCAAAGATACCATCAGGCAAAGGGGCTTGATATACCGTGAGGAACATTGCCTTCAGAACTTTCTTCATAGGAAACGGCATCGGTGTTTCAATCGCTTTGGAGCAATATTTTTCAGGAATTTCCCGGCATGCACATCAAAGTTCTTGGCGCAGATGTACGGTACTAAAAACTTGGTTAGAGCATCTTCTGCTCGAAATAGTTCTTTTGAGTATTCAGACGTATAGCCGATGCCGACCTGTGTTGTTGTAAAAATATGATTTTTTGACGACATGGTTGTTGTACATGTCTTCAAAATAGGCCGCAAATGTATCATACTTCTGGGAAAAGACACACTCTTCTAACTGGTAATAACTTGGAATCACATATTATACCATGATTGCAATGAAACTTCGACTATAATTAGTGTAAATCCGAGAGTTTTCCGAGAAAACCTCTTGCGTTTTGCGAGATTTTGTGATTTACTATATTAGTTGAGTTCTGTAAATAGGCTTTTTGCTTTGAAAGAAGTGAGATCCCGATGGAAGTAAGTTACAAAAAGCTATGGAAGCTACTAATAGATATAGATATGAAAAAGAAGGATTTACTTGCTACGGCTGGCATCAGCTGGGCCTCCGTCACGAAACTTTCCAAGGGAGAAACCGTGGGCATGGAAGTCCTGATGTAAATTTGTAAGGCGTTGGACTGCAATATCGGGGATATTATGGATCTTATTCCGGAGGAGGAAGCAAATAGTGAGCAGTAGTGATGAGATAATCGGTCACGCTAATCCACATACGATTAAGAAGTTTGAATTAATCGAAAAGTATGTAGAAGCATGGGCACATAAGTTGCTTCAGAATCAATACTGCTCCGGGCTTGTCTTTATTGATTGTATGTCCAACAGCGGAGAGTACGTTGACGACGATGGTAAGCCAGTGTATGGCACTCCTGTTCGTGTTGCGAAGTATCTCCGGAACGTTGCGGGACAGTATCCATACAAGCAGATCGACTTGTTTTTTAGCGATCTGTGCGCTGCCAGAACAGATCATCTAAAAGGTTTGATGCCGAATGAAAACCACAACTTTCATGTTCACATTACGACCGAGGATGGGAACGAACTGGCTAAGCGTTTAGGACAGACGATGTCCAACAAAAAGCACTACCTTCTTGTTTACGATCCGTATGAGGCTACTATTGACTGGAATGCGATCATGCCATTCATCAACAACTGGAGCGAGGTCATTCTTAACCACATGGTTTCGGATTCCATGAGGGCCGTTAAGATGGTCAAGAAAGATGCTGCCAGAAGCAAATACGAGCAGACTTATTTGATGGATTTGGAGAACCTCATTCCTTACGGTAGTGATAAGAAGGCATATGAAAAACGCATCGAGGACATAATTAAAGCTCTGAGACGTAACAGTGGTTACCAGTACTATATTGCGGCCTTCCCATTTTTCAATGAGAAAAATGCAATAGTGTATAACCTTATCCACTGCACGAGCAACATTAAAGGGTTCAGATTATACAAGCAGTCTGCGTGGCAGACCTTCGGAGGCAAGTCTTCAACAAAGAATACGCACGGCTTAGAAAACCAGCTTATGCTCGATTTTGAGGGCATGGGCACACCGAAGACTCATACCGATGAGTTCTGCTTTTACATAAAAGATATCGCTGAATACCTGCAGAAGTCGTTCAACGGAAGGTCCAATGTTCCTCTGAGCGATGTATGGACACTTCTTGACGGCCATCCGGTTTTTCCTTCCGATGGATTCAGGCTTCAGATAAAAAACGAACTGAAACAAAACCACGGTGCCAGTGTGAGCCAGAGCACAATTAGTTTTGTTGATAGGAGCTGATCCGATGAAGGTTAAAGGCTATATTGAAAGAAAAACTATGCTCTACAAAACCGGTGTGGAGTATGGCGACTATACGATGAATCATATACAGGGCTGCGCTCATGGATGTAAGTACCCATGTTACGCTTTCATGATGAAGAAGCGTTTCGGACAAATAAAAACCTATGAGGAATGGTTGGAGCCCTATCTGGTGTCAAACACACTGGAACTGCTGGATAGGGAAATTCCTCGGCTGAAAGATAAAATCCAATCTGTGCAGCTTTGCTTTTCAACGGACCCGTTTATGTACCAGTATCCCGAAATACAGAAGATGAGCTTGGCGGCGATCAAGAAGCTCAACGAATCTGGGATTAAATGTTCCATTCTAACTAAGGGCGTTTTGCCGATTGAATTGGTAGAGCTTTCAAAAGAAAACGAGTATGGTATCACATTGATTACCACCAATGAAGCGTTTAGAAAGCGTATGGAGCCGGGTTCAGCACCTTGGAAAAAACGACTTGCTGCATTAAGAGCTTTACATGATGCCGGGCGCAAAACATGGGTAAGTATTGAGCCCTTTCCAACATCCAACATTGTCAGACAGGATTTGCAGGTGTTGCTGGAGAAAGTAAGCTTCGTCGACCGGATCATATTTGGGCGGATGAATTACAGTACTGAAGTTACTGCTTATACAAAACACAAGCAGTTTTTCAACGACAGGGCTGCAGAGGTAATAGCGTTCTGTAATGAGTGTGGTATCAGCTACCACATCAAAGACGGAACGATTACAGAATAAACCCAAAGAGGTATGAAATATAACCTGCTGTGTAATTCAGCAGGCCTATCTCTCTAAGAATGATTATAAAAAAATGGAGGTTAACCATGATTTGCACATTGGGCGATTTCACAAGAGAGTATTCAAAGATTTGTGATATGGGGTGGATTAGAACACACCGTTCTGGACCAACCGGAATTGGGAAGACATTGGAGGACCTTTTAGGAATTGTCGAAAATAACATTGATGGCCC
>JAUNGI010000011.1 GCA_030524525.1 Lachnospiraceae bacterium
CTGCTGCGCAGCCCGCCGCAGGCGGAGAATCTCGCAAGCGAGATTCTTTGTTCTTTCATAGAAAAGCGCGTCCTATGAAACAAAAAACGCTCCGCGGGGATCGCACTGCGGCGGAGAGGAAGGTGCTGCTGCGCAGCCCGCCGCAGGCGGAGAATCTCGCAGGCGAGATTCTTTGTTCTTTCATAGGAAAATGCGTCCTATGAAACAAAAAACGCTCCGCGGGGATCGCACTGCGGCGGAGAGGAACTGTGTTGCCGGAGCGACCCGTCACAGGCGGAGAATCCCGCAAATGAGATTCAATGCTCTAATTATGTTGATATAACGAAATGACGGATCGAAATATAGAGAAGAATAAAATGAAAAACGAAAATCTATTGACAAAAAGGGTGCTGACATGCTAATATCTTGTAAAATGAGTAGGCCAACTTGTTTGAATTTCATTATAAGGAGGTGAAAAATGAAAAATACATTTGCGTCAATAACGGCAGCGACTGTACTTGGGATTTGTGGGATAATAGCAACGTTAATCGGCTGCGCCACGACAATTATACTTGCCAACGAGTCGGAAGCTATCATTGACTTTTCCTTTAACAACGATGACTGCCATGATTATGTTACGATTGACCCTAAAAGCGGAACCATTAAGTATAATCTTATCCAAACGCAAGTGCCGTCTCGTGAGATCAATACTGAGGTAAAGTATCGGGTAGCATATAAGGCAGGATATCAGTCATCGTACACGTGGAAATCATACCGATACTTGACCGGTAATAACGACTCTACGGGGTATCGATCTCTTGTTGATCAAGGCGGTTGGTGGAAATACGAGGTCAAATTCAAACGTTATACCAACATTGGAAACTCGAAGGGGACATTAAAACTTAAGGTCGTGAAGTAAAAATGGAGTAAAAGTGAATGCGCATTCATCATATTTGTGTAAAAAATAAGGCGGTATGTATTTCAAACATATATATTGATTTAACTCAACCCGGAGTGTATCAGTTGACTGGTGAGAATGGGACCGGAAAAACGTCGCTTATAGAGAGTATTGTTTTTGAAGATAATGATGCGGTGTTTGACGATCCTAATGAGGAAATCCTTTACCGGGAAGAGAGGGAGCGTTTATTTGCCTATGTCCCACAGGACATTGTAAGCTATAATGTGTCGGTCTGGGAGTATATGCGAAAGGGCTCTAAAATAAAACCAGAAAAAATAGAGACTTTATGCAGACAGACAGGTTTGTATCAGCAAATTGATTTTAAGAAGTCATTTCATTCCCTAAGCGGCGGGGAAAAGGTGAAGGTTGCGTTGATTACGGCCTTGCTAAAGGATACGCCGTATCTTTTTTTGGACGAGCCTACCAACAACTTAGACGATGAGGGGGTAAGGTGGTTCGTTGACACCATTAAAAGGAGTCATAATAAAAAAATTGTGATTGCGTCTCATGATCCGAGAATTTCCGCATTGGTAAACGTTCAATTGGATATTGCAAAGCTTCCCAAAGATGCAGAAAAACATATGGGCGCTATCAAATCGGAGCAAAAACTGAGTAAGACCGGAAAGCAGGCTGTTCGAGGCTTGGTACTTACAAGGTCTGCTTTTTTGTATGCAGCTCTTGCATTGGTTTATGTGTTGATATTAGGCTGGACGTTTTCTGAACTATACAGCTATTTTTTTTCCAAAGAATCTCTTATGGATCCGGATATCATAGTTGTCTATTGTGCAGATGATGAGTACGGCGCACTAAACCAGACCTATGTGGAATGGAAACATTTGTCGATTGATGAAAACAAATACGAAACCATGATGCCGCTTGCAAGTCTTTCACGGCTATCTTCCTCTGATTTAATTAAAGAAATTTACATTCGTGATGTGTCCTATTATGATTGTTATTTGAGATTGGAATCGGACGAGCTCGTGGAGCAAGCGTTGATCTTTTCAATTCCCGAAATCATTCAGAAGGATGAACGCTTAATAAATCAGATGTCTGCCGATGAATTTACTTATCTGAAAAGCGGCAGGCTTCCGAAAGATAACGCCAAGGAGATAGTAGTATCGGCGGAGCTCCTTGCGCGGAATTATGGGATGAGTAATGAAGATGCAGAGAACGCTATAGGAGAAACCATATCGCTTTTAGGAACAGATTATGAAATTGTAGGTATTGGGCTATGTTCGGTTTATTTGGTTTCCTATGAAAAAGGATGCAACTATGGCATCTACTATTTTGACCAGAGGGATTTCGAAGAGTTTTATGGAAAACAAAAAAAGGCGTTTGAGAAAACTCTATATGAAAATACAATGTTGGAGTCGCTGTTGATTGTGACAAGGGAAAACTGCGAGGAAAGGCTCCTCCGAGAGCTGATTACAGAGTATCCTGCCAGCAATTATATTTCCAGAGACTTTATCCTTACTTATCGGAAATCCATCAATCAGAAATTTTACAAAATCTCTGGAGGTTTGGGCTTGGCCATGTCGCTCCTTTATGGTATTAGTTTATATTTGATCTTCTCGGGGTACATAAAACAGTCGAGAAACAGAGTGTGCGATCTGTCAAACTATTATGCCTCGAAGAAAATAATATCATGGTATTATGGCGGGTATTTTGCATTAAATGCGGGGTTGCTTTTGGTGATGGCGGCCATTCTGGGGATAATGAATCAGCGCTTCCATATGGATAAGTCTATTTTGCTCTATGAAGGAATTTTCTGCATCCTTATGTTAATTCCTTCGCTTTTGGGCCTTTGGGTACAGAAAAGAAAGGCTTTTGAGAGGTATTCCGGTGATTGTTAAATATAGCCAGATTGATATCGCAAAAAAGATTTTGCTCCCGGCAGGAGAACTGGATGTTGGGAGGAGTGGGATAACGGTAATACATGGTGCAAACGGAACCGGGAAAACGCTGTTGACAAAAAGGGTTTTGGAATATTGCCAAGACAATGGTGTTCGTGTGGGCTATGTAGATCAGTCAAATCGGCTTATTCTGGAAAACCTTTCGGTTTTGGAAAATATTGCAATGTCTTCCGGCGCAGAGAAACAGCAGGAGGTTGCGCAGATACTGGAGCAATACGGCTTTAACGATTTGCTTGCCCGCGACAGCAGAAGGCTGAGCGGCGGTGAAAAACGGCTGGTTTGCTTGTTGCGGGAGTTATTGTTTGAAAATGACCTGTACATATTAGATGAACCAACGAACGACCTGTCATATGCTACGGTGGAGAAGCTGTTATATCTTATTTTGGGTGTATCTAATAGCAGACCTTTGGTGATTGTATCGCATGATGACCGTATTGCAAGATATGCCAAACAGATTGTGACGTCAAAGAGAGGAACTGTGGAAGTCTGCCAAACAGAGCGGGTTTTTGCCGCCAATGAAATACAGCCTCTTAAGAAAGAATTGTCTTCCAAGTTTCTTCGAAAGAATTTTCCCGCCTTTTGGATGTTGCTGCTGTTTCTTCTGCTTCAGTTTTTATTGCTGGTGGGAGCGGGGTTGAGTCAAGAAGCGGATACATCCGCGCGTCGGAAAATACAGAAGGATGATATGGAAATCTTTCTTCCCATATCGGAAAGCGGGAGGGAATATGCCGCTGACGCGGTGCCGATCGGTTTTGTGACTTTATTGTACAACGAATATACTGTTTGGGAGCTTATAGAGCTTTTTGAGGAGTTTGAGGAGAATTTTCAACGTGTAAGCACTGTGTTTGTATTGGATGAACTTTATCAGAAGCTGCCCTGTGAAAAATATATTCGTGAGTTATATGACGCGGAAACTCAGACTTTCTTCTTTGATGCTTCCAACGAAGGAGGAACGCAAAGAATACAGGAGTTTCACAGCCAATTGCTGCAAAATCAAACTTCTCAGAGCTACATTTCCCATATAACGTTAACGGCCGATGACTGGCAAGAAGTGTATGCCATTCTGTGCGCAGATGAGTACAGGTATCGAAAGGTGTACGTATATTCTTCGGAGGTTGGGGAACTGGTTGAAAAAATAGAAGGCTTAATACAACTGACCGTGTATGTAAAATATGAAGCGTTGGCTTTTTTGATAACGATTCTGAGCAGCCTGCTCATGGAGAAAAACTGGGCGAGAAGGAACAAGAATCGCGCAATGCTTTTTTATCAATACGGCTATAAAAAAGAAGAAGTCATTAGTAACTCCTTGAAGAAAAAGGATAACCTTCTGATTCTTGTTTCTTATTTTTGTGTGCTTCTTTTGTTTGGCTGCCTGTTCTGGTACGTTAAAAGGACAAGTCTGGAGCTGCTGCTTCCGTGGCTTTCTATTAGTATGGTGATGGCGCTTGCTGTTTATGCTATTCAGCGCAGGCTTCGTATCCATACGGTGCAGGGTGGAATGACTTGGAAATGGCGGGGATAAAATCGTGAAGCTTATATTGCATTTGTATTGTATTATTGCATTCTCCGTTGTTTTTCATGAGCTTGGGCATTTGCTGGCAGCCGTTGTGCTTCATGTCAAGGTTGAGAAGATTCATATTGGCACAGGGAATGCTTGGGTGCACTGGAGAAAAATAGAAATCTCTCCGCTGATATTTAGCGCGTATGTTGTCTTTGAGGAGAAAAAGTTGTATTCTATATCCAAAAAGGGTATTTTGCTTATGGGGTTGTCTGGGGCGGCGGTTAATTTGTTGTTTCTTGCCATGGGGATATTTTTATTAAGGGGAATGGATGCAATATTCTGTACAGGAACGCAGTTCGCTCTTTTGGTCGTAAATTTGCTTCCCTTTGAAAACACGGATATGGGGCGCATGATCCGGCTAGGGAGCAAAGAGTGAAAATAAGTAATCGGAGATAGACCGAGAAAACTGTAAAAGCAATAAAGGGACAGTATGGAAATGAACATACAAAAATGGCTAAGGGAAAACACCTCCTCTCTCGTCGGGAAAACCGTCGCCGTGACCGGCACGACCGGCGGTCTTGGGCGCGAGCTGTGCCGTAATTTGGCGGGGCTTGGCGCGTCGCTGATCCTGCTCGATCGAAACCGGGAGCGCTCGGAAGCCTTTCGGACGGAGCTTATGCGGGATTTTCCGGGCGCGTCGGTTCGCTGCTTCCCGGTGGAGCTGGAGGACATCGAGTCGGTGCGCGAGGTTACGGAGCGGCTTCGCCGGGAGCCGCTTGACGTTCTGATCCACAATGCCGGGGCATACAGCATCCCCCGGCATACATGCACGACCGGGCTGGACAATGTATTTCAGATCAATTTTGTATCGCCCTATTATATGACGCGGGAGCTGCTGCCGCTGCTTCGGGAGCGGGGCGGCAGGGTCGTCGCCGTGGGCAGCATCGCCCATACCTATTCCAAAAGCGACGCCCGGGACGTTGATTTTTCGGGGCGCAGGCAAGCCTCAAAGGTTTACGGAAATTCGAAGCGCTATCTGATGTTTGCTCTGTCGGAGCTGTTCCGCGAGGAAAAGCAGGCTCACGTCAGCATCGTGCATCCCGGCATCAGCTTCACGAATATTACCGCGCATTATCCGAAACCGATCTTTGCCGTGATCAAGCGCCCAATGAAGGTGATCTTTATGAAGCCGAAAAAGGCCTGCCTTTCGATCCTTTCCGGCGTGTTTGACTCCTGCGCGCCGTGCGAGTGGATCGGTCCGGCCGTTTTTAATGTTTGGGGCTTTCCGAAGAAAAAGAAGCTGACAACATGCGGCAGGGAGGAGCGGCTGCAGATCGCGGCACGCGCGGAACGGATCTACCGGGAATTGTCGGAGACGCAACATAAATAACTTTGTTTTGCTGTTCAAATTGTTACACGGCTCGAACAAAAAAACGACTTTTTTGTAACATTTCCGTATGGAAGTTTCAGCCGCGCTATGGTATAATGTGCTAAACGCGTTGCGTTTAGCACTTCTGAATTGAGGGTGCGCTAAAGCGCACGAGATCATGGTATCATGTGCAAAATGCTTCGCATTTAGCACTTCTGAAACTAGTGTGCGCTAAAGCGCACGAAATCAGGGTATCATGTGCAAAACGCTGTGCGTTTAGCACTTCTGAATTAAGTGTGCGCTAAAGCGCACCAAGTTATGGTATAATGTGCGAAAAGGAAAATAAGGCGTACAAAAACGTGCGCAGTTGAGGTATAGCAATTTCGTATTGGGTAATTTTAGAAATGCGTGGAAATCGGCGCAGGAAATGAGGAAGATATGGTATTTAATAAGAAGGAATTCAAGAAAAATGTTCAGGATTACCTGAAGACGTTTTACCGACGCACCGTGGAAGACGCTTCCCAGCAGCAGATCTATTCTGCCGTTGCGTTTGCGGTAAAGGATTATATCGTGGATCAGTGGGCGGCGAGCCAAAAGGCGTTTGAGCGGGAAGATGCGAAGACCGTGTACTATCTTTCCATGGAATTCTTGATGGGACGTGCGCTCGGCAACAATATCATCAACCTGAAAGCGAATAAAGAGGTTCGGAAGGCGCTGGAGGAGCTGGGGCTTGATCTGGATGTGATCGAGGATCAGGAGCCTGATCCCGCGCTCGGCAACGGCGGCTTGGGACGTCTGGCAGCCTGCTTTTTGGATTCGCTGGCAACGCTGGGCTATCCCGCATACGGCTGCGGCATCCGCTACAAATACGGTATGTTTATGCAGCAGATCAAGGACGGTTTTCAGGTGGAGCGTCCCGACGACTGGCTCAAGGACGGCAACCCGTTTGAAATCAAGCGTTCCGAATATGCCTGCGAGGTCAAGTTCGGCGGCTATGTCCGTTATTCCAAGGATGCGGACGGCAGAGAGCATTTCACGCAGGAAAATTATCAGTCGGTTATGGCGATCCCTTACGATCTGCCGGTTGTGGGCTACGGCAACAACGTGGTCAACACGCTGCGTATCTGGGATGCGGAGGCGATCGACAATTTCAATCTGGAGTCCTTTGACCGGGGCGATTATCATAAGGCGGTGGAGCAGCAGAATCTGGCAAGAACTATCTGCGAGGTGCTCTATCCGAACGATAATCACTATGCCGGCAAGGAGCTTCGCTTAAAGCAGCAGTATTTCTTCGTATCGGCAAGCGTCCAGCGTGCGGTTGCCAAGTACATGGAGAAGCACGACGATATACACGGGCTGGCGGACAAGGTCGTATTCCAGCTCAACGATACGCATCCGACCGTGACCGTGCCGGAGCTGATGCGTATTTTGATGGACGACTACTTCCTGTCTTGGGACGAGGCATGGGCGATCACGAGCAAGTGCTGCGCATACACCAACCATACGATCATGTCCGAGGCGCTCGAAAAGTGGCCGCTGGAGCTGTTCTCCCGTCTGCTGCCGCGCGTGTACCAGATCGTTGAGGAGATCAACCGCCGGTTCGTGGCGCAGATCCAAGAGAAATATCCGAACAATTACGAAAAGATCCAGAAGATGGCGATTTTGATGGACGGTCAGGTGCGGATGGCAAATCTGGCGATCGTTGCCGGATTCTCCGTAAACGGCGTTGCCCGTCTGCATACCGAGATCCTCAAAAAAGAGCAGCTTCGCGATTTCTACGAGCTGTGGCCGGAGAAGTTCAACAACAAGACCAACGGTATCACGCAGAGACGCTTCCTGCTTCACGGGAACCCGCTGCTGGCAAGCTGGGTGACCTCCAAGGTCGGCGACGAGTGGATCACCGATCTGCCGCGGATCAGCGGACTGGCGATCTATGCCGACGACGAGAAATGCCAGAAGGAATTCATGAACATCAAATATCAGAATAAGCTGCGGCTGGCGGAGTATATCAAGGAGCATAACGGCATTGAGGTAGACCCGCGCTCGATCTTTGACGTACAGGTAAAGCGTCTGCACGAGTACAAGAGACAGCTGCTGAACATTCTGCATGTTATGCATCTGTATAACGTGCTGAAAATGAATCCGGATATGGATTTCTATCCGAGAACCTTCATTTTCGGCGCAAAGGCAAGCGCCGGCTACCGCAGAGCAAAGCTGATCATCAAGCTGATCAACAACGTAGCGGATGTGATCAATCACGACGAGAGCATCAAGGGCAAGATCAAGGTCGTTTTCATTGAGAATTACCGTGTGTCCAACGCCGAGTGGATCTTCGCGGCAGCCGATGTTTCCGAGCAGATCTCGACCGCCAGCAAGGAGGCCTCCGGTACCGGCAACATGAAGTTCATGCTGAACGGCGCGCTGACGCTGGGAACCATGGACGGAGCCAACGTGGAGATCGTGGAAGAGGTCGGAGAGGAGAACGCCTTTATTTTCGGACTCTCCTCCGATGAGGTCATCAATTACGAGAACAACGGCGGCTATGAGCCGAAGGAGATTTACAATACGGATCAGGATATCCGGATGGTGCTGACGCAGCTCATCAACGGCTTTTATTCTCCGGAGGACCCGGAGCTGTTCCGCGAGCTGTATAATTCGCTGCTTGAGAGAAACGGCGGCGAGCGCGCAGACCAGTATTTTATTCTGAAGGACTTCCGTTCGTACGAGGCGGCGCAGAAGCGCGTTGAGGCGGCATACCGCAACGAAGCGGCATGGGCAAAGAGCTGCATCCTGAACGTGGCAAAGAGCGGCAAGTTTACGTCCGACCGTACGATCGAGGAATATGTACGCGATATCTGGCACCTGAAAAAGGTTAAGGTAACGCTGGACGACAAGTAAAAACGGCTCCTTAGGAAGCTAATGGAGAAAAGAAAGGCAGGTGCGGGAGCGTTCGCACCTGCTTTTTTCTTAAAAAAGAGGGAAAAAAGTCGTTTTTTACGTCGATTTTACGATAACGTGCAAGAAAACGTATGGACAGAAATGGCATACTTTGTTAAAATGCAGAGGGCAGATTCCACACTTGGCGGAGAAGCTGCCGAACATACAAAAAAGAAAGACACTAAGGAAGGAACGATGTAACCAATGAGAACGAGACACATGCCAAGAAAAATTCTCGCAGGTTTTTTGAGCGCGGCGATGCTGTTATCCATGCTGCCGATGACCGCGTTTGCAGCGGAGACGGAAACGCCTGCGGTTGATGCGCCGAGAGCGGCGATCAACACGGCGTCGGAGGGAAGCGGCCATGCGACCTTGCAGGAGGCCATTGCGGAAGCCGAGTCCGGCGATACGATCACACTTTGGTCTGACCTCACGGAAAGCGTCACCATTCCTGCCGGACAGGAGATCATTCTTGATCTGAATGGCAAGACCTTGACAAACGAGGCGGGGAAGGACACCATTACCGTTTCGCTGGGCGCGAAGCTGACGGTGAACGGGGACGGTACGGTTGACAATGTATCGCACCAGATGGCGGCGCTTGTAAATAACGGCACCGTTGTTTTGAACGGAGGCAGCTATACGCGCAGTCAGGAGGCGAGCACGTCAACGGAGGACTCGAACGGGAACAGCTATTATAACATTCTCAATCACGGCGTCATGACCGTCAACGAGGGCGTTTCCGTGATTTCCACGGGCGCGTTTTCCAGCCTGATCGACAATGGCTATTATAATTATGCAAGTACAAATCCAAGGGTCGGATATGTCGAAGGGATCAACCAGCCGGCGCCGTCCCTGACGATTAACGGAGGCGTTTTCTCCGGAGGGATCAACACGATCAAGAACGATGACGCCGCGACGGCGGTTATTCTGGACGGCGTTTTTTCCAACGTAACGCATGCGGTCGTTTATAATGCCAACAAGGTTCTGATCAGCGGCGGCGCCTTCTATGCAAATGACAACTATGCGCTTTTCAACTGCAGCTATAATACGGAGCCGAATGTGGTGGAAGCGGAAATTACGGACGGAACCTTTGAGGGCATCGTTTACAGCGGGGCGCTTGCAAAGATCGCGGTCTCCGGCGGTACCTACTCCGAGCCGTTTCCGGAGTCTTACTGCGCGGAGGGCTTTATCCTTGTCGAGCAGGAGGACGGCGGCTACGGCATTGCTTCCGATGAGTATGTTGCGTCGGTCAAGGGCAGCGACGGCAGCATTACGCTTTATGAATCGCTGCAGGCGGCGATCGACGCTGCGGAGGCGGAGGCAGTCGTTAAATTGCTGGGCGATGTGACCGAGAGCATTACGATCGCCAAGGGTCAGAGCATCGTCTTGGAGCTGAACGGCAAAACCCTGACCGGCGAAGCCAATTCCCATGGGATCAGCAACAGCGGGACCCTGACCGTCAGAAACGGCAGCATTGTTCCGGGCAGCTACGGCAGCACGACGAAGTACGTCCTGTATTCCTACGGCGGGACTACCACCGTGGAAGATGTAACGATCGAAAATGCTCAGAACTATATGTTCTATCTTTCGAACAATGCCCAAATGACTATTCGGAGCGGTAAATTTACACAGAATGCACAGAAGTCCATGATCTATATTACCAGCACCTCAACGCTGGTGACGATCGACGGCGGTACCTTCACCCGGGCTGCGGACGACAATGTGAATGTGATGCTGAATCGGGGCTCCGGCGGAAAATATGTGATCACCGGGGGCGTTTTCGCGGACGGCAGCTCCCTGATCCTGAAGGACAGTACGTACTATACGGTTACCGGCGGCAGGTTTTCCTCGCCGGTCTATGCGGCGAATTGTCCTGCGGGCTATGGGCCTACGACCGAGCCGGACGGGAACGGCTACTATACCGTAACGGAGCTGGCGGAGGATACCGCCGTGGTCGTTCTGACGTATCGGGACGAGACCGATCAAGAGGTGACTGCGTACTATACCGATCCGCAGGTGGCCCTGAACGATGCGCACTCGAAAAACGGCGCGGTCGTAACGATCAAAAAGGATGTGACGACCGGTTCGCTTTCCGCTTACTATGCGAAGCTGGTGGTTGATGAGGGGGTTGTTCTGACCTGCACCACGCTTATGGTTTCCTCCGCCAGCACAGCGGGCGTGACGGTAGAAAATAACGGCACCATTATTGCCGAGAGCGTCGCCGGCACCAGCGGCGGCGGAACCCTTGTAAACAACGGAACGATCTCCTGCGGTAAGTCGTTTAACGCTTCCACGGTCAGCGCCGACGGCACGGGCTGGGAAAACAACGGTACGATCGAGGTCGGCGGGACCGCAACGCTGAAAGCATTTGTCAACAACGGGACCGTTTCGGGGACCGCTGACGCCACCATGACGGTAGTGGAGGCTGCCGCTTCGGGCACCGGCGCCGCATATCAGGTGGGCTCCTACCGTTGGGACGAGGCACAGAACGCATGGGTATTATTGGATAACACTGCGCTGGTAATACGGGACAATGCGATCGTGGGCGGTTTTTCCACCCTTGCGGCGGCATACAGCTATGCCAAGGAGGGCGATATCGTTCAGCTGCAGAAGGACGTGACGCTCACCAGCCGCTTTGGCATCAGCAAGAGCATCACGTTGGATCTGAATAAATTTACCGTTACCGACAATACCACGAGCAACGGCATCTATATCAGCGGTCTGACCGCCATTGCGGTTACGATCAAGAACGGTACGATCATTGCGAACAACAGCTACGCCGGGATCTATATTAATCGAAAAGCCAGCGTGACGGCGGAAAGTCTGACGATTGACACGAGCGCGTCCGGCGGCGGTTCCGGATATAAGGGGAATACCCCCGGCGTTTATCTGGAAAGCAGCAGCACCTTTACGCTGGACGCGGACAGCAAAATCCTGAGCAATGAGGTGGGCATATTTACGCTTGGTCAATCCGTTGCCAACGTGTACGGAACGGTGGAAACCATCAGCGCTTACTGGGCGACAGATGATGTGGCGGGAGGTTACGCGGCAATACAGGGCAACGGTACCGACAAGACGGCGCCCGGCACCACCATCAATATTTATCCGGGCGCGGTGGTCAAGTCGTCGGGCTTCGGAATGGGCATCTACCATCCGCAGGTCGGTACCCTGAACATTTACGGCGGGACGATTTCCGGCAACACCGGGATCGGCATCAAATCCGGCAATCTGAATATTACCGGCGGTACGATCGAGGGAACGCGCACGGGAGAATATCAGGAACCGGAATCCGCCACCAACGGCATCAGCAGCGACGGCTCCGCAATTCTGATCGATTCGTATATCGGCTACGCGGGCTCCATGAATATCCATATCTCCGGTCAGGACACGACGCTCCGGAGCGCCAGCGGCTACGCGCTTCGTGAGATCGGCAATACGAGCGGCGAGACCAATGTGGTTACTTTGATCATTACCGAAGGTACGTTGGAGGGCGCATCCGACAAGGCGGCGGTTCTGGTGCGCGAGGAGACGGCGGAGACGGTTGACGTTTCCGGCGGAAACTTCTCCAGCAAGGTACCGGAGGAATACTGCGCAGACAGCTACGTTCCGACGGAATTGGATCCGGAGACCGGCATGTACACCGTCCTGCAGCCTACGATAAAGGTTTACAGCGCTACGCTGACGCTGGACGGCACCATCGGCGTGAACTTCTATGTGGATCTGTCCGACGTGGAGGAGGCGGATCGAGCGGCTTACCGTATGCATTTTACGGTGAACGGTACCGAACTTGAGGCGGCGTACGACGCCGATGCCTACCGGATCTTCAACGGAAAGAAATACTACCGCTTTACCTGTCCTGTGGCGGCAAAGCAGATGACGGATACCATTACGGCGCAGGTATTTGCGGAAAACGCCGTATCCAAACAGTATACCTATTCCGTAAAGAAGTACTGCGACCGTATGATCAATAACGCAAACAGCGACGAGAGTCTGAAAGCCTTGCTGAAGGCCATGCTGAATTACGGCGGCTATGCGCAGGAGGTGTTCGGTTACAATACGGGAAGTCTTGCAAACGCAGATCTGTATGCCGAAGGTGAGGATCCGGTAAACAGTGTGACCGCCGAGCAGCTTCAGGATTTTGCCTCCGTTGTGGAAGGCGAGCTGCCCGCCGGAATTACCCGGGTGAGTGCAACGCTGACACTGGAATCTGCCGCGATGATCCGGTTCTATATCTACACGGAAGGCGATATCAGTGAGTACCGGTTCTCCGTGAACGGAAAGGAATGCACGCCCGTACAGAACACGGGAACGGGCGCTGACACAAATTATTATATCGAGGTGCCGGATATTACGGCGCGGCAGCTCGGCAAGATTTATACGCTGTCGATCAGCAAGGACAGTCAGCAGTATTCGATTACTTACAGTGCTCTGACCTATGCATATAATATGTTGGCAAGCACCGATGAAAAGATTTTAGGTAATACGGCATTGCAGAATGTGGTCAAGGCAATGTATCTGTATTATAAAGCCGCACAGGAATACGGCGGCTGGCTGGAAAACTAAGAAAAGGAGGGGAAAAGAATGGAGAAATATGTTACGCCGGAGATGGAAGTGATCTGCTTTGAGGTTGAGGACATCATTACCTCGAGTAATGAATTGCCGCCGGATGTTTTTGACTGAGTTAAAACCTTGAAACAGACGATCAAAGAAGCTGTACACGGAATGGCGGAGGCGGTATTTTGGGTATCGCCCCCGCCCTTCTGTTCAGAGGAGATACGCAGATGAAGAAGCTGATTCTGGGAAGCGCTTGTTTTCTTGCGGTACTTCTGACTGCCGCGGCAGTAATGTGGCGGTTTTCCGGGGAAAAGCAGGAAGAAAGAAAAGAAGAGCATCCCGTCGCATCCGGGACGGCGGCCGCCCCTGCCGGGCAGGGAACGCCGGACGACAAGGCTGACCCGAACCGGAAGGAAGCGTCCGATGGGCAGGCTGCCCCGGACATTCCGGCGGATCCCGACGGCGGTGCAGAGACCGCTTCGAAGGAGGAGCCGGTGGGGGCGACGGATTTTGGCGACGATACCCCGTCCGAGGGGACCGGGGAGGGTCCTGCCGATGTTATGGAAAGCGAGGGGACCGGGGAAGGTCCTGCCGATGTTTTGGAGAGCGAGGGGACCGGGAAGGTCCCTGACGATGGTACGGAAACCGAGGATGGCGGAGCTCTTGGCGGCGAGGCTGCCGGGAACAACGGAGAGCAGACCGATGCGACGGAGCCGGATACAGGCAATGAGCTGCCTGTGGATTGGCTCAACTAAGGAAGCATGGGAGTGCGAGAGTGGAAAGCGGAATGCCGGATGGGAGTTTGGAATGAGCAGCGGAAAAACTTATGAGGAATATTTAGCCGAAAACGGGACGTTGACCTATACCTTTTCCGGAGTAAGCATGAATCCCATGCTGAAACAAGGACGCGATCTCTTTACGGTAAAGGCGAAAACGGCGGAGCGCTGCCGGAAATATGATGTGGTGCTGTACCGCCGTCCGCCCAGTCACTACGTTCTGCATCGGGTCGTGAAGGTGCGGGAGCACGATTATGTGATCTTGGGAGACAACTGCATTGCAAAGGAATATGGAATCACCGACGACGATATTTTGGGCGTGCTGACGGAATTTGTGCGGGCGGGGAAACGGATCTCCGCAGAGAATCGGCTTTATCGGTTTTATGCACGCGTCTGGTATGCGTTCTATCCGCTCCGAATGCTGATAAAGAAGGGGAAAAGAAGAATGAAACGAGGAAACGATGCTGCGGAAAAAACATGAGGCTGCGAAAAAGCACGGAGCGGTGATCGGTCAGCGCTTTTAGAAGTCGAAGGATATGTTTAGAGGCACGGAAGCTACAGCTCCGTGCCTCTTTGCGTGCAATGGAAAAGTAATGTAAGGCTTGGAATTAAAAAGTGATATGCTGTTTTGTATGATGACAAATGCCTTTTCTGCGGAAGAATTCGTGATAAAATGCGATTTGAAAGGAGGAAATAGAGATTCTGATATTAAAATGGGGAATAAATTTCTGGATTCTTACGTTTTGGGGTTGACAATAGAAGAGTAATAGGATATATATGTATTATACTTGCGTGTTGGGTATTCGTTGCGCAAAAAAGAATAAATATATCTACGAGGGGGAGTAAATCATGTTGAGAAACAAATTGATCTGTCTAGGACTGGCGATTTTGGTCATTATCGGAATCTTTCCGGAAAAGGTGTGCGGAGAAGCAGAGGCGGCAAATGTTACATGGGTGGAGACGACGTATGATAGCGAGAGACGGATTAATGTGTGTACTACAAGCCACACTTATTTCAATAATATAAAGCAGGGCACGAACTGCTGGACTGCGCATCGAATTGATAAAGGGACATGGATCGGTACGATCATTATGAGCGTAACCTCCAGCAGAACGGAATCTGCGCTTTTGTATACCTATAACAACGGAACGAGCTATGGCAAAACATGGGGAAATTCCTATGATATTTTAATTACGATGCAGCCCCAGAGTTATATTAAGGCAAAACCGTACATTGGATCGAGCTATAATATGACCGACGCGAAGGTCTGGGTTTCCGGCGTAATAAAAACGCTTTACCCGGCGAGCGAGGACTTGGTTAATTGGTGCCGAACCCGTAATACAAAATCAACGGGCTTCTTGGAGGATTGGTCGCCAAGGTATCGAACCGATACAAGCGGATGGGACCATGTAGATATTTCTTTTGGAGTATCTGTGAAAGAAAAAACATTTAACGTTAGCTTGGGAAAGACGATCAGTGTAAAAGATGAATTTGTAAAGTCGTATGACAAGACAGACTCCTCGACGGGGTGTTATAAAACGAGATATGATTACAAAAAATATAATAAATTGGGCTATTGTTCTTCGGATAGAAAGAAAAGGGTATTTGGAAATACAACCGTTCATGATTCTGTCACATGGAGAAATTGCTTCAAGGAATTTAGCGGTTATGTGTATGCAACAGCAACCTTTACAGTATGCGACAGCAAAACATGGCCAACGGAGCTGGTTACAGCGTCAGCAACCATTACAAGTGCAAAAATGATTATTAAATAGTGAGGGTTAATGTGAAAAAAATAGTTGGCATTATGGGCTGCGTTTGCCTCCTTGCGGGAATTCTTGCACTCTCTCTTTCTCTTTACAAAAACAGAGAAAAAGAGGAAAAGCCGCCCACCTCAAAATACCGCGACGAGGGCTGGTTCCCCGGCGAATATGCCGCCTATGCCGTGCGGGAAAAATATCCGACGGACATTCTGTGGATCGGGCCGTGGGAGGAATACGAGTGGGAGCTGCCGGTACGGTTTGCGGAAACCGTTGACCGTGAAACGCTGACGATGCGGGACGGCTTTCAGTATATGTATATTGTGGTCAATGATCTTGAGGGCAGCGTTACGCTGACGGAGGAGGAGTATCGGCTGATCAATGCCTATGTGAAGTCGGATTCCCGATATCATTTTGTATACTTGGGAAAAGAGAAGCTTGCGGAAATTTGCGAGTATGGTTTTGGCGATAAGGAACAAGTCACTCCGGCGGATTATTCGGTCGGAATGTATCACTATGGGGAGCGCTTGGTTTCCAGTTGGGGCATTTACTCTCAAAACGATATTGACAATGAGCTGGGATTTTGTGAGTGTGTAATCGGAGGGTTAGAGAGTCATTTTCCTCAGGAATAGCTATAAACGGAATGGTGAGGGGCATTAGATTGAAAAATCACACCGATGTGCTGATTTTTCAATCGGCTATTTGTTTCTGAGCGAAAGCAAATAGCTTTGATGGCAGAAGAGAAATCGCCTTCGCGAATTTCTCTTCGCCTCTTCGCGACAGGGTCGCTCAGAAATGTGGATTAGATTGAAAAAACACACCGATGTGCTGATCTTTCAATCGGCTATTTGTGCCGGAGCATCACAAATAGCTTTGATGGTACCCCGTCGCTGGCGCTCCGGAATGTGGATTAATATGAAAAAGATAATTGGAATTATGGGCTGCGTTTGTCTCCTTGCGGGAATTCTTGCGCTCCCTCTTTCTCTTTACAAAAACAGAGAAAAAGAGGAAAAGCCGCCCACCTCAAAATACCGCGACGAGGGCTGGTTCCCCGGCGAATATGCCGCCTATGCCGTGCGGGAAAAATATCCGACGGACATTCTGTGGATCGGGCCGTGGGAGGAATACGAGTGGGAGCTGCCGGTACGGTTTGCGGAAACCGTTGACCGTGAGACGCTGACGATGCGGGACGGCTTTCGGTATATGTACATTGTAGTTAACGACCTTGAGAGCAGCGTTACGCTGACGGAGGAGGAGTATCGACTGACCAATGCCTATGTGAAGTCGGATTCCCGCTATCATTTTTTGTATTTGGGGAAAGAGCGCTTAGCGGAAATTTGTGACTATGGCTTCGGGGATAAGGAGCAGATAACAAACATTGATTATTCGGTCGGAATGTACCATCGTGGAGAAAGATTAGTTTCTGTTTGGGGAGTTTATACGCAGTATGAGATTGATTATGAGGCACGGCTCTGTGAGTATGTGATCGGCGGTTTGGAGTGCCGTCTTCCACAAGAGTAAGGATAGGCTTATGAAAAAAATGATCTGTGTTATCGGTGGTCTTCTGCTTCTTTTCGGCTTGATCGCCGGATCGGTTCGCATTTATGAAAACAGAGGGCAGGAAGACGATTCCTTCTCGAAGTTCCGTGACGAAGGCTGGGGATTGGGCGAATACGACGCATATCTTGTCAGGGAAAAATATCCGACGGACATTCTGTGGATCGGGCCGTGGGAGGAATACGAGTGGGAGCTACCGGTGCGGTTTGCGGAAACCGTTGACCGTGAAACGCTGACGATGCGGGACGGCTTTCAGAACATGTACATTGTGATCAACGATCTTGACGGCAGCGTGGGCTTGACGGAGGAGGAATACCGACTGATCCATTCGTATGTTAAATCCGATTCCCGCTATCATTTTCTGTACTTGGGAAAAGAGAAATTGCCGCAGATCTGTGAGTACGGTTTTGGCGATAAGGATATGATTTCAGAGATAGATTATTCTCTAGGACTATACCATTGCAATGAAAGACTAATTTCATCATGGGGTGTCTATACGCAAAATGAGATAGATTACGAAGTTCGCCTTTGCGAGTATGTTATTGCAGGCTTGGCTGGGCTTTTGCCGCAGGACTAGGGGACAAGAGAGTCATTTCCCGCAGGAATAGAGCCCTCGGAAACAAAAAAACGCCGGCATTGCTTTGCCGAGGCACACCGTAAGAAAACAGGGGGAATAGGATGCTTCGAACAGAGAATCTTTCAAAGACTTATCGGATATCCAGAAAAAATAAGGTGGACGCCCTGAAAAATGTGAACCTGCGGTTCGGGGACGCCGGGCTGGTGGCGATCGTCGGGAAAAGCGGCTGCGGAAAGACCACGCTGCTGAATCTGCTTGGAACCCTTGATGTTCCCAGCAGTGGGAAGCTGTATGTTTCCGAGCGTTCGGGCGAGGACGAGATCTGTATCAGCGACGAGAAGGAGGCGGGTCTGAACGATTACCGCAACCGGTTTCTGGGAATGGTGTTTCAAAATTATAACCTGATCGACGAATGGACGGTGGATCAAAACGTCCGGATCGGCTTGGAACAGCAGGACTGGAAGGATAAGAGCGAGGAAGGCGTACGCGCCCGCGTTGAGGAGGCGCTGCGCTTTGTGGAGCTGGAAGGCTTAGGCGGTCGGTATATCAAGGAGCTGTCCGGGGGACAGCAGCAGCGTGCGGCGATCGCGCGGGCGATCGTGAAGTCTCCGCGTCTGCTTTTGGCGGACGAGCCAACCGGGAATCTGGACAGCGAGAGCAGCGAGCATATTATGCGGGTGCTGCGCAAATGCGCGGAGCGGTGTCTGGTCGTCGTGGTGACACACGACGCCGCGCTTGCGGAGGAGTTCGCCGACCGGATCATTCGGATGCGCGACGGAGCGATCTTAGAAGATCGGGAAAACGAACCGCTTGAAAAAAGCGGGCAGGCGGAAGGTCTTGCCGCGCGGGAGCAGGTGGTCGGCAGACGGCTTTCCGCCGGGACGATCTGCCACTTGGCGGGCAGCGCGCTGAGGATCAAAAAAATCAAGCTCGCGCTATCGCTTTTGGTGCTGATTATGGTGGCCTGCATCGCGAAGCTTGCGGTGACGTTTCTGACAAACGATTTCGGCAAAGCGGTGGCGGAATATCTGGTGAAAAACGACGAGCAGTTTTTGCTGACCTATGAGGAGCAGACGTTCCGGTCGCGGGAGGGCTTTGAATATGCCCTCCGGATCAAAAATCGGACGGAGGTCAAAGAGCTGCTTTCCCAAACGTTCGGCGAGCGGAACTGCTATGCCGTGCTGGAGGGAGCGGAGCTGACCGTCAAGGACGCTATGGAGGACGAGGCCGTGGAAGGAAGGCTGGTGATCGGCGGCGTATGCACGGAGGGCTATGAGCTTCTGGGGGAGCTTCCCAAAGCGGGCAGCGAAATCCTCATAACCGACTACATCGCATTTGCGCTTGCTCTGCCGGACGACTGTGTTGGCGAAACAATCCTTGTAAACGGTTTGGAAATGACGGTCTGCGGCGTTTTGCTTATGAACAGCCGTGAAGTACTGCAAAACGGTTATGAGAGGGAGTATCGGGAGCGGTATGCGCAGATTGCGGAATTTGGGCCGAGACTGCTCGTGTCCGAGGATTATCCGAACTATCTGCGGGAGCAGAGCAGTCTTCTGCTGCCGTTTGCCGCATTAACGGAAAATCATCTCTATGAGGAACCGGCTTGGAACAAGGCGCGTCTTTCCGGCAGCGCCTCCGTCGAGGCGTCCGGGCTGCTGTGGGGGCGTCTTCCGGAGAAGGATTCGGAGATCGTTCTCTCTCTGGACTATGCCGCCGCGAATCTGCTGGCGACATGGGACGGCGAGCTTTTGCAGGACGCGGTCTCCTTTTTTGATCTGCACGGGGCGGCGCAAAATGGCGCCTTCAACGGTTATCTCGCCCTGCGCGACTACATACCGGACGTTACGATCGTCGGGATTTTGGATCAGGAACCGTCCGCCGGCGACATCATCCTTTCGGACGCGTTGTTTGCACGGCTGAAGGAGGATTATTGCGACAGCTACTGTGCGGACGGCTATGAGGTCGCGCTGAATGAAAAGACGAGAAAAAACGAGGCGATTTACGACCGACTGGACGAAGCGGGGATTCTGCTGGATATGCAGGAAACGGAAGTTTTGTATGAGAGACGGGGCGAGCTGGAGCCCCATGCGTGGATCTTTCAGATCGCGGTCTGTTTTGCGCTCTTTTTGATGATTCTGCTGATGATTCTTTTCTTTTCCTTTAATGTCAAGGACAATCACGAAAAGATCGGGATTCTGCGGGCGCTTGGCGTGAGCTATGCGGACGTGACGCGAATCTGGCTGACCGAAGCGATCTTGGTATGCGCTCTGACCGCCGTCGGTTCGTTCGCCGTCAACGGCGTCTTCTTCCTGCGCTATAACGCCGCTTTCCGGGACCGATACGGCTTTCTGAGCGATTACATTCATCATAACCTCTGGGCGGAAGGGCTGGAGCTGGTGTGTCTGCTGGTGCTGACCGTTCTGACGGTGGCGGTTCCCGTCTGGATCATGTCCGACAAAAAGCCGATGGAGCTGATCCGGAGCCGGGAATGATACCTGATTTTCTGCACGATCCGGCGCGATCTGATCGGCGAGCAGCTTCTGGCGCGGGACGAAAGAGGCTATTGGCGCGTAAAACCGGAATGAACTGTAATTTTGCTCTTGATTTTTTCGGGGAAATGGGTATAATAAAACCTGTTGACTGAAAAGGCTGTATTTTCGGCTTTTTCGCCCGTCGGGGTGTGGCTCAGGTGGTAGAGCGCTACTTTAGGGAAGTAGAGGCCGCGTGTTCAAGTCACGTCACTCCGATAAAAAACCTCTTGTCCGTTTGGACAAGAGGTTTTTTGTTTCATAGGATTTAGGCGGAGAATCTCGCAGCGCGAGATTCCTTACTTCCCTGCCACGCTCACGTCGTTTACCACGATCGCCGGGGCGCCGTAGCGGCTGCTGCCGTCGATGGGCATAAATTCCACGTCGTCGCCGATCAGAGCGACCTGCTTCAGCAGCTCATAGAAGTTGCCGGAAACCGTAAAGTTCTTTACCGGCTTGCCGAGCTTGCCGTCGGTAATGAGAAAACCGGCGGAAGCAAGAGAAAAGTCGCCGCTGCTCGGATCGGCTCCCGCATGAAGACCGTTCAGTTCGGTGACGTAGATCCCGTTCCGCACGTTCTCAAACAGCGCTTCCTTGGAGCCTGCGCCGCCCGCTTCCAAATAAAAGTTATACGGGGAGATCCCGACCTTGGAGGCATAGTTCTCCTTACAGCCGTTTCCGGTGGAAGAAACGCCCGCCTTGTGCGCCGTCGTCAGATTGTGCAGCAGCGTCGTAAGCGTTCCGTTTTCAACGACCTTTTTGCGGTAGGTGGCAACGCCCTCGCTGTCAAACGGGATGCGCAGCAGGCTGTCCTGCGGGAACGGGTCGTCCACGATCGAAACGGACGGAGCCGCCACCTGCTCGCCCTCTTTGCCGCGAAAGAGCGAAAGCCCCCTTTGCGCCGCTTCTGCGGAAAAGGCGGAGAAGAAGGTCGCAAGTAGCGTCGCCGTCATTTTTCCGGAGAAGACGATGGGGTAGCTCCCGGTCGGAACGGTGTCCGCGCCGATGCAGGACACCGCCTCATCGACCGCGGCGTTGGCGACGGCGTCGGCGGAAAGCTCGGTAAAATCTCCCGCCTTCAGCTCAAAGCCGTTGTACAGCTCGTCGTTCTCTTTGACCGAGGGGTAGCAGTAAAGCAGCGAATAGTCCGCGGTATGGCTCAGATCCAAGCCCTTGGAGTTGCTGATCGCCACGGTGCTGCGGCGAAAGGCAGCCGCCGTCTGGGTGCCGTCCACAATGCGCGCGTCCCGGCGGTACGCCGCCTCCTGTGTCGCCAAGACCAGCTGGCGGAGCTGCGCTGCCGAGGGTTCGCTCGTGGTCACGGGCACGATCTCTTCGTAAGCGTCTCCGGTCTCGTGGATCCAAGCGCTTTCCGCGCTTTCCGTTGCCTCCGCGTTTTGCATGGCAGCCTCTACGATGCGCTCCGCCTCGTCCGCGTCAAAACGCTCGGTTGCGGCGTAGCCGATCTTTCCCGCGTGGATGCAGCGGAAGCACGCGCCCGCCTGAATGCTTGTGGAAAAGGCGTTGATGTCATGCTGCAAAGCTTCCGTGCTGATGCCCTCGGACGCCTGATAGTACAATTCGTATTCTTCGAGCCGGTTTGCCTTGGCGGCAGCCATGACCAGCTCCTTAAAATCGTTATATAACATTCTGTTTCCCTCCTCGCTCTAACGTCCGCCGACCGTGATGGAGGAGACCCGGATCAGGGGCTGTCCCACGTCGGTAGGGATGCTGCCGCTCGACGCGCCGCACATGCCCTGCGCCGTTTCCAGATTCTGTCCCACCATGTCGATATTCATGAGGATGTCCGAGCCCTTGCCGATCAGACTTGCGCCTCGGACAGGCTCGCAGATTTTGCCGTTCCGGATGATATAGCCCTCTGCAACGGCAAAGTTGAAGGAGCCGTTTGCGGGATTTACCGAGCCGCCGCCCATTTTCTTGGCGTAGAGACCGTATTCGATGGAGGCGATAATGTCCTCGTTTTTGTCGGGACCGTTGGCAATGAAGGTGTTGGTCATGCGGGAGGTCGGGTCCCACTGGTAGCTCTGGCGGCGGCAGGAGCCGTTGCCCTCAAGCCCCATCCGGCGGCCGTTCAGCTTGTCCACCATGTACGTTTTCAAAATTCCGTTTTCGATCAGAACCTTGCGCTGCGCGGGCGTACCTTCGTCGTCGATGTTGATGGAGCCCCATGCGTTCGGAATGGTGCCGTCGTCGAGGGCCGTGACCTTTTCGTTGGCGATCTGCTGCCCCAGCTTTCCGCAGAATTGGGACTGCCCGATGGAAACGCAGGACGCCTCGAGAGAGTGGCCGCACGCTTCGTGGAAGATCACGCCGCCGAAGCCGTTTTCAATGGCGACCGGAATTTGACCGGCGGGGATGTAGCCGGCGTCCAGCATGACCGTCGCCTGTCTTGCCGCCTCGGTTCCGATGTCCTTGGGGCGGATCTGTTCGAACATCTCAAGCCCCATCCGGCGTCCCGGAGAGCAGATCCCGCTCTGGTTCTCGCCGTTTTTGCTGGCGACGGCGGACACCACCATGCGGGTGCGGATCTGCCGATCCTCGGTCAGAAGACCGTCGCTGTTTGCAATGAGAATGTTGTGATCCACGTCAAGCAGCTTGGCGCTTACCTGCGCGATGCCGGCGCTGTAGCCTCTCGCCGCTTCGTTGGCCTCCTTCAGGAGGTCGATCTTGGCGCCGTGCGCCGCGGTATGGGGAACGATGCGTACCGGGTGGATATCCCCGAAGATCCGCTCGGTCAGACGAACGGTCCGTCCGGCAGCCGCGCCCTCCCCGGAGGCGCCGTCGAGCGCGTCCGCGATCCGTCTTGCGCAGGCGAGAAGATCGCTTCGCTCCAGTGAGGTGCAGGAGCCGGTCACACAGCGCGTTCCCTTGAGAATGCGGATGCCGACGCCGGAAATCAGCCGGTCGGTGATCGCATCCACGCGGTCGTCGATCAGCAGGATCTGGTTTTCCAAGGTGCGTTCCGAAAAGACTTCCGCAAAATCCGCGCCCGTGGACATGGCGGTTTGCAGAATTTCGGTCAACAGTTTTCTAGATAACATAGAATCTGTCCTTTCTGTTGCAAATACAAAGCGTTATTCCGCGGAACGGTTTGCCGCCGCCCGCATACGCCGCACATAGTCCGCCACCGGTTCGACGGCGTCGGCTCCCAAGTCGCCGATCATCCGCACAATGGCGCTTCCGACGATCACGCCGTCCGCATAGCCCGCCATTTCCTCCGCCTGCTCCGGCGTGGAAATGCCGAAGCCGATGGCGCAGGGGAGCTGCGGATTGGCGGCGCGCGCCCGCCGGATCATGGCGTTCAGATCGGTGGTGATCCGGCTTCTTACGCCGGTCACGCCCATGGACGAGACGCAGTAGAGAAAGCCCTCCGCTTCCTTGGCGATCCGATCGATCCGTTCGTCGGACGTGGGAGCGATCATACTGATCAGCTCCAGACCGAAGCGGCGGCAGTCGCCGAGAAATTCGTCCTTTTCTTCAAAGGGAACGTCCGGCAGGATCAGCCCGTCGATACCGATTTCGGCGGCGGTTTTTACAAAACGCTCTGTTCCGTATGAGTATACCACATTTGCATAGGTCATGAAAACCATGGGAATCGAAATTTTTTTTCGCAGCCGCCGCACCATGGCAAAGATCTTGTCGGTCGTAGCGCCGCCCCGCAGAGCGCGTTCGCTTGCCGCCATGATGACCGGCCCCTCGGCGGTCGGATCGGAGAAGGGGATGCCAAGCTCGATCAGGTCGGCGCCCGCCTCCGCCATTGCGGAAACGAGCCGCTCGGTCGTTTCCAGATCGGGGTCTCCGCAGGTCAGAAAAGGGATAAATGCTTTTCCGTTTTGAAAAGCCTGTGCGATTCTACTCATAAATATCCTCCCCTCGGTAGCGGGCGATGGCGGCGCAGTCCTTGTCGCCCCGCCCGGAAATGTTGACGACGATGATCTTGTCCTTGGACAGCGTGGGCGCCAGCTTCATGGCGTGGCTGACTGCGTGGGCGGATTCGATGGCGGGAATGATGCCCTCCGTGCGGCTCAGGTATTCAAAGGCGCACACCGCCTCCTCGTCGGTGACCGGAACGTACTGTGCGCGCCCGGTGTCGTAGAGCCATGCGTGTTCCGGCCCGATGCCCGGATAGTCCAGCCCCGCCGAGATCGAGTAGACCGGCGCGATCTGCCCGTATTCGTCCTGACAGAAGTAGGACTTCATGCCGTGGAAGATGCCGAGCCGTCCCGTGGCGATGGTGGCGGCGGTCTCGGCGGTCGTTACTCCGCGTCCGGCGGCCTCGCAGCCGATCAGCTGCACATCCTTGTCCTCAATGAAATGGTAGAAAGCGCCCATCGCGTTTGAGCCCCCGCCCACGCAGGCAAGCACCGCGTCGGGAAGCCGTCCCTCCTTTTCCAGACACTGCTGCTTGATCTCCTTGGAGATCACCGACTGAAAATCGCGGACGATGGTCGGGAACGGGTGCGGCCCCATAACCGAGCCGAGGCAGTAGTGGGTGTCGGAGATGCGCTTGCTCCATTCGCGCATCGTCTCGGAGACCGCGTCCTTGAGCGTTGCCGTGCCGCTTGTGACCGGAACGACCTTGCTGCCGAGAAGCCGCATTCTGTAGACGTTGAGCGCCTGCCGCTTGGTGTCCTCCTCGCCCATAAAGACCACGCATTCCATGCCCATAAGGGCGGCGGCGGTGGCGGTTGCAACGCCGTGCTGACCGGCTCCGGTCTCGGCGATCAGGCGGGTCTTGCCCATTTTTTTCGCAAGCAGCGCTTGCCCCAGCACGTTGTTGATCTTGTGCGAGCCGGTGTGGTTCAGATCCTCCCGTTTCAGATAGATCTTTGCGCCGCCGAGATCGCGGGTCATTTTCTCGGCATAGTAGAGGCGCGACGGTCTTCCCGCGTAGTTATTGTACAGCTCCGTCAGCTCCGTTTGGAACTGCGGGTCGTTTTTGTAGTGCTCGTAGGCTTCCTCCAGTTCGAGGACGGCTTTCATCAGCGGCTCGGAAATGTATTGTCCGCCGTGAACGCCGAAACGTCCGTTAGACATTGTTGTTCTCCTTTCCGGCAGCCTCTGCGGCCGCCTTTCGCATGGCGGTAAGCGCCGCCCGCGGGTCGGGGCTCCGCATCAGATATTCTCCGACCAGCACGGCGTCGGCGCCGACGGAACGAAGCGTTTTCGCATCCTCCGCCGAATTCACGCCCGATTCCGCCACAAACAGCGCCGTTTCCGGGATCTTTTCCCGCAGCCGGGCGGCGTTTCCGAAATCGACCGAAAAATTTTTCAGGTTCCGGTTGTTGACGCCGATCACTCTTGCGCCCGCCGAAACGGCGGAAGCGATCTCCGCTTCGTCGTGGGTCTCCACAAGCGCCGTCAGACCGAGCCGGTCGCAGATATCCAGATATTCGGCGATGGTCTCCGTGGGAAGCAGCGCGCAGATCAGCAGCACCGCGTCCGCGCCCAGAAGCTTGGCTTCGTAGAGCTGGTAGGCGTCCACCGTAAAATCCTTTCGGATCATCGGGCAGGACACCGTTTTTCGCACGTCGGCAAAGATCCGATCGGAACCAAGGAACCACTTCGGCTCGGTCAGAACCGAGATGCAGTCGGTTCCCGCCTCCTCGTAGGAGCGGGCGATTTCCGGATAGGGAAAATCCGGAGAGATAACGCCCTTTGACGGAGACGCCTTTTTGATTTCGCAGATAAAGGAAAGACCGGGCCTTTTCAGCGCCTCCTCAAAGCGGAAATCGCCCTTCGGCAGGCTGAGCGCCCGCTCCCGAAGCGCTTCCGGCGGGCACTGTTCTTTTGCCGCCGCCACACGCTCCCTCGCGTGCGCGGCAAGTTCGTCTAATATCATAATTACCTCCGATACCTTGTCGTTACCGGCTGCTCTTTACAACGTAATCCTCCAGCAATCGGGCGGCTTTTCCGCTGTCAACGGTCTCCGCTGCAAGCGCTACGCCCTCGGCGATCGTCGGGGCTTTTCCGCAGATATACAGCGCCGCGCCTGCATTCAGAACGATCGCCTGCCGCTTGGGGCCGCGTTCCTTCCCCAGAAGGATGTCGCGGATAATGGCGGCGTTTACTGCCGGGGCGCCTCCTTCCAGATCGCTCTTTTGGCAGCGGGCAAAGCCGAAATCCTCCGGCTGTACCGTGTAGGTCGTTCGCCGGTTTCCGTGGAATTCGCAGACGGTCGTCGGCGCGCTCATGGAGATCTCGTCAAGCACATCCTGACCGAACACCACAAGACCGTCCGTTACGCCCAGCTTGGCAAGCACCTCCGCCATCGGCTCCAGAAGCGCTTCGGAGTATACGCCCAGCACCTGATAAGTCGGAGACGCCGGGTTGGTCAGCGGCCCCAGAAGGTTGAACACCGTGCGGATGCCCAGCTCCCGGCGGATGGGCCCCACATATTTCATCGAAGTGTGGTATTTCTGCGCGAAGAAGAAGCAGATGCCCAGCTCTTTCAGCAGCGCTTCGGCTTTTTCGGGCGGCTGGTCAAGGCTTACGCCGAGCGCCTCCAAGACGTCGGCGGCTCCGCAGTCCGAGGAAGCGGCGCGGTTGCCGTGCTTGGCGACGGGCTGTCCTGCTGCGGCAATGATGATCGCGGCGGCGGAGGAGATGTTGATGGAATGCGAATGGTCGCCCCCCGTTCCGACGATCTCCAGCACCGGCATCGCGGGCTTCACCGGTACGGCATGGTCCCGCATGGCGGCGGCGCAGCCGGCGATCTCCTCGTTGCTCTCTCCCTTCACGGACAGCGCGGCAAGAAACGCCGAGGTCTGAACCTGCGTCGTTTCCCCGCTCATGATCTCGTTCATGACCGCGTACGCCTCGTCATAGGTCAGGTCCTGCTTTGCGGCGATTTTTACAATGGCTTCTTTCATCATGGCTTGATTCCTCCCAAGAAATTTTTTAACATTTTTTCTCCGTCCGGCGTCAATATGGATTCCGGATGGAACTGCATTCCGTAAACGGGAAATTCCCGGTGCGCGACCGCCATGATCTCGCCGTCCTCGGTACGGGCGGTGATCTTAAGGCAGTCGGGCATGGTGGCTTCCAGCGCCGCCAGCGAGTGGTACCGGGCGACCGGAACGACCTCCGGCAGCCCCGAAAACAGGGGGCAGAAGACGTCGAGCCGGACGTCCGACTGCTTGCCGTGCATCAGCTCCTTGGCATAGGAGACGGACGCGCCGTAGGCTTCGCAGATCGCCTGATGTCCGAGACACACGCCGAGGATCGGGATTCTGCCGCCGAGCGTCCGGATCGCTTCGATGCAGCGTCCCGCGTCGGCGGGGCGGCCGGGCCCCGGAGAGATCACGATCGCCTGCGGCTCCAGCGCCTCCATCTCCGCAACGGTCAGCGCGTCGTTCCGGATGACCCGGATATTCGGCTCCAGCGTGCCGATGAGCTGATATAGGTTATAGGAAAAACTGTCGTAATTATCAATCAATAGAATCATTGTGATCGGCACCTCATTCCATAGTTTCCGCCAGCTTTAAGGCGTTCATTGTCGCCGCCGCTTTGTTGATGCATTCCTGATATTCGTTTTCCGGAACCGAGTCGGCGACGATGCCGGCTCCGGAGCGGACGAAGACCTTCCCGTTTTTCTTAAAGACGAGGCGGATGGCGATGCAGGTGTCCAGATTTCCGGTGAAGTCAAGATAGCCGATCGCGCCGCCGTAAATGCCGCGCTTGTTGTTTTCGAGCCGGTTAATGATCTCGCAGGCGCGCAGCTTCGGAGCGCCCGAAAGGGTCCCGGCGGGAAGCACCGCGTGAATGGCGTCGATGGCGCTGTGATCCTCCCGAAGCTCGCCCCGCACCGTGGAGCCGAGGTGCATAACGTGGGAGAACCGTTCCACGGAGAGATACTTTTCCACGGAGACGCTTCCGAAGCGGCTGATCTTTCCGAGGTCGTTGCGTCCGAGGTCAACGAGCATGTTGTGTTCCGCCAGCTCCTTGGGGTCGGCAAGCAGCTCCGCCTCCAGCGCCCTGTCCTCCTCCTCCGTCTTTCCACGCGGTCTGGTTCCCGCCAAGGGGAACGTATGCAGCACGCCGTCCTCCAGCTTTACCAGCGTCTCCGGAGAGGCTCCGGCGATCTCCGCAGTATCCGAGGAGAAGTAGAACATATACGGGGACGGGTTCGTGGTGCGGAGCACGCGGTAGGCGTTCAGCAGGCTGCCCTCGTAGGAAGCCTCCAGCCGGTTCGACAGCACCACCTGAAAGATGTCTCCCTCGCGGATGTGGCGTTTGGCCTGCTCCACCATGCGGCAATAGGCTTCTTTGTCGAACAGCGCGTGCATTTCCGAGGTCATGCGTCCCGGCGTGTCGGGGCAGGGCGTTCCGGTGCGGATCAGCTCCGCCATTTCCCGAAGCTCCCTTTCGGCTTTTGCATATTCTGCTTCCACCGAGTCCAGCCGGGCGTTTACGATCAGGACGATCTTCTGACGGAAGTTGTCAAACGCAATGACCCGGTCGAACAGCATCAGATCCACGTCCTTGAAGTGTTCCCTGTCTTCCGCGTCAAGCTTTAGGCTGGGCTCGGCATACTGGATGTAGTCGTAGGAAAAGTAGCCCACAAGTCCGCCGGTAAAGGGCGGCAGCCCGGCGATCCGGGGGCTTTTATGTTCTTCCAGCAGTTTGCGGATATAGCTGCCGGGGTCGCGGGTCTCGGTCTGCGTCACCGTATCGGTCGTTACGGTCAGGACGCCGCCGGCGCAGGTAAGCTCCAGCGTCGGCCGGTAGCCGAGGAACGTATACCGTCCCCATTTTTCGTTGTCTTCAATGCTCTCCAGCAAATAGCAGTGACGGCTTGCGTTTTTCAGGATGCGCAGTACCTCGATGGGGGTGCGCACATCCGAGTAGATCTCGCAGGCAATCGGGAGCATGCGATAGGTTCCGGAAGCGGCATAGGCTTTTGCTTCCTCCAGAGTAGGATAGATCATGTCGTTTTTACCTCACATTCGCTTTCTGGCTTTCAATCCGTCGGGGATGGGCGGGACGGCGGCGCCGCCTACCAAGCCGCCGCAGTGCGATCCGGCGCAGTGCGATCCGGCGGAGCCTTTTATTGTATCGGGAACAAAGTTCCCGATACAATAAAAAAAACCCATCCTCGATAAAACATCAAGGACGAGTTTGTACCCGCGGTGCCACCTTGTTTTGCGGAAGAAATATCCGCACACTTTTCGGAATTCCAACAAATTCCTGACAACTGACGTATGTCTTACGTCGCAGAATACTCGGCTTACGCCTTTGACTGCGCCCTCCGCGGTCCATTTATATGCTTGCGTTCTGCCCGTTCTCAGCTTTCCGGACTCTCTGTGAGTGCACTGCATATGTTATCTCCGCATCAACGGTTTAGCATAGTATAGCAGCAGGAGCGGGGAATGTCAACCGGAAATTTCGAAAATTTTTCGTGCAAGGAAAGCAAAAGAGCGGGGAGGGAAAGCCGTCACATTTTGTGCAAAAACCTGCATGGGAAAAGTGTTGACGGCAAAAGGGAATTGTGATAAGTTTAAGACACCTATCAAATTGAAATTGTTTAATATGGAGAAGAAAGTTGCTGTATATAAACAAGAAAAATTGTAGTCGAAGGTGAAAGCATATAGTTGAAGCGTTACTATATGCATCTATATTTGATATATAACTTCCGGTTATTAGGCTTGAGGAGGGAACGATGTTCAAGAAAAAAAACGGCGTGATCGTTGCTGCTGCTGCATTGCTTTTACTCTTGGCGATAGTTTATCTTGCGGGAGTTATTCTCGGATTCTTCCATGTTCCGAAATTTCTCAAAAAGGAGAAGAAGCTGAATTCCGTGGAAGCGGCAATAAAAGCCATTGAAGAATCTTTTCCTACCGATGTGGTAATTCTTGGGGATAAAATAGAATTTGAATACGATTTCTCTGTAAGATATGTGGAAGAAATAAATGAAGAAAGCGTGGGCGATAAGGGGGCGTATCGATATCAGGCAATCATTATAAACGATTTAAGTAATGATGTCTATTTGCAGGAGAGCGAGGTCGAATATTTGGATCAATTGATTCACCATGAGGGTTACGTTCTTCTGTATTTAGGAGAAAAGTATGGCAGCATGTGGGAAGAACCGTCGGACAATAATATTTTCATTGAGGGGAATTTGTCTTCTATTTTCTACAAATATGGCAGCGGCATTAAAGAATGTATCGGTTCATGGAGAAAAAGTGACCTAGAAGAATCAGAGGAATATCCGTTTCTATTGGGGGAGATCATCATATATGACATTCAGGACTATATTGAAGAGATGAACCAAAATGAAGCGGTGTTAAACCGGATATTCAAAAAGTAGTCTGATAGAAAAGCGCCGGGGGACGCAAACCTGGTTGCGGAGTTTGGTCGGATATGATAGACTAAAAACAGGAACAATCGTGTTGCAGGGTGGGCTGACCTCTATTCTATCTACATAGGATGGAGGTGATGCTTATGAAGAACAAATTCAGTTTCAATGATCTGATGCAGTTCGGACTATTTCTTGTAGCATTGCTGACATTCATTTACCTGATTTGTCACTAGTGCACTAATACATAGAAAAACCACCCCAAAACTTTGGCCGAGTATGAAGGGTGGTATTTCTACTTTTTCCTTTAGGTCAACCCACCTTGTGGGCGGTTGTTCCTCTTATCTAAAGTGTAGCACAAAAAAAGAGCAATTACAATAGCCATAGAATGAATTATTTTCGCAGAAGGGAGCCGACGGCAGCGCCCCGCTTCGACGTTAGGCTTTTATCTTTCCAGCGATTCCCCGTTCGTCCGAATGACCTCCCGATACCAAGAGAAGGATTTCTTTTTATAGCGCCGCAGACTGCCGCTGCCGTCGTCGTTCCGATCGACGTAAATATAACCGTAGCGCTTCCGCATTTCCGCGGTGGAGGCGCTGACGATGTCGATGCAGCCCCAAGAGGTGTAGCCGAGAACCGGAATCCCGTCGTCGATCGCTTTCTCCACCTCGACGAGATGGGCGTTCAGATAGTCGATCCGGTAATCGTCGTCCACGGTTTTCCCCCCGTCCTCCGCGTCCGTTAAAACGTCGTCCGCGCCAAGCCCGTTTTCCACAATGAACAGCGGCAGACCGTACAGGTCGTAGAGCTTGGTCAGCGTATAGCGAAGCCCCTGCGGGTCGATCTGCCAGCCCCATTCGGTCGATTTCAGATACGGATTGATAAAGCCCTTGCTCAGATTGCCGCCGGTCATGGCGGCGTTTTCCGAGGCGCTTTCGCAGATGCTCGAATAATAGCTGAACGAAATAAAATCCACGGTATTTTTCAGGATCGCCCGATCCTCGTCGGTGATGTCGATGTGGATATCGTTCTTTTCAAAATAGCGAAGCAAATACGAGGGATATTCGCCCCGGGCGTGGATATGCGCAAACTGATAGGTCTCGCGGTCGCGCAGCATCGTTTTGATCACGTCGTCGGGGGATGGGGTCAGCGGATAGACCGTAACCCCCAAGATCATGCAGCCCACCATCGCGTCGGGAATGAGTTCGTGGCACAGTTTGGTCACGGCGGCGCTTGCCACGAGTTGATAGTGCATGGCGGTATAGAGCTGCGATTCGGTCAGCCGCTCCCTGTCCGTTTGGATCGCGCCGCACATGAACGGCGCTTTCAGGATCGCGTTGATCTCGTTGAAGGTTAGCCAATATTTGACCTTGTCCTTATAGCGCGTAAACACCGTTCGGGCAAAGCGTTCAAAAAACGAGATCGTCCGGCGGTCGAGCCAGCCGTCGTATTTCTGCGCCAGCGCCAGCGGCGGCTCGTAGTGGGAGAGCGTGACGAGGGGCTGGATCCCGTATTTCAGGCATTCGTCAAAGAGGCTGTCGTAAAACGCAAGTCCCGCCTCGTTCGGCGCTTCGTCGTCGCCGTTCGGGAAGATGCGGCTCCATGCGATCGAGGTGCGGAACACCTTGAAGCCCATTTCGGCGAACAGACGGATGTCTTCCTTGTAGCGATGATAAAAGTCGATGCCCACGAGCTTCAGGTTGTCCGGCGTGGGCGCCTCCGTCCGCGCGCCCCGCAGCCCGCGCGGCAGAACGTCCTGCACGGAAAGCCCCTTGCCGTCCTCGTCAAACGCGCCCTCGCACTGATTCGCCGCCACGGCGCCGCCCCATAAAAAATTTTTTGGAAATTTACTCTGCATGGTTTATTCGCGTCCTCCCTTTAAGGTCATAAATGCTTTTTTCTCCACCGCGTCTCCTGCGGCCGCCTCCAGCCCGGCATAGTCCCTGTGGTTGATAACGACGACGGAGGTGGTCGTATCATAGCCCTCGGCTCTGAGCTTCTCCAAGTCAAATTCGATCAGCGGCTGTCCGGTCGCAACCCGGTCCCCGTCCTTTGCCATCGGCTTGAAATGTCTGCCCTTGAGCTTTACGGTGTCGATGCCGATGTGGATCAGCAGCTCCGCGCCGCCGTCGGTCGTCAGGCTGACGGCGTGACCGGTTTCGAACATTGTGTCAACGGTGGCGTCGGCGGGGGACACGAGCAGTCCCGTTTCCGGCACGATCGCCGCGCCGTCGCCGAGAATCTTTTCGGCAAACGTGGGATCGGCGACCTCCTCCAACGGAATGATCCTTCCCTTGATCGGCGCGCAGAGCACCTCGCTTTTTCCGCGAGCATGCGCTGCCGAACCGCCGTTCCCCATGCCGCGCGCCGTGGAGCTGCCGTCTGCCTTGCCGTGCGCTGCCGAATCGCCGTTCCCCATGCCGCGCGCCGTGGAGCTACCGTCTGCCCCGCCGTGCGCTGCCGAACCGCCGTCTGCCGAACTGTGCGCTACCGAGCCGCTGTCCGCCGTACCATCCGCTGCCCCGCCGTCGTCCGCCTCCGCCGGGTCGTCAAAGCCCAGCACAAGCGTTGCAAAAAAGGCGACCGCAAGCGCGATGACGCTGCCGATCACGGCGTTCGTGATGTTCGTAAAACCTTCGGTGCCGATATAGCCCGGCAGCGCCAGAAGTCCGGGCGAGCCGGAGGTGTAGCGGCCCACGCCGGTGATGCCCAGATAGAGCCCGGAGACCGCACCGCCGATGCTCGCCGCGATCAGCGGCTTTTTCAGTTTCAGGTTCACGCCGTAAAGCGCGGGCTCGGTAATGCCGCAGACCGCCGTGATTCCGGAGGAATACGCCTCCTGCTTCATGGTCTTGTTTTTGGTTTTCAGCGCCACGGCAAACGCCGCGCCGCCCTGCGCGATGTTGGAGCCCAGCATTCCGGGACCGACGATCGTGTCGAAGCCCGCGGTCGCGATGTTGTTGATTCCGATGGGGATCAGACCGTAGTGCGTGCCCGTCATGACCAGATACGGCGAAGCCGCGCCGATGATGAGCGGAACGAGCCAGCTTGCGTAGCGGTTCAGGAACGAAATGCCGTCGGCAATACCGTCGCCGATGATCGTTCCCAGCGGTCCCAAAAGCGTAATGGCGATCGTGCCGGTCACCACAAGGGTGATCAGCGGCTTCGTAAAAAATTTAACGGGCTTCGGCGATATTTTATCGGCGATCGGCTCCACGTAGGACATCAGCCAGATCGCCAGAATGATCGGAATGACCGACGACGAATAGGTCGCGGGCGTGACCGGAAGCCCGAAAAAGCGCAGGGAAGCGCCCGGCTCCTTCGCCGCGCCGAGAAGCGAAATAAAATCCGGGTGCAGCAGGATCCCGGCGATCGACATTGCCATGACCGGATTGCAGTTCAGCTTCCGGGCGGCGGAGTAGGCGATCAGAAACGGCAGAAAATAAAACGCCGCATCCGAAAATACAACTAAAATACCGTAGGTCTGAGACGCGGTGTCGATCCAGCCGAACGCCACCAGAAGCGCCATAAACGCCTTTAGAATACCGGCGCCGGTAATGGCGGGGATGATGGGCGTAAAAATGCCCGCGAGCGTATCCAGAAAGCGGCTCACGACGCCCCGTTCGTCCTTCTCTTTTTTCCCGCCTCCGGCGTCCGCGAATTTGCCCATTTGGTTCAGCTCGCGGTAGACGTTTGGCACGTCGCTGCCGATAACGACCTGAAACTGGCCCCCTTTGTTGACGACGCCCATAACGCCCCGCGTTTCCTCCAGATGCTTTCGGTTCACTTTGCCGTCGTCCTTCAGATTAAAACGCAGACGCGTGGCGCAGTGGGTAAACGATACGACGTTATCCTCGCCGCCCACGTCGGTCAAAATGGTTTTTGCCAATGCTTTATAGTCCATACATACCTCCGATTCTGCCTCTCTCTCCATGTATTTTCTTCGGAGCCTAGTATCGGCGCGGACGGGAAATTTTATGCAGCCGTTCCGTGGCGGAGAGGATATTTCCGGAAAAACGCCGCATACTAACCGAAAATTTGCGGACGAAGCGGCGCCCGCGGTTGTTTGGAGGAACGATATGCTTTGGATTGGGAACGGAAAGGTTCTGACGATGGACGGGGAGCTGTGCTATGACTTGGGCTATGTCGGCGTTCGCGGGGGGAAGATCGACTATGTGGGCGAGGAGTGCGGAGCGCAGGAGGGCGATACGGTGCTGGACGCCCACGGCGGCTGGATTTTGCCGGGGCTTGTGGAGGCCCATTGTCACATCGGCATTCAGGAGGATAAAAAGGGAGCCGAGGGGGACGACTGCAACGAGGGGACGAACCCCGTCACGCCGTGGCTTCGGGCGATCGACGGTATCAATCCGATGGACCCGGCGTTTCACTGTGCGATCAAAGCCGGGATCACCTCGGTCATGGTGGGCCCCGGCAGCGCAAACGTCGTCGGCGGGCAGTTCGTATTTATGAAGACCCACGGCCGCACGATGGAGGACATGATCGTGAAGTTTCCGGCGGCGATGAAGGTGGCGTTCGGGGAAAATCCGAAGACGCTTTACGGCGGCGATAATGCGATGCCCGCGACCCGCATGGCGATCGCCGGAATGCTGCGGCAGGAGCTTTCCCGGGCGGTGCGGTACCGGAAGGAGAAGGAAGCGGGGGGCGAGGATTTTGCCGAGGATTTTGCCCTTGAACCGTGGCTTCCGGTGCTTTCGGGGGAGATCCCGTTAAAGGCCCACGCCCACCGGGCGGACGATATCCTGACCGCCATCCGCATCGCGCGGGAGTTCGGCGTGTCCATGACGCTCGACCACTGCACCGAGGGGCATCTGATCGCCGAGGAGATCAGGGAGAGCGGATTCCCGGTGATCTGCGGGCCCCATTTGGCGAACCGGAACAAGCTGGAAATTCAGAATTCGGATTTCAAAACGCCGGGCATTTTGGCAAAGAAGGGCATTCTGACCGCGATCATGACCGACCATCCGGTATCGATGATCCAGTACCTTCCGATCTGCGCCGCATACGCGGTCAAAAACGGAATGGACGAAGCGGAGGCGCTGCGCGCGATCACGGCAAACGCGGCGAAGATCTGCGGGGCGGAGGAGCGGGTCGGAAGGCTGAAAAAAGGTCTGGACGCCGACGTCGCCGTATTTGACGGCAACCCGATGTTCGTCCAGACCGAGACGCTGTATACGATCATTGGCGGTCAGATCGTCTATGACTGGCAGAAGGACGACTGACGCGCCTCTGCCGGCGCTTTGGAAGGCGCGCGATTTTTCAGCGCAGGAACAGGCGCAGCAGGCGTTCGTAGAGCTTTTGATACGGCTGATAGCGCATCGGCAGGTCAAGCCACGTTTTCTTGTCCACAATGCTCTTTTTGTGGGAAAACGTATCGAAGCCGACCTTTCCGTGGTAAGCGCCCATGCCGCTTTCGCCCAAGCCGCCAAAGCCCATGTTCGAGGTCGCAAGATGGATGATCGTGTCGTTGATGCAGCCGCCGCCGAAGCCGACGCGGCTCGTTACGAGCGAAGCCGTTTTCTTGTCCTGCGTGAACAGATATAGGGCAAGCGGGCGCGGGCCCTGCTGTAATTTGGCGACCGCCTCGTCGATGCTGCGGAACGTAACGACGGGCAGCAGCGGGCCGAAGATCTCCTCCTGCATGACCGCATCGTCCCACGTGGCGTTTTTCATGACCGTGGGGGCGATCCGCAGGGTATCGGGACGGCTCTCGCCGCCGCAGACCACCTTCTTAGGAGCGATCAGACCGAGCAGCCGGAAAAAGTGCTTTTCGTTGATGATTTTTCCGTAGTCGGGGTTGTCAAGCGGCTGTTCGCCGAACTGCCGCGCGATCTCCCGGCGGATCTCCGCGATCAGCTCGTCGGCAATGCTTTCGTCGCAGTAGATGTAATCGGGCGCGACGCAGGTCTGGCCGCAGTTCAGGAATTTGCCGAAGACGATGCGGCGGGCGGCTAAGCGCAGCTTTGCCGTCCGGTCAACGACGCAGGGGCTCTTTCCGCCCAGCTCCAGCGTGATCGGCGTCAAATGCTCGGCGGCGCGGCGCATGACCTCCTTTCCGACGGACTGGCTGCCGGTAAAGAAGATGTAGTCGAATTTCTGCGAGAGCAGGCGCTGGTTCTCGGCGCGGCCGCCGGTAACGACCGCCACATATTCGGGCGGGAAGCACTCCTCAAGCAGCTCCTTGACCACCCGGCTCGTGGCGGGCGAATAGGCGCTGGGCTTTACGACCACGGTATTGCCCGCCGCCAGCGCGTCGATCAGCGGATCGAGCGTCAGCAGGAACGGATAGTTCCACGGGCTCATGACAAGAACCGTGCCGTAGGGACTTCGCTTTACAAAGCTTCGGGAGGCAAACTGCGCCAGCGGCGTGGCGACGCGCCGGTCCTTGGCGTAGCTTGGCAGGTGCCGGAGCATATGAGACAGCTCGCTCTGCACCATGCCGATCTCGCACATATAGCTCTCAAACGCGCTCTTGCCCAAGTCCTCCCGGAGCGCCGCGGCGATGTCCGCTTCTCTTTGCCGGATCTTCTTTTGCAGCAGCGCAAGCTGTTCCGTGCGGAACGCGACGGGCAGCGTTTTACCGCTTTGAAAAAAACGGTTTTGCTTTTCGATGACGGTGATGATTTCCGATTCGTTCATAAAGATCCCCTTTCCGGAGCGTTTACGCGACGGGGCGGACGGCTCCCTGCCGTTTCCATGACGGCGTAATAAAATTTTTCCAGCTCCTTGGCGGTCATCAGCACAGGAACCGGATAGAGCGGGTTGCCCTCCTTGGCGGCGAGCTTTGCGAGTCTCGGAACGTCCTCCCGGACAATGCCGGAGAGCTTGTTCCCGATATGGAATTCCTCCTGCATGGCTTTGACGGCGTCCAGAAACTTGCGGGACGCCTCCGCCTCCGAGTCGCTCCGGTCCGCCACGCCTGCGGCGACCGCCAGAACGCGGAGCTTGGGATAGACGACGTCGCCGTAGCTCTCCAAGACGTAGGGCAGCAGCACCGCGTTGGCAAGCCCGTGGGGAATGTTGTACTTGCCGCCCAGCGAGTGCGCCACGGCGTGGACGTAGCCGACGTAGGACTTGCTGAACGCGCTTCCGGCGAGATATGCCGCCTGCAGCATCTTCCTTCTGGCGACCATGTCGTCGCCGTTGTGATAAGCCCGGCGCAGATAGCGGAAGATCAGGTATACCGCCTGCAAAGCGTCCCGGCGGGTCTCGGCGGTCGTGGAGCGGCCGATATAGGCCTCCACGGCGTGGGTCAGAGCGTCCATCCCCGTGGTGGCGGTCAGCGACGCGGGAAGCGTGCGCGTGGTTTCCGGGTCAAGCACCGCGTAGCGGGGGATCAGCGGGAAATCGTTGATCGGATATTTGTGACGGCTCTCGGCGTCGGTAATGACCGCGGCAAGCGTGGTTTCGCTGCCGGTTCCCGCGGTGGTCGGGATCGCCACCAGAAGCGGCAGCCGTTTATGTACGCGCAGGATCCCCTTCATTTGTTCCAGCGACTGCTTGGGCTTTGCGACGCGGGCGCCCACCGCCTTGGCGCAGTCGATGGACGAGCCGCCGCCGAAGCCGATCAACGCCTGACAGCGGTTGGCAAGATAGCGCTCTCGGGCATCCTCCACGTTGACGGTCGTAGGATTGGCGACCGTTTCGTCGTAAACGGTACAGGCGATCCCGGCGTCGGAAAGCAGCCGCTCCAGCGGGCGCGTGATGCCGTGAAAGCGGATGCTCTTATCGGTAATGAGCATGACGGACGTGATCTTCTTCTGTCGGAAAAGAGACGGAAGCTCCCGGATGCTTTCGAGCTGCGTCGGTTTTCGATAGGGCAGAAACGGAAGCGCCAGACGCAGGACGCATTGATAGGTTCTGCAATAAGCTTTTTGAAAAGGATTCATAAGTACCTCATAAAGCGAAGAATTTTTTTTATCATAAAGAAACTTTAGACCCAAACTATCTTACCAGCGGCGGCGGGGAATGTCAATTCCCGTTTGACGAAAAACATATTGCATTGCCAAATGCCGCATGGTATACTTTTAACATCATAGAGCTAACAGGAGAAAATGACATGCTGTTTTCAAACATCACGGATTCCGAGATGCTGGTTCTGAAAGTAATTATGGACGGCAGGGAACCGCTCTCTCTGGTGGAGATCCAGACGGTATTGAAAGAGAAATATAAAAAAGAGTGGAAGCGTTCCACCATCTGCACGTTCATCCTGCACTTGTCGGACAAGGGCTATGTGGAATCGTACCGTCAGGGCAGGTCGTTTTATTATCGCTCAAAGCTCGACAAGAACGCTTTTGTTCGGCAGCGTCTGGAAACCTTTTCCGACTTTTATTTTGACGGCGACAAACAAAAGCTGCTGGACTGCTTAAAGGGCGGAAAGGTATTTTGACAAAGGAACGCGCGGGGGAGCGAAATGGACGGAAAACAAGGAAAGGAACGGGGCTGCCGGCTGTGCCCAAGAGCCTGCGGAGCCGACCGGGAGGCGGGAAGCGGCGGCGTCTGCGGCTGCGACGCACAGGTGAGGGCGGCGCGGATCGCCCTGCATTATTGGGAGGAGCCGTGCATCAGCGGGGACGCGGGTTCGGGAGCGGTATTTTTCTCCGGCTGCCCGCTGCACTGTATTTTCTGCCAGAACCGGAAAATTTCCGGCGGCGCGGGAAAGCGGCTCACGGTGGAGGAGCTTGCGGAGGCGTTCCTCTCCTTGGCGGCTCAGGGAGCGGCAAACTGGAACCTCGTCACGCCGACGCACTTTGTTCCCCAGATCTGCGAGGCGCTTTCGCTTGCGCGGGCGAGGGGAGTATCGCTGCCGGTGGTTTACAACAGCAGCGGCTACGAGCTGCCGGAGACGCTGGAGCTGCTCCGGGGGTATGCGGACGTCTACCTGCCCGATCTGAAATACCTCGATCCGGAGCTTGCGCTTCGCTATTCCCATGCGGCGGACTATCCCGAGGTCGCAAAGGCGGCGATCGCCAAAATGGTGGAGCAGGCGGGGCCTCCGGTCTTTGACGACGCGGGAATGCTGCGGCGGGGCGTGATCGTCCGGCATCTGGCGCTTCCGGGACACGGCAGGGATTCCCGGAACGTGCTCCGCTATCTTTGGGAAACCTACGGGAACCGCATTTACATCAGCCTTATGAATCAATACACGCCGCCCGCAGAGCCGCTGCCCTATCCGAATCTGAACCGGAGGCTTTCCGAAAAGGCGTATGAGCGGCTTGTGGACTACGCCCTTTCTTTGGGGATCGAAAACGGCTTTATTCAGGAGGGAGAAACGGCGGAGGAAAGCTTTATTCCGGACTTTGATTTGCTTTGAATTGCTGTAAAAAGGGGCTTTTCTTTCCGGACTATCCGTGCTAAAATAAGACTAATCTATTTCTAAAGGAGCGTTCAGCTATGAGTATTGAGAACCGACTGGCTGCGAAAAAGAGAAGCCAGAAAGCCAGACAGAGAGCGACGGTGAAAAAAGTCGTGAAGATCGTTTTGGCGGTTTTGATTCCGGTTATAATCATCGGTGCCGTTGTGGGCATTTATTTGAATTATCAGTCCAAGAAAATCGAGTACAGCAAGTATGTTACCGCAGACGGCTCGATCGAAGACGTAAATGCAAAGGATTATCTGTCGGAGCTTGCGGATTATAAGAACATGGGCATCAAGCTTTCCGATTATGAACCCAGCGAGGAGGATATTGAGAAGGAGCTCAAGAGCCTGTACGACGCGGTGGAAAAGACCGATACCGACGCGGCGACGAGCACCAGCTCGGAAGCGGAGGACGACGCAAAGGACGACAGCGCAGATACCGCAGAAGGCGATGACTCCAAGGACGACAGCGCAGATACCGCAGAGGGCGACGACGCAAAGGACGACTCCAAGGAGGAGACCTCCGACGATATTATGGATAAGATCACGGACGAGTGGGTCGAGAAAAATTACAAGGACAAGCTCGGCGAGGATTATGACCATACGAAGGAAGGCTTTGTAAAGTACACTACCGACAAGCTCCGCGACAGCAATCTTGCCAAGCTGCGTTCGGATATCAGCACATGGCTGAACGACAACAGCACGGTCAAGGAGTATCCGAAGAAATACACGAAGAATATGATCCAGATCTACACCAACGAGGAGAAGGAAGCCTTCGAGCAGTACGCGACGTTCTATGCACAGTATAATTACAATACCGTATATGACGTTTACGGCGGCAAGGACAAGTTCAAAGAGCGGATGGAGTCGAACGCGAAATCCGAGGTGAAGACGACGCTGATCTGTCTGGCGATCTATGAGGAGCTGGGGCTTACGACAAGCGACGCCGACGTGGAGAAGTATTATACGGAGGATCAGGGGCAGGATTACAGCAAGCTGGTCGATAAGTATGGGAAGGCATATCTGAAGCTGCAGTGCAAATGCGCGCAGGTACTGGATTATCTGGAGGACAGCGTTCAGTAAACAGGTAAAACAGGAACAACGAAGGATGCGGGCGGCTTGGGCTGTCCGCATTTTTAGTTTCATAGGAAAGAGCATCCTATGAAACAAAAAACGCTCCGCAGGGATCGCACTGCGGCGGAGAGGAATTGTGTCGCCGGAGCGACCCGCCGCAGGCGGAGAATCTCGCAAGCGAGATTCTTTTTGTTGTACAGGAGACTTTATTTATATTTTCCGGAATACAGGGGGTAGATTATGCCGGCAGGATATGCGCATAAAAAATTTGGAGCCCATGTCTTTCAGAGCTTGGACGCAGATACCAGAGGACTGATCCGTCGGCATCTGCCGTACTATCTGATCGGACTGCACGGGCCGGACATTCTGTTTTTTTATTATCCGGAGGCGAACGGCTCGCTGGCGGCATACGCCCGTATTCTGCACCACAGCCCGTTCGGCGAATTTCTGACGCATGCGAAAGCGGTGCTGAAGCGGCAGCCGGACGACGAGAAGCTGGTCTATCTTTACGGCGTGCTCTGTCATCTGTATCTGGACGCATTCTGCCACCCTTATGTGGAGCAGGCGGCGGAGAAATACGGCGTGACCCACGGGAAGCTGGAAATGGAGCTGGAGCGTTACCTGCTGGAGCAGGACGGCTGGAATCCGCTGACCTTCCCGACGACGGCGCACATCGGGATCTCTCGGCAGTACGCCCATCATATCGCTCCGTTTTATGAGGGCGTAAGCGAGCGGCAGATCGTACGGTGCCTGTTGGGCTATCGGTTGGTGAGTACGGCGACGAGGCGCTCCGATCCGCTCTCGCGAAAAGCGGTCTGCGGTTTGATGTCCGCGCTCGGCTGGGAACACAAGGTGGCAAGCGTGGTGATGAGCAAACAGCCCAGCAGTTTGTGCCGGCCGGCGGTAAAGGAACTGGTCCGCCTGTTTACGGCGGCGCAGGAACCGGCGCGCGAAGCGGTTGCGCAGCTTTCCCGCACGCTGTTTGCGGAGGAGCCGCCGGAATATGCGGCATATACGTTTTACGGTACGGATACGAGGTGGGAACTATGATTTTTACGGTAACGTTAAATCCGGCGATCGACAAAACCGCGATCGTTGACGATTTTGTTTTGGGCGGCGTGAACCAGCTGAAGGGCTGTATCGTGGACGCCGGCGGCAAGGGCGTTAACGTATCGAAAACCCTTCGCGTTTTGAATAAGCCGAATATGGCGATCGGTTTTATCGGCGGCTCTTCGGGGGAGCAGATCCGGCAGGAGCTGCAGAAAAAAATGATCATGTCGGATTTTGTGACGGTGCAGGGGGAGACGCGCTGCAATCTGAAAGTGAATTCCGTGTTCGGAATGACCGAGTTCAACGAGCCGGGGCCGAAGATCCGTCCCGAGGAAATGGCGCAGCTTATGGTCCGTTTGGAGCAGCACGCCAAGCCGAACCATTTGTTTATCCTGAGCGGCAGCGTGCCGGAGGGCGTTTCCGAGGACATTTACAAGCAGTTGATCGAGATGCTGCACCGGAAGGGGTGCCGGGTCTTTCTCGACACGAGCGGCGAGCTGCTGCGGATCGGAATGGAGGCGCAGCCGGAGTATCTCAAGCCCAATCTGCGGGAGCTGCTTGCGCTCTATCATAAGCAGAAAACCGATTTCGAAAGCGACGAAGCGCTGATCGAGTGGGTAAAGGAACGGGCGAAGGAGCTGCACAGGAACGGCGCGAGGCTGGTGGCGGTATCGCTGGGCGAGCTTGGCGCGGTATTTACGGACGGACTGGATACCATCCATGCGCCCGCAAAGGACGTTCCCGTGCTGTCGCCGGTCGGAGCCGGAGACGCCATGACCGCGGCGATCGCCTATGGCGTGGATTCGGAATTGCCTTTTCGGGAAGTGGTGCGCTATGCGATGGCGGTATCGGCGGGAGCCTGCATGACCGAAGGAACAAAGCCGCCGAGCAAGGAGGATATTCTGAAGCTGCTGCGGCAGACGGAACCGTACTAGGAGAGAGCAGGGGCCGTGAAAACGAGAAAGAAAAAAATCATCCTTGGAGCAGTCGGGCTGCTTCTGCTTGCCGGAGCGCTGGCGTTGGCGGTCTGGCTCGACTGGCGGAACGACCGCGTCGTTTTGGAGCTGGCGGATTATCGGCGGCTTACCTGCGAGGCGGCCAATCCGGAGGAGCTGACCGAGCAGATCTTGGAGGCGCTTGTGGAAAACAGCCGCTTTGGCGGCGGCCTTGACGAGCGGACGGAGGAAAACTATCGCGAGACGATGGACTACTTTACGCAGGAGGCGGAGTATTTTTCGCTTTCGCTTTCCGAGTATCTGGAGCGTTTTTACGATACCACGGAGGCGGAATTCCGCGAGTCGGTTCGGGAAAGCGCCGAGCAGGCGGCAAAGGAAGAAGCGGTGCTGGAGGCCGTTGCGGACGAGGAGGGCATTGCCCTGACCGACGAGGAATTTGAGGCGATGCTTCCCGATTATATGGAGAGCTACGGCTATACGGATGAGGCGAAATTTCTGCGGGAGCATGACGAAAACGAGCTCCGCGAGGCCATGCGCAGAGAACGGGCGCTCGACCGAATCATCGAGTATCTGAAACAGAAGTAACAGGGAATTATGGCAGCACGCCGTTGGGCGCGGAATGGAAGAACGTCATGGGAAAGAAATATACGGTAAGATGCAGGGAATTGGACAGCGAGGGAAGGGGAATTGTCGAATTTAATCAATCGACGTTTTCCGTCCCTTATTTGTTGCCCGGAGAAAAGGCGGAAATTTCCTTGGTGTACGGAAGGAATAAAACGGGCGCGAAGCTGGAAAGCGTGCAGACGCCCTCGCCGGAGCGCGTGGAGCCGCTCTGCCCAATGTACCGCCGCTGCGGCGGCTGCACGCTGATGCACCTGAATTACGAGGGGCAGCTCCGTTGGAAGCAAAGCGTCGTGGAGCGCGCCGTCGCCGGGATCGCTTTGCAGAAAGGACAGAAGAAGGCGGCGCTCGATCCGCCGAAGATCCTGCCGATCCTCGGCATGGAGGGCGATCCGCTTTATTACCGCAACAAGATCCACAGCACCTTTGCCAAAAACCCTCGGAACGAGGCGGTGATCGGTCTGTACGAGGAAGCCACGCACCACGTGGTTCCGGTCAAGCTCTGCGCCATTGAGCAGCCCGTCGCCGCCCGCATCCGAAAGACCGTGCTTCGCTTCGCAAGGGAGCAGAACATCCCGATCTACAACGAAGATACCGGGCGGGGCGTTTTGCGGCATCTGATGTTCCGCGTGGCGAAGAACGGCGGCGTTATGGTGGTCATTGTGGTCGGTCAGGGCATTTTCCGGGAAAAGAGCCTGCTTGCGGACGCCATCGTCAAGCAGCATCCGGAGGTGAAGACCGTCGTACTCAATTACAATCCCAAAAAGACCACGATGGTGCTTGGGAACCGGGAGGAAACGCTGTACGGCAACGGCTATCTGGAGGACGTTGTGGGCGGCTGCACGTTCCGGCTTTCCCCCCGCTCGTTTTATCAGGTCAACGCGCCCCAAATGGAGCGCCTGTACAGGGTCGCCGTGGAATTCGCCGCCCTTCGCCCCTCCGAGAACGTGGTGGACGCCTACTGCGGCATCGGCACGATCACGCTGCTGCTCGCCAAGTCACAGCCCAAGGCGGAGATCGCCGGAGTGGAGCTGAATCCGGAGGCGGTGGCGGACGCGGGCAACAACGCGAAGCGCAACCGCTTGCAGAACGTGACCTTTACCTGCGCCGACGCCGGAGATTACCTCAAGGGCATGGCGGCGCTCGGCTGCAAGCTGTCGGTGCTCGTCCTCGACCCGCCCCGGGGCGGCTGCTCGGACGATTTCCTCAAGGCGTGTCTTGCGCTGCGCCCGGAGCGCGTGGTTTACATCTCCTGCAATCCGGAAACCTTTGCCCGCGACTGCCGCGCGCTGGAAGCCGCCTATCATCTGACGCGGGTGCAGCCCGTGGACATGTTCCCGCAGACCGCCAAGGTGGAGCTTGTGGCGAGGCTGGAGCGGCGGAGCTTTTGAAGCGGGGGAAAAGCCGGTGTTATTGCGGAGATGGGTCATTTGGAAAAGAAAAATCAACTCCCCGACCATTGAAGGCCGGGGAGTTTTGTATGCCCTATTTCCCTCTTGGGTAGGGGCTGCGTTCATCGGTCAGTCCGAGAATATAATCCACACTTGTTTCATGAAACTCCGCCAAGCGAATCAGAATGTTTGTGGGGACGTCGTTTTCTCCCGTTTCGTATTTGGAATAACCCGTTTGGGACATGCCCAAAATCTTGGCAAGCTTTGTCTGAGAAAGGTCTTTATCTTCTCGTAAATCTCGTATTCTACGGTACATAGTTTTGTCCTCCATCAGTGCATAGTGAACAATCATGTTAAATAAAAACAATAGATTGTATTATGAAGCAACGTAGTGAAATCAGTATATGCGAACCTGAATTAGATTATTGACAATTAACCTGAAACAGGTTAAAATGTGGAAAAACAGAAGAGGGGGGGAATGGGCTATGGTTTGTCCAAAATGCGGATATGCAGAATGTCAGCTGATCAATGAAACGACGACAAAGGGAAAGGATTACTCTGCCGGAAAGGGCTGATGAAGGGTGGGGGCACTAAGGGGGATCGTTCAAAATGACATGAATTTGTCTGACACAAGGAGAAAATCATGTTTTGCATAGAATGCGGAACTCAAATTAAAGAAGGTGCAGAACGTTGTCCGTGTTGCGGAAAAGTGAGATTAACAAAGTGCAAAGTCTGTGACCATGCGTTGAGCGTGGAGGCGGAGAACTGCCCCGGTTGTGGTCAGAAAACCGATTGGGGCTGGGAAAGAGAACGTCGGACGGAGGCGCTGCGGAAAACGGAGAGAAAAAAGGCTGAGATATCTAGAGAGTTAAGTGTTCGTAAAACGCTTATGCTCATTGTACTTCTTCTCTGTATTATTGAGTTTGCTGTTGGGTATTGCCTGTTGTTTGAGGAATACCAGTTACTCCGCAGGGGAGCTGTGACTTCGCGGGCAGCGTTAGGTATTTTTCTGATGATATCCGCCTTTGGGTTTAGCTCTTTTGAGGTGGCGCACCATGTAGTCAGGAAATGTAAATTGGAAGAGGAACTAGATATCTTGCAGGAATACGAGTGAAAAGATGGCATGTGTGGCGGTTGTAAAGGCAGCGGTATATAAACTTGACCCCGTGAAATAGCGGGGAGGAAGCGCAGATCATTCCCTCTTTGGACGGTGGAAGCTGAAAGAAGGGTGCAGTGATAAAGGATTTTTGGCACGAGGAGGAAGAATATGAAAGTAAAACAAAACGTAAAAAAAGGAATTGCTTTCTGCATGTGTGCAATGTTTTTGCTAAATCTATTGCCAATAGCAGATGTGTGTACGGATGGCGCTTTAGGTATCGTGAATGAAGCTGAAGCGGCGGTAACATCTATTGATTCTGATACATATAACGAAAAAATGAATAGCTTTATAAACGATAGCAGGTATAAGGCAGGCGTTGCCTGTACAAATTGTTATACTTACGCAGAGTGGTTTACTCAGTATATGTTTGGAAGAAGTCCGAGAGGAGGCGATTCCTTTTCTAATCCATCAGAAATTCGCGCCGGAGATATACTTCATTTCTATCATTCATGGAGTAGCGGTTCATCTCAGCATTGGATTGTCGTTTTAGCAAGAAATGGTAACTCTTTGTATACGGCAGAGGGGAATGTTAGCGGCGGCAAGGTACGCATCTCGAATAATCAATACTGGATTGAAGGAAACCAGTTAAAAGAAAAAGGGTGTACGATAACCAGTTTTGACTGTGGGTATCATCATGCGAGTATATCTTCGTCTGTTTCTGGGGAGTACCTTGGTACAGATTTTTATGCCTATATAGTTAACGTGAAACCATGGAAGCATCTCGCCAATCAGAATGGAAATGTAGTTACTTATGATATCAAAGGCGACGCAAATGATATTTGGAAATTTGATTGGCAGGGGGACGGCTCTTATATCATCACAAATGTAGCTAACGGCAAGGTTTTGGATGTATATGGTGCAAATTCCGCAAATGGGACAAATGTTCAGACATGGGAGTTAAATAGGGGCGACTCGCAGAAATGGTGTTTTATAAAGTCAGGAAATAATTATGTTATTGTATCGCGCTGTGGAGGTAAGGTTCTTAATATTGACGAGAATTCAAATGCAATCATATGGGACAAGCATGGCGGTGACAATCAAATTTTTTCGGTGCGCCGTTTGACCAATGATATGGGGGGATATCTTCCCTTAAAGAGCCATGTAAATTCGAACGCGAAGGTTCCGTTGTATAGTGCAGCCAATGATAATTCGAAAACGCAATACTATATCTACCCTGAAGATAATTGTACGATCAAAAAGTTTGAGGGGGATTGGGTGTACGTTAATGTACCATGGAGCGGAGGAGGAAGCCGCGATTATTGGACAAAATTAACCTATTTTATGTGGACACGCAGTACCGCTATTACAAAAACAGTTGCTTCGACTGCGGTATATTGGCGCTACGATCGGCAAAACCAAATGGGAACAATTCCAGCGGGAACAGAATTGCGGGTAGTGAATTGGGGGAATACAAATAATGATGATAACAACCTGTCTTCACAAGTAATCTACAAGACTTCATCAGGCTGGCAGATGGGCTGGGTAAAAACCTCAAATATTACCTATTACAACGTAATTTTTAACGCGAATGGCGGGACAGGAGCTCCGGGAACGCAGGTAAAGACAAAGAACATAGACCTGACGCTCAGCAGTACGGTTCCGACGCGAACCGGATATACGTTTACCGGCTGGAACACAAAGGCGGATGGAACGGGAACGAGCTATGCCAAGGGGGCAAAGTATACTGCCAATGCAAGTGTTACCTTGTACGCTCAGTGGAAATCAAAAGAATATACATTAACAATTAATCCAAATGGCGGCACGATAAAGACAGAGGATGGAAAGACAGATACTACAAAACCTGTAAGTTATAATACAAAGCTTGTTTATGATAAGTCGAATTGGTGGAAAGTGCCGGTTTGTAAAAGGCTGGGGTACACATTGAATGGACTCTATACCGCGCCAAGTGCCGGAACAAAGGTTTATCTTGCGAATGGTGAATGCGTCAATGATGGTAAGTACTTCAAGGAGAAGAAGTATGTATATGCTGGAGATTTGAGCGTTTATGCGCAATGGATTCCTAATACATATACTGTAGTTTATAACAGTAACGGAGCAACCTCTGGCACGACTGCTAGCTCATTGCATACATATGATACAGCAAAAACACTAACTGCTAATGGATTTTCAAAAAATGGATATACCTTTACAGGATGGAACACAAAAGCAGATGGAACAGGAACCGCTTATGGGAATAATCAATCTGTGAAAAACTTGACGGCTACAAACCAAGGGAAAGTTACCTTGTACGCTCAGTGGAGTATTAACAAGTACACCATAAGTTATAACGCCAATGGAGGTACGGGGGCGCCGGGAAATCAAACGAAGACCTATGGAAGTGACCTGACGCTTAGCAGTACGGTTCCGACGCGAACCGGATATACGTTTACCGGCTGGAACACAAAAGCAGACGGAACGGGAACGAGCTATGCCAAGGGGGCAAAGTATACTGCCAATGCAAGTGTTACCTTGTACGCTCAGTGGAAATCAAAAGAATATACATTAACAATTAATCCAAATGGCGGCACGATAAAGACAGAGGATGGAAAGACAGATACTACAAAACCTGTAAGTTATAATACAAAGCTTGTTTATGATAAGTCGAATTGGTGGAAAGTGCCGGTTTGTAAAAGGCTGGGGTACACATTGAATGGACTCTATACCGCGCCAAGTGCCGGAACAAAGGTTTATCTTGCGAATGGTGAATGCGTCAATGATGGTAAGTACTTCAAGGAGAAGAAGTATGTATATGCTGGAGATTTGAGCGTTTATGCGCAATGGATTCCTAATACATATACTGTAGTTTATAACAGTAACGGAGCAACCTCTGGCACGACTGCTAGCTCATTGCATACATATGATACAGCAAAAACACTAACTGCTAATGGATTTTCAAAAAATGGATATACCTTTACAGGATGGAACACAAAAGCAGATGGAACAGGAACCGCTTATGGGAATAATCAATCTGTGAAAAACTTGACGGCAACAAACCAAGGGACAGTTACCTTGTATGCTCAGTGGAAAATAGAGAGTGTTTATAAGCTGCGCGTGGAAGGCTCCACGGTGCGCCAAGGAGAACAGGTTGCAGTTCCGGTGTATGTGGAAGGGACTGCAATAGGAAGTATACAAATAAAGGTTACATATGACAGCACAAAATTAATGTATGTTGGAAACTCCTATTCGGCATTTGAGTCTACTGTTGTTAATGATGATGAAAAAGGCATTCTCTTTATTGCTGCTATGAATGAAGCAAACGGGAGTACGGGAAAGCTTTTTGTTCTAGACTTTAAGGCGATTGCAGATAAAACCTCTGAAACATCTATTGGTGTTACGGTAGAAGAAAGTGTAAACGAGCAGGAAAAAAATGTACCGTTGTCCGTTCAGGACGCAGTAATTAAAATCAGCAGTTTCTTGTTGGGGGATGTCAACGGAGACGGAAAGATTACTGCACTGGATGCCCGCTGGGTGTTGCAAGCGGCGGCTGGAAAGAGGAATCTGGGTGAATACGAGCAAGCAGGTGATGTCAATGGGGACGGAAAGATCACGGCACTTGACGCCCGCTGGATCTTGCAGGCGGCGGCTGGAAAAAGAAAATTGCAGTAAAGATGTATTCTACAGGCATTATAGATCTGAAGAATAAAGTATAAAGGAGAGAACGCAATGAAAAAAATAAGATTAGCAGTGATTGCGGTATTATTGTTGATAGTAATAAGTCTTCCTACCGTCATGGCTGAACAGGCTGAACGCAAGGTAGTGCTTACCGTAACCAGTTCAAAAGAAAAAGTGGATGTGGGCGACACGGTAGAGGTTAAGGTGTCGATATCAGAAAATTCGGATATCGCTGCTCTGCAATTCATTTTATCCTATGATGCAGAGGCTGTAGAACTTGTATCGGACCCTGTCGCAGACCATTCGGAATTGATTTCTGTAATAAATGCAGACACAAGCGGTGAGGTAATGGTTTCAGCAATGGCAAATGATACGGGGAAGGGGATTCGCACAGGAGGAACTCTGCTTACAGCATCCTTTAAGGTGTTGAAGCCTAACGCTATTTTCTTAATCTCCGAACTTCAGGAAGCATATGACTCTTTTGACAACGAAATAAGCGAAAACTTTGAAACGACAGAAGCAACTATTTCCTGTGCACATTCTTACAAAGAAACAACGGTAAAGACGGAAGCAGGATGTGAATCTACTGGCGTTCAAGTCATTGTATGCACGGTTTGTGACGAAGTGCTTGAAGAGGAAGAGATCCCCGCGACGGGTCATACGCAGGGCGAATGGAAGATCGTAGAAGAAGCGACCTGTACGGAGCCGGGCTATAAGGAAGCGTATTGTATAGTCTGCGGAGAAAAGGTTGCCGAGGAAGAAATTCCTGCAATTGGTCATACGCAGGGCGAATGGAAGATCGTAGAAGAAGCGACCTGTACGGAGCCGGGCTATAAGGAAGCATATTGTACGAGCTGCGGAGAAAAGGTTGCCGAGGAAGAGATTCCTGCGACGGGTCACGTACCGGGTGAGTGGGCAGTTGTAGAGAAAGCAACCTGTACGGAGCCGGGCTATCAGGAAGCGTATTGCACGGTTTGCGGAGAGAAGGTTGCCGAGGAAGAAACTCCTGCCAAGGGACACAGCTTTGGCGAATGGGTCGTAGTGGTGGAAGCAACTGCGGAAGAGAATGGTCAAGAAGAAAGAGTTTGCGCGGTCTGCGGGGAAAAAGAGGTGAGAAGTACGGAAAAATTAACACCGGAAGCAACGCCATCTCCGGAGCCGACGAAAGAGCCGGAGGAAACTCCTTCCATAATGCCGACGGATGCGCCGAGCGCAACTCCGGCAACGGGAGACAATAACGTGCCGACAACCGGGGAGAGTACGCCGATCGGTTTCTTGGCTATGGTGATGATTGCAATGGCGGCAGTGATAAGTGTCGCTGTCTGGAAGAAAAAAGAGGCGTAAAGTGACAATGGTATAGTGCATACCGTTTCAGCTGCATATAATTTCGCAGGAAGCCCCGGTGCCCGCGCAGATGAGCATTGGGGCTTCTTGTTACATCTCAAAGCGTATTCTCCGTCTGGACTTTCCGTGCGATCTGCCTTATAATTTTGTTTGAAATTTTTCCGGAAACAGGAGCCTGACCGCATGAACCGACTGCCATACAAAAAGACCATATATTTCCTGCTTTCGCTCGCCCTTTGGCTTCTGCTTTGGGAGCTGGCGGCTGTCCGTATGGACGAGCCGATCTTCCTGCCGCGCCCGTGGAGCGTGTTGGAGGCGGCGGGGCGGATCGTGCGGAGCGAAGCCTTTGGAACGGTGCTGTCCGGAAGTCTTCTGCGCATTGCCGCAGGCTTTGTTTTGGGGACGGCGGCAGGCGTTCTCTGCGCCGCGCTTTCCAGCCGCAGCGAGCTTCTGGCGGCGCTTCTGCGCCCGCCGCTCAAGCTGATAAAAACCGTTCCGGTCGCCTCCTTTGTTATCTTGCTGCTGCTGTGGGTGGACGCGTCGGAGCTGTCCATGGTCATTTCCCTTTTGATCGTCATTCCCATCGTATTTGAGAACGTGAGCAAGGGGATCGGGGAGATCGACCCCCAAATGCGCGAAGCGGCATATGTATTTCACTGGAAACCGCTTCAACGGCTTCGCTATCTTGTTCTGCCTGCGGCAGCGCCTTATTTTCTTGCGGCGTGCCGCGCGGGGCTTGGCATGTGCTGGAAGGCGGGCGTGGCGGCGGAGATCATCGGACATGCCCGGAATTCCATCGGCATTCAGTTGTATAACGCAAAGCTGACGCTCGATACGGAGGCGTTGTTTGCGTGGACGCTGCTTCTGCTCTTGGCAAGCGCCGTCTTTGCATACGGAACGCTTACCCTGCTGCGTTTCTTCGAGCTGTGTCTGGTCGATCCCACCGAAAGGTATGATAAGCGGCGGGCAGTCGCCCGGATCTTAGGCATGCCGACTGCCGCAGGATCGCTTGTTTCCCGCGGAGAATCCGCCGCAGAAGCGCAGTCTGTCCCCGTTGAGCATTCCGTCAGCGGAAAGCAGCCTGTCCCCCAGCCGCCTGTCCCCGGTACGGCGGCAGCCTCCGTCTCTGCGATCACCAAAAGCTATTACGGAAGGATCGTTGTGCCGCCGGTCAGCGCCGAATTCGCCGTGGGAACGATCACGATTCTGCAAGGGCCTTCGGGCTGCGGGAAGACGACGCTGCTGCGGCTGCTTTTGGGGCTCGAAAAGCCGGACGGCGGAAGCGTGCGGCGCGCCGAGACGGTCGGCGTTTGCTTTCAGGAGAACCGTCTCTGCGAATGGGCGTCCGCATGGAAAAACGTGAAGCTCGGAGGAACCGGGCGGAGCAGGGAGGAGATCTGCCGGGCGCTGACGGCGTGCGGCATCCGTGAGACGGAGCGTCAGCCGGTTCGCGAGTTCTCCGGGGGAATGAAGCGACGGGTGGCGCTTTTGCGCGCGCTGATGAATCCGGGCAGCCTTTGCGTGCTGGACGAACCGTTCCACGGGCTTGATGAAGAAAGAAAAGCGCAGCTTGCGGCGTGGGTAAGGCAGAAGGCGAGGGCTGCGGCGGTGGTGCTTGTAACGCACGACGCGTCGGAGATCGCGTTCTTTGCGCAGGAGAACCTTCCCATGCAGCTGCTTCGCTGGAACGAAGCAGGGGAGATTTCCGTGGAAGCAGAGTTGAATTCAGATAACAGGAACGAAAAGTGGGACAAAATATAGAGAGATACACAAATAGTCAGAAAATACAGAAAGATTAGAAAAGCAGTGAAAAAACTTAGAAAAAATGCAAAAAAGTGATTGACAATTCCTTTGGCATGTGGTAAAGTTAAGACAACAAAAAGAGAGACGACAACAACAAACCATAGAAAAGAAAAAGAAAGGCAGGTACGGTCCAATGAAAATGTAAAGCTTTCATCGGAAACCCAAACCAGAAAAGGAAGGTACGGTCCAATGGGAAAGTAAAAACCATCTGAATCAAAACCAAAGAATCGAACATCGAACATCGAACATCGAAAAACAAATCTAAGACTTGAGATTTCAAAAAGAACGAAAAAGGAAGGTACAGTCCAATGGGACGTTAGATTGAATAACGAACCAAAACCAGACGAAAGTATTTGATAGAGAGGTATCGTCCGATGTACACATAAATTTAACGATCTTCATCTTATGAAAGGCAGGTACGGTCCAAAGGAAATTTAACGTGTATCACCTCAAAAAACAAATTTTCGAAAGGTAGGTACAGTCCACCGAACTCAGAATAAAGCAATAAATCAAAAATACGCAGGGAGGAGCGCTCGCTCCTCCCTTTGATCTGTCCGAAAGCTTTTCGGGAATTTCCCAAGAAAATTCCGTCGGAGCGCTTGACATCTGGGGCTGTGGATGCTAATATTTTTCGAAAGAAAATCCGTTGGGAAGGTTGAATTTACTCGGGCACTGCATCGCTGCTCCCGGGTTTTCTTTTTCTCAAAGGAGTTGTGTGCGAGGTAAATATGGGTCTGGTTGAACTTTTTCTTTTGGCTGTGGGGCTTTCCATGGATGCGTTTGCGGTCTCCGTCTGTAAGGGGCTGGCGATGGAGCGGTGCAGCCTTCGAAACGCCGCGATTTGCGGTCTCTGGTTCGGCGGCTTTCAGGCGTTGATGCCGACGATCGGCTATTTTCTGGGCTATCGCTTCCGGGAGTACATAACGGCGGTCGATCACTGGATCGCCTTTGCGCTGCTGCTGCTGATCGGCGGCAACATGGTTCGCGAGGCGGTCGGTAAGGGTGAGGACGAAGAGGCGGACGATTCGCTGGACGTGAAGACGATGCTTCTTTTGGCGATCGCAACGAGCATCGACGCGCTGGCGGTGGGCGTCACCTTCGCTTTTCTGCCCGATACGAACGTTCCGGCAGCCGTCCTCTTTATCGGAACCGTGACGTTCGCACTGTCCATGATCGGTGTGAAGGTCGGCAACGCATTTGGAAGCAAATACAAGGCGCGGGCGGAGATACTGGGCGGCGTCATTCTGATCCTGCTTGGGATCAAAATATTGGTTGAGCACTTAGGGCTTATTTAAGAAACGGAGGACATATGCACATTACATTGACCGGAAATCTTGGCAGCGGCAAATCCACAGTCTGTAAGCTGCTGGAGCAGAAATACGGCTATGAGATCTTTTCCACCGGAAAGATCATTCGTCAGATCGCGGATGAGCTGGGCGTTTCGGTATTGGAAATGAACGAGCTGATGAGTCGGGATCACAAGTACGATAAAATGATCGACGAAGCGTCGGGACGGATCAGCAGGGAAAATCCGGACAAGAATATCCTGTTCGATTCCCGGCTGGCTTGGAATTTTGTGGAGCGTTCCTTTAAGGTCTTTTTATCGGTCGATCTGTCCGTGGCAGCCGAGCGGGTCTATAACGACGCCGCCAGAGGCAAGGTGGAGCGCTATGCAAGCGTTGCCGATGCCCGCGAGCAGCTTCGGGAACGGGCGGCGAACGAGGATCGGCGCTATGAGGGGCTTTACGGCATTCACTACTTTGACTATATGAACTACGATCTGGTTCTTGACAGCAGCTATGCGCCGCCGGAGCTGGTGGCTCAGGCCTTATTTTCCGAGGCGAAGCGGGGCGCGGAGAGCGCCGAGACCGGCAGAATGCTGCTTTCGCCCAAGCGTCTGGGCTATGCTTGGACATGCCCGCTGCGGACGGAGGCGCCGTTTTATCCGGAAGCGGAGATCGTTGTCGCTCCGGAAGGGGACGGCTTCCGGATCTGCGGCGGGGAGGATATCGTCAAAAAAGCGGCTGCGGACGGTATGCCTTACGTTGCGGCGCGCCTTGCAAAGTGAAAAAATAATTGATGGAAAGGACTTCTTCTGCACATACTGCACCTGAGAACAACAGGGCGGGGATGGACATGAGAAGTCTTTTTGGATATGAAAAAAAACAGCTGCTGCGGGCAGCCTATCTGGCGGGCGTGATCGGGGCGGTATATCTGGGCTTTCGGTATTTGCTGCCGCTTGTCTGGCCGTTCGTGCTGGCGTATCTGGCGGCGGGGCTTTTGCGTCCGGCAGCCGCTTTTCTTGCAAAGCGGGTAAAAATGCCGCCGGGGATCAGCAGCATTCTGACGGCGGCGGCGTTTTTTCTGCTTCTCGGAACCGGCGGCTATTATTTGGGCAAGCTCGGCGTCCGGCAGCTGGGCGCGCTGCTTTCCAATTTGGAGGAGTATCTGCGGCTCGCCGAGGGAACGTTCTGCGGCATGTGCGAGCAGGCGGATCGGCTGCTTTCGCTGGAGCGCGGAACGGTTCTGCGGACCGTGGAAAAATGCATGGAGCAGCTGGGGGACGGCTTCGGGAGCAATATGCTTGGGAACCTGTCCGGACACGGCGCGAAAATGCTCGGTTTTCTTGGGAAGCTTGTGACCTTTCTGCTTGTGTTTTTTATCGGAACCGTGCTGATCCTGCGGGACATGCTCTGCGAGCGGGACGCGTCGGGCTGCGGCGAATGCGAGGCGTGCGGGGGCGGCAGGCTCTGCGTCGGGCGGCTTGCCGCAAAGCTTTCCAAGGTAAAGGAGGAGCTGACGCAGGCGGGGCTTGCCTATCTGAAAACACAGGCGATCCTGCTGTGCATTATCGGCGCCATATGCAGCGTCGGCTTTTTGCTGCTCGGCAATCGCTACGCGCTTGTGGCGGGCATGGGCATCGGTCTGCTGGATGCGTTTCCCGCGCTTGGAAGCGGAATGATCCTGCTTCCGTGGGCGCTGATCCGCCTGCTTTCCGGCGACTATCGCTATGGCGTGGGGCTGCTGGTGATCTATGCCGTCTGTCAGGTCACGCGGGAGCTGCTGGAACCGAAGCTGCTGGGAAACCGGATCGGCATTCGCCCGATCTATACGCTGCTGTCCATGTATCTGGGCTTAAAGCTGTTCGGCGTGATCGGTTTTTTGCTGGGACCGCTTGGATTGGTGCTGATTTTGGCGCTGGCGCAGCAAAATCCGTTCTGACGGGGGGAGATGTTTATGAACAAACAGAAAATTTTGATCGTGGACGACGACAGGGATCTGTCCGGGCTGCTCTGCGACATGCTGGAGGACGAGGGCTATGAGGTGACGACGGCTCGCGATCTTGAGGAGGCGTACGCCCTCTTGGAGACGAAACAGGTGCATCTGATCCTCTTGGACATCAACCTTCCGGACGGCACCGGCTTTGAGCTGTGCCGGGAGCTGCGGGCAAACTGTACGGTGCCGGTGCTTTTTGCGAGCGCCAGAACCAGCGAGAACGACAAGCTCGTGGGCTTGGAGCTGGGCGGGGACGACTATCTGGAAAAGCCGTTTTCGCTGAAAATTCTGCTGGCAAAGATCCGCTCGCTGCTCCGACGGGCATACGGCTTTGAAAAGGATGCGCCGGTCCATACGCTGCAGGCCGGAGCGGACAACCTCGTCTGCATTGATACCGCAAGGCGCGAGGTGAAACGGAACGGAGAGTCGGTGCCGCTTGCCGGGCGGGAGTACGACCTGCTTTTGTATCTTGCCGAGCACAGGGGCGAGGCGCTGAAAAAGGAGACGCTTGTCAATTCGGTCTGGGGGGCGTTTTCGCAGGTGGAGCCCCAGACCCTGACGGTACATATTCGGTGGCTGAGAGAGAAGCTGGAAAAGGATCCGTCGCATCCGGTTTTTATTAAAACGGTCTGGGGCGTGGGATATTTGTTGGAGGAATCGGGGAGAGCATGAAAAAACAGACTTCGGGAAACACCGTCAAACGAAAGCTTTTGGGCGCGGGGGCGCTCTGCCTTGTGCTGCTTACGCTTGCGTTTGCCGCCTGCCTTTCGGGTCGGCTTGCGCGGGAGCGGGAGGCGGCGAACAACGGGAACGGAGAGCAGATCGTCCGGCTGAACGAGATCCGCAGTCTGCTGTCGGAGGACGCCGACCCGGCGGCGAGGGAACGGCTTGACGGCATGATCCGCGAGCTGCAGGCGGCGCCTGCGGCGAAAAACGAGTCCGCCGTCCGGTGGCTTACGGCGTTTTACGCGTTCTGCGTCCTGCTTCTGGCAGGAATTTTTTTCTTTGTCTATCGCTATGTTCTGCGGCCGTTTGACCGGCTGGAGCGGTTTGCGGGCGAAATCGCCGCGGGCAATCTGGACGGGGAACTGCCGGTGGAGCGGATCGACCTGTTCGGGCAATTCACATGGGCGTTCGATCATATGCGGCGGGAGCTTCGGAAGGCGAGACGCTGCGAGGCGGAGGCGATCGAAAACAACAAGACGGTCATCGCCACGCTTTCGCACGACATCAAAACGCCCATCGCCTCCATCCGCGCCTATGCCGAGGGCTTGCAGGAGAATCTGGACCGGACGCCGGAGCGCCGGGAACGCTACCTGCAGGTCATCCTCCGCAAATGCGACGAGGTGGCAAAAATTACGAACGATCTGTTCCTGCACTCCCTTCACGATCTGGAACGGCTGACGATCAAAAAAGAACCGGTGGTCATTCACGAGCTGCTGCGGGAGACCGTGGTTTCCATGCAGGGCGGCAGCGGGGATCTGCGGCTGCGGGAGCCGCTTTGTGAAGCGGAGCTTGCCGACGTGGATGCGGGGCGCATCGCGCAGGCGATCGAAAACCTGATCCACAACGCCAGAAAATACGCGCCCGGCTCGCCCGTCGATATCTGGACGGAGCAGGGGCGGGGCTATGAGATCCATATCCGCGACCACGGGCAGGGCATCCCGCCGGAGGATATGCCGTTTGTGTTTGACAAATTTTACCGCGGCCACAACTGCCAAGCGGCGGAGGGCGCGGGGCTGGGGCTGTTTATCGTCCGGTATGTGATGGAGCGGATGAACGGCGAGGTTCGGCTGTATAATCACGCGGACGGTCTGGAGGCGGTCTTGGCGTTTGGCTCTTAAGGATTTCTTAATCTTTTCTGCGCTATCCTATGGGCAAAGAAGGGCGCGTTTGTGCGGGGCGGGAGCCGATTCCACAAAAGCGCCGTCGGAAAAGGGAGAGGAAAATATGAGCAATTCGGAAAAAGACTGGCTTCTTCGTACGGAGGGGCTTTGCAAAAGCTTTGCCCACGAGGGAAACCAGAACCATGTGTTGGATCGGATCGACATGTCGCTCTATGCGGGCGATTTTACCGTGGTCATGGGGTCGTCCGGCAGCGGCAAATCGACGCTGCTCTATTGCCTGAGCGGAATGGATCGTCCTACGTCGGGCAAGGTGTTTTATCGTACCGAAAAAAAACCGGAGACGGAGCTTACGGCGCTGAAGGAAAAGGAGCTGGCTGCGTTTCGGGTCTATGAATTCGGCTTTATCTTTCAGAAAGTCCATTTGGTCGGCAACCTGACGCTTTGGGAAAACGTTCTGGTTCCCGGCTATCTGCATTCCGGACGGAGCGCCGCCGAGGTCAAGGCGTACGCCGGGAAGCTGCTTGCCGACATGGGGATCGCGGAGGCGAAGGACCGTCTGCCGTCGCAGGTCTCCGGAGGCGAGGCGCAGCGCGCCGCCATTGCCCGCGCCGTGATCAATTCCCCCGGTATCCTGTTTGCCGACGAGCCCACCGGAGCGCTGAACCGCAGAAGCACCGAGGAGGTACTCGATCTTTTGAGCGCGCTCAATCAGGCGGGGCAGACCGTGCTGATGGTGACGCACGACGTCCGTGCGGCGCTTCGGGCGAACCGCATTCTCTATTTGGAGGACGGAAACATCGGCGGCGAGCTTTCTCTTTCGCCTTATTTGCAGGAAGAACGCCCGCTGTGCGATCGGGAGACCCAGATCCACGCATGGCTTTCGTCCATGCATTGGTAGGAGGTGCCGGAAATGAAAGCAATCTTGATTATGCTTCGCGGCAGCCTGCGAAAAAATAAGGGCGCTTACATCAGCGTTTTTGCGCTTATGCTGATCGTCTCGCTTTCGCTTGCCGCCGTTCTGACGCTTCTTGGAAGTTCGCGGGAGCGGGACGAGGAGCTTGTAAAGAGCTGCGGCTTTGGAAATCTGATGGCGTTCATCAATATCGGAGCCATGGAGGAGCAGGGAGAAAGCCCGGAACGGCTCGCGGAAAAGCTTCGGGAGTGCGCCGACCTTGTGGAGCGCGTGGACGAAGTTCCGGCGCTCTATATGAACCTGCACGCCCTGAACGGCACCGGAAACAGCAGCAGCAGCGTCACGCTGCTGGAGGCTTCGTCGCCCTATGTGCAGTACGGCGTTTACGACGACCGGAATCGGCGCATTGAGACGCCTGAGCTGAAACCGGGGGAAATCATTGCGCCGGTCTGCTTCCGGACGCTGTACTCCTGCGAGCTGGGGGATACGCTGTATTTGGGAGGCGCAAAGACGAACTATCCGTTTACGGTCGTCGCGTGGTTTGAGGACCCCTATATGGGCAGCGCGATAATGGGGGTCAAGACGCTGCTGATTTCCTCCGCCGACCGGGAACGGCTGCTTGCGGAGAGCGCGGCGGAAGCCTCGGAAACGAAGGAGGACGACGGAAGCGTTATAAAGAACGGCTGCGTGATCAGCGTCTTTAAGAAAAGCTCCTGCGGACTCAGCGACGTGGAGCTGGAACGGGAGCTGAACCGCCGCACTTCCTATACGGGCTATTCGTGGATCAACCTTTCGCGTTCCCAAGCAGTGTCCTATATGCTGATGTTTACCAACATTTTCTCCGGCATTGTCATGGTGTTCATTGCCCTTCTCGTTGTGATCACGCTGATCGTGCTGAGCCGCAGCATTGGCAGCAGCTTGGAGCTTTCCTATGAGGACTACGGCGCTTTGAAGGCGATCGGCGTTCCGCAGAGCTATCTGAAGCGTGCGCTGCTTCTGGCATATCTTGGAAGCTGCGTGCTGGGCGTGCTGTTGGGCATGGGGCTGGCGCTGCCGACGGTGGCATGGCTCAACGGGGTGCTGCGCCCAATCACCGGACTGTATTTGGAAACGAAGCTGGCGCTGCTTCCGGTGCTTCTTTCGCTCGGCGTACTCCTGCTGCTGATGGGCGTGTTCCTTTCCGTAAAGCTGCGGAAGCTTCGCCGCATCACGCCGGTACAGGCGCTGCGTCAGGCAAGCGGGGACGTGTATTTTTCGAGTGTTCTCCGGCTTCCGATCGGAAAACGCCTGCTGTCCGTTTCTCTGGCGTGGCGGCAGTTCGTCAGCGCAAAAAGGCAGTATCTCGGCTCGATCGTCATTACGGCGCTGCTTGGCTTTTTCCTTGTCATGGTCAGCGGGATGTATTTGTGGATCACGGACAGCAGGGCGCTTACGGAGGTATTTTCGTGCGAGGATTATCATTTGGCGTGCTCCTATGCCGACAGCGAGATCCAAGCGGAGATCGAGGCGCTGATCGGGGAACGGACGGACTATGTCTCTTACCGTTCGGGCAGCAGATATGTGCTGTTGAACGACGCGCAGCTTTACTGTTACGTCAGCGACGCGCCGGAGCATTTTACAACCGTATATGAGGGGCGTACCTGCACCTATGATAACGAGGTCGTGATGACGCCGTTTGTGGCGGAGGGCTTCGGTCTTTCGATCGGCGACAGTGTGGAGCTTTCGCTGAACGGTCGGAGCGCCGAATTTATTGTCAGCGGCTTATATCAGAGCGCAAACGACGCCGGAAAGACCATCGCCGTCAGCGCCGAGGGCTATCGGAGGCTGACCGGGGAGGACTTTCCGTTTAACGGTCTGCGCTATACGCTTGCCGATCCCGACGCCGCCGCGGAGCTGGGGGAGCTGATCACGGAGCGCTATCCGGAAGACAAGGCGGCGGCGAAGGGCTATCGGATCATGGATGAGATGGACTACGTTGTAGACGCGGTCGCTGCGGTCACGGTGCTGGTCTACGGCATTACGGGGATCTTTGTTATGGTCACCGTGCTTTTGATCTGCGGCAGGATGTTTGCCGGAGAGCAGCGGGATTACGGGATCTATAAGTCGGTGGGCTTTACGCAGCTTCGGCTGCGCAGCCAGTTTGCGATCCGCTTTTTGCTGGTGTCGCTGCTTGGCTCCGCACTTGGGATCGTGCTGACGGCTCTGTTCGGCGATCTGTTTGTCGGAGCGATCTTTTCCAACTTTGGACTGAGCAACGTGCGGCTGGAGACGGAGCTTGGCGCGCTTTTGGCGCCCGTCGTCTTTACCGCCGCGCTGTACTACCTGTTTTCGTTCTGGGTGTCGCGGAAGATCCGCAGGGTGCAGCCGCGAATTCTGATCGTGGAGTAGAGGAGCGTTTTCCCGGAAACGAAGAAGCTCGCGCTGCGAGCTTCTCCCCCTGCGGCGGCTGCGTCAGCGGTGTCAAAAAAAGCCTGCGGCAATGTCTGCCGCAGGCGGGGGAACCTCTTTTTTAATATGCCTTGCCCCAGTAGACAAGCGTCTTCGCTTTCTTACCGCAGCAGACGCAGGTCTCGCTAAGGGTCTCCTGCGCAAAGGGCATGCAGCGGGACGAAAGCCCGGCTTCTTCCTTGATCTGCTCCTCGCATGCCACGTCGCCGCACCACATCGCCTTTACGAAGCCCGGCTTCGTGTTCGCGATCTCCTTTAACTCCTCCATGGTGGTCGCGGTGTAGGTGTGCGCGTCGCGGTGCGCTCTTGCGCGCTCCAGCATCTCCTTCTGCATGAGCGGGATCAGCTCGGCAATTTTGGCTTCCAGCTCGTCAAGGGAAACGACGAGCTTTTCTCTTGTGTCGCGGCGGACGATGACCGCCTGATTGTTGGCAATGTCCTTCGGGCCGATCTCCACGCGCATGGGAATGCCGCGCATCTCCTGCTCCGCAAACTTAAAGCCGGGGCTCTTTTCGGTATCGTCCACCTTTACGCGGAAGGCGGAAAGCTTCTCCTTGAGTTCGTATGCTTTTTCCAGAACGCCCTCCTTCTTCTGCTGGATCGGGATGATGACCACCTGTGTGGGCGCCAGCAGCGGAGGCAGCACAAGACCGCTGTTGTCGCCGTGGACCATGATGACCGCGCCGATCAGACGGGTCGTCATGCCCCAGCTCGTCTGGTGAACGTACTGCAGCTTATTTTCCTTGTCGGTGTACTGGATGCCGAACGCCTTTGCGAAGCCGTCGCCGAAGTTGTGGCTCGTGCCGGACTGCAGCGCCTTGCCGTCGTGCATCAGCGCCTCGATCGTATAGGTCGCCTCGGCTCCCGCGAACTTCTCCTTGTCGGTCTTGCGTCCGCGAACCATGGGGATGGCAAGAAATTCCTCGCAGAAATCCGCGTAGAGATTCAGCATCTGGATGGTTCTTTCCTCGGCTTCCTCGGCGGTGGCGTGGGCGGTATGGCCCTCCTGCCACAGAAATTCCATCGAACGCAGGAACGGACGCGTCGTCTTTTCCCAGCGGACAACGGAGCACCACTGATTATAGACCTTGGGCAGATCCCGGTACGACTGGATGATGTGGGAGTAAAAGTCGCAGAACAGCGTTTCCGAGGTCGGACGAACGCACAGGCGTTCCTGAAGGGGCTCGCTGCCGCCGTGGGTCACCCATGCCACCTCCGGCGCAAAGCCCGCCACATGATCCTTTTCCTTGTTCAAAAGGCTTTCCGGAATGAACATCGGAAGGTAGCAGTTCTCGACGCCGGTCTCCTTAAAGCGGCGGTCAAGCTCCTTCTGGATGTTTTCCCAGATCGCATAGCCGGCGGGCCGGATGACCATGCAGCCCTTAATGCCGGAATAGTCCACAAGCTCCGCTTTTTTTACGATGTCGGTATACCACTGGGCGAAATCGTCTTCCATGTTGGTAATGGATTCAACAAAATTGTTTGCCATAGGTCGTTCTCCTTTTTTGCGGTTTTGTTTTTCGGCGGGGGACGGAGGAACAAGTTTTTTGTTTCATAGGACGCATTTTCCTATGAAACAAAGAACAAAGAATCTCGCTTGCGAGATTCTCCGCCTGCGGCGGGTCGCTCTAGCGGCACCTTCCTTTCCGCCGCAGTGCGATCCCCGCGGAGCGTTTTTTGATTCTATAGGAAACGCAGTTTCCTATAGAACAAAAAAAGCCCCCGACACCGGAGATCCCGATGTCAAGGGGCCGAAAGGTCGGCGGTACCACCCTGTATTTGATGCTGCATCCTCGTTTGCGTTAACGCCTGCTACGCTGCGGTTTGCCGCAGGGCTCCAAGGTGGGTTCCGAAAGCCTTGCGTAAGATGCTCGCACCGTTTCATCTCTCTCTGCCACGCCGGTCCTTCCGTACTGTTCCTCTTCCTCACCGTTTTTTCAAATTGTTATTCTTGATGATAGCCAGTTTTCCGGGGAATGTCAAGCGGAAAATTTCTTTACAAAGACTTTACATTGCCTCCGAAAATTTGACAAACATTTCACATCTCCTTGATAACGCATTTAACCGTCGCTTTGTTATGCTAAGAGAAAAAAAGGAAATACTAATTTGTGCAGGAGCGTCATGAATCGGCGTTCCGGAATGAGGGATGTTATGGATATTTTTTCTGTCATCGGTCTGTTGGGCGGGCTCGCCTTCTTTCTGTTCGGTATGAACACCATGTCGCAGGGCTTGGAAAAGCTTGCCGGAGGCCGATTGGAGGGAATTCTCAGTAAAATGACCTCCAACCGCTTTAAGGGGCTGCTGCTGGGCGTGGGAGTAACGGCGGTCATTCAGTCGTCGTCCGCGGTGACGGTCATGCTGGTGGGACTGGTCAATTCGGGTATCATGAAGATCGGTCAAACCGTGGGCGTTATTATGGGCGCCAATATCGGCACGACCGTAACGGCGTGGCTGCTGAGCCTGATCGGGATCGAGGGCGGCGGCACGCTGATGAAATTTTTGAAGCCGGAAAATTTTTCGCTTGTGCTTGGCTTTTTGGGGATCGTTCTGATCATGCTCAGCAAGCGGCAGAAGAAAAAGGACGTGGGCGGCATTCTGCTCGGCTTTGCCGTACTGATGTACGGAATGAAGCTGATGAGCGACGCGGTGAGCCCCCTGCGCGATATGCCGCAGTTTACCAGCCTGCTGACGGCGTTTGAAAATCCGTTCTTCGGCATTTTGGCGGGGGCGCTGCTGACGGGCATCATTCAGTCCTCCTCGGCGTCGGTGGGAATTTTGCAGGCGCTGACTCTGACCGGAAGCGTCAGCTATGCGGTTGCCATTCCGATCATTATGGGACAGAACATCGGTACCTGTGTGACCGCTTTGATTTCGAGCATCGGCGTCAACCGAAACGCAAAAAAGGTCAGCGTGATTCACGTCAGCTTCAACCTGTTCGGTACGGCGATCTGCCTGATCCTTTACTATGCCGTGGGCATATTGGCAAGCTTTGGGATCGGCGAGGGAGTCGGAGCGCTGCTGAAAAGCGCCATCGACCCGGTGGGCGTTGCGACCGTACACAGCGTATTCAACATTGGAACCACGGTCCTGCTGCTTCCGTTTACCCGCCAGCTGGAGAAGCTTGCGAACCGGCTGATCCGGGACGACGTGAAGGAGACCTCGGAGCTGCTCGATACGCGCCTTTTGGTAACGCCCTCTCTGGCGGTGGCGGAATGCCGGATGCGGACCGAGCAGATGGCGGAGGTGGCGTGCTCCGCCATTACGGAGGCGCTTTCGCTGTTTCAGGGCTATGACGAGGCGACGGCGGCTTCCATCTTGGAAAAGGAGGATCGGCTCGATCACTATGAGGATAAGCTCGGCACCTATCTTGTGGCGATCGGCAGTCATGAGGTTTCCGCGGCGGACAGCGGGCAGAAGAATCTGATGCTGCATGTGATCGGGGATTTTGAACGGCTGGGAGACCATGCGGTGAATCTGGTCAAGGTGGCGACGGAGATGCGCGATAAGAAGGTGCATTTCTCAAGAGAGGCGCAGGCGGAGCTCCGGGTGCTGACCGAGGCGCTTACGGAGATCCTTTCGCTGACCCTTGCGGCGTTCCAAAACAACGATACGGCGGTGGCGCAGAAGGTGGAGCCGCTGGAGCAGGTCATCGACCAGCTCATCGGGAAGATCAAGAACCGCCATTTCGTGCGGCTGCAGGAGGGCAGCTGTACGATCCAGCTTGGCTTTGTCCTCTCCGATATGCTGACAAATTATGAAAGGGTATCGGATCACTGCTCCAACATTGCCGTGGCTCTGATCGAGGTGGCAAAGGGCGGATTCGATACCCATGAATACTTGAATAAAGTAAAAAGCTTTTCCAATCTGCGGTTTAACGAAAATTACGAGGAATATTCCCAAAAGTACCGGCTGCGTTCTTCCGACACCGGGGTTCAGGGCTGATATTCGTGGGTGCGGAAATAGTCCGAATAGAAGATCTGGTCGAGCAGGCGCATCCGTTCCACATGCCGGATGGCGCGCCGTTCAAAGTCCTGAAAGTCCTCGTCGGTCGTTCCCTCTGCGCGGTACTTGATATCGGTCAGCGAATAGCCCATAAACTTGTCGGTCAGAAGCAGGTTGTAGGCGCGGGAGAAAATAATGCTTTCGTTTTCGCCAAACATCGTGGAGCCGTAGTACAGGTTTTTCCAGCCCGGAATGCCCAGCAGGTCCAGCACGGTGGGGATCACGTCCGCAGTCGTTGTAAACTTTGTGATGCTGCGCGATTCTCCGGCTTCGTCGATCGCCTTTGTGAGCTTCTGGTCGTAGATCATGCAGGGTACGCGGTAAAGCTCCGAGTTGTATCGCGTGTCGATGTCCTTAACGTAATTGCTCAGGCTGCTGTAGTAGGTATTGTGATCCGAGATCAACAGGATCGTCGTATCTGCCAGCAGCCCTTTTTGTTCCAGATCGTCCATCATGATGCCCACCGCCTTGTCCAGATCGGCGATCGCCGCGGCGTAGGTGCGCAGATAGCTTTCGTAGGTATCGCCCTTCGGGAATACGCCCAGCGAATCGAACTTCTCGTAATATTCTTGGAAGTTCGTGCGTTCGTCGTAAAAGCCGTGGGAGGAAAAGGTGATCCAGAACGTGAAGAACGGGCTGTCCGTCGGGAACATTTCGTCCTTCATGCACGCCATGGCGTCGGAATCGAGGTTGCGCTCCTTCTGCTCGGTGTTCCATGTGTTTTTCACGCCGTAGGCAGCCATATCGTTGATATCGGTCAGAAATTCAAAGCCGAGGCTCTGATGAAGCTGCTTGCGGTTATAAAACGTCCCGGTGTTGTGATGGAACGAGCGGATGCGCACCGAATCCCAGCCGAGCGTCTGCGCTTGCTGCCGGAACAGCGAGGGCAGGGAGTAGGGGTAGGCGTTCTCGGCAAAATCGTAGTGCAGATATTTGCCGGAGGGATTGCTGCCGAGCAGCATGAGCGCCTCCGACGTATCGGTCTTTTCCCGCGCGTAAAAGTTGTCGCAGGTGACGCTTTCGGAGACCAGCTTGGTCAGATTCGGGTAGATCTGCTTTGTCAGCTCCTCGTCGTAGATCGTGAGGGGGTACCACTCGAACGATTCCACCAGCACCATGATCAGGTTATTGCCCTCGCTGACGCCGTGATAGCGGGAGGTCTCCAGCCGTTCTTGGTAGATCTTTTCGTCCAGGTCGTCCAGATGCTCGGTGTCCACCTCGACGCCGCCGGCGCGGTGGATGACCTCATAGGCGAGATTGGCGGTGACGCCAAGCTCCTGATAATTGTTGTTGGCATCGTAGAGCATCGACTCGTACTGATCGGCGGAATTTCCGGTGTGGCTTTTCGGCTGATACAGCAGGATGACCGGCAGCAGCACGGCAAGGCAGATCAGCAGCGGCTTTCTGGAAACGCCGGTGACTTGAAGGGTTCCCGCGCGTTTGCAGCGGATCACATGCACGATCAGAAACGCGGCGAAGGAGCACCACAAAAGCACGCCCAGCACGATCAGCCCGTGGCTGATAATGATATGCTCCATGGTGGCGTAGGCGTCGTTCCGCATGTTGAACATGCTCCACTCGAAAACGGTTCCGTTGGACAGGAACAGGTAGTTGCACGCTAGGACGATCCCGATCTGCACGAGCAGGAAGAAGCCGCTGAGCACCGCCCGCAGGCGATTGCTGCGCAGCAGGCAGATCAGCGATACGCAGACCGCCAGCAGAAGCAGCGGGAAGAACGGCTTTTTGATCAGCGGCGCGCAGTCAAAAAAGACGAGCGAAAGCGTCTCCCAGAGCAGCGCCGCAAAAACATAGACAATGGGGATCAAATTCTGTTTGACAAAGGAAAGCAGCTTTTGAGTATTCATTCTTACCTCCTTTTTATTCCTCTTTTCCGTAAATCAAGCCACGCGTCCCCGTGGCGATAAAGTAACGTCCCGGAACCGTTTTGTCGCCGTCGATGCTCTTGATCTCGCCGAAGTTGTGGGCTTCGTCGTTGAGCTTGCTCCAGCTTTCGCCGCCGTCGTAGGAGCGGAAAAAGCCAAAGCGTCCGTTCAGATTTCCGCAGATGTAAAGCGCCTTCGGAGAACGGATATAATCCGGCGCGTCCGGAAGGATCCCGAGTCCCACACAGTAGACCGGATTTCCCGCCGGAGTGACGCGCGCCGCCGTAAATTCATCCTGCTCAGGCGAGTAGGAAAGCTTCCACAGACCGTCTTTGTTCATCGCCAGATAAAAGACGCCGCATTCGCCCGCCACGCCCCGGATCTCCACCTTGTTGGCGGCGTCGATATTGCTGAGGGTCTGCACCGGAAAGCTCTTCGGCCGCGCCTTTTCGCGGAACGAAGCGCCGCCGTCCCGGCTGACGAACAGGCGCGAATCCGGTCCGAAGCCGTAGAAGATCTCCGGATCGAGCCGGTCGGAAAACGGTTTCAGGGTAATGTTTTTTATGCTCCTGCCCTTGCGGTCGTAAATGACCGAAAGCGCGTAGTGCTGTCCCAAGTCGTGGGAATATACGATCTTTCCAGCCGGAAGCGAAGCGCCGTCCGCAACCGCCCAGACGACGGATTTTCCGTCCGGAGCAAGCGCCGCCCAGCCGGAGTTGTTGTTCGGCCGGCAGATGGTCTCAAGGCTTTGGTCCAGCTCCGTGGAAAGTCCCCACGGAAGCTCCGGGCGCAGAAGCGTCTGCCCGCCGTCCCGGCTGATCACAAGGCCGCCCTTTGTGCGTCCCGTCCAGTTGCCCCGGGGCGTCGCCACCATGATGTCGGGATGCTCGTCGGCATAGTCCGCGTTGATGGACGTAATGTAGCGGTCCTTCTTTTCGTCGGCAAAGCTGTTTTCGCAGGGCACGCCCTCCTCGGTGAACGCGAAGCCCCCCAGATCGCCCACAATGTCCAGCACCATCGTTTTGCCCCCCGTGGGCGCATAGACGTTCAGATGCACGGTTTCCTCTATGCCGCAGCAGTGATCCGTCCAGAACCAGTTGGGCGACTGCAGGTTCTGACTCATAAATACGCCGGTTCCGGTGTTGAATACCGCCGTGTTCTCGTTGAAGGGATCGTATTTGATGTCGCTGAGCCAGTGCAGCAGCGAGCCGCCGCCGTTATATTCCGGCTTCATGTACGAGGTGCGGAAATGCAGGTTGCCGATCTCCAGATTCAGCAGCTTGATCTCCCATGTTTCGCCGTAGTCCGGGGACTGAAATACCATATCTCCGGCGTGACGGCAGATCGTGGAAAGCAGCAGGAGTCCCGGCTTGCTTGCGCAGGTGCTGATCCCGCCGAAGCCGCACCAAGCGATCTGATGCTTGCAGAGCCCGTAATCCGGAAAGTCGGGCGTGATATCGACCGGGTTTTGCAGGTCGCCGTTCCGATATTCGAAGCGGATGACCTTTCCTGCCACCGCGTCGCCGGAGTCGCAGCTATAGCCCTCCCAGAGGATCCACGAGTTGTTGCCGGTGTGGTTCAGCGTAATGTACAGATAGCGGCCGTCAAAGTCGTAGCGGTGCCCCACATAGCCCATCAGCTTCGTGTAGCTGCCCGGAAAAACCTTCGGCTGCCAGAGCGGGGTAAAGCTGTTCCCGCCGTTATAGGAGATGTACAGGCTGTGACCGCGGGTTTCGCCGCTCAGGCGGTTGGCGCTTCCCGACGCGGCGACAACGATGGTGCTGCTGTTCGGCGCAACGAAAACGAAGGACAGATTCGTTTCGAAATTCGGATAGCTGTAGGCGCAAACGTCAAGGATCTCCCATGTTTTGCCGCGGTCCCTTGTCCGCAGAAGCCCTGCGGTCTGCGACGCAAAGTAAAGCACGTCGGAGTCGTTCGGATCGACCACAAGGCGCGTGCCGGTGCCGCGTCCCGGATTGTTTCCGTGAACGGAGCAGGGAAGCGGATAGCGCGCAAAGGTCTCGCCGTAGTTTTCGCTGACGCAGAACCAGCCGTTTGGCCGGGGTTCCTCTCCGCCCACGCCGCAGACGGCGTAAAGCCGCTCCGGATGCTCGTCGTCCAGCGCGATCGCAAGCGGGAACGTCTCGCTCAGATCCTCGTGGGTCACATGATCCACAAGGCTGCGCCAGCAGTCCTTGGCAAAGTCGTAGCGGTAAATGCCGCCGATATCGGTTCTTGCGTAAAGAAGATTTTTCACTTTTTTATGGAAGGAAAAGCCGGTGACATAGCCGCCGCCGGGAATCGGCATATTGCCGTAAACATAAGGAACGACCTTCGGTTCGAGCTTCATTGAGCACCTCTTTCTGCCTGTATTTGCGGAGGCAAACGTCTTCATCTTACAAGTTTAGCATTCCTTTTGCAATCAGGCAATCCCTTTCTCCCCGGAAAAGTTGTAGGTTTGTCAAACATGTGTTACACTCTCAGCCATAAATTCTCTTAAGACAG
>JAUNGI010000047.1:0-14140 GCA_030524525.1 Lachnospiraceae bacterium
CTCGCTCTCCTATGTTCGCTTGCGCTCCTTGGCTGCGGTCCGGATGTTCGCCCCTATTCCATCTGCGTCGGATATTCCGAAACCATTGTGGGAAACAACACCATGGAGGTCACCGGTTCGACCGTCTCCGACGGTAAAATCGTAGTAAATCTGATCCTTGATTTTGAAGATCTGACATTAAACGATTTCTTGGAGATCTATCTGCGCACAAATGAAGATGATAAGTTTCCCTGCAATGTGGAGGAAACTGCCAAGACCAACGAGGCGGATATTTTCGATACTCCTTATCAGGGAACTGCCTCTCTTGTCTTTACCGACGACAGCATCTCCGCGCAGGACGACGTCACATGGTACTATGTAAGATTTGAATACGGTTACAAAAACGGTACGGCAGAATCCTTTCGCTTTCTGATTACCGAGCTGCCGAATCAGAAGGCAGATTGAACGCTTATAGCTTTTTGATTATCGCCAGTTCAAAAACGCGATCCATAAACACCTTCCAAACGCAGGCGTACCTGTATTTATTTTAGAAAAAAACGATAACTACAGGTACGCACAGGAGACCAATAAGCACAGCTCATTTTCCGCTGCCATCTAATTATCTTTTTCATGAATGCGGATCGTAAAGCTTCTGGTCAGGCTCTCGCCCACAGGCAGACACAGCACGTCCTCCTTCTCTCGGAAATCGCCGGTAAAGTCCTCATAGTCCGCATGTCCCTCCCACGGTTCAATACAGACAAAGCGCGCGCCGTTCGCAGGCGCCCACAAGCCAAGAAACGGGAACTCATGAAAATCGACGGTCAGCGCGTCCTTCCGACGCCGGGAAGCAAGCGATACCGTTTTCGAGGCCAGACGCTCAAAGATCAGCGCGTCCTTTGCAAAGGTCTCGCCGTTCAGCCAAATCTCCCGCTCTCCGTTAAGGTACGGGACCCGCTCCCGCCGCAGACAGCCGTTTTCGTTTAACGGAAGCACCGAGGCGGTTTCCTCCTTTTCAAACACGAAGCCCGAATCCGTCAGCTCCTCGTCGGGCGTGAGCGGACAGAAGAACGCCGGATGGCTCCCAAGACAAAAATAGATTGGCTTGTCGTCTCGGTTGGTCACCGTATAGGAGACCGTTACCGTATCTCCGGAAAGCGTGTAGCGGTTTTCCAGTATAAAACGATACGGATAGACCGCCAGCGTTTCCTCGGAATCGGTCAACCGAAAACACAGACTGTTCCCGGTCTGCTCCGCAAGGGCAAATTCGCGCGTCCGCGCCAATCCGTGCTGCGGCAGACAATACGTCTTGCCGTCGATACGGTACGCGCCGTCCACGACCTTGCCTACAATCGGAAACAGAACCGGCGCATGATATTTCCACCCGGCAGGATTGCCGTCCCATAGGTATTCCGTCCCGTCCTGTTTTCCGGTGATCGAATGCAGCTCCCCGCCGTAGGTCGCTGCGGTAATTCTTAATTGTTCATTTTCCAGTTTGTAGATCATATGTCTCTCCTCCGTTCTCAGGCGCTCCCGCCGCCTGCTCTGCCGCCTCCTCCGTCCGCTCCAACGCTCCCAGCGCTTCAAACGGCAGATAGCGACTGCGCGGCTGCTCCGCCCGATGCTGCTCCATCCTGCTCTCGTGCGTCGTCCGCACCGCCTCCCACAGCTCTCTGGCGGACTGCCGGACGGCTCCCTGCCCCCAGATGATCAGTTGTTCCAAAGCGTCGGACGTGGCGACCGTCACGCGATATTTTTTCCCGATGCGATGCACGGTTTTTTCGATGTACTGATCGGCGGTCTCCGCCTCCTTCGTATATACGACGTACAAATTCTGATAGCGAGTCACCTCGCCCGGATTGCCCTTCACCTTGTAGGCGTCAAATACGACAATGACCGGATAGCCGAGATATCCCTGATAGTTGCAGAGAATATCGAGCAGCCGTCCTCTTGCCGCGTCGAGATTTTCCGCCGCCAAAAGCGCCAGCTCCTCCCATGCAAACACGATGTTGTAGCCGTCCACGAGCAGATACTGCTCGCACTCGGCAGGCGGCTTTCCACGCCCGGCGGACAGCTTGCCGCTCCCGGCTGAAGACTTGCCGCCCTCGAAAGACGACTTTCCGCACCCAACAGACGCCCTGCCGTTCCCATCAGACAGCTTGCCGCTCCCGGCATCGGCCTCCGCCCCGTATTCGCGCGTTTTCGGTCGGTTCCACGGATTTTTGTCGGTCGCCCGATTGCCGTAGGTCCGAAGAAAAATCTCCTCGATCTCCTCCTGACTGATCGTAAGCTCGCCGCTCCCTGCGCCTCTCCTTTCGGAGGCGCTTTCCTCCTGCCGCCGTTCGCCCTTTGTTGCGGGGCTTTCGACGTGCGCATGTCGCGCGACCTCGTCCCAAGGCACGAAATATCCGGCGCCGTGCGCGCAAAAGACCGAACCGGTCGGCTCGGCTTCGTCCTGCTCCGGATCGTAGCCCGCCTCCGAAATCACCTGCGCCTCCTTCTGACACGGCTCATAGCCTGCCACCTGCAGCGAAAGCAGCCCGGTTCCTCTCGTATATTCGCGCACCTGCGCCGCATAGGAACGCAGCGCCGCGACGGGCGCCCTTCCCCACAAAACGGAGCGTCCTTCCCCCGCCGCTTCCGGCCCGCAGATCGTCCCGTTCCTCTGCTGCAGATCGGTCATGGCGCGCCCGACTGCCTCCGTCGGAAGCTCGAGACGATATTCATAGACCGGCTCCAAAACACGGCAGCTTCCGCGCCGCAGCGCATTGCGCACCGCGCGGTACGTCGCCTGACGAAAATCCCCGCCCTCGGTGTGCTTCGGATGCGCACGTCCCGCAATCAACGAAATCACAACGTCCGTAAGCGGCGCGCCGATCAGCACTCCGGCATGCACGCGCTCCTGTAGATGCGTCAGGATCAGCCGCTGCCAGTTTTTTGCAAGCACGTCCTCGCTGCATAGGCTCTGCACCCGAACGCCGCTCCCGCGCTCGCCGGGGTCGATGCGAAGATGCACCTCCGCATAATGCCGCAGCGGTTCAAAATGCCCGACGCCATACGTCGGCTCGCTCACCGTCTCCCGGTAGACGATCGCTCCCTCTCCGAATGTAACCTCCACGCCGAAGCGCTCGCGGATCAGGCTCTGCAAAATTTCCAACTGCACCTCGCCCATGGTCTGCACCAAAAGCTCTCCGGTCTCCTCCTCCCGCCGCACCAAAAGCTCCGGCAGTTCCTCGGTCAACCGAAGAAGCTGCTCATACATCGTCCGGGCAGGAACCCGGCTCGGAAAAACAATCCGGCTGGAAAGCACCGGCACTAAGCTTGGCTGCATTCCTTCGCCCTCCGCGCCGAAGCCCTGTCCGCAGAAGCTTCGATGCGGTCCCGTCACCGCGCAGACCGTGCCTGCGGGCGCTTCCTGCAAAAGCCGGTAGGAGCTTCCGGAATAGAGTCGGATCTGATCGACCTTCTCTCCGTCCAGAAGCGTTTTGACCGGCAGCGTTCCTCCGGTCACCTTCAGATACGTCAGGCGGCTGCCGTCCGCCTCCCGCACGATCTTGATCGCCCGTGCGCCGAACTCCTCCGGATATTCCTTCGCCGGGAAATATGCTGCAATTCCCTGAAGCAGCTCCGTCACGCCGGTCAGCTTTCTCGCGGAACCAAAATAGCAGGGACAGAGTCTGCGCTTTGCCGCCGCTTCGGAGATCGCCTCCGCAGAAACAGTTCCGGTTTCTAAATATTCCTCCATCAAGGTTTCGGAGCAAAGCGCCGCCGTTTCCAGCGCCTCCGCATCCTCCGTCAGCGGGAAGCCGACGATCGCATCGGACAGACGGCTACGCAGCTCGGAAAGCAGCCGCTCCCGCGACGTACTGGGCAGATCCATTTTGTTGACAAACAGAACGGTCGGAACCCGATACCTCCCCAGCAGCTTCCAGAGAGTCACGGTCTGCGCCTGCACTCCCTCCGAAGCGCTGATCACCAGCACCGCCGCGTCCAGCGCCTGAAACGTCCGCTCGGTCTCCGCGGAAAGATCCGCATGCCCCGGCGTATCAAGGAGCGTCACGCTCCTGCCGTCCGGAAGTGCAGCCTGCGCCTGTTTGGAAAAAATAGTGATCCCCCGCTGGCGCTCCAAACGGTGCGTATCCAAAAACGTATCTCTGTCATCAACGCGTCCCAGCTTTCGCACCTGCCCGGTCAAATATAAAATGCTTTCCGCGAGCGTGGTTTTTCCCGCATCGACATGCGCCACAAGTCCCAGTATCAGTTGTTCCGATGTTCTCATCTCGTGTCCGAGCTCTCCGTTTTTGTACAATCTTTTTGATAAATATTCAGATCCAGAAGTCTACCGAATTTCTCTCCGACCCTTTTCAGCTGTCCGCAGTAAGAAAAGCCAAGCTGCCGGTGCAGACGAATGCTGGCCTCATTTTCCGCCGTAACCTGTGAGATTACCATACCAAGCTCCCGCCGCGCTTCGGCAAATGCAAGCGTCTCCTCCGCCAACGCCCTGCCGATCCCTCTGCCGCGCCAGTCCCGATGCACATAGACCGAAAGCTCCGCGCTTCTTTCATAGGCCTTCCGCTCCCGATAGCGGGACAGCGAGGCATAGCCGACCGCCGTTCCGTCCACCTCCGCCACGAAAATCACATAGCAGCCGCAATGCTCCGCAAACCAGCTCCGCCGATCCTCAAGGCTCTTTGCCTCAGTGTCGAAGGTCGCCGTCGTATGTAAAATCGCGTCGTTGTAAATCTCCGTAAGTGCCGGAATATCCTCTTCCCTTGCTCTTCGTATCATGCCTTCCGCCTTTCCCCGCGCTTCACAGCAGCCGTTTGCTCCTGCCTGCACCGCACGGCAGCCGTCCGCGCCTATTCGCACTTCATAGCCACCGTCAACTGCTGACCGCTTCCCGTGACCACCGCCTTTGCGCCGCAGATCAGCGGCATCATCGGCGGAAGATGCCCAAGATCGACGTCCATAACGACCGGGACCCGATATTCCCGCAGCAGATCGTACACGGCGTGATACTGGTCCAATCCCATCAGCGTCTGTCCGTACTGAAGCGGTCTGCCGATCAGAAACCCCTTTACATGCCGGAACCAGCCGGCATGCTGCATCTGCCAGACGGCGCGGCGGATCGCCATGACGTTCAGATCGCACGCCTCCAAAAACCAGATAACGCCGTCCTCGCGGTAGCGCTCCGCAAATTCCCCCACGCGGTCGTATTGCGTACCGAGCAGATTCACAAGACAATCCATACAGCCGCCCAAAAGCCGCCCCTCCATGCGGATCTCCCCGGCTTCCTCCGTCTCGGTAAAGAACCGCAGCACGCGGGGCTCCGTCGCATGGTAGGGAGCGCATGGATTTTCCTCGCTTTTTAATGACTCCTTCTCCCAACGATCGTAGCCCTCCATGGTGAGCTTTCTGCCGCGCAGCAGCTCGTATGCGTCGGTAATCGCCGGATGCCACGGCTCCATGCCGAAGACTGCGGCGCACGGCCCGTAAACGGAAGCGACGTCGCAGAGCGTCGTAAGCAGAAGCGTAACGTTCGTATTGTCCGAATAGCCCAGAAACCACTTCGGCTTTGCCTGCCGCAGCCACTCCCAGTCGATATCGTCCAAGATCTCACACATCAATTCCCCGCCGCCGCAGGAGATCAGCACGTCGCTCTCCTCGCTGCAATAGCTTTCGGTCAGCTCTCTTGCGCAAAGCTCCGGCGTGTTGCTGATGCCGATGCCGCGCCCCTCGTAGCAGTTTGGCCCGATCGTCAGGCGGTGCCCCAGCCGGACAAACTTCTCCTGCGCCGCCAAAAACGCCGTCCGGTAAGGCTCGATATTGCATCCAAACGACGGCGCCACAAAACCAATCGTTCCGTTTTCAGTCAAAAATTCCGGATATCTCATTTTTCCTCCCTTTAACATTCCTTATTCCGCGCGTTTTCTCGTCCGCTTCAACCCTGAAACGGACGCGAAAATCCGCCGTAATAAGAGACCGGCTCCCCCGCCTCCCGCAGATGGGACGTATCTCCCACCATCTGACACCGGAAGTACGCCTCTCCCGCCTTGCGCTCCTCGCTGGAAAGAACCGTGACCGAGGCCGGGGGAATGAACATTCCGTGCCAGAGCGTCGCCGGCGACGTATTGATCAGGTGCGACACCATCACCATCATGACCGCCAGATGACAGAAAAAAACAAGCGTCGTTTCGCTGCCCTGACTTTTTTCCAAACAAGCGATCGTGGTATCGTTATATTCCATAAAATGATCGCTCGGAAGTACATTCTGTGGAGAACGGTAGATCACCCCGTCCCGCTCGTAGCCGTATGCCGCCAACAGCTTGTCCAGCCCGCCGCAGACCCAGTCGTAGGCTTCTTTTACCTTGCCGGTCTGCATGATCGGCGATTCCCACCAATGCTCCGGCGAAAACAGCTCCGGATGCTCCTTCAGGTAATACGGGTAAAAATCCCACGGAATCTGCCGCCGGTTCGGATCCCAATAGCTCACCACCGGCGCGTCAAACTCCCGCAGCCAGTCGTACGTCACCGCTTCCCTTCCGTGCAGCCGCAGCGTAGGCTTTGAAGTCTCCTTCGCCCTTCCGAGCGGCGAGCAATAAAAATCGGTTACCTCCCAGTTTGCCGCGCGCTTTCCAAGCAGCTCTGCTTCGCGGTATCCCTTCGTCGTCAGCAGATCGTGCGCGTAGTCCGGCTCCGCATGCCGAATAAAAATCAGTTTCATATGCTAATCCTCATTCCGGAGCATTTGCGACGGGGCGAAGAGAAATTCGCGAAGGCGATTTCTCTTCTGCCATCAAAGCTATTTGTGATGCTCCGGCACAAATAGCCGATTGAAAAATCAGCACATCAGTGTGATTTTTCAATCTACCTCCTGTTGTTAGGTAGTATTGCATTCCACGGTTATTTTATCAGGAAATAAAGGCTTTGTACAGAATCAGGCTCATAAAAGAGACGAAAAACACTAGATCTTTTAGAAACAATGTAGTCTCCAATGTTTTTTGATTTATCTCTTAGGTCATGACTTATTTAATGCCATTTCATCAATAATCTCTTTGTAGTCAGAGATCAAATTTTCTTTTGTGTCCTTTTTTCTTATTGGTTTCATCGCAAAAAAATACATGGTTACAGCAACTATTGCGTACAGCAGTAAAACCATCAGTATGTACAATACTATACGCAATAGAATAAAGTCACTACCTCCTACAAGCAAAATGTCAATAGTCTCCATTAGCGCTTCGAAGATTTTTGTGAATATCAAAGTAACAAGACCCCCAATTAACAGTAAGGAAAAATTATGTTCTAAAACTTCATCTCTTCCAACACAATTAAGAAATCTGCTAAACTCCATTAAATCCTCTTTATCAAATTTCTCATATTTATGGCGAATATATTCTTTCCAGTCTTTATAAGAACTTATGTTTTTATCAAATTTAAGCTTTTTTATTTCTTTCCGTTCCAAGTGCATACAGCAAAGCGCTTTGTATCTAATTATTTCCTCCTGATAATCAAAATTATATTTTTCTCTCCCGATATCATAAATTGATTTTTTTCTCCGCCTTTTCTTTTTCCTCATGGCAGCATTCTACCCTCCTCACAATTCCCTTTTGTAAAATATTTTTTAGTTTTCTTTTATCTGGCAGGTGCCGATCTTACTGTTTTCCCTGCCATACCATAAGCAGTCCCATCAAAATACACCTTTGTCTCTGCCTTTTTTTCATAAAGCCCGCTCCGTCCCTTGCGAAGTCCTCATTTCCACTAAACAAGGAATCCTTTACACATCTTTTAGTTTCCATAGAAAATCCTTGATAACTTTCTCTCTGTTATACGCGGTTTCATAACAGGGTAAATGAAACCGCCCGCATTGCTCCTTAATGATCCGGCTGATCTCCACCATCTCCCTGCATGCGTCCCGATTCTCGGCCTCCGATTTATAATAGGTGTAGTCGGCGGGAGAATCGTACCGTTTCAGAATTTCATACCGTTCCTCCGGCGTGACGTCCGAGGTAAGAAAATAATGGATCTCACAAACGGAGCTGTCGATATGCTGCACATAATCCTCCGGAAGCAGCTGATAAACGTCAATGACAACGCCGTAATCGCACTCGTCGTATTCTCCGCTGTCGATCATCTTTTGAATAAATGGCGCCAGCTTCCCGCTGATTTTCTTGATGTTTTCCGGCTCGTCCGTTTCCGCATCCGTGCGGATTCCCGTTTCCGGAAATACGCTTTCGACTCCTGCCAGAACGGAATCCATGCTGAGATGCTGATAGCCGAATTGCTTCGCAAGCAGCTTGGATACGGTACTCTTTCCGGCTCTGGGGACTCCGGAGATGATAATGTATTTTTTCATGCCCTTCTCCCTCACATCGCAGGAAATCCATTCCTAAAGTTTATCGGCTGCCCGATATGCAGATTCCGTCTCCATTCCGGAGCCGCTCCGTCGTCTCCCCAATATTCGTCCAGCGCCAGTATCTTATCGCCGGAAAGCGTCAGGAACGACACAACGTGGAACGACAGCTCCCGGTCTTTGGAATATACATGCGTCACGGTGACCAGCAGCTCGCCGAACCGCTCCGTCCGCGCAATCTCTCCGTCCCATTCGCCGGGATATTCGCAGTTCGCCCGGATAAATTCCTCCACGTTAAACCGCTCGTTCGTACAATGCCAGCGAATCGAGGCATTTTCATGAAAGAATCTACGGATCGCCTCCGCGTCCTGCCGCAGGACGGCCCGCCAGAACCCCTCAATGTCCATCATGCGTCTGCGGCTCCGTTTCTCTTTATACAAAATGCACGCGCGAAACGTCGTATCGGTTCTGCTGCTGCTTTTCTTCGGCAGGATAGCCGCAGGGAATGATCGCAAAGGCCTTCAGCCCCTCCGGCAGCTCCAGAATCTCCGCCACGCGCTCCATCCGCTCCGCGATCGGCGCAATACCGAGCCAGACCGCTCCAAGCCCCTGCGCGTCCGCTTCCAGAAGCAGATTTTCCACCGAAGCGCTCAGGTCGATCTGCGCATATTCCGGCGCGGTGCAGGCTTCCCGGTAGCAGGCGACAAAAGCAAGCGGCGCGCCTTTGGTACAGCCCGCATAGGGGCTGCTCGCCGCAAGCGCCTCCAGCTTCTGCCGGTCAGTCACCACATAATACTCCCAAGGCTGCTGGTTGCACGCCGACGGCGCCGCCATTGCTGCGCGGAGCAGTCGTTCCACCTTTTCGTTTTCCACTTTACCTTCCCGATATTTTCGGATGCTTGTTCTGTGAAAGATGCCGTTCATTGTCCATCGTCCTCCTTTTTTCCGACCTCAAAATTCCATCACGAGTCCCACCTTTAACTGCCGGGCAACGTCCCCCAGCTCCTCCTTCAAAATCCCGTAGGCTCTCTTGCCGGTACAGTGCCCGGTATAGATATAAGGGGTGCCGGTTTCCTTGATCTTTTTGGCGAAAGATCGTACCTCATCTTCGGTCCGTCGGAATAAGTGAAAGCCGCCGATAAGGGCAAGCACCTTCTTATCCGGAAAGGCGGCAATCGCTTCGTTTATAATACGATCCGCGCCGCCATGGGAGCAGCTGTTGAAAATCACCAGCCCCTCCGGCGTATCAAATACCAGACTTTGTTCATGCGCAAAATCATCCGGCGACAGGCTTCCGTCCTTTTCTTTTATGTACAGATTTTCCCGTTTCCCGATGACCGCAAGCCCTTTGCTTTTATGCGGTATCAGAAAAACGCCTTCCGCAATCCTTTTGTCACCCGACGCATATTCGATTCGATCCTTATAATCCTGCAAGATCCCTTTGGGCAGACCGATATATTTTTTGAAGATCCAGCGTTTTCCATAGCAATTTTCCGCACAGGCGTCCCTCAGATAGAATTTCGCCTTTTGGTTGAGCCGAAAAAACGGGCGCATTCCGTTGGCATGGTCATAATGCGCGTGAGACAAAACAGCATAGCCGATATCCTCCAAGGGAACCCCAAGCCTCTTTCCGTTTTCAATAAACAGTCCGGACGAACCGGTATCCAGCAGAATTTTATCCTCCCCGTATTCAATATAAACACACAGTCCCCATTCGCCCTTCAGCGCGTCGTTTCCGATATTGTCCACTACTACAGTCGCTCTCAAACGTTTCATGCTTTCCTCCCTGCGCAATTCTCAAAGCTTCCTTTCAACCAAAGGCAAATTTCCCCTCTCCGTTATTGCTGGCCTGTAAAATTCCAAGAAATTTCTGCCGTCGTGACCGCACAGAATCGCTCTCGCTCCCCCCGTGCTTCTCATTTTAACATTTTAACATACAATTCCCCTTTTTACTATCGGAAAAGCACAAAGAAATATATCTCCTAATAAAACAAAAAACGGCTGCGCTGTCTGCCCTTCAAGCAGATAACACAGCCGAATTTCCACCCTGCTATCTTAGGAATCCTTTTTGCTTTGCATAATCCCATACAAAGAAAATAAACGCCATGATGATAAACAGAAACATCGAAAGAAAATCCCACACATTGATATAAGTTTCCGAAATCATCCTTACCAATATTGTTTTTATGCTTAAATTCAAAGAACTTAACAGCAAGCAGGTAAACGCTGCCGCCAGCAGCTTCCGGGACCTCAGCAGCCGAAAAAGGAAAAAGATAATCCACAGATACGCCAAAGAAATGCCCGACATGGCGGCGCCGACGGAAAACACCGATTTCTCATGAAGCCGCTCCCCCAAGAAATACAAATAGGGGAAAATAAAAACGCTCAGAAAAAATAAGCCTCCGCCGATTCCTCTCTTTCCCAGAAGAACGGGCAGAATGACAATCCACGCAAAAAACATGGAGCCGATGGGAATCATCGCCCATGTCAAATCACCGGAAACTGCAATATCACAAATGGCGCACACCATAATTCCTATGAAGATCGAAACGGAACAGAGCATCGCCATGATCCCCCGAATTCCGATCTTATTTTCACCCCTTCTTGTCAGCTCCACCAGATTTTCGTCTGCTTTTTCCCCATAATGTTCCACATTGATTTTCTCCCCGCTCAGCAATTCGTTTACGGTAATTCCCAAGATTTTGCAAAGTTCCAGCATGACAGAGGAATCCGGCATGCTTTTTCCTGTTTCCCACTTCGAAACAGCCCGGTCGGTAAGGTTCAGTTTCTCCGCTAGCTGCGCTTGGGTCAGATGCTTTTCCCTGCGGCATTCCGCAATAAATTTTCCAATCTTCTCCTGATCCATTTTCTGCCTCCTTTTTCTTCTTTTCTCCGGAACTTTACTCTCACAATCCAAGCATTTACACGAACAATTGGTAGAATGGGGGAAACTCAACCTACGGTTGGTGCGGAATTCTCATTTTTCCGTTTAATAACATACCTTTGCAGGGTCTCTCGAAAAGTCTCGCTGTAAAATTCCGCATCAAGCTCTCCGCCGCAGTTCTGAATAACCTTTGCGGAGGCGATATTCGATTTATCGCAGCTAACAATCACATCTTCGATTCCCATGATTCCGCAAACTCTTAACCCCTCCCGAAGCATCGCCGTCGCATATTGCTTTCTGCGTTCGGTCGGGCGGACGCTGTATCCGATATGCCCGGCCTCCTTTCTCAGGAACTCGTTCAACGCCAGCCGAATATTGATCATTCCGATAATCTTATCGTCTTCTTCCCTCACATAAAAGTAAGTAAGCGACGGAGCCATGGTTTCGGGAAGGTTGGCAATATCCATGTTTTTCACGAGCTGCTCCAGCCACCGTTCGTAGGTCGATTCTCTCAAAAAGCGGTCAAGCGAGCCGCTTCCGCTGATTTCAGAGCCGTATGTATAAAATTCCTTAATATATTCGATCGCTTTCTCTTTATAACCCAAACCGGGAAATACCATTTTCATCCTGAATCCTCATTTCTGAGCGACTTGTCGCGAAGATGTACAATCAGCGCTATTTGCTTTCGCTCAGAAGCAAATAGCCGATTGAAAAATCAGCACACCAGTGTGATTTTTCAATCTATCCTCCTTAAAACCTACAAATCCCAGAACAATAGCTAACTCTCTCAAACTCCATGTCCGGAAATGCCTTTGCCAGCTCCTCTGCGATAAGATAACATTCCTCATCGTCCCATTCCTCCCCGGCTCTCTGCCGGCATTCGTCCAGTTCCCGCCTCGTTTCGAACGCCACGTCGCCCACTAGAATTTCGCCGCCGGGGACAAGATATTTCTTCGTTTCCTGAAGAAAGCCCGTTTTTTCTTCCTCCGTCAAATGATGGATCGCATAGGTACAAATAATAAAGTCAAATTTTTCGTCCTCCAGCTCAGAGGGGAAGCCCTTCGAAAAATCATGGCAAAGCAAAACCGCATTCGGCATTTTTGCCCCTGCAAGCCGCAGCATTTCCGGCGAAAAATCCATACCGTAAATTTTCACCCCGTCGTCATACAGTTTCTTGGCTAAGATTCCCGTCCCAAAGCCGATATCCAGAATTTTCTTTCCGTTCCCCTTCCGAATTCGGTTGTAGATCCGATTGAGAACGTCTTTGTAGCCTGCAAAGGGATATTCCTTTGCCTCCTCGCTGAGCCGAACGCTCTGATCGTACCCGTTTGCCCATAAATCAAATCCGCTGCTGTCTAACATTGACTCCTCCTCTCTCCGTTCACAGAAGTAATTCATAAAGATAATCCGTAAACTGCAAATCCGTGCCTCTCTTTTTATAAGAATGCTCTCCGACCGCTTCAAAGCCGAGCTTTGCCGCGACGCGGTTTGACGCGGCGTTTTCTTTGTTGACCCGCATTGTAATCCTTTCGGCTCCCTGCCGCTTTGCATAATCGATCATGCTCTGCGCCATTTCCGTTGCATAGCCGTTCCCCCAGTACTTCCGGTGAACGCAGTAGGCGATGTCGTATGTTCTTCCGTCCTTGTCCGGAATAAAGCTGCAGGTGCCGATCCGCTCCCGTCTATCCTTCCTCTCGGCAATGAGATAGCAGCAGTCGGCATCGTCCCCCAACCCCTCGATCAACTTCAAATATTGCTCGTCGATCTCCACCATCGACTCGTCCGGCAGATACTCGCCCATTTCCGGATCGTTCCAAATACCGATCGCAAAGCGCGCATCCTCTTTTTCAAAGCTCCGTAGGTACAACCTTGAAGTCTCAATCTTTTCAATTCGCATTTCTTCTCCTCCGTCCTTTTGGTTCATTCAAAAAAACACAGCTGTCCGTCCTTTAAGGACGCCAACCTCCTCTCAACGATCCTGTCCTCCGGTTCCACCTCTCCGCAAAGCAGCGGAGCCTCCGGACGATATTTTGAGATCGTCTGCGCCACCTGCTTGTCATCAAAATTTGCATAACAATATTTACAGCCGTTCCGACAGGAATTATAAACGCCCACGTCGATGCTTTCCATACAGCCGCAAGCCTTTCTCTGATTTCTGTCCTTCCCCGCCCGCAGTTTGCAGCCAAGCATCCGCTCAAACAGACTCCGGTCGATACAGCTTCCGGGCGCGACGCCGCAGTCGCACAAATCCGGTTCTTCCGCGCAGCTTTCCAGCCGCAGACGGTATTTCTCCGCAATCTCCGCAAGCCCCGCTGCAAGCGCCCGCATCTCCGGCTCCGCCGTCTGCATAAGTCCCAGCTCCGCCGTATTTCTCCTCGTTTTTGCATAGAAGTCGCCAAAACTGATCACGGCCTTTTCCGTATAGCCCGAAAGACTTTTCGCAATTTCGGCAAACGCCCGCAAATGATATTCCGGCGTATACTTCGAGCTCAGGAAAATCGGGTCGTACCGCCAGACGACTCTCTCTTTTCCGATCCGCTCCGACAAGCTCCGAAAGGTCGGGATCAGTTCCCGCCTTTTTGAAGGGAGACCGGGCTCCATGTCGGCGCCGTACCCGGTCAGCGTAAACTGAAAATAATAGGGATATCCGCGCAGCTCCTCCAGCCGCATCATCAAATTCGCCGGATTTTTCGTCCAGAAAACAATTCCGTCAACGACCTCGGGAGAAAGCGACAATTTACTGATCTGTCGGGGATTTCTCGGATTTCTAACATAGAGAAAGCCCTCCCGAAGCCGCCGCAAAAACCAATCGGAATAATAATTCGGGATGTCGGTTCTTCTGCTGACACTTAAAATCATGCGATTCCTCCTTAGAACTCCGGCAAAGCCGCAAACGCCTTCGGCTTTTGCGGCTCGCGTGGCTCGCGGCG
>JAUNGI010000047.1:14240-16139 GCA_030524525.1 Lachnospiraceae bacterium
CAAGGGATAACGGCGGGGGCAGCGGAGACGAAAAACATGTCTCCATGCCCCCCGCTTCCTTCTCTCCGGCAAAGCCGCAAACGCCTTCGGCTTTTGCGGCTCGCGTGGCTCGCGGCGCAAGGGATAACGGCGGGGGCAGCGGAGACGAAAAACATGTCTCCATGCCCCCCGCCGTTATCCCTTACTTGCTTTGCCTTTACCGCACATTATACCTTGTTCCCGTGCGCTTTAGCGCACACTTAATTCAGAAGTGCTAAATGCGAAGCATTTTGCACATTATACCACAGCCTTTTACCAACTGTCATCTTCAAAAGCTGCTGTACTTTTCTTTTTTACAAAAATTGGAAAACAAGGTGTTTCTCGCCCTGCGCTCCAAGTAATAGCGTTCAAGATGCCCCGTATTTCCATTTATATAGAATATAATGATGATAATTATTACATACGACAATTTTCTATTGTCCTAGTGTATCGACATATCAAAAAGAATTAGGTTGAAAAGTCATGCTAAGGAGCCGATCTTTCAGCCAATTTATTTCTGCCGCGAAAAGGGAGGATCGTATGGGGACGCAAAAAACACATGGTCAGAAAAAGAAAAAGCAAACAGAATTTATTGATTACGAAGCCAAGTTTGCAGAGCGTTTGACACAGCTTCGACTGCTGACCAAGGTCTCCTGTCGGGAGATGAGCTTGGCGCTTGGTCAAAGCGAGGGCTATATCAACAAGATCGAAAACGGAAAAACGCTGCCGTCCATGCAGAATTTCTTCTACATCTGCAACTATCTTGACGTTACGCCGGAGGAATTTTTCACCTTTTTCCCGGAGGATTCCAAGAACCAGCATTTCTACGACAAGTTCGCCCGCCTGCCGGAAAAGCAGCAGGAGCATATCTTGTTGTTTATTGAGGATTTACTGTAAAGCCGCTAATGCCATGCAGAACCAAGAATCTCACAAGCGAGATTCTCCGCCTGCGGCGGGTCGCTCCGGCGACACCGTTCCATTCCGCTGCAGGGCAATCCCAGCAGAGCTTTCTGTGTTTCAGGCGACGCTCTTTCCTATGAAATCAAAAAGGGCAGGATGCGAAAAGTCATCCTGCCCATCTGTTACGTTTGCCGGAATTCTCGCTTCGAACGCGCCTCTGCGGCACATTTCCGCTTCATACAAATACAGGTTCCGAGCAGAGCGTCGTGTTAACGATGTGGAAGCAAGGTTTTCTACAGGGCAAAGACGCGATTTTCCTTGCGCGGAGCGGCGTCGGGCGCGCTTCCCTCCGCATAGCCCAAGGCACAGTGCCCGATCCCTTCATATTCGCCTTCCACTCCGAGCGACCGCAAAAATTCCTTTCCCCACTCCGTCTCGAACTCCTCCTTCGCCCGGTGGATCCAGCAGCTTCCAAGCCCCAGCTCATGCGCCGCAAGCATCAGATTTCCCATTACAAGACTTCCGTCGTAAACCCGGGTGGGCCAATCCTTCTTTGCAAGTACGATCAGCATAACGGGCGCGCCGTAAAACGGGTCGAAGCCTTCGTTCCAGCCGCCGATCTCGCAATTCATTCTTGCGATCCTATCCCGCAGCTCCTTGTCGGTCACCTGAATGATGATCGTACTCTGGCTGCCCCTGCCGCTTGCAGCGTATAATCCTGCCTCCGTGATCCGGTCAATCAGCTCCTTCGGCACCGCATCGGGTTTGTATTTCCGAATGCTTCTCCTTGTTTTGATCTTTTCCAAAACATCGCTCATTTTCTTTCCCTCCATTTTTCCAATTCTTTTTCCAAGACGTCCGCAAAGCGCTGAATCTTCGGAGCAAGCGTTTCCGCATAGTCCCCGATTGCCGGATCGCAGCGGTATGTGTAGCCGCTCAAAATTTTTGACAAACTTTCTCAAAACTTTTGACAAAGATTTT
>JAUNGI010000048.1 GCA_030524525.1 Lachnospiraceae bacterium
GGCGTATTTGTCGCCGTCGGCTTCGGCGTATTCGTTGCCGTCGGCGCGCTGCCGGTAATTACGATATATTTTGCGAGCATATAGCCCGTGAGCTGGTTGCCCCGGTACGTGACCCTTACCTGATACCACAGGGCTCCGCTGCTGTCCTTCTTCTCTCCGAGAACGGTGACCGAGGTGTTCCTCTCAAGCGTTGCATATTTGGTATAACCGGTTCCGGCTCCGGAACGGATATTCAGCTGATTGGCATTGACATAGCCCAGCCTCGCGGTCTGCGCCGCCCCCTTGGTGGGCGTGGCAGTCGCCTTTTTCGTGGGCGTGGGCGTTGCGATCGACGAAAGCGGCTTGGAAAGCTTTACATAGGTGCTGAGCATATAGCCGCTGATCTTCTTGCCCCCGACCGTTACGCTCATCTGGTACCAGACTTCGCCGCTTCCGTTCTTTTTGCTTCCATAGACTTGGATCTGGGTATTTTTTTTCAGATTCGTCAATTTTGTGTAGGACGTTCCCGCTCCGCTCCGCACGTTCAGCGAATTGGCGGTCACGACGGCGGAAACATAGGAAGTCGAGGCGGCCTGCTTGGTGGGCGTCGGCGTAGCGGCAGACGTGCCCGACGTCTTGATGTAGGTTTTCAGGCAATAGCCGGTCACCGTATTTCCCTTAAAGGTCAGTCGAACCTGATACCAATCTCCGCTCGCGCCCAGAACCGTGACCGGATCGTTTTTATGTAGCTGCACCAGACTCCCGCCCGAAGTAACGATCGCATAGGAGGTTCCCGGGCCCTTCCGCACATTCAGCGTATTGGCGGTACAATAGGCGGAAAGACTCGCCGCCTCCGCGCCCTGCGACAGCGAAGGGGAAAGAAGTATCATCGATTGTAAAACGAGGCAGGCAATCAGGAAACCCGCGATGCGACGTTTCATTTCTATTGTTTCCTCCAAAAACGCATTTTTTTCTACTCTAGTCTCATTGTAATGCGAAATTTATGCAACTTCAAGAGGAAATTTGTCCCAACAAGGGGAAATTGCGTGATTTTACAGAAAAAAGAGGCTTGTTGCAGCCCCTTTTTCTCAAAACAATTATGCATTCGCAAAGTCAAGCCCTACGCCTCGTCGATCGCCTTGCCGATGTCGTTTCGCTTATATTTATTGGCAAACTGCACCCACTCGGTCGCCGCATACGCGTTGGCTCTCGCCTGCTTCAGGTCCGCGCCCAGCGCGGTCACGCCAAGCACGCGTCCGCCGTTCGTCACGATTCTGCCCTCCGCGTCTTTTTTGGTTCCCGCATGGAACACGGCGTAGCCATCCTTTCCGGAAAAGTTTTCCAGGCCTGTGATCGGAAGCCCCTTTTCGTAATGCTCCGGATAGCCCTCGGACGCCAGCACGACGCAGACCGCCGCATTGTCCTCAAACTCCAGCGTGATCTCGGAAAGCCGTCCGTCGATGCACGCTTCCATCACGTCGATCATATCGTTTTTCATGCGCGGAAGCACGACCTGCGTCTCCGGATCGCCGAAGCGCGCGTTGTATTCCAGCACCTTCGGGCCGTCGGCGGTCAGCATCAGTCCGCAGAACAGCACGCCGACAAAATCGCGTCCCTCCGCCTTCATGGCATCCATCGTGGGCTGATAAATGTGCTTCTGGCAGAACGCGTCCACTTCCGCCGTATAGAACGGGCTCGGAGAAAACGTCCCCATGCCGCCGGTATTCAGTCCCTGATCGCCGTCCTTGGCGCGCTTGTGATCCTGCGCGCTCGTCATGGTTTTGATCGTCGTTCCGTCGCAGAACGCCAGCACCGAAACCTCCCGTCCGGTCATAAATTCCTCAATGACCATCTGATTGCCCGCGCTGCCGAAGTGCTTGTCGAGCATGATCTCCTTTACGCCGTCCAGCGCCTCCTGCAAATTATTGCAGATCAGAACGCCCTTGCCGAGCGCCAGCCCGTCCGCCTTGAGAACGATCGGAAAGCGCGCGGTCTTCAAATATTCCATTGCGGCGTCCGCATCGGAGAACACCTCGTACGCCGCCGTCGGAATACCGTATTTTTTCATCAGCTCCTTGGAAAACGCCTTGCTGCCTTCGATAATGGCTGCGTTTTTGCGGGGGCCGAACACGCGGATCCCGGCTTCCGCAAAGGCGTCGGCAAGACCGCCGACCAACGGATCGTCCGGGCCCACGATGACCAGATCCACTTCCTTTTCCTTCGCAAAAGCGACCAGACGTTCAAATTCCATCACGCCGATCGGCACGCACTCGGCAACCTCCTCGATCCCCGCATTGCCGGGGGCGCAGTAGAGCTTTGTGACCCGGCTGCTCTTTGCCGCTGAAACGGCAATCGCATGCTCTCTGCCGCCGCCGCCGATAATCATAACCTTCATGTCAGTCCTCCTTCATGTAGTAGCTGCCGTTCGCATCCTGCGCAAAGCGTCCGTTCGCAATGGCGTCGATCGCGGCGGGAAGGATCTTCCATTCCGCTTCTTCCATTACCCGGCGCTGCAAAATCTCCGGCGTGTCGTCCGGCTGTACCGCCACCGCCTTTTGCAGCAGGATCGGACCGGTGTCGGTTCCGCCGTCCACAAAATGCACCGTGGCGCCCGTCACCTTCACGCCGCGCGCCAGCACCGCCTCATGCACGCGAAGCCCGTAAAAGCCCGCCCCGCAGAAAGACGGGATCAGCGAGGGATGAATGTTTACGATTCGTCCCTCGTACTTTTTGACAAGCAGCTCCGGCAGGATCACCAAAAAGCCCGCCAGTACGATCAGATCCGGCTCCAAGGAGTCGATGGCGGCGAGCAGCGCTTCGTGAAACCGCTCGCGGGAATCATAATCCTTGGGGGAAACGCAGACGCCGGGAACCCCTGCCTGCTCGGCGCGGGTCAGCGCGTACGCGTCCTTTTTGTTGCTGATCACGCCGCACAGCCGCGTATTGGTAATGCGTCCTTCGCGAATCCCGTCGATGATCGCCTGCAAATTCGTACCGCCGCCGGAAACGAGAACTACGATTTTCAGCATAACGTGATCCCTTTCTCGCCGTCGCGGATCTCGCCGACCGCATAAGCCGTCTCTCCGGCAGCCGCAAGAAGCCGCAGCGCCTCGTCGGCCTGTTCGGGAGCAACGGCGATCATCATGCCAATTCCCATGTTATAGGTATTGTACATCATCTTTTCCTCAATGCCGCCCTCTTTTGCAAGCATCCGGAAAATGGCAGGGATCTCATAGCTGTTCTTGTTGATCCACGCGTTTTTGCCCTCCGGAAGCATCCGGGGAATGTTTTCGTAAAAACCGCCGCCGGTAATGTGGCTGCACGCCTTCACCGTAACGCCGCCGTCCTTCAAAGCCTTCAGCGCCTTGACATAGATCTTGGTCGGCGTCAGCAGCGCCTCGCCCAGCGTCGAGCCCAGCGCCTCGTTGTAGCGGTTCAGCACGTCCGCGCGCATTTCAAAGACCTTGCGCACCAAGGAATAGCCGTTGCTGTGAATGCCCGACGAAGCAATGCCGAGGATCACGTCGCCCTGCTTTACCTCGGCTCCGGTCACGATCTCGTCCGCATCGACGATGCCGACGGCAAAGCCCGCCAGATCGTATTCGTCCACAGGATAAAAGCCCGGCATTTCCGCCGTTTCCCCTCCGATCAGCGCGCAGCCCGCCTGCTTGCAGCCCTCGGCAACGCCCTTTACGATCGTGGCGATCTTCTCCGGATAATTCTTGCCGCAGGCAATATAATCCAAGAAAAACAGCGGTTCGCCGCCCGCGCACGCGATGTCGTTGACGCACATTGCCACACAGTCGATTCCGATGGTGTCGTGCTTATCCAGCAAAAAGGCAAGCTTCAGCTTTGTTCCGACGCCGTCCGTACCGGAAACCAGCGTCGGATGCTTCATATTCTTGAAGCCGTCCAAGGAAAAGGCCCCCGAAAAACCGCCGAGACCTCCGAGCACCTCCGGACGCATCGTCTCCTTTACATGCTTTTTCATCAATTCGACCGCCTGATAACCGGCCTCAATATCCACACCAGCATTCTTATAATCCATAAATTTTTCTCCTTTCAGCGCGCTGCTTTTCTCTTATTCCTGCGAATAGCCCCGGTATCCGACGCTCTCGATCCGTTCCTTCTTCTTCATCACTCCGGCTTTCAGCTCTTCCTTATAGCTCTCGATCTTCTCCAAAAGCTCCGGATTGCCGACGGCAAGTATTTTCGCCGCCAAAATCCCGGCGTTCGCCGCGCCGTCGATGGCGACCGTAGCGACCGGAATGCCCGAAGGCATCTGTACGATCGAGTACAGGGAATCGACGCCCGACAGAGTCTTCGTATGGATCGGAACGCCAATTACGGGCAGCGGAAAGATCGCCGCGCACATGCCCGGCAGATGCGCCGCTCCCCCGGCTCCGGCAATGATGACCGAAAAGCCCTTTTCCTTTGCCTCGGACGCATAGGAAAAGAAGACGTCGGGCATCCGGTGTGCCGAAATGATCGTCATTTCGTATTCGATCCCAAACTTTTCGAGCATCTCCGCCGCTTTTTTCATGATCGGCAGATCCGAATCGCTGCCCATTACAATACCTACTTTTGCCATAGTATATTTTCCTTCCTATCGCACACAGGGTGCGTTATTTTATATTTTCATTCAGCGTTTCCGTTCCCGGAACAACAAATTTCCCTCCGGCAATGACCGGAAGCTCCCGCCCGTCCGCGCACAGCACCGTAATGGAATCCAGCTCGTCGTAGGGGATCGTTATGTCCGTATGACACTGGAAATACGCCTTGTCCGGTTCGGTGTCGCGAAGCCGCACAAGCTCGTTGTCCCGCGCAACGATCTCCTTCCCGTTGGGATTGTACACCTTGTGATCCTCCGCATGGGAATAGCAGGTGTCGCCCACCGCAAAATGCGGCCCGGTCTTCTCGGCGATCAGGATGGGGAGCACCTTTTGGATGTCAAACTCCCGCGCCATCCGATAAGCCGTCGTGTTCGTACCGATGGCAAACTCGCCCATCGGAAGCGTATCGCGGTTTTTCATCACGTTTTCCCGGAAATACTGACGGTTTTCCTCTTTTGTGGCAAAATTTCCGCAGGAATAATCCGAAATCATTCCGCCCCGGAACCATACGCGCAGATCGCGGTAGCAGTTTCCGTCCAAATATACCTGACTCACATGCAGCAGGCCGTTGGTTCCGGTCAGCTTCGGCGAGGTAAACACCTCCCCGAGGGGAATGTTGACGTCCGCCGTACAATTCTCAAAGATCGTCTCCTTGGACGGGTCGTTCAGGTCATAGAGCGCCACCGTCAGGTCGGTCTCGTTGCCGTTCGCGCCGCGAACGTGAACAAATTTTCCTTGGTCGAGCACGTCGATCATGCGCTGCTGGATCTGCTTATACGCCTCATTGTCGAGCGTATTCACGCGGATCGTCTCCCGGAAAATCTCCGGAAACCTCTCTCCGATGCTCGGAACCGGATAGGCGATGATCGTAAACGAGATCTCGTCGGACGGAAGAAATTCCTCCGATATCCGACCGGTCAGAGCGGATTTTTCGGCAAGCAGCTTTTTGAGCCGTTCGTCGGCGGTGATGACCGCTTCCTTGGCGACCGGCTCAAAGCCGGGCTCGCCGAAGGTCTCCTGCACCGCGGGACCGGCGTACTGCCTGCAAAGCTCCGCGCAGCGCTCGTAGCTCTTCCGCAGCGTCCGCCGGTATACCTCCAGCAGTCTGCGGTTCAGAACGAGCAGCAGATCGTTCCGATGATCGTAGTCGTACTGCGGATTCGCGGGCGTTCCGTAAACGCCGCCGGGCCGACCGTAGCGTCTGCCGATCAGCTTTTGGTTCTGAGGGAACAGAACGACCTGCTTCCCCATCGCCTCAAACCGCCGGATCGCTTCCCGCGTTACGCGCTCAAAGCCCAGCGCCGTCCGCAGCTCCACGATCTTCTTCTTGGAGAAATCCATGCCCATCGTCGCAAAGCCGCGCACATAGCCGTCCACGAACGTATCCGCCATCGAAGAAATCGTCTCCTCCGGAAGCTTCCGAAGAAACTCCGCCATCTCCCGCTCCGTCGAAGAAATATATTCTCCGAACAGATACAAATAGCGGTCGTCCTCCAGCGATTCGCCCATGACGATATCATAGTAAAAGCGGACATCCGGGCAGCGGGTCTCCAGCAGCCGCGTCTCCAAATATTCCCCACAGTAATCGTGTACATAGTAAAACAGCGCCCGCCGAACCGCCGGAGCGTCCGCTCCGTCCTGAAGCAGATTGTAGATCTCCACAAACAGCTCCAGCGCATAGGTAAGCGGCGCCCGCTCCCCGGCATACGCATGGGGAATCATCGCCCGCAGCTCCGCCGCCACGGCAGCACACGTTCTTCCGACCGTTTTTCCAAGCCGGGCAACCGCATAGGCCGGATTGGCGTACGAGGTCTCGTAAGCCGGAGCTTGGATCGGCTCGTAAAGCCGTCGGTTTTCCTCCGCAAGCTCCTCCAACGTGCGTTCCCTTTGTTCGCCCGCTGCGGCAGCTTCCCAAACGCCGCAAAGCAGCAGTCCGAACGAGGCAAGTTCCTCTCCAAAGCCGTAGACCGCTTCGGTGCGGGCGTCCGGCTTCTCATTCTCCGCCGCTTCCGAAAGAACGGCCTCCAGCCGCTCGCGCATCAGCTCGTACCGTTCCGACAGCGTATCGTTTTCCTTCCAATAATCCTTCATAAAAGCCTCCCGGTTTCCCCCGTCGCCGTTTTCAGCCCGCCGTCCCGATCAGATACAGGGCAAACAGCGTCACCGCCAGCGTGCCGTTCAGCACGGCTCCCAGCAGCACCGATTTATAAAATACGTTGCTCTCCTTCATTCCCTTTGCCGCAGCCGCGATCCCAAAGACCGAAAGCAGCAGCAGGAGCGTCGCCAGCGAACCGATCCTGCCCGCATCCGGCTGCGCCCCTCTCGCCTCGGAGACAAGCAAAAACAGGATGCTCCAGCCGATCAAGCCCAGCATCCATGATAATTGTCCCAATCCCGAATGATTCCGTCCCCGGTAGCGTAGCCGTCCTTCTTCCCGGATCGGCTTCCCGATCACATTATCCTTCATGTACTTCCTTCCGTCCCGGCGGCAAAAAACAGCTGCGCCGTTTTCGCCCCGCTTTGGTTTTCTCTGTCAACCGTAAAGAGCATACCATAAAACGCCCCGAAATGCAACGTAGCATTTTGCTCAAGCGGAGCGTTTTTCTATAGGAAACACAGTTTTCTAGTTCCTCTCCGCCGCAGTGCGATCCCCGCGGAGCGTTTTTGTTCTATGGGAAACGCAGTTTCCTATATGAGAGCAAAGAATCTCGCTTGCGAGATTCTCCGCCTGCGGCGGGTCGCTCCGGCGACACAGTTCCTCTTCGCCGCAGTGCGATCCCCGCGGAGCGTTTTTGTTCTATGGGAAACGCAGTTTCCCATAGAACAAAAAAACACCCTTGCAGCCCGGTCTTCGCCGTCTCCGCAAGGGTCTTGAAATCTCTTTTTTCAGATCACGTCTTTCATACTGTACAGTCCCGGTTCTTTCCCCGCAAGGAACTTGGCCGCCACGACCGCGCCCTTGGCGAAAATCTCCCGCGAATAAGCCGTATGCTTGATCTCGATCACCTCGTCGCGTCCCGCGAATATGATCTCGTGTTCTCCGACGATCGTGCCGCCGCGAACGGCGGAAATGCCGATCTCCCGTACCGGACGCTGCTCTCTCCTGCCGGAACGGTCAAATACGCAGGCGTATTCCTCGTCGAGAACCTCTTGAAGCGCCTCGGCAAGCGCCAGCGCCGTACCGCTGGGCGCGTCCAACTTGCGGCGATGATGCCTTTCCACGATCTCCGCGTCGAAGCCTTCCTTCATCAGAACCGCAGCCGCGCTTTGGATCAGCCGGGTAACAACGCTGACGCCGAGCGACATGTTGGCGGAACGGAAAAGCGTCTGCTCCTTTGCCGCCTCCCCGATCTCCTCCAGCTGCTCCGGCGTATATCCGGTGGAGCAAAGCACAAGCGGCAGCTTCCTTGCCTTTGCGTCGGCAAGCAGCTCGGTCAGCTCCTTGGGAGACGAAAAGTCGATCAGCACGTCCGCCTCCTCGTTGACGGAAGCCAAGTCCCGATAGACCGGATAGACCGTTCCCTGCTGTCCCGTAAGATCAATGCCCGCAACGATCTCCGCCTCCGGGTCGTTCGCCGCAATATCGGTAATAACTCTGCCCATGTGACCGTTGCAGCCACGCAAAATAATTCGAATCATGCTTTCCTCCGCTTGGTATATCTTTATATCTTATTGAAATACGTTTTCGTAATGCAATGCCGTCTACAGCAGACCGAGCTTCCTCATTTCCGCTTCCAGCACGGCGGCGTTTTCCGGCTCCATTTCGGTCAGCGGAGGACGCAGCGTCCCGGCTTCGAGTCCCATCAGGTTCATTGCCTTCTTGACCGGGATCGGATTGACCTCCCGGAACAGCGCCCTGCAAAGAAAGAAATACCGAAGCTGCAGTTCCTTTGACTTTGCGGTTTCGCCGCGCAGATAGCTTGCCGCCATCTCGTGGGTCGCCGCGGGAGCCACGTTTGCCAGCACGGAGATCACGCCCTTTGCGCCCAGCGCCATCATGGCGGTCACCTCCGTATCGTTTCCGGAATATACGTCCATCTCTCCGTTCGTTCTTGCCAGGATCTCGGCTACGGCGGACAGGTCTCCCGACGCCTCCTTTACGCCGACGATGTTCTTCACGTTCCGGAACAGAGCCGCCGCCGTTTCGGGCTTGATGTTGCAGCCGGTGCGCGACGGTACGTTGTAAAGGATGAGCGGCTTTTCGGTACAGGCGGCGATCGCGGTGTAGTGCGCGATCAGTCCCTTTTGGGTCGCTTTATTGTAATAAGGAGTTACGACGAGCATTGCGTCCGCGCCCGCCCGATCGGCCTCCTCGGTCAGATAAATTGCGGTTTCGGTACAGTTGGAGCCCGTACCGGCAATGACCGGAACTCGTCCGGCGACCTGCTTTACGCAGAAGCGGATGCAGTCGAGATGCTCCTCGTGGGTCAGCGTCGAAGCCTCCCCGGTCGTCCCGCAGACGACGATCGCATCCGTCCCGTTTTCGATCTGAAATTCGATCAGCTTTGCGAACGCGGGATAATTCACCTGACCGTCCGCGGTAAACGGGGTAACGATGGCAACGGCAGAACCAGTAAATACAGACATATTTCCTCCCATCTCCTGTTCGTGCAGGATATGCAATAACCATTTCAATTTTATATGGTATTTTATCATTCCGCATACGACATGTCAAGAAAGGAAACGCATCGACAAAAATACTGCCCGGCTCAGTCCTCCGTCAGATATTCCAGCTTGCTGACCGAGACCTCATAGGCGATCCGTTTTTCAAATTCCGTCTCCGACAGCTTCTTCTGATACTCGCGCGACTGGATGCGTCCCCAGAGCTGGATGTGCCCGCCGACCGCGAAGCTCTCGGCGAACCGGGCGTTTCTGCCCCAGCAGATGCACGGTATGTAGTCCGATTTTCCGTACGGACGGTTCACGGCAAGCAAAAGGTCGGCGATCTCGCGTCCCAGCGGGGTCTTGCGGTAGATCGGCGGTTTGCAGACAAAGCCGTCCAGATAAATATAGTTCGGCTTGATCTCCGATTCCTCGGGCGCTTCGTCATAGAGAAAGACCTCTCTCGCAAAGACCGAAAGCAGCAGCCGGTTTTTATTCTCTTCATGGCGATTATAGGAACGGAATTGCCCATTGACGACCAGAAAGCGGCCTTCGATCGGCTCCTCCACATTGATCAAACGCTCGGATACCATTACCGGTATTACGTCATAGGAATCGCTTAGCCGGCTGACCGAAATCTCCAGCAAATAAAATCCCTCCCCAAATACATCATGGCTGAATACAAATCCGCCGGTTACCTTGCCAGCAATGCTGACCTGATTGTTCTCAAAGACTTTATCCGTCATTTTCTTACACTCCCTTCTTATGTCACAACATTTTATGCGTTGCAGAGGCTATTATAACTGGTAATAATTTCCATTTCAAGGATTTTTTTAACTTTTTTTCTGACAGCATTCGCCAAAAAGAGCCTGCGTTTCTTTCCAAAGATTGTTACATGTAGCCCTTGAAAAATCTTTCGTGATTGAGTAAGATATCCGCAGGGCTGCGAGAACAGCCGGAAAGGTAGATTACGCATGAAACGGAACGACATTCGAAACATTGCCATCATCGCCCATGTAGACCACGGCAAGACCACTCTGGTGGACGAGCTGCTGAAGCAGAGCGGCGTATTCCGCACCGGTCAGGTCGTGGAGGAACGCGTGATGGACAGCAACGACATTGAGCGGGAGCGCGGCATCACGATCCTGTCAAAAAATACGGCGGTTTATTATAAAGGCGTTAAGATCAATATTATCGACACTCCCGGTCACGCGGACTTCGGCGGCGAGGTCGAGCGCGTCCTGAAAATGGTCAACGGCGTGATCCTCGTCGTGGACGCTTTCGAGGGCCCCATGCCGCAGACTAAGTTCGTCCTGAAAAAGGCGCTGGAGCTGCACCTTCCGGTCATCTGCTGCATCAACAAGATCGACCGGCCGGAGGCGCGCCCCAAGGAAGTGATCGACGAGGTGCTGGAACTTTTCATTGATCTGGACGCCGACGACGAACAGCTCGACTGTCCCTTCGTGTTTGCCTCCGCCAAAAGCGGCATCGCCATGATCGAGCTTTCCGATCAGGCCAAAAACATGGAGCCGCTCTTTGAAACGATCATCGACTATATCCCCGCGCCCGAGGGCGACCCGGAGGCGGGCACACAGGTGCTTATCAGCACGATCGACTACAACGAATACGTGGGGCGCATCGGCGTCGGCAAGGTGGACAACGGCACCATCCGCGTCAATCAGGACTGCGTGATCGTCAACCACCACGATCCGGACAAGCTCCGGAAGGTAAAGATCAGCAAGCTCTATGAATTCGACGGACTGAAAAAGGTGGAGGTGACCGAGGCAAGCGTCGGCGCGATCGTTGCCATTTCCGGCATTTCCGACCTGCATATCGGCGATACGCTCTGCTCTCCCGAAGCGCCGAACGCCATTCCGTTCCAGAAGATCTCCGAGCCTACGATCTCGATGAACTTTGTTGTCAACGACAGTCCGCTCGCCGGGCAGGAGGGCAAATTCGTGACCTCCCGTCATCTGCGCGACCGGCTGTTCCGGGAGCTGAACACCGACGTTTCCCTCCGCGTCGAGGAGACCGACACGACCGAGGCATTCAAGGTTTCGGGACGCGGCGAGCTGCATCTTTCGGTCCTGATCGAAAACATGCGGCGGGAAGGCTTTGAGTTTGCGGTCAGCAAGGCGGAAGTCATTTATCATTACGACGAAAACGGCAAAAAGCTGGAACCGATGGAGGAATGCGTCGTGGATGTTCCGGAGGAATATTCCGGCACGGTCATTGAAAAGCTCTCCGCACGGAAGGGCGAGCTTCAGGGCATGAGTACCTCCGCCTCCGGCTCCTCGCGGCTCACCTTTTTGATCCCCTCCCGCGGACTGATCGGCTATCGGGGCGAATTTATGACCGACACCAAGGGCGAGGGCATTATGAATACGATCTTCCAAGGCTACGCCCCCTACAAGGGTGATCTGAACTACCGTTCGCAGGGAAGCCTGATCGCCTTCGAATCGGGCGAGGCAATCACCTACGGTCTGTTCAACGCGCAGGAGCGCGGCGCGCTCTTCATCGGCCCCGGCGCGAAGGTCTATGCCGGTATGGTGGTCGGGCAGAACGGAAAGGCCGAGGACGTGGAGGTCAACGTCTGCAAGAAAAAGCAGCTGACCAATACCCGCTCCTCCTCCGCCGACGAAGCGCTCCGCCTTGTTCCGCCGAGGGTCATGAGTCTGGAACAATGTCTGGAATTTATTGATACGGACGAGCTTCTGGAGGTTACTCCCAAGAGCCTGCGCATCCGCAAAAAGATCTTGGATTCGCTGCAAAGAAAGCGTTCTTACCGGAAATAGTCCCGTCGAACGTAAGGAGACTTTGCGGCGTCCCCGAAAACACAGAGAATAAACTTAGGCGCAGCCTCCAAAAAGCTGCGCCTAAAATTTTACGATTTTATTGTGCCGGCGATTCGCCTACCGTTCCCACGGAACCTCCGTCCATCCCGTCGTATCGAAGGTCTTTCGGATGCAGTCCGCCATATAAGCCAGCTTCGCCTTCAAATGCGGCGCGGCTTCAAAGTCTACGGAATAAAAATCGCACATTACGCTTTCAAAAAGCCTTGCCCTGTCCTCCCACGGGAAGGTCATGGAATAGGAATTGACAAAATACGTGCCGGAAACATCCTCCCCCGCGTAAAGCTGCATATCATACAGCAGACCGTAATTTTCTTCATAGCCGTACTCGTCATAACTATAGGTGTAGCAATCTCCGTATTTCTCCAACGGAGGATTCAGCGCCTGCCATTCCGCCTCGTTCGGATACCACACCCCATCCGAATCCGACGAAAACGACATATAGTCTTCAATGGAATGAAAAATCTCGTGGTGGACCGTGCTCTGCATGGAAAACGGCACCCTGCAGTCGATCACGATCAGCCATTTCCCGTCATATTCGCACTGAAAGCCTCCCGCAGTACCCAGACTTCCGTCCTCCACTCCCAGCAGCATTTCCGCAAGATAAAAGGCGGTGCCCGTCAGCTCCTCCGTTTTCATCTGCGTGAAAAAGCGGTCGGGATATTTGGACAGCTCCGCTTCCAAAACGTCAAGCGCTTCTTTCACCTTGGCATAATCGGTAAGCGGAGATATGGCATAGCCCCCTAAAATATTGGCGCATTCCTCTCCGATCCGGATCGTGACGCCAAACCGTTTTTCCAGTTCGTCCGCCCTCTCCCTTAACGGCGCCAGCTCCGGACGAACCTCCGACGGCGTATACTGTTCCCAATCCGCGATATCGACGATCTCCGGCGAAGGTCTGCTTCCCATTCGATGCTCTTCCATAAGCATTTTCGATTCGGGTCCGGAAGCGTTTTCCGGCTCCCATACACAGAAGAAAATATTGCCAAAGTCGTCCGCAAGCTGCATCAGGACGCCTTGCTCCCCGGGCAGCGCCGCAGCGCTTACCATATACGCGCCGCTTTCGGAAGCTTCCGACGAAGATTGTCCTGCCGCCGCAAGAGAAAAAGAGGTGCTTCCGAGGAATTCCGCGTTCTCATAGGAATACAAATACAGTCTTACCTCGGCCCCGTCGAAGCAGGCGAACAGAAGGCGATCCTCGTCGGGCAGATACAGATCCGGATATTCCTGACTGTCGCGCCACCAATAATCGCAGCAAGCCCCGTTTCTGCCGATGATCCATCTTGCGAAGCCGTTTTCGTCTCCGGAAACCGTCTCAACATAGGTATGGTTTTCTGCCCTGATATACGAGTCCGACATATTGCTCAGATATTCCGCTTTCCCGCTGTTTGCATTGAGGATAACGCTGTAGCTCTTCCTGTCGCCCGCCTGCCCCTCCGCAAACAGATGGTCAACGCCGGCCTCGTCGGTGATCACACCGTACAGCATCTGAAAGAAAAAGGTCTGCTCCGGAACGATTTCGTGCTCCTCCCCGTCAGCGCCGCAGGTATAAATTTTCCGATCACGCAATAAATACACCCGGCTTCCGTCCTTGGAGCAGCATACGCTTTCCGCGTCGGTCAGCACCAGCTCTCCCGTCTGCGTCATTTCCCCGTCATAGGTCGTTCGGATATAGTCGTTTCCGTTTCGGGTCCATGCCGTCAGAAGCCCGTCATAGGCTTCCAGCTCCGTTGTTTCCAGCGCATACTCCCTTTTTCTGACGCCGTTATCCTCTTTGGATATGCTGCCTCCAAAAAACGAGATCTCTCTTTCCCCGTCTCCCGCACCGTCCAAAAACTGCGGCACGGGGGCGGCAATATAGCTCCAGAATAGGTCTTCGCCGAAAGAAAGCAGCCGGATGTCATATAAATATTCCCCGTCGATCCGGGAATCCGCAGGGATATAGGCCTTACAAAACACATCTCCGCCTTTGTTGATCGCTTCGCCGCCGTCGAAATACTCGTAGCCCTGAATTTTGAGGGGATTCGCCCGGGCGACGTCAAGCGGCGTTTGGGTCGGCGTCGGACTCGGAGTTCCCGTCGGACCCGCCGTTGGGGCAGACGTGGGCTCCCCGCTGCCCGCCGACGCGGGGTTTTCCGGCTGCTCCCGGTTCCAAACGGCGACAAGCACAAAAACAAGCACAAGGCAGCCAAGGAACGCCGCTGCCGCGCCGATAATTTTTTTCTTTCTGTCATTCATTTCGTTCGATCTTCTCCCTCGCCTCTGCCAAGCCGCACCCAAGCTCCCCGGCAATGCGCGCCAAGTCGTCGTACTCCCACTTGCTCCGGGTCACGCCATAGCCCGAAGCCTGCTTCCGGCGCGCCTCTCCCCATGGCGTGGACACCGTTTCCGTTTTTCTGGAAAGCACATGCCTCAGCTCCGTCCGTTCCCGTACCCCCAACGTCGTCGTATGCAGGAAGAACAGCCGGAGCATCCGCTCCTTGTCGGCTTCCCGACACAGCACGCAGAGCCGCACGCCGGGACGCGACTTTTTCATGCCGATCGGCACGGTATACACGTCGAGGGCGCCCGCCTCAAAGAAACGTTCCTCCGCATAGCCCACGGCCTCGCCGGTCATATCGTCCAGATTGCAGCACAGCTCGCAGACCGTTTCCGCCCCCTCCTCGCTTTCTCCCAGCAGGGCACGCACGCAGTTGGCGGCTTCAAAATCCTTCTTTCCCATGCCGTAGCCGATCGCCTCCAAACGCATGGGCGGCATTTCCCCAAACCGGGAAACAAAATGCCGCAGAAGCGCCGCTCCCGTCGGCGTACAAAGCTCGCCCTTTACGCTGCCGCCGTAAACGGGAACTCCCCGCAGCAGATACGCGGTCGCCGGAGCCGGAACCGGCAGCGTTCCGTGGGCGCAGCGCACCTGACCGCTTCCCACATGAACCGCAGAAGCCACGATCCGCTCCGGCGCAAGCTCGCGAACCAACAGACAGACCGCCGTAATGTCGGCGACGGCGTCCAGCGTTCCGACCTCGTGAAAATGAATGTCCGTTACCGGAACCCCGTGAACATGACTTTCCGCCTCCGCGATCAGCCCGTAAACGGCAAGCACATCCTCCCGCACCTCTTCCGGGATCGCCAGACTGCGGACGATGTCGGCGATCTCCCGTAAACTGCTGTGGGCGTGGCTGTGCGCATGTCCTTGCTCGTGGCTGTGCGAATGCTCCTGCTCGTGGCTGTGCTCCGCTTCGTGCTCC
>JAUNGI010000012.1 GCA_030524525.1 Lachnospiraceae bacterium
GGCAGAAGGAGCCGGAGCGGTAGACGGAACGGAGGATAAGATGGGAAGAAATCTGGAAGACATTTGGGACGGCAGGTTTTATGACCGGGACGATCTGGTCCGCGCCGACTGCGGCGGCTGTCAGGGCTGCTCGTCGTGCTGCCGCGGCATGGGCGATACCGTGGCGCTCGACCCCTACGACTGTCATCAGCTCGCGGCAGGGCTTTCTGCGGCGCCGATGGAGCTGCTCGCGCAGGGCAGGCTCGCGCTGCATGTTTCGCAGGGGGTGATCGTGCCGCATCTGCCCATGAGCGGAGCAGGGGAGAGCTGCGTCTTTTTGGACGGCGGCGGGCGCTGCACGGTGCATGCGTTCCGTCCGGGCTTCTGCCGCCTGTTCCCGCTGGGGCGCTATTACGAGGGAGACGGCTTCCGATATTTCCTCCAAAAGGACGAGTGTGCCAAGAAAAACCGCGCCAAGATCCGCGTCGGCAAATGGCTGGACATCCCCAACCTTCCCCGCTACGAGGCTTGGGTCAGCCGGTGGCATTCGTTTCTGCTTTCCAAGCAGATCGCCTTTTCCGCCTGCACGGACGGGCGGCGGCTTCGGGAGAAAAATATGGAGCTGCTGGAAAGGCTGTACTGGACGCCGCTGACGTCGGGACGGGACGTGTTCGAGGAGCTGGAGGAGCGGCTTGCGCGGCTGGAATCGTGATTTTGCCATTTTGCAATCCCTCGTTTCCTGTGTTATACTGATCTATACAGAGGAAGATGTCGAGAAGATATCCAAAGCTCTTATAAGGATAGTGCAATGAAGTATGAAAATGTAATTCCGGCAAAGTTTATATCCCGACCGAATCGTTTTGTGGCTCAGGTGGAAATAGACGGTCGGATCGAAACGGTTCATGTTAAGAACACCGGGCGTTGTAGAGAGCTTCTTCTACCCGGAAGCGATGCGATCCTTGCCGGATCGGACAATCCGGGCAGGAAGACGCCGTATGACTTGATTGCGGTATATAAATCCGGACTTGGCTGGGTAAATATCGACAGTCAGGCCCCCAATCAGGCGGTAAGGGAATGGCTTGACGGTAAGCCCATACCTTTTCAGGATGCGGTACGGATTAAGCCGGAATATAACCATGGAAAATCCCGTGTGGATTTCTATCTGGAGTGTCCGGACAGGAAAATTCTTTTGGAGGTCAAGGGCTGCACGCTGGAAATTGACGGGATCGGCTATTTCCCGGACGCGCCGACGGAGCGAGGGGTAAAGCACCTTAGGGAACTGGCGGCAGCGGCAAAAAACGGCTATGAGTGCTATATCGCGTTTGTCATTGCCATGCCCGGAGTGCAGGAGGTGCTTCCGAATGTGACCGCCCAGCCGGAGTTTGGAACGGCTCTGGCAGAGGCAAGAGCAGCCGGAGTAAAGGTGCTGTATCTGATCTGTGATGTGGGGCGGGACAGCTTATTTATCATAGATTGTATCGAGGCGAAAGCCTTGGGCGGCAGGAGCGGCTTATGAAGCCAAAACACAAAAAAAACGGCAGAGCAATCCTCAATATTTGCTCTGCCGTCTTGTTCTTAAATCATATTGGTATAGCCCATCAGATACTCGTCAACTTCCCGCGCGCACGCTCTGCCCTCGGCGACCGCCCAGACGACGAGCGACTGTCCCCGGTGTACGTCTCCGGCGGTAAATACCTTCGGCTGGTTGGTCTGGTAATGCTCCGGAGCGGTCGCAATGACGTTTCTCGGAGAGCATTCGACCTCAAACGCATCGGCGACGTAGCTTTGGCAGCCGGTGAAGCCTGCGGCGATCAGCAGCAGCTCGCACGGCATGTTTTCCTCCGAGCCGGGAATTTCGACCATCCGCATCCGGCCGGTCGCCTCGTCCCGTTCGCTGGTCAAATGAACGATGTCGATGGAGATGAGTTTTCCTTCCGCGTCCCGGTTCATCTGCTTGACCGTGACCTGATAGATGCGCGGATCGTGTCCGTAAAGCGCGATCGCTTCCTCCTGACCGTAGTCGGTCTTGCAGACCTTCGGCCATTCGGGCCAAGGGTTGTTTGGCAGCCGGTGGTCAGGGGCCTTGGGCATCATTTCCAGCTGCGTTACGCTCCTGCAGCCGTGGCGGATGCAGGTACCCACGCAGTCGTTTCCGGTATCGCCGCCGCCGACGATCACGACATTTTTATCCTTGGCGCTGACATAGGTGCCGTCCGCCAGATCGTGGTCCAGCAGGCTCTTGGTCGTGGAGGTCAGGAAATCCACGGCGAAATATACGTCGCTGCCGTCCCGTCCGGGCACGTTTAAGTCCCTCGCCTGTTTTGCGCCGCAGCAAAGTACGACCGCGTCATATTGATCCGAAAGCTCTTTGGCGGAGACGTTGTTTCCGACGTCCGCGTTGGTGACAAAGGCAATTCCCTCCTCCTTCATCAGCGCAAGCTTTCGCTCGATCACCGATTTTTCCAGCTTCATATTGGGGATGCCGTACATCAGCAGACCCCCGACCCGGTCCTCCCGCTCGTAGACCGTCACGTTGTGACCGCGCTGGTTGAGCTGGTCGGCGACCGCCAGACCGCTGGGACCGGAGCCGATGACCGCGATCCTTTTGTCGGTTCGGACGGCGGGAACGTGGGGCTTGATCAGACCGTTCGCATAGCCGTGCTCAATGATGGCAAGCTCGTTTTCCTTGCAGGTGACCGGATCTCCGTTCAGTCCGCAGGTACATGCGACCTCGCAGAGAGCGGGGCAGACCCGCCCGGTAAATTCCGGGAAGTTGCTTGTTTTCCGAAGACGGGAGAGGGCAAGTTCCCAGTTCCCGTTATAGACCTCGTCGTTCCATTCCGGGATCAGGTTGTGCAGCGGGCAGCCGCTGACCATGCCCGACAGCTTTACGGCGGACTGACAGAAGGGGACGCCGCAGTTCATGCAGCGGGCGCCCTGCTGCCGTCTTGCCTCCTCGTCCATCGGAGGGTGAAATTCGTTAAAATTCTTGATGCGTTCTTTCGGCGCGACAGCCGGGTTGGCAGAACGCGCATATTCCATAAATCCAGTTGGCTTTCCCATAAAAGTTTACCTCCAATTCCCGCTATTTCTGCACCGCATAAAAGGCTTCGATCTCCGCCTGTTCTCTTGTCATTCCTTTTTCCTCCATCTGCGCGATGGTAATGAGCATCTTGTTATAGTCGTTCGGAATGACCTTCTTGAACCGGGGGATATATTCCTCCATATGGTCAAGGATCTTTTGACCAAGCGCGGAGCCGGTTGCTTCCACATGGTTTTGGAGCATGGTTTTCAGCTCCTGAATGTCGTGCTTTTCGGTCAGCTCGCTCATCGTTACCATTTCCTTGTTCAGGCGCAGGTAGAGGTCGTGATCCTCGTCGAGTACAAAGGCGATGCCGCCGCTCATGCCTGCCGCAAAATTCTTGCCGGTGCGTCCGAGAATGGCGACGCGTCCGCCGGTCATGTATTCGCAGCCGTGGTCGCCCACGCCCTCAACCACCGCCGTAGCGCCCGAATTGCGGACGCAGAAGCGCTCGCCCGCAACGCCGCAGATATAGGCGGAGCCGGAGGTCGCGCCGTACAGGGCGACGTTGCCGATAATGATGTTCTTTGCGGCGTCAAAAGTGCTGTTTTTGGGCGGGCAGATTGCCAGCTTGCCGCCGGAAAGCCCCTTGCCGAAATAGTCGTTGCTGTCGCCCTCCAGACGGATCGTCAGACCCTTCGGGATAAACGCGCCGAAGGACTGACCGCCGCCGCCGGTACAGCGGATCGTGTAGGTATCGTCGGGAAGCGTATTTTTGAAGCGCTTTGTGATCTCCGAGCCAAGGATCGTGCCGAACGTCCGGTTCGTGCTGGAAACGGCAACGGAAAGCTCCGCCTTCTGACCGGTTTTCAGCGCCTTGGAAAGCTTCTTCAAAAGCACCGCCTCGTCCAGCGTTTCGGAAAGACGGAAATCGTAGATCGCCTCCGGCCGGAAATGCTCGGCATTCGTGCCGTCGCCGGCGTTTAAGAGGCGGCTCAGATCCACCATGGCTGCCCGCTTCGTGATCATCTTTTCCTTTACATGCAGGAACTCCGTGCGTCCCACCAGCTCCTCGACGGTACGTACGCCGAGCTTTGCCATGATCTCGCGGAACTCCTCCGCCATAAACAGCATGAAGTTCATGACATATTCCGGCTTGCCGCAGAACAGCTTGCGAAGCTCCGGATTCTGGGTCGCCACACCCACCGGACAGGTGTCCAGATTGCAGACCCGCATCATCACGCAGCCCATCGTTACCAGCGGGGCGGTGGCAAAGCCGAATTCCTCCGCGCCCAGAATGCAGGCAATGGCAACGTCGCGGCCGCTCATCAGCTTTCCGTCGGTCTCCAGAACGACGCGCGAACGCAGTCCGTTCTGAATGAGCGTCTGGTGCGCCTCCGCAAGACCAAGCTCCCACGGAAGTCCCGCGCTGTGGATGGAGCTTTGCGGCGCCGCGCCCGTACCGCCGTCGTAGCCGCTGATCAAAACGACCTGCGCGCCCGCCTTGGCAACGCCTGCGGCGATCGTTCCGACGCCCGCTTCCGAGACGAGCTTCACGCTGATGCGCGCGTCACGGTTGGCGTTCTTTAAGTCGTAAATGAGCTGCGCCAAGTCTTCGATCGAATAAATGTCGTGGTGCGGCGGCGGGGAGATCAGGGACACGCCCGGAGTGGAGTAGCGGGTTTTTGCGATCCACGGGTAAACCTTTTTGCCCGGAAGATGACCGCCCTCGCCGGGCTTTGCGCCCTGCGCCATTTTGATCTGGATCTCCTTTGCGCTGACCAGATATTCGCTCGTCACGCCGAAGCGCCCGGAAGCGACCTGCTTGATCGCGCTGTTTTTCTCGGTTCCCAAGCGCTCCGGACGCTCGCCGCCCTCGCCGGAGTTGGACTTTCCGCCCAGCCGGTTCATGGCGACCGCCATACATTCGTGCGCCTCCTGCGAGATGGAGCCGTAGGACATTGCGCCGGTCTTGAAGCGCTTTACGATCTCCGAAGCCGGCTCGACCTCCTCCAGCGGAATGCCGCCGTCCTCCGGAAACGCAAAATCCAGAAGTCCGCGGAGCGTATGCGGCTTGCCCGCGTCGTCCACCATGGCGGTATATTCCTTGAACCGCTTGTAGTCGCCGGTCTGGGTCGCCTCCCGCAGAGCGACGATGGTCGCCGGATTGTACATATGATCTTCCTTGTTTTCGCCGCTGCGCAGCTTGTGAAGTCCCGTGCTGTCGAGCGTCGTGTCAAGACCGAGGCCGAGAGGGTCGTAGGCGTGACTGTGCCGGTACTCGACGCCCTCCTCGATCTCCTTTAAGCCGATGCCGCCCACGCGGCTGATCGTATTGGTAAAATACTTGTCGATGACCTCCTGCCGGATGCCGATCGCCTCAAAGATCTGCGAGGACTGATAGGACTGCAGCGTGCTGATGCCCATTTTGGAGGCGATCTTCACGATGCCGTGCAGGATGGCGGAGTTGTAGTCGTGAATGGCGGTATGGTAATCCTTGTCAAGCAGGCCGATGTCGATGCACTCGGAAATGCATTCCTGCGCCAGATAAGGGTTGATGGCGCGGGCGCCGTAGCCGAGCAGCGTCGCAAACGAATGCACGTCGCGGGGCTCCGCCGATTCCAGAATGATCGAGACCGCCGTCCGCTTCTTCGTGCGGATCAGGTACTGCTCCATTGCGGAGACGGCAAGCAGCGACGGGATCGCCACGTGGTTTTCATCCACGCCCCGGTCGGACAGGATGATGATATTGGAGCCGTTCTTATAGGCCCGGTCGCAGGTAATAAACAGGTGATCGAGCGCTTTTTCCAGCGAGGTGTTTTTATAATACAGGAGCGAAACGGTCTCCACCTGAAAGCCCGGACGCTTCATTTCGCGGATCTTCATCAGATCGACGCTGGTAAGGATCGGGTTATGAATCTGGAGCACCGTACAGTTCTCCGGCTTTTCCTCAAGCAAATTGCCGTCGGAGCCGACGTAAACGGTCGTGTCGGTGACGATCTCCTCCCGGATCGCGTCGATGGGCGGGTTGGTCACCTGCGCGAACAGCTGCTTGAAGAAATTGAACAGCGGCTGGTGCTTTTCGGACAATACCGCCAGTGGGATGTCGATGCCCATAGCGGCGGTCGATTCGATCCCGTTCTTCGCCATCGGAAGGATCGTGTTTTTCACATCCTCGTAGGTATAGCCGAACACCTTATACAGCCGGTCCCGCTCCTCCTGCGAATAGGTTGCGACCTTCTTGTTGGGGATCTTCAGATCCTTCAGCTCGACCAGATTCTGATCGAGCCACTCGCCGTAAGGGTGGCGGGTCGCATAGGACATTTTGATCTCGTTGTCGCTGATAAGCCGTCCCTGCTTCGTATCGACAAGGAGCATTCGTCCGGGCTGCAAACGGGACTTCGTGACGATCTTTTCCGCCGGAATATCCAGTACGCCCACCTCGGAGGCAAGGATCAGCCGGTCGTCGCTTGTGACGTAATAGCGCGAAGGCCGCAGACCGTTCCGGTCGAGAATTGCGCCGACCCGGTCGCCGTCGGAGAACAGGATGGAGGCGGGACCGTCCCACGGCTCCATCATGGTCGCGTAGTAGCGGTAGAGGTCGCGCTTCTCCCGGGGCATGCTTTTATCCTGCGTCCACGGCTCCGGAATGAGCATCATCATGGCAAGAGGCAGGTCGATATCGTTCATCATCAGGAATTCCAGCGTATTGTCCAGCATCGCGGAGTCCGAGCCGGAGGCGTTGACGACCGGAAGGATCTTATCCATTTCGGGCTGCAGCACCGTGGAGAACATCGTTTCCTCCCGCGCCATCATACGATCGACGTTGCCGCGGATCGTATTAATCTCGCCGTTGTGCAGGATGACGCGGTTCGGATGCGCGCGCTCCCAGCTTGGCGTCGTGTTTGTGGAGAAACGGGAGTGTACCATGGCGATCGCCGATTCGTAGTCCGCGTCCTGCAGATCCTGATAAAAGCGCCGAAGCTGTCCCACAAGGAACATGCCCTTATAGACGATCGTACGGCTCGAAAGCGATACGACGTAGGTGTTGTCGTTGCTCTGCTCAAATTCCCGGCGCGCTATGTAGAGCTTCCGGTCAAAGGGAAGCCCCTCCTCCACGTTCTGCGGGCGGGCGACGAAGCACTGCATGATGTAGGGCATGCAGTCCTTGGCGCGCTGACCGAGAATGTCCGGATAGGTCGGAACGGTACGCCAGCCGAGGAAATCCATCCCCTCTTTTTTGACAATGACCTCAAACATCTTCTTTGCCTGATTCCGGGCAAGCGTGTTCTGAGGAAAGAAAAACATTCCCACGCCGTAGGCGCGCTCTGCGGGAAGCGAGATGCCGCAGGCGGCAGCTTCTTTCAGGAAAAATTTGTGCGAGATCTGCAGCAGGATGCCCACGCCGTCGCCGGTCTCCCCGGCGGCGTCCTTTCCGGCGCGATGCTCCAGCTTTTCTACGATTTTCAAAGCGTCGTCCACATTGTTGTGGCTCTTGCGGCCCTTCATGTCAACCACCGCGCCGATGCCGCAGGCGTCGTGTTCAAAAGCAGGGTCGTATAAGGTCTGACCGTTCCATCCCATAAAATGTACCTCCATTTCAGAATCCGTTGTTCTCCTTGATGGAAAAAGAAAAAAACGGCAGAAGGGCAGAAAAATCTGCGACATCTTTGCCGTTTATTTGTGGTTACTATACCGCTGAAACGAGGAGCTGTCAACATTTTTTTGAAAAAAGTGAGCGCGATCTTCCGCAGGCAAAAGGACTTGACAATTTGTTTCGGAACAGTATAATGAAGCTGTGAGAGCAAAGACGTTCATCAGCAGGGGGAAGCTCCCCCCTTTTGATGAACGCTTTTTTGTTCTTCTATAGGAAACTGCGTCCCTATAGAAAAAGCTCCGCAGGGATCGCACTGCGGCGGAAAGGAACTGTGTCGCTAGAGCGACCCGCCGCAGGCGGAGAATCTCGCAAGCGAGATTCTTTGTTCATTGATAGAATGGGATAGGAATTGACAGGGAGGAATCGTATGAATCAGAACAAAATGTATTCGCTGGAGGAGGTCAAGGCGTTCGTAGAGGAAGAGGACGTTAAGTTTATCCGCCTTGCCTTCTGCGATATTTTCGGGAATATGAAAAACATCAGCATCATGTCGCATGAGCTGGAGCGTGCGTTTGAGGACGGCGTAAGCTTTGACGCATCCGCGGTCGAGGGCTTTGCCGACGCCGATAAGTCCGATCTGTTTCTGCATCCGGACAGCTCCACGCTGACGGTGCTGCCGTGGCGGCCCCAGTCCGGGCGGGTCGTCCGGATGTTCTGCGACATCCGGCATCCCGACGGGACCCCTTACGAGCGCGATACGCGGCAGTTCCTGCGTCAGGCGGTGGAGACGGCAAAGGCGCAGGGGATCTCCGTGAGCTTCGGCGTGGAATTTGAATTTTACCTGTTCAAGACCGACGAGGAGGGGAATTCCACAAAGATCCCCTTCGACCGGGCGGGCTATCTGGACATTGCGCCGGAGGACAAGGGCGAAAACGTCCGCCGCGAGATCTGCTTTTCTCTGTTGGACATGGGGATCCTGCCGGAAAGCTCCCATCATGAGGAAGGCCCCGGCCAGCAGGAGATCGACTTCCGTCACGGCGACGCGCTGACAACGGCGGACAGCGCCGTTACGTTTGAAGCCGTCGTAAAGACGATCGCCATGCGGAACGGGCTTTTCGCGGATTTCTCCCCGAAGCCGCTGCCCGATCAGAGCGGAAGCGGAATGCATATCAACCTGTCGCTGGATTCCGGCGACAAGGACCTGACCTTTATGTTTATGGCGGGAATTTTGGAGCATGTGGCGGAGATCACCGCATTTTTGAATCCCGTCCGGGAATCCTATGAACGTCTGGGCGGCAATAAGGCGCCCAAATATATTACTTGGTCCCGCGAGAACCGTTCGCAGCTGATCCGGATTCCGGCGGCGAAGGAAAATCATAAGCGGATCGAGCTGCGTTCGCCCGACGCCGCCGCCAATCCGTATCTGGCGTACGCCCTGCTGATCTATGCGGGGCTGGACGGCATTCAAAAGAAAATGCAGCCGCAGCCAAGCACCGACTGCAACCTGTTCGTGGCGGAGGAGGCGGTGACCAAAACGCTCCGTCAGCTTCCGACCAGCTTGGACGAGGCGCTTTCCTTGGCGGAAAACAGCACGTGGTTAAATCAAATCCTCCCTTCGGAATATATTGAACAGTACCGAAAGCATAACCGGTAACGGCTGCCGGGCATATTGGGATAGGAAAACAGGAGGATAGGGATGTTTTATGATAGAGATATCGTAAGTGTGCTGCTCATTTCTGCCTCGCAGAAGATGACGGACACGATTTTGGAATTGCTGCCCCACCGACAGTTCCAGCCGGTCACGACGGTCTCTACCGCAGGAGAAGCAAGGAGGCTTCTGGTAGAGCAGTCCTTCGATCTGGTTTTGATCATTTCCCCGCTCCGGGATGATTTCGGAGTACAGCTTGCCGTAGAGGTCGCCGACAACGGACAGAGCGGCGTGCTGCTGTTCGTAAAGGCAGACCTGTTTGAACAGGCGTCTTATAAGGTAGAGAGCCACGGCGTCCTGACGCTTGCGGTTCCCTGTCAGCGAACGGCGATCCTGCAAAGCGTAAAGCTTCTGGTGGCGACGCGGGCGCGGCTGAAGGTTTTGGAAAACCGGGCGATTTCGCTGGAAGCCAAGATGGAGGAGATCCGCATTGTGAACCGGGCGAAGCTGCTGCTGATCGAACGGCTGAAAATGAGCGAGGCGGAGGCGCATCGCTATATTGAGAAAAACGCTATGGACACCTGCCAGAAGCGGAGCGCCGTGGCGCAGGGGATCATTCGAACTTACGAAACATAAAGGGTTGAAATACAGGGTTTGGAGGCGAGTATGACTATGACAAAGTACATTTTTGTGACCGGCGGCGTGGTTTCCGGTCTGGGCAAGGGGATCACCGCGGCGTCGCTCGGACGTCTGCTGAAGGCGCGGGGGCTGAAGGTGGCGGCGCAGAAGCTGGACCCTTACATCAACGTCGATCCGGGAACGATGAGCCCCTATCAGCACGGCGAGGTATTCGTGACCGAGGACGGCGCGGAGACCGATCTGGACTTGGGGCATTACGAGCGCTTTATCGACGAGGATCTGAACAAATTTTCCAATCTGACGACCGGAAAGGTCTATTGGAACGTGCTCAACAAGGAGCGGCGCGGCGAATATCTGGGGCAGACCGTACAGGTGATCCCCCACATCACGAACGAGATCAAGGCGTTTATTTACAACGTCGGCAAGAAGACCGACGCGGACGTTGTCATTACGGAGATCGGCGGCACCACCGGCGACATCGAGAGCCAGCCCTTTTTGGAGGCGATCCGGCAGGTCGGTTTGGAGGTCGGACAGGAAAACGCGCTTTACATTCATGTTACGCTCGTTCCGTTTTTGAGCGGCAGCGACGAGCATAAGTCGAAGCCGACGCAGCATTCGGTCAAGGAGCTTCAGGGAATGGGCATCCATCCGGATATTATCGTTCTGCGCTGCGACCAGCCGCTGGAGGAGTCCATCTTCAAGAAGATCGCCATGTTCTGCAACGTGAAGCCGGACTGCGTTTTGGAAAACCGGACGATCCCGGTGCTGTACGAAGCGCCGATCATGCTGGAGCGGAGCCGCTTTTCCGATATCGTATGCCGGGAGCTTGGCATGGAAGCGCCGGAGCCCGACTTGCGCGACTGGAACGAGATGCTTGCAAACATTCACAGTATGCACCGTACGGTCACGATCGGACTGGTGGGAAAATATGTACAGCTCCACGACGCGTATCTTTCCGTGGCGGAGGCGCTTCGCCATGCGGGGTACCGCTACGGAGCCAACGTGCGCATCGAATGGATTGACAGCGAACGGATTACGGAGGAAAACGCAGCCGAGGTGCTGCGGGAATGTGACGGGATCTTGGTTCCGGGCGGCTTCGGAAACCGCGGGATCGAGGGAATGATCGCGACGGCGCGCTATGCGCGGGAGAACGACGTTCCCTATCTTGGCATCTGCCTCGGCATGCAGATCGCGGTCATCGACTTTGCCCGCCACGTATGCGGCTTTGCGGACGCCAATTCCGGCGAATTTGACGAGGTGAGCAAGCATAAGGTCATTGATTTCATGCCCGACCAAAGCGACGAGATCAACAAGGGCGGGACGCTGCGCCTCGGCGCATATCCCTGCCGGATCGCGCAGGGGACCCGCATGGCGGAGTGCTACGGAGCCGAGCTGATCTCCGAGCGGCATCGTCACAGATACGAATTCAACAACGAATACCGCGCGGTCATGGAGGAACACGGACTGGTGGTCAGCGGCACGTCGCCGGACAACCATATCGTGGAGACCGTGGAGGTTCCGAACTGCCGCTTCTTTGTCGGCGTACAGTTCCATCCGGAATTCAAGAGCCGCCCGAATAAGGCGCATCCGCTGTTTGCGGGGCTGATTCGGGCTTCGTTGAAGGAGGCATAGGATATGGCTTTTCAGGATCAGGTACATGAGGAATGCGGGGTGTTCGGCGTCTATTCGCCGGAGACCTGCGACGTTGCGTCAACGACCTACTACGGGCTGTTTTCCCTGCAGCACCGGGGACAGGAGAGCTGCGGCATCGTGGTAAACGACGACGGGGTGTTTTCGGCATATAAGGACTTGGGGCTTGTGAACGACGTGTTCACGCCGCAGATCCTGAAAGGATTGGGAACGGGCAATATTGCAGTCGGGCACGTACGCTATTCTACAACGGGAGAAAGCGACCGTGCCAACGCGCAGCCCATCGTCGTCAATCACATCAAGGGGCGAATGGCGCTTGCGCACAACGGGAACCTGATCAACACGCACGAGCTCCGCGAGGAGCTGGAGCTGAACGGCGCGATCTTCCATATGACCAGCGATACGGAGGTCATTTCCTACGTTATCATTCGGGAGCGGCTGCACGCTCCTTCCATCGAGGAGGCGGTCAACCGGGCGATAGGGCGTCTGAAGGGAGCCTATTCGCTTGTGCTGATGTCTCCGGCAAAGCTGATCGCCGCCCGGGATCCGCACGGCTTTCGGCCCCTCTGCTACGGAAAAACGGCGGACGGGCGCTATGTCGTCGCCTCGGAGACCTGTGCGCTTCATGCGGTCAGCGCCGAGCCGATCCGCGATCTGGAGCCGGGAGAGATCTTGGTGATCGACAAAAACGGCGTGCGCTCCATCCGCGACCACTGCGGGAAGGTACCGACGACCCGCTGCGTCTTTGAATATATTTATTTCGCCCGCCCCGATTCGGTCATCGACGGTCGTTCGGTACATGCCGCGCGTCTGAAAGCGGGCGAGTTTCTGGCGCTCCGGCATCCGGCGGACGCCGATCTGGTCGTGGGCGTGCCCGATTCCGGGCTGGATGCGGCGCTGGGCTTCTCCCGTGCGTCCGGCATTCCCTACGAGATCGGCATGATAAAAAACAAATACATCGGTCGGACGTTTATTGCGCCCGGTCAGGCGGCGCGGGAGGACAAGGTGAAGATCAAGCTGAACCCGGTCGCCGAAGTCGTGGCGGGAAAACGCATCGTCCTGATCGACGATTCGATCGTGCGGGGGACGACCTGCCGGCGCATCGTTGAGCTTCTGCGGGAGGCGGGCGCGAAGGAGATCCACATGCGCGTTTCCGCGCCGCCGTTCATTCGCCCCTGCTACTACGGGACCGATATCGACTCCTGCGAAAATCTGATCGCCTGTCAGTATTCGGTAGAGGAGATTTGTCGGCAGATCGGCGCGGACAGTCTGGGCTATCTGAGCTTGGAGGACGTTGTCCGGCTTTCCGGCGACGACCGGGCGGGCGAATACTGCACCGCGTGCTTTAGCGGGAACTATCCGACCGAGCTGCCCACCGCCGGAAGGAAGAACTATTACGATCAGAAGATCAGCGAACGGAAAAAGGGATCGGTATTCATATGAAGCTTTTAATTGCATCGGATATTCACGGCTCCGCCTATTACTGTGAAAAGCTTTTGGAGGCGTTTCACCGGGAACAGGCGGATCGCTTGCTGCTGCTTGGGGATCTGCTCTATCACGGCCCCCGGAACGACCTGCCGAGGGACTATCAGCCGAAGGCGGTCATCGCCATGCTGAACGCGGAGGCGGAGCGGACGCTCTGCGTGCGCGGAAACTGTGACGCGGAGGTTGATCAGATGGTTCTGGACTTCCCGATCCTGTCGGAGCTTGCCTTCCTGCCTTGGCAGGGGCGCATGATCTTCGCAACGCACGGGCACATATGGAACCGGGAGCGTTCGCCGCTCCGCAAGCCCGGCGATATTCTTCTGATGGGGCATACGCATGTGCCGGTTTGCGAGACCTTCGGGCGAAACGGCGAGTTTACGCTTTGGAACCCGGGTTCGGTGTCTCTTCCGAAGGAAGGCTCGGCGCACGGCTATCTGCTGCTTGGCGACACGGCGGAGTGGAAGACGTTGGAATAGCGGATGCGCCAAGGAAACCACGGTCTTTGCATATGAAAAATGTATCGCCGGACGGCTCTTGCGCCGGGAAAATGAATATAAAAAATATACGGAAAAGCGAAAATTCCCCCCTTCCCCCCGGCGGTGCAAGGGGGAATTTTTGATTCTATAGGAAACTGCGCTTTCTATAAGAACAAAAAACGCTCCGCGGGGATCGCACTGCCGCGGAGAGGAATTGTGTCGCTAGAGCCACCCGCCGCAGGCGGAGAATCTCGCAAGCGAGAATCTTTGTTCTGGACGGAAAAAAGCATTTGCTCCGTGGCGGAGCAAAAAGGCCCGCAACGCCGGATGTTCGTTTTCGTTGCTTGCAGCAGCGCCCCAAAACGGATATGCTATTGATGTTTGCGGCAAGAGTTCGCAGCGAGAAGGGAGAATACAGTATGCTGAATGAAAATCTAAAAACGATCCGAAAGAAAAAAGGCTTCTCACAGGAGCAGTTAGCCCTGCGGCTGAATGTGGTGCGTCAGACCGTTTCCAAATGGGAGCAAGGGTTGTCCGTGCCGGACGCGGAAATGCTTGTGAAAATTTCCGAGGTTCTGAATGTACCCGTAAGCGATCTTCTGGGGAAGGGGATCGCGGCGGAGCCGGACGTTTCTTCTCTGGATACCATTGCTTTGGAGCTGGAAAAGTTGAACGAGCTGCTTGTAACGCAGCAAATGCAGAGGGCAAAAATAATGAGGCTGGCAGCAGGCGCCGTCGCAGTCATTTTTCTTGTTTTGTTCGCTGCTGCGATTTATGATCGTTGGAATGAAATGTTTTATGAGTTTGGGCGGAATCTTTACCGATGGTTTCATTGACCTGTGGATGTGGGCGCTGCTATTCTTCGATCGAATAAAAGCATAGGGGAGCGGAAGAAGGAAGACGCATATGTCTTTTTATAAAAAATGACGTTGACATTCTTCTTGATATGTGATACGCTTAATAAAATACATACCACGTCTATTTTGGAGTGCCATACTGGAAATTGGGTTAGTATGAAAAAATCTGGTGGTAGGGATGGGAGTTGCATATGTCTCGAATGAGTAAAAGAATGCTGGCGATTATACTTTGCTTTCTGATGCTGCCGGCATATATCGCACTATTTTCCGCGTCTGCAAATGCAGCCAGTAATGATGTGTGTGGCATCAATAGCGGAACGACATATTACATTAAAAATGTCTATAACGGAAAATACATTGACGTATATGACGGAGCTGACGCTAACGGAACGAATGTATGGACATATACTTTTAATGCGTCCAATGCCCAGAAATGGCGCGTTGTAAGAAACTCGGACGGTACATATACTTTTTATGCGGTTGTAAGTTCTAATAATCGGGTTTTGGATGTAACCGGAACGAATGTTGATATATGGTCATATAGCAACTCGTTGGGGTGTCAGAAATTTTCGCTGCAAAGAAATACTTCCATGGCATATGGAGGGACATATCAGATAAAATATGGCTCAAAATATGTTATAGCAAATGCTTCCAGCAGTACGGTGGAGGTAAGCTCGACGGGAAGCGGATTAAATGCGTTATGGTCGTTTGAGCCTGTTGTAAAAGGAGAGGCGGATATATACACCTTCTATTACAAAAAAGGCAGCACTCTAGGTATTATTCCGGACTATTTTGATACAAGAGGGGCGGCAAGCACATTTGTCGAAAAATGCGGTAATATGGGATACTCACCTTATCACCTGACAAATAAATCTGCTTCCAGTGCCTATACATGTATGAAAGTTGACGCCATATGGGTTTTTCGTGGTCATGGAACATCATCAAGCGGAACGCCTATTGCAACGATTTCATTCAAAAACGAAAATGGAGAAAGCAACGGATATATAACGGCAAATGTAGCCGCATCGAATGACACAAAAGACCTTGCTATTGATTCTTTGGCGGCAAACGCACTGGCGAAAGCACAATGTGTGCTGTATATCGGATGCAGTACCGGCGTATCGTATTCTGGTTTTAATTTGGTAAGTTCGACGTTTAACAAGGGGGCTCACTTCGTTCTAGGGACAACGGAAACAACCTATACCGATGAGACCGATAAGTGGACGAAGAAGTTTTTTGAAAAAGCGAATACGGGCGCGACGATCCGGCAGTGCATAGATTATGCCAATTACTATCAGGATATCGGGCTGCTTTATTATGAGGGCGACGTTTACACAAAATTAAAATAGGGGGGCGAAGGATGAAGAAGTTCTTTACCGTGAGGAAAACGGTCGGTATCGTTATTTTTCTGACGTTTGCATTGCTTTGGGGTTCTCTGTCGGCAGGTGCGGAAGGTAAAAAAACAAAACAGCCCGATCCGGCTCCGGCGGGAGATGACTACGGAGCATATTATGACGAAGCAAAAGCGAGAACAAAAGAACAAGCGGCGATGATTCGCTCGGAGAAAACGGCATTAACCTATGTTCGGATAGAAAATTTAAGGGAGGTGTCCGTATCTGAGCGCGCCGATCATTATGGAACCTATGACGTTTATGTGGATGAAAAGCAAACGGAATATTTATATTTGCTTGACACGGATGTTTTCTGCGGATTTAGGATGAGCGACGTGGGAACGGCAACTCCCCAGCAGGAGGCAATTCCTCAGGAAAAAGCAATGGCGATTGCCGATGCTTTTTTGGAAGACACGCGAGCAAACAGCAACGCATATAAGCTGCTTTCCTGCGAATACAATGAATTGGGCGGATATTATGATATTAAATACTACTTCCCGGTAAGCGGCTACAAGTCGGATGATATATTCAGATTATGGGTAAACGCGCAGGGGGAAGTGACTTCTTTTTCCGAATTTAATTATCAAAGATACGACAACTTAACTATTACAGCGGGGCAGCGCTCGGAAGCAGCGCAGCAGATCAACAAGACAAGATCAAGCGACGCACAAAAGATCAGCGTTGTGGACTCCTACATTTCCGTTAATGATTCCGGGGAAGTTGTTCTTGTGGAGGTGGTTGATATTACAATCTCCGACGGGGAAGATTCCATCACTCTGAGAGAAATGTACACCCAGCCGATCAAAGGAGCTGATGAGGGATGAAGAAGAAAAAAATCTGGATCGCGCTGGGCGTGGTTTTGTGCGCAGCGGTGATTTTTCTGTTTGTGAACTGGTATAAGGAGAACAAAAAATTTTATATCACCGGGAAGATTGCGTCCGTTGAAGTTACATCTTCAGATAAGGGTTTGCCTCCGGGATCAACGATCCAAACCTCCGACGAAGAACAGATCGCGCTTCTGCTGGAGTGCATCAAGGACGTCCAAAAGAATAATTGGTATCGGCTTCGGCAAGCGGAACAAGAACCGATAGACTATGAGATCACCTTTACGTTTCAAAACGGGGAAACGGAGACATATCAATATAGGGAGTACCCGGCGAAAAAGTACAAGTACCCGTTCCGGAAGTTCTATAAGATATTCTTTCCGGAGTTCTATGAGTAATTCCCAAAGTGATCGTCTGGAGAGTATGGTACACCCAGCCGATCAAAGGAGCTGATGAGGGATGAAGAAGAAAAAAATCCGGATCGCGCTGGGCGTGGTTCTGTGTGCAGCGGCGATTTTTCTGTTTGTAAACTGGTACAAAGAGAACAAAAAATTTTATATCACCGGGGAAATTGCGTCAGTTGAGGTCACATCGTCATTGGATGGTATCAGTGGCGGGGCAATCGGTCCAATCCAAACCTCCGACGAAGAACAAATCGCGCTTTTGTTGGAGTGCATTAAGGATGTCCAGAAGAATAATTGGTATTGGCTTCCGGATGTAGCGCAAGAGCCTATTGACTATGAGATCACCTTTACGTTTCAAAACGGGGAAACAGAGACATATCAATATAGGGAGTACCCGGCAAAAAAATATGAATACCCGTTCCGGAAGTTCTATAAAATATTTTTCCCGGAGTTCTATGAGTAAATATAAAAACACGGAAAAGCAGAGGCGTTCAACAAGCGCCTCTGCTTGATTTTCTGTGATTCGAGAGCATGAAGAAGGGCAGCCGGCTTTACCAACCTGCCGTTTCCTACTCCGGCAGAAAGATCCGGACGCTCAGCCGACCGTCCCGGTAATCCGCCGAGATCGTTCCCCGCATTTGCTCCACAAGCGTTTTGGCGATCGCCAGTCCGAGACCGGTGGAATTTCTGGCGTTCTCTACCGTGTAAAAACGGTCGAACAGTCTGCCGACCTGAACCTCGTCCAAGCCCGAAGCGGTGTTCGTAAAAACGATCTCGCCCGTGGGGAACAGCGAAATGTCCAGATCGCCGTCGCTGTATTTTATGGCGTTGTTCAGCAAATTGGAAAAGACGCGCGTCAGAGCGGAGCGGTTCAGCATCCGGACGATCCTCTCTTCCGGCATTTGAATGCTTGGCGTGATGCCGCGCCGGGAAAGGGCCGTATAAAACGCAGCCGCGCTTTCCTCCAGCACGCCGTTTATGTCAACGGGCTCCCTGACGGCGGCGTTGTCAACCGACATGATGACCGAATAGCGGAACAGCTCCTCCGTAAGCTGCGTCATCAGCTCCGTCCGATCCCGAATGACGTCCAGATAACGGCGGACGGCGTCCGAGACCTCCTCCCGTTCCAACAGCTCCAGATATCCGCAGACGGCGGTCAGCGGCGTGCGCAGATCGTGGGAGAGGTTCGTGACCGCGTTTTTCAGCTCGGAATCGCCCTGCTGAAAGCGGTGCCGCTCCTCCCGGAGCTTCCGAAGCTGTATGTTGATTGCGTTTGCCAAGCGGCGCATACAGCGGTCGTTTGAGGATAGGTCGATCAGCGTATTGGTTTCGGTTACGAGCCGCTCGGCAAAGGCGGACTCGATCTCCTTTGCGGCTTTCCGCAGCATGTGGATTTTCAAAAGCAAAATACCGACGAGCAGCAGCAAAACGCCGACGGCGGCCCATAACCAAAATTCCATAGACACCTCGCATAGTTGAGCAAATGAATTTGCTCCGATTCTATTTCAGATTCTTTTTCTTAAATATCGCCATTCCGACGCCGGCTGCGGCGATCAGGATCACACCGTCGTAAACTGCCATCATGCCGAGATCGTCCGGGTGCTTCTGCGCGATCTGATAAAGCTGGGAGACCGGAAGAAAGTCATTCAGGAATTCAAAGAACTTTCGTTTGCTCCCCGCAAGATAGCCCGGATTTTTCACCGGCGACGCTTCGGGTGCGTTAAGCTCCTTGGTTTCCTCATCGTAGAACGCAAACGTGGTACCATTTTCTTCGTAATAATATTCCGGGGCCGCCAGCTTGTTATAGATCGTGAGCGTCGCAAACAGCATAACGACCGCTGTGAGCAGACAGGCGACGGAGCCCACCGCCTTGCTTGGGATCAGCATCGAAAGCAGCAGGAGCAGAGCAGTCAGCGCGGCGACGGCGGCGCTGGAGGCGGCGCCAAATTGAAGAAGCGTGGAGACGGCATTGTTTGGCGCACCATGGAACAGTACGATCCGCAGCGCGATCATGAGCAGAAGAAACAGAACGTGGATCATGACGTTTGCGCCGACGCACACAAGGAGCTTGGAAAGATATATGCTGCATCGGGTATGACCTGCCGTCAGCTTGTTCCGCAGCGTGCCGTCGTGATATTCGGTTCCGATAAAAATGCCGATCAATGCGGCAAATGCAAAGATCAGGTACAAGGCGCCCACAAAGATCAGACCGTCGGTGGTAACGTATTCCGAGCTGTACTGTGCATAAAAGTCGGCGTTCTTTTTCACGTCCGCATAACGCAGCAGGGAGATCAGCACGGCAAGCCCTGCGGAGAACAGCAGACACAGCTTGAAAACCAGACTTTTGAACAATCGTATAAATTCGGCGGACAAGAGCTTATTCATTTTTTCCACCTCCGATCAGGCTGATGTAGTAGCTTTCCAGACTCTCGTCCCGTTCCTGCATGGAAACGATTTCGCAGTCCGCCTGTGCGAGCGCGAGAGCGAGCTTGGAAACGGTCACTTGGCTGAACACGTCGGCGGTGGTGGGAGAGAGGATCTTATAATCCAGCTTCATCCCGTCCAGAACCCGCGCAAGCGGCTTTGTGTCGTTTACCTCCAAGCGGACGCATTTGCGGCAGGCGGCTTCCAAGTCGGCGGCGCTGATCTCCTTCACCATGCGTCCGTTGTCGATAAAGCCGTAGTGCGTTGCCAGCCGGGACAGCTCGTCAAGAATGTGACTGGAGATCAGCACGGTGATCTGCCGTTCGCGGTTGAGCTTCAGGATCAGCTCGCGGATCTCAACGATTCCCTGCGGGTCCAGTCCGTTGATCGGTTCGTCCAATACGAGAAAGTCCGGATCGCCGGCAAGGGCGATCGCAATGCCGAGCCGCTGGCGCATACCGAGCGAAAAATGCTTCGCCTTCTTGCCGTTCGTATTTTCCAGACCCACGAATTTCAGAAGGTCGTTCAGACCGTCAAACGACGGAAGACCGAGAATGCGGTACTGCTGTTTCAGATTGTCCTCCGCGGTCATTTCCAGATAGATGGAGGGCGTCTCGACCACAGCGCCGATGCGTCTGCGCGCCTTAACGATGCCGCGCTCCGTATTTCGTTTGCCGTACAGCGTATATTCGCCGGAGGTGGGCTCCTGCAAGCCGCAGATCAGCCGGATCAAGGTGGTTTTGCCCGCCCCGTTTTTGCCGACAAAGCCGTAGATCGCTCCTTTTGGAACCGTCATAGACAGTCCGTTCAGCGCCTTGAAATTCTTGTAGCTTTTGCTCAAAGCGTTGGTTTTCAGAATATAATCCATAAAATATCCCCTTTCGTTTGATGCCGCCATTCTACCGGGGAAGCGTAAAGAAAGCGATAAAGAGAACGATAAAGAAATCGTAAAGATTTATTCCGCCCGCAGCCGGAAGCCGATCCCCCAGACCGCCTCGATGTGATCCTTGTGATCCAGCTCGCGCAGCTTCCGCCGCAGATTGCTGACATGCATTTTCAGCGAGCTTTCGGTGCAGTCCGGCGTGTCCGCGCCGATGCGTTCCAAAAGCGTCGTTTTGGTAATGACCTGCGTCGGATTCAGCATCAGCAGCTTCAGAATGGCAAACTCGGTGCGCGTCAGCTTGGCTTCCCGCCCCTCTGCGCTTACGACGTGCGTATCGGCGTTCAGCGTCAGCTCGTCAAAGGTCAGGAGCGGCGCGGCGTCAAACGGGGAGGGGCTTCGGAGCTGTACGGCGATCCGCGCCAGCAGCTCTTTTGTGTGAAAGGGCTTGGTCATATAGTCCGCGGCGCCGTCCAGCAGCAGCCTTACCTTGCTGTCCACATCGACCTTGGCGCTCAGTACGATGACCGGGATCCCCTGCAAGTGCGGAAGCACGTCCTCTCCCCGGAGCCCCGGCAGCATCAGATCCAGCAGCGCCAGATCCGGACGGGCTTGGGAGAGGAGCAGCAGCGCCTCCGTGCCGGAGTAGGCGCGGGAAACGCCGTAGCCCTCCTGCGTCAGCGTTTCTTCGAGGAGGTTCCCGATGTGGATATCGTCGTCAATAATCAGGATCTGTTTCAAAGCGATTCTCCTCCGTTTTTGCTTTTAATCTTATGCCAGAAACCGATCGCTGTCAAGAAGCTCAGGCAGTGCCGACTATTGACGGTTCCGGTCAAACCTTATATAATAACAGGAATACGATAGGAGGCGGGCATGGAACAGTTAAGCTTTTTTGATTCCCGCGCGATGGAGCCGCTGGCCGCCCGGCTGCGTCCCCAGACGCTGGAGGAATTTGTCGGGCAGGAGCATCTGCTTGGAAAGGGAAAGGTGCTGCGGCGGCTGATCGAGAGCGACCAGCTTTCGTCGCTGATCTTTTGGGGGCCTCCGGGCGTCGGAAAGACCACGCTGGCGCGCATTATCGCCAACCGGACGAAAAGCTCCTTTATCGACTTTTCTGCGGTCACGAGCGGCATCAAGGAGATCCGTGAGGTCATGCAGCAGGCGGAGGCCAACCGTCGCTTCGGCGAGCGGACGATCGTGTTCGTGGACGAGATCCATCGGTTCAATAAGGCGCAGCAGGACGCGTTTCTGCCGTTTGTGGAAAAGGGGAGCATCGTCCTGATCGGAGCGACCACGGAAAATCCGTCGTTTGAGATCAACAGCGCGCTTCTGTCCCGCTGCAAGGTCTTCGTTTTGCAGGCGCTTTCCACGGAGGAGCTGACCGAGCTGCTTGCGCGCGCCCTGAGCGACCCCCGCGGGCTTGGGGGACAGACGATCCGAATGGACGAGGAGCTGCTGCGGGCGCTGGCGGTTCATGCCAACGGCGATGCGCGGACGGCGCTTTCGACGCTGGAAATGGTCGTCCTGAACGGAGAGCTGGACGAAAAGGGCGCGGTCACGGTAACGAAGGAAACGCTTGCCCAGTGCATTTCCAAGCGTTCGCTTTTGTATGACAAAAAGGGCGAGGAGCATTACAATCTGATCTCGGCGCTGCATAAGTCCATGCGCAATTCCGACCCCGACGCGGCGGTATATTGGCTTGCGCGGATGCTGGAGGCGGGGGAAGATCCGCTCTACATTGCGCGTCGCGTGACCCGCTTTGCGAGCGAGGATATCGGGCTTGCCGACCCCCACGCGCTTTCGCTTGCGGTGGCGGCGTATCAGGCGTGCCACTTTATCGGAATGCCCGAATGCACCGTGCATTTGACCGAGGCGGTCGTCTATCTGTCGATGGCGCCGAAATCCAACGCCTGCTACGTCGCCTACGAGGAGGCGAAGCTGGACGCGCAGAAGCAGCTTTCCGAGCCGGTGCCGCTTGTGATCCGCAACGCCCCGACCAAGCTTATGGCGGAGCTGAACTACGGAAAGGGCTATCAGTATGCCCACGACGCCGAGGAAAAGCTGACGGATATGCGGTGCCTGCCGGAATCGCTTCTGGGACGGGAGTATTACCGCCCGGCGGGCGAGGGGCAGGAGGCAGCCGTGAAGGAACGGCTGCGGGAGATCAAGGAATGGAGAGAAAAACGGCGGACGCCGGGGAAATAAGCAAAGCCCGCGCTTTCGATTTTTGTTGCCGAAAGCGCGGGCTTCGTTTATACTGTTTCGTAGCAGCAAGATAAAGAAAGAGAGGTTTCGATTGGGTATGGAGAAATTTTTTCGTGTAAAAGAAGCCGGCTCTACGGTTAAGACCGAGGTGCTGGCAGGGGTCACGACCTTTATGACCATGGCGTATATTCTTGTCGTAAATTCCAGAATGTTTGCCGAGCTTCCGGGAGTGTCGTACCAAGCGATTTATATTGCGACGGCAATTTCCGCATGCATCGGTACGGTGCTGATCGGACTCTTGGCAAATCTGCCGCTGGCGCAGGCGTCCGCCATGGGTTCCAACGCCTTTTTTGTCTATACGGTGTGTATGGGCTTTGGGCTGAGCTACGCCAACGCGCTGGTATTGATTTTGCTTGACGGCATTGCGTTTATTCTGCTTACGGTAACCGGACTGCGTAAAAAAATCTTTGAGGCGATTCCAAAGGCGGTAAGAGTGGCGATTCCGGCGGGAATCGGTCTGTTTATCGCTTTTATCGGCTTACAGGATTCCGGTCTAGTAGTGGCGGATCCCGCTACTTATGTAAATCTTGCTTCGTTCAATCTCCTTTCCGGAAAGGTGTCATGGGGAAATATTATGCCGCTGCTTGTCACTTTTTTCGCTTTGATCGTCATTGCCGTTTTGACGTGCAGAGGAATCAAGGGCGCCGTGCTGTGGGGAATTCTGGGCGGAGCGGCGCTGTATTATCTTTTGGGATTTACCGTTCCCCATTTTTACGCGGGGTTTGCGGATTCCTTAAATTTCAATCCCTTTGCGGCATTCCGTGATTTTGGGACGCAGGCGTTCGGCAGGGTTTTTACGGAGGGATTTGATTTTTCGGCATATCTCGCAGATCATAGCAACATGGAGCTTGTCATATTGATTGCGACCTCCGCCTTGGCGTTCTGTTTGGTGGATATGTTTGATACGATCGGCACGCTGTACGGCGCGTGTGCGAGAGGAAATCTTTTGACGGACGAGGGCGAAGTGCCCAATATGGATAAAGCAATGCTTGCGGACGCCGTGGCGACCACATGCGGCGCGCTTTGCGGAACCTCCACGGTAAGCTCCTATGTGGAGTCTTCTGCCGGGATCGCGGAAGGCGGGAAAACCGGCCTGACCTCGATGGTGACCGGCGCGCTGTTTTTCATAAGTCTGTTTTTCAGTCCCGTTGCTTCGCTTGTACCGGGCTGCGCGACGGCGGCGGCGCTCATCTATGTGGGAATTATGATGATGAACTGCGCCAGAAATATAGACTGGCTGAAAACCGAGGAGGCGGTGCCGGCGTTTTTGACCTTGGCGATGATGCCCTTGACTTATAACATTTCCTACGGCATCGCCTTCGGCGTGATCTCCCATGTCTTCATCAGCGTGTTTACCGGAAGGGCGCGAGAAATAAAACCGGCGACGTGGGTAGTGGCGGTTCTGTTTATCGTAATGTTCTTTGTAACGCACTAAAAACGGGCGGACAAGAAAAGAGGAAAATATGATCACAACGATTTTATTGGACTTGGACGGCACGCTGCTGCCGATGGAGCAGGAGGCGTTCGTTCAGGCATATTTTAAGCTGCTGGCGGCAAAAATGGCTCCCCACGGGTATGACCCGAAGCGGCTTGTGGAGGCGATCTGGACAGGCACCAAGGCGATGGTGGGAAACGACGGCAGCCGCAGCAACGAGGAAGCGTTTTGGAACTGCTTTGCCGATATTTTCGGTGAAAAGGTCAGGGACGATCTGCCGTTGTTTGACGAATTTTACCGGGAGGATTTCCAAAAGGCGCAGAGCGCCTGCGGCCATACGCCCGAAGCGGCGGCGCTGATCGCGTGGCTGAAGGAGCGGGGCTATCGGCTCGTGCTTGCGACCAATCCGATCTTTCCGCGAGTGGCGACCGAAAGCCGGATGCGCTGGGCGGGAGTCTCGCCGGACGACTTTCTGCTCTATACGACCTACGAGACGACCGGCTTCTGCAAGCCCAATCCGGAATATTATCGGGACATTCTGACAAAGCTTTCTCTGAACGCGGAGGAATGCGTGATGGTGGGGAACGACGTGGAGGAGGACATGGCAGCGGAGCGCTTGGGAATGCGGGTGTTCCTGTTGACCGACTGCCTGATCAACGCGAAGCAGGCGGAGCTTTCCGGATATGCCAAGGGGAGCTTTCGGGAACTGAGGGACTGGCTGTCCAAGTTGAGGAGCGGTGAGGCGCGATGATCTCTTTTGCAATTTGCGACGACGATCCGGCGTCGATCCGCTTTCTGTCCGACTGCATTCGAGGCTGGGGGCAGAAAACGGGGGAGCCGGTGCGGCTGGAGAGCTTCCCTTCGGCGGAGGCGTTTTTGTTTCGCTATGAGGAAAACAAAGTCTACGATATCCTGCTTCTGGACATTGAAATGGGCGGGATGAACGGCGTGGAACTTGCAAAACGGATCCGCCGGGAAAACGAGGCGGTGCAGATGATCTTTATTACCGGCTACTCGGACTATATTGCCGAGGGCTATGAGGTGGCGGCGCTGCATTATCTGATGAAGCCGGTCAGTCCCGAAAAGCTGTGGGAGACCCTTGATCGGGCAGTCGTCAAATGCAGGCAGAACGAGCGCGGTCTGCTGCTGGAAACCTCCGAGGAAACGGTCTGCATCCCGCTGCCGGAGATCCGCTATCTGGAAGTCCGGCGGAATTATGTAACGGTTCACGGCAGAAGGGAATATACGGTGAAGCGGACGCTGTCGGAGCTGGAACGGGAGCTTGACGAGCGGTTTTTCCGTGTCGGCCGCTCGCTGATCGTGAATCTTCACTTTGTGCGGCGGGTCACAAAAACCGACGTTTGGCTGGCGGACGGAACGGCGCTGCCGCTGCCGAGGGGCATGTACGAGCCGCTGAACCGGGCGATCATCAACGGGAACTAAGGATGTAAGAAAACAATGCTGGGAAGAAAAAATCAAAAAAAGCTGGCGGCATACCAGCGCGAGCTGATCGAGACGCACTATGCGGAGGTGGAAAACATGTACCGGCAGATGCGCGGCTGGCGGCACGACTACCGGAACCATATTCAGGCGATGAAGGCGTATGCGGCTCTGGGGGACTGGGACGCGCTGCAAGCCTACCTGAACGAGCTGGACACCGACCTTTCCGCCGTGGATATGGTGGTCAAAACCGGAAACGCCATGGCGGACGCCATCTTAAACAGCAAGATATCGCTTGCCCGCACAAAGGGGATCACGGTGCTTGCCGACGCCCATGTGCCGCTTGCGCTGCGCATCTCCGAGCTGGATCTGTGCGTGATTCTGGGGAACCTGTTCGACAATGCGATCGAGGCAAGCATGGCGCTGCCGGAGCAGGAACGGCAGATCCGCATTTATATGGACATGAAAAACACGCAGCTCTATATTTCGTTTACCAATTTCACCGCGGGAAAGAAGCAGAAAAAAATAGGAAAACGGTTTTTGACCACCAAGGGCGAGGGACACGGCTTCGGTCTTTTGCGCATCGACCAGATCGTGGAGCGTCTCGACGGCTATCTGAGCCGGAACAGCGAGGACGGGGCTTTTACCACGGAGATCCTTCTCCCGCAATAACGATTCATCCCCAAAGCGGCGCATTTCGTCCCCGAAACGCGCCGTTTTTTCTTTCTGTGATAAGCTGTCTTCAAAAGAAAACGGAAAGTGAGGAAAAAGAGTGAAGAAACGGAAAGAAGAAAAAAATAAGCCCCGGTACAATCCGTGGCAGAACTCGGCATATATGATCGGGCTTTCCCTCCGGCGGCTGCCGAGCGTTTTTGTGCTGTGCGTGCTGCTGGGCGTCGTTCAGATCGTGCAAAATCTGGTGCAGCTTCTGATCGCGCCGAGCATTTTGGAGAGACTGGAGAACGGAAGCGAGCTTTCCGCGGTTCTGTGGACGATCCTAGGGTTTACCCTTGCCGCGCTCCTTCTGAGAGCGGCGGAAACCTATGTGCAGCAAAATACGTTGTTTGGGCGTGTTGAGCTGCGTCAAAACATACTGTCGCAAATCCATGACAAGTTTGCCACGACCTCTTTTCCGAATACCGAGGATGAACAGGTCTTAAAGAAAGCGGAGCGGGCGCAGCAGATCGTCAGCGACAATTCGGCGGCTTCCGAGGCGATCTGGAACACCTTTACCGATTTGCTGCGAAATGTCGGCGGCTTTGCGATCTATTTGACGATGCTGTCCTCCCTGCACCCGGCGCTGTTTATTGTGATCCTGCTCTCTACAACTGTAGAGCACTTTATCAATCGCTATTTGAACGGCTGGGGCTGGCGGCACCGGGAGGAAGAGGCGGAATATACCAAAAAGCTGCACTATGTGTGCGATCAGTCGGAGAACCGGCTGTTTGCAAAGGATATCCGGATCTTTGGTATGCGCCAATGGATCGAGGACATTTATACCTACACCGTCCGGGCGTATCAGGCGTTTTTGGCGCGGGGCGAGCGCGTCTACTTTGTGGGAAACGCCGTAAACGTGCTTCTGGCGCTTGTCCGGAACGGGGCGGCATACGGCGTTTTGCTGTCGATGGTGCTGGAGCAGGAGCTGACGGCTTCCGCCTTCCTGCTGTATTTCTCGGTGGTCGGCGCCTTTTCCGGTCAGCTTTCCGGTATTTTTTCCACGCTTTCCACGCTGCACCGGCAGAGTCAGGATCTTTCCCTTGTGCGGGAATTTCTGGAGCTTCCCGAACCGTTTTTGTTTGCCGAGGGAAAGCCGCTTGCGCCGGAGCCGGGGAAGGCGTATGAGCTGCGGCTTTCGCATGTGAGCTTTCGCTATCCGGGAGCCGAAAAGGATACGCTGCACGATCTGAATCTGACGATCTCTCCCGGAGAAAAGCTGGCGATCGTCGGCGTAAACGGCGCGGGGAAAACGACGCTCGTGAAGCTGCTGTGCGGCTTTTACGACCCGACCGAGGGAAGCGTTCTGCTGAACGGGAAGGACATTCGGCAGTTTGACCGTCAGGCTTATTATCAAATGTTTTCCGCAGTCTTTCAGGAGTTTTCGATTCTGTCGGCGACTCTTGCGGAAAACGTGTCGCAGACCGGTACGGATGCGGATATGGATCGCGTCGTTTCCTGTCTGGAAAAGGCGGGGCTGGGGGAAAAGCTTGCCAAGCTGCCGGACGGGCTGGACACGCACTTGGGCAACGAGGTGTACGAGGACGGCATTCGGCTTTCCGGCGGGGAGACGCAGCGGCTGCTCCTTGCGCGGGCGCTGTATAAGGAGGCGCCGATCTTGGTGCTGGACGAGCCGACGGCGGCGCTGGACCCCATCGCCGAGAACGATCTGTATCAGAGATACAACGAGCTGACTGCCGGAAAAACGGCGGTCTATATCTCGCACCGGCTGGCGTCCACGCGGTTCTGCGACAGGATTCTACTGCTGTCAGATGCAGAGGTCGCCGAGGAGGGCACCCACGAGGAGCTGATGGCGGCGGGCGGTTTTTATGCGCAGATGTTTGCGGTACAGAGCAAATATTATCAGGAAGGGGGCGCATCAAATGAAGAAGCGGAATAACGGGGACTATTCCTATTGGCAGGCGCTGAAAATGAATTGGAGGGGGTTCCTTATTCTGTGGAGGCACGATCCCCAGTGCTTTCTTTCCGCCGCTGCCTGCGCCATCGTGGGAGCGCTGTCGCCCTATGTGGAAATCTATTTGTCGGCGCAGCTTCTGAACGAGCTGGCGGGAGCGAGAAGCAGAGAACGGATGCAAAGCATCGTCGTCTGGATCTTGGCGAGCGGCTTGCTTTTGGGCTTGCTGAACGCATTTTTGAACCGATGGAAGAATTACAGCCGCGCCTCGTCGCTGCTGTATTATAAGTGGAGACATATCTATACGGAGAAAATGCTTGATATGGATTTTGCTGCGCTGGACGATTCGAAGACCCATGAGCTTCGCTCCAAGATCAGCCAGTATAACCAGTGGAGCGGTTGGGGACTCTGCCGGGTCATTTGGATGTTCGACGATCTGTTTGCCAATGTTTTTCGCGTGCTGGGCGCGTGCGCGCTTGCGGTAAGCGTCTTTACGCTGCGGGTTCCGGAGACCTCCGGGCGATGGACGGTTCTGAACCATCCGGCGTTTGCGGCGGGAATTTTTCTTTTGCTCCTGCTCGTTACGCTGCTCAGCTCCGTAACCGCGAACCGCGCCAGCCTCTATTGGGCAAAAAGAAGCGATGACGCCACATTCGGCAACCGCTGCTTCGGTTTTTACGGTTTTCTCGCTTTTCATAGAGCGCGGAAGCTGGACGTCCGCATGTATCGGCAGGAGCGGCTCTGCCGCAGCTACATGGAAAAGGACAATTCGTTTGGCGTAAATTCCCCGATTGCCAAGGAGGCGAGGGGCGCGATGGGCGGGCTGTATGTGCTGTCTTCGGTTTTCGGCTCCGCGTTTACCGGGCTGGTCTATCTGTTCGTCTGCCTGAAGGCATGGGCGGGAGCGTTCGGCGTAGGTTCGGTCACGCAGTACATCGGCGCGATCTCCTCCCTGTCTTGGGGCGTTTCCGGGCTGCACCAGCTGATGGGACGAATGCGGTCGAACGCCGCGTACCTTGAGAAAACGATGGAATTCTTGGATATTCCCAACGACATGTACCAAGGGAGCCTGACGACCGAAAAAAGAGCCGATCGCCGATATGAGGTGGAATTCCGCGACGTTTCGTTTCGCTATCCGGGCGCCAAGACCGACGCGCTTTCGCACGTCAGCCTGAAATTCCGCGTGGGAGAGCGTCTGGCGGTGGTGGGGCCGAACGGCTCCGGAAAAACCACGTTCATCAAGCTGCTCTGCCGCCTCTACGACCCGACCGAGGGCGTGATCCTGCTGAACGGGATCGACATCCGCAAGTATCGCTACAACGAATATCTGGACATTTTTTCGGTCGTCTTTCAGGACTTTCAGCTCTTGGCGTTTTCGCTCGGACAGAACGTAGCCGCCAGCTATACCTACGATGCGAAGCGGGCGGAGGAATGTCTGCGGCTCGCGGGCTTCGACAGACGGCTGGAACACATGCCGAAGGGTCTGGAAACGTATTTGTATAAAAATATTTCCAAGGAGGGCGTGGAAATATCCGGCGGCGAGGCGCAGAAGGCGGCGCTTGCCAGAGCGCTTTATAAGGACGCGCCCTTTATCATTTTGGACGAGCCAACGGCGGCGCTGGATCCCATCGCCGAGCAGGAGATCTACGAGAAGTTCAACGACATCGTGGAAGACAAGACGGCGATCTATATCAGCCACCGGTTGTCCTCGTGCCGCTTCTGCGACCGGATCGTCGTGTTCGACAACGGCGGGATCGTGCAGTTCGGGACGCACGAAGGGCTGCTGGCGGACGGGGACGGCAAGTATTACGAGCTTTGGCACGCACAGGCGCAGTACTACACTGAGGGTTGACGGCAGGAAAAACCTTTTCTATAATGAAAATAGGCGGCGCCCGGCAGCGGTCGGACGCCGGAAATCCTTTGGGAGGTATCGCTTATGGGGCGTTACATTATGGCTTTGGATCAGGGGACGACAAGCTCCCGGTGCATTATTTTTGACAAAAAGGGCGGGATCGCGGCGAGCGCCGCGCGGGAATATACGCAGTTCTATCCCCAAAACGGCTGGGTGGAGCAGGACCCGAACGAGATCTGGGCTTCGCAGTTCGGCGTGATGATGGAGGCGTTCGCCCAGTCGGGGCTGGACGTGGAGGAGATCGACGCCATCGGCATTACCAATCAGCGGGAGACCACGATCGTCTGGGACAGGGAGACCGGAGAGCCGGTCTATCGCGCCATTGTCTGGCAGTGCCGCAGGACCGCGCCCGAGATCGAGCGGCTCAAGGCGGAGGGGTTTGAGCCGGTGGTGCGGGAAAAGACCGGTCTGCTGCTCGACCCGTATTTCAGCGCCACAAAGGTACAGTGGATCTTGGAGCATGTGCCGGGCGCGAGGGAGGCCGCAGACGCGGGGAAGCTTCTGTTCGGAACCGTGGACAGCTGGCTCATCTACAAGCTGACCAAGGGGAAGGTGCATGCGACCGACTACACGAACGCTTCCCGGACGATGCTCTTTAACATTCATTCGCTCCGCTGGGACGCCGAGCTTTTGGAGCGCTTCGGCATTCCCGCGTCCATGATGCCCGAGGCGCATCCGTCGAGTTATATTTACGGCCATACCGACGCCACGATCTTCGGCGGGCGCATCCCGATCGCGGGCGTGGCGGGCGATCAGCAGGCGGCGCTGTTCGGTCAGTGCTGCTTTGCGCCCGGCTCGGTAAAAAACACCTACGGCACGGGCTGCTTTCTGCTGATGAACACCGGCGAACAGGCGGTCGCCTCCGAGCACGGGCTGCTGACCACGATCGCGGCGGGCGGCGGCGGGAAAATCTCCTATGCGCTTGAGGGCAGCGTCTTTGTGGCGGGGGCGGCGATCCAGTGGCTGCGGGACGAGCTGCGGCTCATTTCCACGGCGGCGGAAACCGAGGAGATCGCGGCCTCGGTACCGGATGCCGGCGGCGTATATGCGGTCCCGGCGTTTACCGGGCTTGGCGCGCCCTACTGGGACGCTTACGCCAGAGGCGCGGTGCTCGGGCTGACGCGGGGGACGACGCGGGCGCATTTTGTCCGGGCGGTCTTGGAATCTCTTGCGTACGAAACCTCCGACGTGCTGCGGGCAATGGAGGAGGACAGCGGCATCCGGCTGCAAAGTCTGCGGGTGGACGGCGGCGCCAGCGCCAACAATTTTCTGATGCAGTTTCAGGCGGACATTCTCGGCGTGGGCATCGAAAAGCCGGAGGTCACCGAGAGCACGGCGCTCGGCGCAATGTATTTGGCGGGGCTGGCGACCGGATATTACGGGAGCATGGAGGAGATTCGGCAGAATTGGAGGCTGGCAAAGAAATTTGTCCCCACGTTTTCGGAGGAAAAGCGCAGGACGCTGCTGGCAGGCTGGAGCGACGCGGTGCGCCGCATCCGCAGCGGAAAATAAAAACGGATTGAGGTGAAATGATGCAGGTTGAATTTTCTTTTCTGTCTTCGGACAAAAAAACGACGATCCACGGAGTAAAATGGGTTCCGGAAACAAGCGTTCAAGCGGTTCTACAGCTGTCACATGGCATGATCGAGTACATCGAGCGCTACCGGGATTTTGCGGAGTATCTGAACCGCTTCGGCTTTTTGGTCGTCGGCAACGATCACTTGGGACACGGGCAGTCGGCGGCGGACCCGGAGGATTGGGGCTACTTTGCCGAAAAGGACGGCGGCGCGTATCTGGTGGAGGATCTGCACCGGGTAACGGAGCTGGTGAAGACGGAATATCCGGGGGTCCCCGTATTTCTTATGGGACACAGCATGGGCTCGTTTATGGTAAGGCGCTACCTGACCAAGTACGGCGCGGAAATAAACGGCGCGGTTATTATGGGCACCGGGCACCAAAGCGGTTTTCTGCTCGCCGTGGGCAGAGTGCTGTGCGGCTTTTTGGCGGAGGTGCGGGGCAGCCGTTACCGCTCGCCGCTGATGCATCGGCTGCTGTTCGGCGCGTATAACCGACGCATACCGTCGCCGCAGTCGAAAAACGACTGGCTGACCAGCGATCGGAGCATTGTGGAGGAATACGACCGGACGCCTGCGTGCGGCTTCCTGTTTACGGTTTCGGGACTCAAGCAGATCTTCGATACGATCGCCTACGTCAAGGACGGAGCCAACGTTGCGCGCGTGCCGAAGGAGCTGCCGATCCTTGTCATTGCCGGAAAGGAGGACCCGGTGGGCGAATACGGCAGAGCGGTCACAAAGACCTACGAGCAATACAGGAAGCTTGGCGTTGCGGACGTACGGCTGCATCTGGTGGAAAACGCCCGGCACGAGATCCTGAACGAGACGAACCGGCAGGAGACCTACGAAGTGCTGCGGGAGTGGCTGGAGGAACATGGCGGTGCGCGGAAGGCGTGCGAACAGGAAGGGAGAAGCGTATGAATCAATATGGAATATGGTGCGGAAAGGACGCGGCGTTTGCCGCGGTGGAGAATTACAGTATTGCTTTTCTGCGGCTGGGGGAGGGGCGGATCGCGAGCGTCCTGCGGCATCGGCTTTACGGTACGGTCGGCGTGGTTTACGGACAGGCGTCGGAAGCCGGCGCCAGCGCTCAATATTGTTTGAAGAACCCCGCAAACGGACATGTGTCGAGCCATGGAAACGGAGAAGCGGAGTGGCTGACGCGGCATTCCGGCGACGCGTTCCGCGCGGAGGAGAACGGCAGGGCGGTCTATACGATGTATGACGGCAGCGTATACGAGCTGGAATTGGCGGAGGCGATCGACATGAGCATTTTTGAGAGAACCTATCCGGCGGATCCGTCGCTGCCGCTCGCAAAGCGTATGGCGCTGTGGGGGATCGGAACCCTGTGCTACTTCGCGGACGACAACTTTGAGGTCAAGATCGACACGGAAAAATACTCCGCTTACTTTTGTGTTTCCGGCGCGCAGAACTTCCTTTACTGCCGGCTCGGACAGAACGGGTACTGCGAAAAGGGCAGGGCGATGCTTTCCACGGTCTGCCTTCGGATGAACGAATGCAGAATGCTGAAGGATCACCGGCAGGCGCTCAAGGAATACAAACCCGTGGAAGAATGCTTCGTCACGGACGGATGCGCTTTTCCGCCCGACGGAGGATGGTATTGGTCCGTAAAAAGCGTCACGGACGACGTTATTTATCTGAACGGGTGCGGCGGCGTGACCTATGAGATCCACAGAAAAGCATAGGGGGATCTTGCTTTCAAGTGCCTGTTGACAAACCGATATTTATGTGATATCGTTTTGATATCAAACAGGCCCCGGTCGGCTCGCCATAGGCAGCCGGAGATCCATTCTGCGGGGCGGAAAGCGTGGGAATATGAAAGAAAAGGTTTTGGGAAAGCGGCAGAACGGAATGCTTATGCTCCTGCTTACGACGCTGCTTTACATTGCGGCGGTCGTTTGTCTGATCGTGAGCGATTTTATTCCGGTTCTGTGCATTGCTTGGCTGGCGTTCGGCTGGATCTTTTATCTGGGGCTTCGGGTCATTAAGCCGCAGGAGGCGCTTGTGCTGACCCTGTTCGGAAAGTATGTGGGAACGCTGAAAACGGCGGGCTTTTATTGGGTCAATCCGTTCTGTACGAGCGTGAATCCCGCCGCCAAGACGAAGCTCAAGCAAAGCGGCGACGTGGACAACAGTAAGGGGCTGTTGGGAAGCTTGGGTGTGGAAAACGCGAATTCCATAGAGTTTGCCAGCAAGAAGATCTCTCTGAAAATCATGACGCTCAGCAACACGCGGCAGAAGATCAACGACTGTCTCGGCAATCCGGTGGAGATCGCGATCGCCGTGATCTGGCGCGTGGTCGATACGGCAAAGGCGGTCTTTGACGTGGACAATTACAAGGAATATCTGTCCCTGCAATGCGACAGCGCGCTGCGCGATATCGTGCGGATCTACCCTTACGACGTGGCGCCCAATGTGGACACGACCGGGGACGGCTGTGCCGACGAGGGAAGCCTGCGCGGTTCGAGCGAGGTCGTTGCCGCACGCATCCGGGACGAGATCCAGAGCAAGGTGGAAAAGGCGGGGCTGGAGATCTTGGAGGCGCGCATTACTTATCTTGCGTATGCGCCGGAGATCGCTGCGGTCATGCTTCAGAGACAGCAGGCGTCGGCAATCGTCGATGCGAGAAAGATGATCGTGGACGGTGCGGTCGGCATGGTCGAAATGGCGCTGGAGCGGCTGAACGAAAACAGCGTGGTGGAGCTGGACGAGGAACGGAAGGCGGCGATGGTTTCCAATCTGCTGGTTGTTCTCTGCGGGAACCACGACGCGCAGCCGGTGGTCAATTCCGGCAGTTTGTATTAAGGAATGAGATTTCATGAGTGAAGTGCCAAAAAAACAGGTACCGCTTCGGCTGTCCGCAAAATTGTACGACGCCATCGCGGCATGGGCGGAGGACGATTTTCGGTCGGTCAACGGGCAGATCGAATATCTGCTGACGGAATGCGTCCGGCAGCGAAAGAAAAACGGCAGGTATGTGTCGGATTCCCTTGACGTTCCACCGGAGCTGGACATAGAATAGGACGGCGTTTGATCGCCGACAGATAAGAAAAGGCGTGACTTTTGTCACGCCCTTCTTTTATTCCTGTACTGTGGATTTTCCTTCGGTCATTTTAATGACCCGCTTTAACGCGTCGAAGCTTTCCTTACTGATCACATGCTCCATCTTGCAGGCGTCCTCCGCCGCCGTCTTTTCCGGAACGCCGAGACTGACCAGCCAGCGGGAAATGGTCTCGTGGCGCTCATAGATCATTTCGGCGATCTCTCTGCCCGAATCGGTCAGATAGATAAAACCGGCGTCGGTAACGGTAATGTGCTTCTTTTCCCGCAGATTTTTCATGGCAATGCTGACGCTTGGCTTGGTATAATTCAGCTCGTTGGCAATATCCACGGAGCGGACAACGGGAAGCCGCTTGCTTAATATCAAGATAGTTTCCAAATAATCTTCCGACGATTCGTTTACAACACCCTTCATATTGTATATACCCTCCGATTTTTCTGGTAATACTTGCAGTATAACACAGAATAGTGCAAGTTTCAAATCTATCTGCACATACTTTCTGACAGTATTTTTGTATTCCCTCCCGGCTTTTTTGAGTTCAGGCTTGCGAAAGAACGAAAAGAATGCTATGCTTAGAGAAAAGTGTGTAAAATGAGGGGAAAGGGAGCGGCATGAAAAAGTGGTTATGGATAGGGGCGGATTCACTGCTTTTGATGGTGTTGACGGTGGTGACCCTTTGTTATATTTCCGGACAGAAGCAGACCGCCATCGAGACCGGGCGAGGCGTTTTTGAGGAAGCGCTCCATTCAATGGAGCAGGTTTCGCACGGCTATATGGAAAATACGCAGAGGAACTGCTGCCAATGGGCAAATTATATTAACGGGCAGGAATATACCGCCGAGCAGGCGAACGCTTTTCTGCGGGACGTAGCCGCATATTCCGGCGCGTCGGTTCGGATCGTCCTACGGGAAAATTTAGACGGGCTCGGTATCGCGGCAAACGCGTCATGGCAGATGACCGAGGTGTATTCCGATCCCATCAGCGGAGAAGCGACGTTCTCTTTTTTCCAAGATATCGACTTGCTGGACGCGGAGGGCGACCGGTTTTCCGCGCTGCTTCTGCTTTCGGTTCCCGTCGAGACGCTTCTGGAGCAATGCGAATTCTCCGAAGCATACGATTCCGCCGAGCTTTCGCTGATCCGTGCGGACGGCTCCTATCTGGCTTCTGCGTTTTCCGGTCAGAATTTCTGGGAGGAGATCGGCGCCGGGCTGTCCGGTTCGCGGGAGGCGGAGCTGCGGGAGGAGATGAGGAGCAGCTCCGGCGGCTCTTTCCTTTTAACGGACAAGAAGGGGGAAGATTCCTGCTACGCATATCAACACATGGAGGAAAATCCGGACTGGCTGCTGGTGGGCCGCATTCCGCTGACCGCTTTGGAAAAAACGACCTTGAATTGGGCTTTGTTCGGGACGATGCTTGCCTGCTTTTGCCTTCTGCTTGTCGTGAACGGCACATTTTTCCGCTGGATGCATCGGAAGATCAAGATGGGAAGGCAGGAGTTTGATGGGGCTGCGGAGACGCAGAGAGGCTGGCTCGCCATGGTCTCGCGGGAGCTTCGGAGCTCGGCGGGCGTGATCGTCAGCGTGTCGGGCGACGCGGCAAAACGGCTGGACGACCCGCCGTATGTCAAGGAATGTCTGAAAAAGCTTATGTCGGCGGGAAATCGGCTTCTGTTCCTGAACGATGCCCAGAATTTGGCGGACGGGGGGACGGAAAGCATCCGGCTGAATCCGGCGATGTTTTCCCTCGCGGACGCGGTCGTTAAGACCGTCGGTTTGATCCTGCCGCAGATCAGGGAAAAGGATCTGCGCTTTGAGGTTCACATTTACGGTGTGGAGTATGAATATCTGTATGCGGACGAGCTGCGCTTCAGTCAGGTTCTGTTTCAGCTTTTGAGCAGCTCCGTCAAGCATTGCCCGGTGGGCGGAACCGTTTTTGTAGATATTTCCGAGGAGGTCTGCGAAAACGATCCGGAACGGCTCCGGCTTAGCTGCGCGGTGAACGGCAGCTGCGGCGAGATGCCGGAGGAGCTGGTCAATATTTTGAACGAGCCGTTTTCCGCCGCCGCAGGGAATTGGAGCCGCCTGTTTTCAACGGAGGGCATGGAGCTGTCGCTGAGCAGACAGATCGTCGGACTGATGGGCGGAAGCTTGGAAGCAAAGCGCGGGCCCGAGGGGGGCATGTGCTTTACGGCGACGTTTGAGCTGCCGTATTTGGATCAGAAGCCGGGGAAGGATCGCCTTGCCGGGGTAAAACTTCTCCTTGTTGACGACGACGAGGTGCTTCTGGCGACGGCAAAGGAAACGATCCTTTCGATGGGCGGCACGGTCGATTGTGCCGCAAGCGGCGCCGAGGCGGTGGAACGGATCGCGGAGGCGCATGCCTCCGGAAGCGACTACGGGATCGTGATCTTGGACTGGCAGATGCCGGAGACGAACGGGCGGGAGCTTTTGAAGCGCATCCGGGAGGCAGGCGGCGAGACGGCGTATGTTCTGGTTTCGTCGTATGATTGGACGGAGATTGAAGAAGAGGCATTGGCAGCGGGGGCGAACGGCTTTGTGGGGAAGCCGCTGTTCGGGGGCGCGTTGGAACGGACGCTGTAGGCGGAAGTGCAGCCGGATGGAAAAAAAGAACGGAAAAAGCTAAGATAATCCATGTTTCTGCCCGAACATATCGGTTAAGATAATTCAGGGGAAGCAAGAAAAAATACGCTGATGTACGGAGCTTTCCTCTCGAATGTTTGCGGCGGAGCGCAGACGTTTGGAAACAGCAAAAAAGGGGAAGGGGAAGAAAACATGAAAATTCGAACCATATTGAGCGTGGCGCTTACGGCAGTCGTTGCCGTGGGGCTTTTGACCGGCTGCGAGGATGAGGAGAAAAAAGAGGAGAAGAAGCCGGAGGCTTCGGCTGCGCCCACAAGCGGCGCGGAGGAGGCGACGCCCTCGCCGCAGGCGGACGGCGTGCAGCGCCTGAGCGCGGAGGAAAAACAGAAGCTGGAGGCGCAGTTCGCTTCGCAGACGCTTTCCGATACGCTGAAGGAATTCGGGCTGGATACTCCGGTCATGACGCAGCGTCTGGGCGCCGATCCTTACGCGATCGTTTACGACGGACGCGTATATCTGTATATGACCGGCGACGTGGTGGAATATGACGGCGACGGCAAGGTAAAGGACAACAGCTACGGCAAGATCAACACGCTGAACGTTATCTCGTCGGCGGATCTGGTCAACTGGACGGATCACGGGACGATCTATGCGGCGGGCATGCAGGGCGCGTCCAAATGGGGAAAGAATTCATGGGCTCCGGCGGTGGCTTATAAAGAGATCGACGGAAAAACGCAGTTCTTTATTTATTTTGCAAACGGGGGAAACGGGATCGGCGTACTGACCTCGGACAGCCCCACCGGACCGTTTGTCGATCCGCTGGGCAAGGCGCTCATCAGCCGGAACACCCCGAACTGCGACACCGTAACGTGGCTGTTCGATCCCGCGGTGCTGGTGGACGAGGACGGCAGCGCATATCTGTATTTTGGCGGCGGGATCCCGGAGGGGATGGAGGCGGCGCCGGGAACCGGACGCGTGGTGAAGCTGGGCGACGACATGATCTCGCTGGAGGGCGAGCCGCAGGCGCTGGATATCCCGTATCTGTTTGAGGATTCGGGCATCAACCGGATCGGCGATACCTACTACTATTCGTACTGCACCAACTGGAACGTAACGCCGGAGGCGACGGAGGAGTTTGGCTTTGCGAGCGCGCAGATCGCCTATATGACCTCGGACGATCCGATGGGGCCGTTCACGTTGGCGGGCGTGATCCTGAAAAATCCGGGGAATTATTACGGCTGCTACGGCAACAATCATCACTGCCTGTTCCAGTTCCATGACGAGTGGTACATCGCTTATCATACGCAGATGCTGGAAAAGCCCATGGGCATTTCGGGCGGCTACCGCGCCACAAGCATTACCAAGCTGACGGTCAACGAGGACGGCAGCATCCCCATGGTGCCGTCGGCGGATCGTTCCTCCCTCGTGCAGATCGGGCGGCTAGACCCGTACGATAAGGTGGAGGCCGAAACGATGGCGACGATGGGCGGGCTGAATACGACCCAGAGCGGAATCCAGAGCATGAGCTTCGGCTCCGGAAATATGGAGCTTTGCGACATTAACTCCGGCGACTGGCTGGCGCTGTACGGCGTGGACTTTGGAAGCGACGGCGCAAAGACGTTTACGGCAGCCGTCAAGGCTGCGGCGGGAGTCAGCGGAGCCGTTCAGCTTCGGCTTGACGGCACGGACGGAGAGATCGTCGGATATTTGCAGATCGCACCCACCGAGGGGGAGGATTATCAGGAGCTGACCGCAGAGCTGCTGACGCGCGTGACCGGAGAACACGACCTTGTGATGGTCTTTTCCGGAGAGGGCTATACGATGGACTACTGGAGGTTTGGAAAGTAAGCGAAATAAGCGATAAAAACGCCTGCCAAAGGACGGTTCCTTGGCAGGCGTTTTTGCTTGGACAAACGCTGGAAAGCCGAGGCACTACAGCTCTCGGATCCGTTTCCGCAGTCTCAAAATCATTGGCGGCGAAACGGAAAGCTCGTCCACGCCCATTTCCAGAAACGCTTCGGTTAGCTCCTCGTCCGCGCCCAGCTCGCCGCAGATGCCGACCCAGCAGCCGTGGGCGTGGCCGTTGGCAATGGTTTCGCGGATCATGCGCAGCACGGCGGGATGGTGCGGATCGTAAAAAGAATCCAGCTTCGGGTTCTGCCGGTCGAGAGCAAGCGTGTACTGCGTCAGGTCGTTGGTACCGATGCTGAAAAAATCCACCTCCGCCGCAAGCTGCTCGCTGATCATAACGGCGGCGGGCGTTTCGATCATAACGCCGATCTCCACAGGCGCGTAGGGAATGTCCTGCGCGGTCAGCTCCTGTTTTACTTCCTCAAGGATCTCCTTGACGGCGAGCACCTCGTCGAGGGAAATGATCATGGGAAACATGATCGAGAGCGGGCCGTAAACGCTTGCGCGAAGCAGGGCGCGGAGCTGCGTCCGGAAGATGTCGGGGCGGGTCAGGCAGATGCGGATCGCCCGATAGCCGAGCGCCGGATTTTCCTCGCGTTCCAGTCCGAAATAGTCGATCTGCTTGTCGGCGCCGATGTCCAGCGTGCGGATGATGACCTTTTTCCCGCCCATATTTTCGAGCGCCGTCCGGTAAATGGCAAACTGTTCTTCCTCGGTCGGAAAGTCCTTCTTTTCCAGATAGAGAAATTCGCTCCGGAACAGTCCGATGCCCTCGGCGTCGTTTTCCATCGCGCTTCGGATATCCGAGAGGCTTCCGACGTTGGCGTAGAGCTTTACCCTTCTGCCGCTCCGGGTGACGGTCTCCTTGCCCTTGAGCTGCTGCAAAAGCGTCCGCTTTTCCTCGTCCTGCGCCTTGCGCGTCTGCATTTGCAGCAGGTATTCCTCGTCCGGGTCCACGGTCAGCGTGCCGGAGTAGCCGTCCACGACCGCAAGCCTGCCGTTCCATGCGGGATCGGGGCGAATGCCGATCAGCGCCGGAAGATTCATCGTGCGGGCAAGGATCGCCGTGTGCGAATTGGCGGAGCCCAAGCGGGTCACGAAGCCGAGCAGCATGGATTTGTCAAGCTGCACCGTTTCGCTCGGCGCAAGATCCTCGGCGGCAAGGATCGCCGGTTCCGTCAGAAGCTCGCTGGCGGAGCCGCCGTTTACGAGGCAGGCAATGAGGCGTTCCGAAATGTCCTTCACGTCCGCCGCCCTTGCGCGCATGTACTCGTCTTCCATGGCGGAGAACATGGCGGAGAAGTTGTCGCCCGTGGTGGCGACCGCCATTTCCGCGTTGATCTCCTGCGTGCGGATGATATGCGTTACGCTGTCCAGATAATCCTCGTCCTCCAGCATCATTTGATGCACCTCAAAGATCATGGCGTTGGCTTCTCCGACTTGGCGAACGGCAGCCTCGTACAGGGAGGCAAGCTCGGCGGCTGCGGTTTCCCGCGCCCTGTGAAAGCGCGCGATCTCGGCTTCCGCGTCGGTGATCTTATAGCGCTTTACCTGCTGCTCTTTTTTTGTATATAAGCGGATCGGCCCGATGGCGATCCCCTGAAAAATGGGTCTCCCCGTAAACTGTTCCATGCGAATCCTCCGTTCCCGTTAAAGATTTTGTTTGAAAAAAGCCTCCAATGCGGTAATGGCGGCGTTTTCGTCCGAGCCCTCCGCAGATACGGTCACGGTGTCGCCGCATTTTACTCCGAGGCTCATCAGAGCCATGAGCTTTGTCAGGTCGGCGCTTTTGTCCCCCTTCTTCAGGACGAGCTTGCTCTGAAAGCCCTTGGCTTCCTTTACGAGCAGGCCTGCGGGTCTTGCGTGGATGCCGACCGCATCCTTGATTTCATAAGAAAAAGATTTCATAAATTCCCTCCGGTTTTCTTACACACAATGATTTTCGGATCGCGCGGGCAAAGTCAAAAGCCTTCGCGTACATTATAAAATGTTCCGACGGTATCGTTCAAGTACAAAATCGTCTTATCCTCTGCTAGTGTCTCCAGCTTTCCGCGCGGTTAGTCGGAAAATTTGGAAAAAGCTTGCCGGAGAGCGTATGAGATGGAAAAAAATGCACATACTGCTGCTATCTTAAAAAAACGAGGTGGCTTATGCAGTTAGAAGCTAAGGAAATGACCGCAATCAAGGATTTACAGACGCAGGAGAAAAGCTGTATTGAAAAATACCGGAAATACGCGCAGGAAGCCAAGGATCCGGAGCTGAGATCGCTGTTCGGCAGATTGGAGCAGATGGAGCAGAAGCATTACGATTCGCTTGGAAAGGTTTTGCAGGGGCAGGTGCCGCAAAGCGACTGCAACGATTCCCACGGAGAGCAGTATCAGCCGAAGGCGACCTACTCCGCCTCCGAGGATTCGGAGGATAAGCAGAGGGATGCCTTTCTGGCGACCGACGGGATCTCCACCGAAAAGCTGGTATCCTCGGAATACAATACCAATGTTTTCGTATTTGCCGACGCCTGCATCCGGAAGCTTCTGGCGGACATTCAGATCGAAGAGCAGAATCATGCCGAAATGCTTTTCAAATATAAGCAGGCAAACGGTATGGCGTGACGCGGCGGAACGGAAAGGGCGGCTCTTTGACGGGGCGGTACAGTGAGACTGTACCGTCCCTCTTTATTTGCTCATATCCTCAACAACGGCGAGAAGATGCTCCTGCTTCTTGAAGGAAAGACGGGAGAACTGATCGACCCGTCGGTTGGTGGTTGACGGACTTTCCATGTCAAAGGTAAAAAATTCCCTTGGCGTAACGTTGAGATAGCTGCAAATATTAAAAAATATGCCCATGGAGGGGAGCGTGTCGCTGGTTTCGATTTTGTTGATATAGCCTTCGCTTTGTCCCAGAGCCAGACTCATTTCGCGGCAGGAGACGTTTTTTCGCAGGCGGAGCTGTATGAGTCGTTTACGGAGCTGTTCTTCATAGCATATGTTTATCATAAATTTCCTCTTTTGTGTTGAGCGCGCTTAATATTTTGGCAAAATTATATACGGCGCATAGAACGGAATATGGCTTTGAGTCTACAGGTTTTTTCCGAGTATTGAAATAAAAACCATAAGCGTACAAAAAGGCGGAATACGGGAGAAAGAGATTGTAAACCTCTGAAAAAAATGCTATTATTAGTTAATGGGGCGCAAAATTCCGGCTCCGTAAAAAGGGAAAAATGAGCGAGGTATGCATGAAAACAAAAATATATATTGACGGCAGTGAAGGAACGACCGGCCTGCGGATCAACGAGCGGCTGGAGGGACGGGACGATATCGAACTCCTTCGCATTCGCCCGGAGCTCCGCAAGGACGCGGCGGAGCGGCAGAGGATGATCAACGCGTCGGACATTACCTTCCTGTGTCTGCCGGATGCGGCGGCAAGGGAGGCGGTCTCCTTGGCGACCGGGGAGCGGGTGCGGATCATCGACGCTTCCACGGCGCACCGGACGGAACCCGGCTGGGCGTACGGCTTTCCGGAGCTGTCCGCGGAGTTCCGCGAAAGGATCACGCAGGGCAAACGGGTGGCGGTTCCCGGCTGTCACGCGTCGGGCTTTATGGCGCTCGTCTATCCGCTCGTGAAGGAGGGGCTGCTTCCGGCGGATTATCCGGTCGTCAGCTATTCTCTGACTGGCTACAGCGGCGGCGGAAAGAAGATGATCGCCGCTTACGAGGCGGAGGAGCGTCCGCGGGAGCTTTCCTCGCCGCGGGCCTACGCGCTGACGCAGCAGCATAAGCACTTAAAGGAGATGAAGGCGATCGCCGGGCTGGCGCAGGAGCCGCTGTTTACGCCCATCGTCGCCGATTACTACAGCGGCATGGCGGTATTTCTTCCGCTGGCGGCGCGCCTGCTTTCCAAGGAGGTGACGCCCGACGGTCTGCGGAGCTTTTATCGGGAATATTATGCCGGGCAGCGGTTCCTGCATGTGCTTACCGAAGCGGAGACCGACGCGCTGGGCGGCTTTTTGGCGGGCAACGCCCGCTCCGGCTGGGACGGCATGGAGATCGTCGTCAGCGGCAGCGGCGATCGGCTTTTTGCTGCTTCCCGGTTTGACAATTTGGGGAAGGGCGCTTCCGGCGCCGCCATCCAGTGTATGAACCTGATGCTGGGCTGTCCCGAGGAAAAGGGACTTGTTCTGCATTCGGCGTGAGGGAAGGAGATACGGTCGTGGAAAAGATTCTTACGGTTGCCATTCCCTGCTACAATTCTCAGGATTATGTAAAGCGCGCATTGGAATCGGTCGTTCATGCCGACCCGCAGATCGAGGTCATCGTCGTTGACGACGGCTCCACCGACGGAACGGCGGCCATTGCAAAAGAATATCGGGAGCGCTTCCCGGACGTAGTGCGTTATTTTTATAAAGAAAACGGCGGCCACGGAGACGCGGTCGTCGCCGGCTTTCATCAGGCGCAGGGCGTTTATTACAAGGTGCTGGACAGCGACGACTGGATCAATACAAAGGCGCTTCGCGGCATCCTCTCCTTCTTGAAGGCGGAGTACGAACGGGGAAAAACCTACGACATGGTGATCGGCAATTACGTCTATGAAAAGGTCGGGGCCCGGCACAAGAAGGAGATCAGCTACGGTCATGTGCTTCCGGCGGAGCGCGAATTCACATGGAAGGACATCGGAACGTTTGCGCTCGGACAGTATATTCTGATGCATTCGGTCATCTATCGGACGGAGCTGCTGCTCTCGTGCGGACTGGAGCTTCCGAAGCACACCTATTATGTGGACAATCTGTTTGTTTATTATCCACTCCCGTTTGTGAAAAGTATTTATTACTTTGATATCGACCTGTATCACTATTTTATCGGCAGAGAAGACCAGAGCGTGAACGAGAAACAGCTTCTGGAGCGCATCGACCAGCAGGAGCGCGTCGCCTATACGATGTACGGCATGCACGAGCTTTGCGAGATCGAGGAACCCCGGCTGCGCTATTATATGTCGCAGTACGCGGTCATTATGGCTGCCATCTGTTCGGCGCTCTATGTCATGAAGGGAACCGACGAGGCGCTCAAAAAGAAGCGGGAATTCTGGGAGACGGTGCGTACGCGGTACGCGGGGCAGTATGAGTATATGCGCCGGCAGTGGCTGGCAAGGGCAACGATGAAGGAAGGCCCGCTCTGGAACCGGATCATACGGATCGGCTATGCGATCGCAAAGCGGATCTATCATTTCAACTGATCGGTACGGAACAGAGAGGAGGAACGAATGAAAAAGGAAACCCTGCAATATTGGTGGACGGCGCTGTATTTTCCGGTGTATATGTTTTTTTTCTGGCTGGCGGAGAGCTATACGGAAAACGACTTTCACGTGATAAATATTGCTCTTGACGACAAGATCCCATTCGTAGAGTGGTTTATTTTCCCCTACTACCTGTGGTTCCCGTTTATGGCGCTGTTTTTTGTCCTGTTTTTTTTCCGTGACAAACAGGAGTATATCCGGATGATCGCGCTGCTGTATGCGGGCATGACTCTGTTCCTGATCATCTCCTTCGTTTATCCGAACGGGCTTGAGCTGCGTCCGGACGAGTTCCCGCGGGACAACGCGGCGACCCGCCTTGTGGAGCTTCTGTATCGGAGCGACACGCCGACCAACGTCTTTCCGAGCATCCACGTATTCAACACGCTGGGCATGCTGATCGCGGTGTGGAGAAGCGACAAGGTTCTCCAAAAGCGATGGATGAAATGGGTGACCACCGGGATCGGTTCGCTCATTATATGCTCCACGGTGTTCCTCAAGCAGCATTCCGTCGTGGACGTGATCGGAGCGTTTGTCTTTGCGGCGATCCTATTTCTGCTCGTCTACCGTCCCCGCCGGGGTCGTAAGAAAGCGGAGTAGGGCGGGATAACAGGTCTTCGCGTCTTTATAGCCCTCTTGATAGAGGGCTTTTAGCTTTTCCGGGTCCTTTTCGATCCGACCGACTTCGCCTTTTTTCTGCGGCCGGATGACAAAAGCCCTTCCGGCGGCTTCTTCCTCGGCAAGGAACGCAAGCGTTTCGTTATAGCCCTCGTGCCGGTGCAGCATCCGATTGACCATTTTCCGGCGATGCGGATAGCGAAGCCGCAGCAGCAGACCGGCGGAGGTGGGCTTCCGCCGATAGCCGACCTCCTTGGTAAGTACCACGACATTTTTGGTGTTTCCGTCCGCGATGGATCTGCGCAGCGGGATGGCGTCGGCAATGCCGCCGTCGAGATAATATTCTCCGTTGATCTTTACCGTGCGCGAAACAAGGGGCATGGAGGCGGAGGCGCGGACCGCCTGAATGTCCGTGTGCATTTCCTTCATCGGCAGATATTCCGGCTCGCCGGTCCGAACGTTGGTGACGACGGCGTAGGCATGTCCCGAAAAGGCGTCGTAGGTCTTGTAGTCAAAAGGAACGAGCCGATTGGGGATCTCGTCGTAGCAAAATTTCGCGCCGAACAGGTCGCCGGTCGTCAGAAGCGAACGGAGGCTGCAATAGCGCTTGTCGTTCATGTAGTCCACATAGACGTGCAGGGAGCGTTCCTTTTGCTTGGAAAGGTAGCTGCACAGCATCACCGCGCCTGCGGAGACGCCGTAATTGTCCGCGAATTCCAGCCCCTGCTCCAGAAAATAATCCAATACGCCGGCGGTATAGATCCCTCTCATGCCGCCGCCCTCCAAAACCAATCCGGCTTGATACATAGCAACCTCCAAGGCAGAGCAAGTTTATTTTCCATTCTAAGGTAAGCGTCGGGAGGTCAAAATTCCCGGCACATGTTCCGGAGATGCCTGCGCTCCGCTGCAAGCCCCCTTATCAGTATACACCTGAATTGACGGAAAAGTAAATAGAGAGTATAATGTGCAAAATACTTTGCGTTTGGCACTTGAGGTGAGCTTATGGAAGATTTGATAACAAAAAAACGTCAGCCGCGGGTGGCGGCGGTTCATGATATGTCCTGCTTGGGGAGCTGTTCCCTGACGGTGGCGCTGCCGATCCTGTCGGCGTGCGGCTTGGAGGCGGTGCCGCTTCCGACCGCGGTGCTGTCCACGCATACCGGAGAATTCCGGAATCCGTACTGCCGCGATATGACGGGAGAAATGGAAGGGATATTGGGGCGATGGGAAGCCATGGACGTGACCTTTGAGGGAATATATTCGGGCTATTTCGGCGCTCCGCAGCAGGTGCGGCTGGCGCAGCGGCTGATCGAACGCTGCGGGCGGGACGCTCTCGTGCTGGTCGATCCGGTCATGGCGGATAACGGAGAGTGGTATACGGGCTTTGACGCGGCGTTTGCGGAAGCTCTCCTTCCGCTCGTTTCGCGTGCGGACGTGATCACGCCGAACGCCACGGAGGCGGCGTTTTTGCTTGGGGAGTCTCCGAGGGAGCCTTGGAACGCGGAGCTGCTTGAGGAACGGCTGCGGCGGCTGCTGGCGCTGGGGCCCGGGCAGGTCGTGATCACCGGCGTGGAGCTGCCGCAGGAGCGCCCCGGACAGATCGGATATTACGCGGGGGACAAAGACGGCGGGCGGGAGTCGTTCTGGCAGCCGAAGATCGACAAAAAGCTGCACGGCTGCGGCGACGTGTTCGCCTCCGTTCTCTGCGGACGGCTCATGCGGGGCGAGGCGTTTTTTGCCGCCGTCCGGCAGGGCGCCGCGTTTGTGGAAAAAGCCGTGGGCCGCACGATGGAGAGCTATGCCGAGCATTGGTACGGCTTGCAGTTCGAGCCCTTCCTGAGGCTGCTGGGCTGAACGGGCGCATTTTGCGGGACGGGGAAAAACCCGCTTGTATTTGCACGGAGAACCCTGTACAATAAATGTAAATCATATTATTTTTTGCGGGGCGGCAGACGCTTCGCGGAGGAGGAATACGATGGAGTTTACACTGGATTACGGAAGGTATGAAGCGCTTGCGCGTCAGGTCGTTTCGGAAGGAGCGGTGCTGCTGAGAAACGAGCGGCAGGCGCTGCCGCTTGCGGGGGGGACCCGCGTCGCCGTCTTTGGGCGGATGCAGAACCATTATTACAAGTCGGGCACCGGATCGGGGGGGATGGTCAACGCTCCCAGAACCGATACGCTGCTTGGATGTATGAGAAGGGCTTCCGGCTGGAAGCTGGACGAGGAGCTGACCGGGGTCTACCGTCGGTGGGAGCAGGAAAATCCGTATGAGGACGGCATCGGCTGGGGCATGGAGCCTTGGTCGCAGAAGGAGATGCCCCTTTCGGCGGAGCTTCTGCGGGAGACGGCGGAACGCAATGACGCCGCCGTTGTGATCCTTGCCCGAACCGCAGGCGAGGATCGGGACAATCAGGGCGCCGAGGGCTCGTATCTGCTGTCCGAAGGAGAGCGGCAGATGCTGTCCGGGGTGTGCGGCGCGTTTTCCCGTGTCGCCGTCGTCTGCAACGTCGGCAATATTATCGACTTTTCTTGGGTGGACGAGTACCGGCCGCCGGCCGTTCTGCTGGCATGGCAGGGCGGAATGATGGGCGCGGAGGGTACCGTGGAGCTGCTGACCGGCAGCGTCTGCCCGTCCGGAAAGCTGACCGATACCGTTGCCCGCCGGATCGAGGACTATCCGTCCCATGCGAATTTCGGCGACCCCAAGCGCAACGTTTATCAGGAAGATATTTATGTGGGCTATCGCTATTTTGAAACCGTCGCAAAGGACAGGGTCCTCTATCCCTTCGGCTTCGGTCTGTCCTATACGACCTTCGCCCTTCGGGTGGAAAACGCCGCCTACGACGGCGAATACTGCTTTGTTTCGGTGCGCGTGACCAATACCGGAAGCGTGGCAGGCAAGGAGGTCGTACAGGTCTATATGGAGGCTCCGCAGGGGAGACTGGGCAAGCCCGCCCGGGTGCTCGCCGGCTTTGAAAAGACCGGGCTTCTGGAGCCGGGCGAGAGCGAGGTGTGCATTCTTTCGGTCACGAAGAGGGAGTACGCCTCTTACGACGACGCCGGAGTCACCGCATATCCCTCGGCATGGGTGCTGGAGGCGGGAACCTACCGGATGTACGTGGGGAACAACGTAAGGGACGCCGAAAAGGCGCTGGAATTTACGCTGGAGGCGGACGAGCCTGTGGAGCGGCTTTCCGAGGCGATGAAGCCCGCGCTTGCCTTTGAGCGCTTTGTACCTGAGCAAACGGCGGAGGGTCTGCGCATGGGGCTTGCGCCCGTGCCGGTGCGAAGCGGCGAGGCGGCGCGCCGGACGCTTGCGGAGGTTCCGTATACCGGCGATCAGGGCTGGCGGCTGGCGGACGTGCTTTCCGGCAAGGTCACGATGGAACGCTTTCTGGCGCAGCTTACCGAGGAGGAGCTTGCCTGCATCGTGCGCGGCGAGGGCATGGGCAGCGCGAGGGTGACGCCCGGAACCGCTTCCGCTTTCGGCGGCGTATCGGACGCGCTGGCGGCTTACGGCATTCCGTGCGGCTGCTGCTCCGACGGCCCCAGCGGGCTCCGGCTCGACGTGGGAACGAAGGCGTTCAGCTTCCCGAACGGAACGATGATCGCCTGCACCTACAACCCGGAGCTTGTGGAGGAGCTGTTCTCCGTGGTGGGCACGGAGCTTCTGAAAAACAAAGTCGATACGCTTCTGGGGCCGGGCATGAACATTCACCGGCACCCGTATAACGGGCGGAATTTCGAATATTTCAGCGAGGACCCGTTCCTGACCGGCAGGATGGCGGTGGCGGAGCTGAGCGGTCTTGCCTCTGTGGGCGTGACCGGAACGCTCAAGCATTTCTGCGGCAACAATCAGGAGACGAACCGCTATTCGCTCGACAGCGTCGTTTCCGAACGGGCGCTGCGGGAGATCTATCTGCGCGGATTTGAGATCGCGGTGCGCGAGGGCGGCGCGTTTCTGATCATGACCACCTACGGCAGGGTGAACGGTCTGTGGACGGCGACCGATTACGAGCTGAATACGGTCGTTCTGCGGGAGCAGTGGGGCTTTGACGGCATGGTCATGACCGACTGGTGGGCTTCGCTGAACGAGAAGGGCAGGGAGGACGAGCCGGGCTTTGCCGGCAGCAAGACCAACTTCGCCGCGATGGTGGCGGCGCAGAACGACGTTTACATGTGCTGCCCGGACGGCTCCAAAAACGATCACGGCGACAACACGCTGGCGCAGTGGAGGGCGGGGGCGCTTTCCCGCGCCGAGCTTTGCCGGTCGGCGGCGAATATCTGCGGCGCCTTGCTGCGGCTTCCGACGATGCTGCGGCTGCTTGGCTGCGGCCCGGTGGTTACGGTCGTCCACGCCGGAGAGGAATGGGAAGAAAAAATCAACGAAGAGGTGACCTATTTTACGCTGGAGGATACGGCGGAAATTTCCGGAGAGGGGATCGACACGAACCGTGGCAGCAGCTTTGCGTTTGGCTTGAAGCTTGCCCGTATGGGAGGCTACCGGATGGAGATCGCGGCGGTTGCCGAAGGCTCCGAGCTGTCGCAGCTCCCGGTCACGCTGTTTTGCTCCGGAATCCCGGTGCAGACCGTGGTCTGGAACGGTTCGGACGGCAAGGAGGTCACGAAGACCGTGCGCCTGTTCTTCAATTCCAATTTTGCCATTGAGCGGCTCTATTTTGGGCAGAACGGGCTGAAGGTGCGTCAGATCCGCTTCGTTTACGAGAAAACGCTGGAGGAAGCGCTGGCGTCTGGGGACTATCTGCACGGTTAATTGTTACTAAAATATTAAATTTCTGGAAAAAACAAAAATCCTGTTGCATTTTTCGGTGAATATGAGTACAATAGACATAGAAACAAGAAATGCAGAACGAATTTTTGGTAAAAATTACGATAAGTAGCAGGCGACTGTTACATGACATAATCCTTCTTAGTGTAATGTATGATAAAGAGGCTGACGGAGTCGGAAACGACTTCGCCGGCCTCTTTATTTTGTTCTATAGGAACCTGCGGTTCCTATAGAACAAAAAACGCTCCGCGGGGATCGCGCTGCGGGCTTCTCCGTTTTTCTCAGCGGAAATCCACGGGCAGGTCGATCATCTCGGTTTTTATCACCACATAGGGATAGCTTTCAAGCTTGGAAACCAGATCCTGCTCGGACGGGCCGATCAGCTCGGTCTTGAGGACGATGTGGCTCTGCGTCAGATAGCACGAGGGGATTTGGATGGAATAGCCGCCGGTTTTCTGCGTGCCGTAGCCCACTGCCAGATAGAGGGTGTCTTCGGTTGCGTAGGTCAGCTGAAATTCCTGCTGCTTTCTTCCGTTAATGATTGTTTTCAGGTTATCCGGAATATCCGCTTCGGGCACGACCGTAAACTCCAAGTCTTTTTCTTTTTCTTCTGAGGGATCTTTGCTCCGGCATGCGGACAGAAGCAGCAAAGAGCAGAACAGGCAGGCAAGACAGGCGATTCGCCGCAGGCTTTTTCCCGCCGTTCGTCCGAGGGTATGTCGGCAAGCGTTCATAAAAAGGCGCCTCCAGTCAGGATTCTGTATATTTTATGAATACGGAAGGAAAGTATGCCCATAAAATGAGGAATATTTTTGAACGTGCGGCATAAGTATTCTCAGAGGCGCAAGCCTGTAAAATCGGAGGTATTTCCATGGAACTGTTAAAAAAACATATTCACAGAAATCAGGTCTGCTGCCGGAGTACCATGCAGTTTACCTTAGACGATGACTTTAACGTACCGGACGCCAAGCCGGATCTTTCTTCCCTGATAACGGCGCGGGGAAGCATCCACATTGCCGAGGAGCGCGGCGGAGGCAGCCGCTATTTTGTCAAGGGAGAGCTTCGGTATCAGATCTTATATCTGACCGAGGAGCAGGAGCAGCCGTTCGAGGTACTCACCGGGGAGATCCCGTTCGAAGAAGGCATTCATATGGAAGAGGAATGCGACCGCGAGGGGGTTCATGTGCACGCCGTGCTGGAAGATCTGTCGGCAAGCATGATTCACTCCCGCAAATACAGTGTAAAATGCCTGCTGCGGCTCAACCTGACGGCAAACCGGCTCGTTGAGGAGGAAGGCACGGTGCAGGTGCAGGGCGACGATTCCGTACAGGCGCGCTATGAGGAGGTGGGCATCTCCACCGTGGCGGTCTGCAAGAAGGAGACCTACCGTTACCGGGAAAGCGTTCTGCTTTCGTCCGGCAAGCCGGAGATCCAGCGGCTGCTGTATTCGTGTCTGGAGCTTCGCAACGTGGAGTTCCGCATGCTGCAGGACGCGTTTCAGATGAAGGGCGAAATGAATCTGTTTGTGATCTACGAGGGCGAGAGCGACGGCACGCGGATGCTCTTTCCGTACGAACAGGAGCTTCCGTTTTCCGCAAACGTGGCGGTCAGCGGCGTCACGGAGGATATGATCCCCAACATCCGCTGGAAGCTCGGCGACTACACGATCACGCCCCAGAGCGACAACGACGGAGAGGAGCGGATCTTGGAGATCGAAGCGCCGATCGACTTTATGGTAATGGCTTATGAGGAGCAGGAGATCGAGCTGCTGCGGGATCTGTATTCGACGCGGAAAAAGCTGAAACCGATCTGTAGGGAGAGCGTCTGCGAGCGGCTGTGCGTGAAGAATCACGGAAAGCTTCGGATGAGCGACCGGGTCCGGGTACAGGAGGGGATGCCGCGGATCGTCCGCGACCTGCATACCTGCGCGGACGTAAAGGTGGACGCCATTACCGTGGAGGACGGCGGTCTTCGGGTCGAGGGCGCCGCCGATCTGTGCGTATTTTATCAGACCGGAGACGGCAGCAGACCCATCGCGGTACTGCAGGCGCAGCTTCCGTTTGACGAAAAGCTGGAGGTCCCGGACATGAAGGCGGAACCGGAGGAGGGGATCGACGAATATTTCTATGAGATCCTGCCGTCCGTGGATCAGATCGCGACGGTGCTTCTGGACGCCGAGGAGATCGAGGTCAAGGCGGCGATTTCGCTTGATACGCTCGTCATGCAGGAACGGAAGGAAAGCCTTCTTGTTGACGTTGAGGAAACGCCGTTCACGGAGGAGGAGCTGCTGGAGCAGCCCGCGGTGAGCTGTTATTTTGTGAAAAAGGGCGACCGCCTGTGGGATATCGCAAAGGAACACGGCGTATCGCTGGAACGCGTCCGCCTGTACAATGAGGGAGCGCTTTCCGAACCGCTGCCCGCCGGGAGCCGGCTGCTGCTTGTGAGGGAATCAACGGCAAAGGCATAGCGCAGCCGTCATTTTTGAGAACAATGGAAGTCCGTCAGGAAGGTCTGCGAGCCGTATTGACCGGTTTTGAATTGGTAATAGGCTTCGGAGGCCTTGCGGGCGTCCTGAAACAGTCCGAACACCGTGGGGCCGGAGCCGCTCATCAGAGCGCCGTCCGCGCCGAGGGAGAGCATCTGCTCTTTGATGGCGGAGATCTCCGGATAGTGGAGCGTCGTTACGCTTTCCAGCAGATTTCCGAGGCGGGAGACCAGCTTGCGGTAGCTTCCGGCTTCCAAGGCGCGCAGCATTCCGTCCACGTCCGGATGCTCCGTCGTTTCGTCCAGCCGGAGGTTTTCGTAGACGAATTTCGTGGATACGCCGATCGGCGGCTTCACGATCAGAACCTTGCAGGCGGGCGGCGCGGGAAGCGGGGTCAGGATCTCGCCGATGCCTTCGGCAAGAGCCGTTCCGCCCGTCAGACAGAACGGAATGTCCGCGCCAAGGGAAAGTCCCAGCGAATGCAGCTCCTTTTTGGAAAAGGGCGCGTGGAACAGCTCGTTCAAGCCCAGCAGCGCGGCGGCTGCGTCGGCGCTTCCGCCTGCCATGCCGGCGGCGATGGGAATGTGTTTTTCCAGCTCGATGCAGAAGCCCTGTTTGCTGCCCAGCGTGTTCAGAAACAGGCTAGCCGCGTCATAGACCAGATTGCCCTTACCGGAAGGAAGAAAGCCGTGGCTGTTGGCAACGATCAGCTCGTCCTTTACGATGGGGCGGATGGTCAGCTTGTCAAAGAGCGAGATCGTCTGCATGACCATGCGCACGTCGTGGTAGCCGTTTTCGCGGCGGCCGGTTACGTCCAGCGCCAGATTGATCTTTGCATAGGCGCGCATTTGTATCGAATCCATGGTATTCCTCCGTTAAGCGGTTGTCTTCTCAACAGTCTACCATGCCGACGGGGGATTTGCAAGTCACTCCCTGCCCTGCAGCAGGTCAAGAAAGCGGAAGCGGAACGTGATCTTCTCGTGTTCGGTCTGAATGGCCTCGAACTCCTTTTCTTCCAGAGAAACCGCAAGCTTCTGCGCGGAGAGGGAGGTCTTGTCCGGACGCTCCACAACGAGAGCGTTGTTCAGACAGAGCGTGGGGAACAGGATGCACCACCAGTTCTGTCCTTCGCCGGTTCCAAGCTCGATCTGCAGCGTGTCGTACGGCCCGGCGGGAAGGAAGAAATCCTCATACTGCCGCAGCGGAAAGCTGACGGTCGTAAGCTGCGCCGAGGCGCGGTAGGAATAGCCCGCCCGCGCAAGCGTTTCGTCGGCGACGCGGACGACGTCCTCGAGATGCGCCGAGAGATATGCCTTTGCCTCCTCCTTGGTCTTTGCGTCCATATGGAGCGTCAGGTACGCGCAGACCGCGTCGCGGACCTGCAGCTTGACCTCCTGATCGCAGTCCACGTCGGAATTGGCGCGGATATGCAGCCGAAGCACCTTCTCGGCAATGGAGCTTTGCAGATCCACCGCGTCGGGACAGAGATAGTCCCGCGAATGGACGGTGCCGCTGACGGCGCTGCTGTCCGCCGTCGTCTGCGGCTCCTGATTGAGCAGATATAGGAAAAAGACGCAGGCGCTCAGCGAAAACAGCGCAAGCACAACGGTCAGAACGATCTGGATTTTTTTCCTCCGACGCAAAAGAAACGCATTATGTATCTCCTCGTCTTTTACGTTGGAAACAATAGCCGCCCGGCGGGGCTGGCGGTACATCATCACGGTTTTCATGGAATTCACCTCGCAGTTTTTTGTCGCCGGAGCTTCTCCGGACTTAGGAAAAGTATGGACAGAATTTCGGCGGATATACCTGAAGGCGCGAAATCTGCGGGAGCCGCCCGGCGGAAGAAGGACTTGAATATCCGGGGGGGACGTAGTAGAATAGGAAAAGCGAACGGAAACGGGAATTTTAATTGGAGGTAAGTATGAAGAAAACGGCGGCGATATTGTTTGGAGGGCAGTCCTCGGAGCACGAGATTTCCTGCCTTTCCGCAATTACGATAATAGAACATATGGACTTGGAACTGTACGAACCCATCCTGATCGGCATCCGCAAGGACGGCAGATGGCTCCGCGTAGACAGCGTGGACGCGGTTCGCGACGGAAGCTGGCGGAACGGAACGGTAACGGCGGTGATCTCGCCGGACGCGGAGCAGCACGGAGTGATTTTTCTGGAAAACGGCAGCGCCCGCGTGACCCGGCTGGACGTGGTTTTTCCGGCGCTGCACGGGCTGTACGGAGAGGACGGCACGGTGCAGGGACTGCTGACGCTTGCCGGCATCCCGTATGTGGGCTGCGGCGTACTCAGCTCCGCGGTTTCCATGGACAAACTTTATACGAAGCTGATCGTCGATACGCTGGGCGTCCGGCAGGCGGCTTATGTGCCGCTTATGCGCCGTGAGCTTTCCGAAATGGAGCGGGCGATCGCCAAGGTGGAACGGAAGCTTTCCTATCCGGTCTTTGTGAAGCCTGCCAACGCGGGTTCTTCCAAGGGCGTCAGCAAGGCGGGCAGCCGCAGGGAGCTGGAGACGGCTCTTTTGGAGGCGGCAAAGCACGACCGCAAGATTTTGGTCGAGGAGACGATCGTGGGACGCGAGATCGAGTGCGCGGTTTTCGGCGACGAAACGGATGTGCAGGCTTCGGCGCTCGGCGAGATCCTTGCGGCGGACGAATTTTACAGCTATGAAGCAAAATATTACAACGCGGAGTCCAAGACCGTGATCGGTCCCAAGCTGCCCGACGGCGTGACCGAGCAGATCCGGGAGGCGGCAAAGCGCATCTTCCGGGCGGTGGACGGCTTCGGCCTGTCCCGCGTGGACTTTTTCTTTGATACCGAAAAGCAGGAGATGGTGTTCAACGAGATCAACACGCTGCCGGGCTTTACCGCCATCAGCATGTACCCGACGCTGTGGGAAGCGGAAGGCGTTTCGAAAAAGGAGCTGATCCGCAGGCTGCTCGCCATGGCGGAAACACGGTAGGGGACGGACGGCTATGGACAGAAATTTACCCATCGGAGTGTTTGACTCCGGCGTGGGCGGGCTGACCGTGGTGAAGGAGATCATGAATCAGCTCCCGCAGGAGGAAATCATTTATTTCGGCGATACGGCGCGCGTTCCCTACGGCGACAAGTCCAAGGAAACGGTCACGGCATACTCCCGGCAGATCACGCGCTTCCTGCTTTCCAAGCAGGTGAAGGCGGTGGTCGTTGCCTGCAATACCGCCAGCGCCTACGCACTGGACACGATCCGGACGGAAAGCCCGGTGCCCATGCTCGGCGTGATCGAGCCGGGGGCGAAAACCGCGGCGGCGGCGACCAGAAACGGACGCATCGGCGTGATCGGCACCGAGGGGACCATCCGCAGCGGTCTGTACGAAGCGTATCTTCGCGGCATCCGTCCCGACAGTCAGGTGTTCGGGAAGGCGTGTCCGCTCTTTGTACCGTTGGTGGAGGAAGGCTGGATCGAGGACGACGTGACCCGGCAGGTCAGCAGACGTTATTTGTCGGAGCTGCTTGCGCAGAACGTCGATACGATCGTTCTGGGCTGCACGCACTATCCGCTGCTTCGGAACGTCATTCAGGAGACGGCGGGCGAAGCGGTGACGCTGGTCAATCCCGCCTATGAAACCGCATGCGAGCTGCGCCGGATGCTTACGGATCGCGGCTGTCTGAACGACGGCGGCAAAGCGCCCGCCCATATGTTCTATGTCAGCGACGGCGCCGAAAAATTCCGGAAATTTGCGCATTCGATCCTGCCCTGCGGGGGAGCCGAGGCAGGAGAGGTATTTTTGAAGGTATTTTCATTATGACGAAGAAGGTGTGGATCCATATTGTCAGCAGCAGCGACTCGGACGCCGAGGGCAGCGACGTGCTGGCGCAGGGCGTCTATTATCTGAAAAACGGGACGCATTATCTGCTGTACGAAGGGCTGGAGGAGGAGAGCGCGTATCAGACGACGCAGCACCGCATCAAATTTACCGCCGACCGGGTCGAGGTCACGAAGCGGGGCGCCAGCCGCGCGCGGATGGTGTTTGAGCCGGGAAGCGCGCATTGCAGCGAATACGATACCGGCTGCGGCGTCCTGCTGCTTACGTTTGCAGCCGACGAGCTGCGGCTGTCGGAGCGGGAGGACGAGCTTCGCGTGACGATGCAGTACCGCATCCTATTCGAGCAGCTGCAGGTGTCGGAAAATCGGATGGAAATTACCGTGACGCCGTACGGCGAGATCGGGAAGGAAAAAAAGTAAGAGGAGTGCCGAAGCATTCCTCTTACTTTTTGTATGTGTTGGAGAGAGTTAGTAAACATATCCAGCTGCGGTGCAGGTGATGGTAATGTTCATTTCGTAGGTATCCGAGATGAACGGGCGCTTGTGAAGTGCAACTACGTAGGTCGTTGCGGTGTTCTTATATCTGCTGCCGCTCAGTTCCTGAATGAACCAATACTTATGCGGTGCGGATGCGCTCGGTACAAACGCGCTGCAAGTGACCGAAGTTCCGTTGTACTTAAACAGTGCTGTGATCGAGGCTGTGACAAGAAGCGTACCGTCAGCACTGTAACAATTTCTTGTTTTGGTTCTCGTGATCGTAATGATATTGGAAAACGTGGCGATTCCGCCTTTCGAAATGGGCGCGCCTTCGATTACGGTTTCAACGTAGCTGCCGTCTTCATGATATTCGTATTCGGTCGAAAGCACGGTGGAAGCGGGAGCGGGGGAAATTGCGACTGCCGCTCCTGAAGCAGCCGTATCTTCGGTCATTTCCGTTTCTGCGCTGACCGGCGAGATCATGCAGCCCAAGAGAAGAAGTGCCAGTCCCAATAATAAACTGTGTTTTGTTCGTTTCATTTGTAACCTCCGTTTTGGAAATGTTTATGCTTGGAAGCCGCAAGAGAAAGCTACGAATGCGGCTTCTCACGTCGGATCGGAGAGGATCTGTAACGAAACCTTCGATTTTTCAGTTTCTGGTGGCGATAATTTCGTTCATGTATGCGATTGACTCTTCTCTGAACAAGTTAAAATCGCGATACATAAGAATGAAAAAAATCATAAGTACAAGCAGGAAAAACATGATTAGCAGTATAAAGGAAACATATCTCCAATGTGCAATCTGCATCCGGCGCACAAGAGAGGCCGTGTCACAGCCCGATGCATAGAGCGCGAACACATCCTTTGCGGGACCGAATTCTTCGATCAGATCGTTCAGCGTCAGATCGGGACGTTCCTCGACAAAGGACTGGACGCAGGCTTGCAGCTTTTGCAGATATTGCTTCTCAGGCTTCCCCAGAACCGGAAACGCCGCCTTCACTTGCTGCATATAAATCTTCACTACCGGATACATCAGCATCCTCCTCTGCCGGTTCGTTTTCCAGCGCCTTGATGATCGCGTCGTAACCGGAGCTTATGTTCAGAAATTCATCGGTCAGATCCTGCAAGTACTTCCGACCTGCCTCTTCGATGTGGTAATAAACACGGGTACGCTTTTTTCCGACCAATTTGGTATATTCGGAAATCTTGTTTTCGTTTTCCAGCTTGTACGTTACCGTGTAAACCGTATTGAGGGAAATGTTGATCCGTCCCTCGGAGTAGTCCTGAATGGATTTTGTCAATCCGTAAATGTAGCGGTCCCCTTTGCTCAGAATCGTGAGAACAAGAAGATCTGTGATACCGCTGATGAAATTATGTCTTTTCGGCATATGACCACCTCAATTCTAAGATTTTTTATAATACAGCTGCCATAATGCTGCCTGTGTATCGTATTATAATCGCTAAGTAACAGCCTGTCAATAGTAAATGCCATATCTCGCAAAGAAAAAAGAATTATTTTCGCGAATGTAAATGTGCTTGACGTTTTGCGACCCGAAATGGATGGAATAAAATGGAAGATGCCGTGCCCCGCGGAGCGTTTTTTGATTCTATAGGAAACGCAGTTTTTTATAGAATCAAAAAGCCCCTCCTGAGCAGAGGGGCTGTCAAAAACCTTTTACTTCTCTTTTTTCTTTGAAAACCACTTTTTCTTCTTCGGCTTTTCCTCTTTTTGCAGAGCGCCGCGAAGTCCCTTCACATCGACGATGTAAATGCCGCTGATCATGGCTTTGACTTCTTTTTTCACCGGTACCAGATCAAAGATCTTTTCGTCGCACATCAGCGAGTGGATCTGGGGACCGATCTTGGCTTTGACGACCGGAACCTTCGTTCCGCGAGCATACTTGGGCGTCTGGTCGATGACGATCTGAGGGAAGCCCGCGTCTTTGAGCTTCATGCGCTTCTTGTCGATGACCAGCATGGAGGTCGTCTGCGCGTTGGCGCGAAGATCCGCCTGCGCCGCCGCATTTTTTTTCTGCATTTTATTTCCGACGATCGCCAAAACGATAAAGCCCACGAGTATAACGCCCAGAATCACCAGCAGGGCAATTAACCAACCGTTCATAAATTTATTTCGAGCAAAAAGCCGGTCGCCGCTGTGCGCCGTTTTTGCTCTTACTCCTTCTTAGATTTTTACGCTGAAAGTAGTTTAACATCCCGCAGGAAAAATTGCAACGGTTTTCCGGGAACGGCGCAGCGTCTATTTTTGCATATCGTTCAGCATGCCTTGGATCGCGTCCTTTACGGTATCGGAAAGCATCCGCTTTCCCTCCCGATCGAGGTTCTCCGTGGGAATGGGGGCGCCGAAGCGGATGCGGATGGTCCCGCCGTGTACCCAAGGCGTGTGTTTTTCATACATATCGTCCGTGCCGCACACCGCCACCGGAACGATGGGACAGCCGGTGCGTTCGGCGATCTTTAAGCTGCCGGACTTAAACGGAAGCATTTCGGAGGTCTGGTTGCGCGTGCCCTCCGGCATAATGAACATCGACCAGCCCGCCTTCGTGTCGGCGATGCAGTCCTGAATTGTTTTCAGACCCTTGCGCGGGTCCTCGCGGTCCAGAAACTTGCAGTGCAGCAGGATCATCCAAAGATTCAGCAGCGGAACGCAGGCGATCTCCTTTTTGGCAATAAAGCCCGTAAGCTTTGTGCAGGGGATCGCCCAATAGGCAAGCACAATGTCGAAATAGCTCCGGTGATTCCCCGTAAACAGTACCGGAGTGTCCTTGGGAAGCTGCTCCAGCCCTTCGATGACGGGCTTCCCGCCCGCCGCCCACATAATGAAGCGGAAGCCGTAGGAAACGACCGGCTGCGCCAGCCGAGCCGCCAGCTTTGTGTCGAAAATGCGGATCAGATAAAAGATCAGCAGCAGCGGCAGGGTCACGGTGAAAAAAATGATAAATGCCAATAATACCAATACAGTACGCATATTGTTGTCCACTCTTTCGTTTTCTGGTTTTTTCCATAATCTTTTCCTATATTATCACAACGAAAATCAAAAGAAAAGGAGAATTTCTGCGAGTATAAAATGGTTGCATGGGGCAAAACTAAGGATAAAACACGAGAAATCAGGAGGTATGATTATGACTCGCAAATTAAAGAACACATGGAATGGGTCCAATCGCAAAGTATATATTACATCCGCTGTCGGTATTCTCGCCATTGCCGGACTGATTTATGCCGGGGTGGCGCTGAACGAGGAGCCGAACCTCGATATTGAGGTTCCGCCGTCGCCTACCGCCATGCTGTTTCCGTCCCAGACGGTGATTGGAAAGGAGCCGACGAAGGCCCCGACCGCCGGACAGAACCAGCGGCCCACGCCGACCGCTCCGCAGACGACGCCTGCCGGAACCCGTCCGATGCCCACGGCCGCCGCGCCGACAAAGGGGGCTGCGACGACGCCTGCGCCGACCAAGGGAGCCGGTGACGGCAAGGATACGCAGCAGGTCAGCGCGGAGGCTTTGGCGGCGCTTTCCTTCTCCGGAGAGCAGGTGCTGAATTGGCCGGTTCTGGGCGAGGTGATTTTGGGCTACAGTATGGATCACACCGTTTATCACGAGACGCTGAATCTGTTTAAGACCAACGACGGCGTTCTGCTTGCCGCCGAAAAGGGCGCGAACGTTGTGTCCGTGGCGGACGGCATTATTACGGATATTACGGAAGATACGATGCACGGCGTGTGCGTTACGATGGCGATCGGCAGCGGCTATGAGGTGATCTACGGTCAGCTTGAGGAAACGGAGCTGAAGATCGGCGACAGCCTGAAGGAGGGCGACGTGGTCGGAACGATCGCAGAGCCGACGCGGTATTATTCCGTGGAGGGGCCGCATCTGTATCTGAAAATGCAGAAGGAGGACGAGCCGGTCAATCCGCTGCTCTATCTGCGCGTAAACGAGGAGGCGGAGGAATAATTTCTTCTTGTTTGCCGGGGAGCCTGTAAATTTTTCTTGAAAGTCGGGCGGTTTTCGTTTATCATCGAAGTATCACACGGCGGCGCTTTTGCGCCGGATGGGAGAACGCCATGGATGTTCGGGTAGGAGATATTATACGGCTGAAAAAACCGCACCCCTGCGGAAGCTGCGAATGGGAGGTGCTGCGGACCGGAATCGACTTCCGTCTGCGCTGTCTGGGCTGTTCGCATCAGATCATGATACCGAGAATTCAAACCGAAAAAAATATCAGAGCCATTCGCCGGGGCGGGGAAGAACAGTAGTCTTTCCTGCCCCGAAAAATTTACCTGAATTTGTGAAAAAAATGCTTGCATCGTTCGACGGCTTGTGTTAGACTAAAAAAACGTGATAATCTACACGATTTCCTTGCTCTCGTAAGAGGGCCAGAGACCAAAAGGAGGTGCGAGACAACTATGAACAAGTACGAATTAGCGTTAGTTGTAAGTGCAAAGATCGAGGACGAGGCCAGAGCCGCAGTTGTAGAGGCTGCGAAGAACCTTGTAACCAGATTCGGCGGTGTCATCACCAACGTTGAGGATCAGGGCAAAAAGAGACTGGCTTATGAAGTTCAGAAGATGAGAGAAGGCTACTATTACTTCATCCAATTCGATGCGGATTCGACGGTTCCCGGTGAGATCGAACAGAGAGTTCGGATCATGGACAATGTCATCCGTTATTTGTGCGTTAGACGTGACGAAGAGTAAGGAGGTAATCCTTTATGAACAAAGTCATTTTAATGGGGCGTCTGACAAGAGACCCGGAGGTTCGGTATTCTCAGGGCGCGAGCGGAACCGCAGTCTGCCGCTATAGTTTGGCTGTAGACCGCAGATTCAAGCGGGACGGCGAGCCCGACGCGGATTTCTTTAACTGTACGGTATTTGGTAAGGGTGCGGAATTTGCCGAAAAATATCTCCGTCAGGGAACCAAGATCGTGGTGACCGGTCGGATTCAGCAGGACAATTACACCAACCGGGACGGACAGAAGGTCTATTCCGTTCAGATCATCGTAGAGGAACAGGAATTTGCCGAGAGTAAGAACGCTTCCAGCGCAGCAGGCAGCGGCGGTTTCACGAGCGCAAGACCTGCACCGAGCGCGGCAAGCGACGGCTTCATGAATATTCCGGACGGAATAGAAGAGGAGCTTCCGTTTAACTAGAAAGGAAAAGAGCAAGCGATTTCTTTGCTCGACAAAAATTGGATAGGAGGTAACCAACATGGCTTTCAATAAGAATGAAAAGGGCGACAAGAGCGATGCTCCCGTAAGAAAGAGAGTCATCCGCAGAAGAAAGAAGGTCTGCGTTTTCTGTGCGGATAAGAGCAACGCCGGCATTGATTACAAGGATACCAACAAGCTCAAGAGATATGTGTCCGAAAGAGGTAAGATTCTTCCGAGAAGAATTACCGGTAACTGTGCAAAGCATCAGAGAGCGTTGACCGTAGCCGTTAAGAGAGCGCGTCACGTTGCACTCATGCCTTATACCATGGATTGATCGAAAGGCTCCTGCGAAAGCAGGAGCTTTTTTGTTGTACGGGAAAGGGGATCGCACTGCGGCGGGGATTCTTTTTTGTAAGTCCCTCTTTTTATTTTGCCGGAAACATGGTAAACTATAGGAAATGCGCGGCACGCCACGGAAGGACGGAGAGCGCGGCGCGGGGAGGTTCCATGGAAAAGCAGAAAGCAAAAGGGAAACTAAAGATATATTTGTTATGGCCGGTGCTGCTTACGGTGCTTTGGCTGGCAGTCGGCTGTATTTTGTTTGCGGTAAATAAAAATGCGGCATGGCTTGTGCTGGGCGTAACGGTTCTTTATTTTGCCTCGGTCATCAGCATGTACCTGCTGCGCAGAAAGTACATTTTGAAAGACTATGTGGACTTTGCGATGGACTACGGGCAGCTGCAGCGGAAGATGCTCAAGGAGCTGCGTCTGCCTTACGGTATGCTCGACGCGGACGGGATGCTTCTGTGGTGCAACGACGAATTTGCCGCCATCAGCCGACGCGAGAAGGCGGGCTATGAGATTCGGGAGCTGCTTCCGGAGGTCAAGGCGTTCTCGCTGCCCAAGCACGATATGGAGGATCGGATCTATCATGCGGAGATCAACGGGCGGAATTATCAGGTCGCGCTCCGGATGATGGAAACGCCCGAATTTGACGAGGAGATCGAAAAGCTGGGCTTTGTGGACAGTCGGGGCAACACCGAAAAAATGATCGCGGTGTACCTGTACGACGAGACCGATATGGTGCTGTTAAGGCAGGAAAACTACGACCGTCGGCTGATTATGGGACTGCTGTATCTGGATAATTACGACGAGGTGCTGGAATCGGTCGAGGAGGTCAAGCGTTCGCTTCTGATGGCGCTGGTCGATCGGAAGATCAACCGGTATATGCAGGAGATCGACGCGGTCATCAAAAAGCTGGAAAAAGACAAGTATTTCTTCGTGTTTCAAAATAAATATTTCGCCGAGCTGGACGAGAAGAAGTTCTCGATTTTGGAAGAAGTCCGTTCGGTCAGCATGGGCAACGGCGATACGAGCATTACGATCAGTATGGGGCTCGGCGTCAACGCGGATTCGTACCAGAAGGGCTATGAGTATGCCCGCGCCGCCATTGATCTGGCGCTTGGCAGAGGCGGCGATCAGGTCGTGGTGAAGGACGGCGAAAACATTACCTACTACGGCGGCAAGAGCGAGTCGGTGGAGAAAAATACCCGTGTGAAGGCGCGTATGAAGGCGCAGGCGCTCCGGGAGTTTATCGAAAACAAAAACGAGATCTTCATTATGGGACATGCCAACGGGGATGTGGATTCGTTCGGCTCCGCGATCGGCGTGTACCGCGTGGTGAAGCATCTCGGAAAGAAGGCCTATATCGTGCTGAACGAGGTGGGAAGCCAGCTTCGGCCGATGACGAGCCGTTTCTTCAACAATCCGGATTATGAGGACGATCTGTTCATCAGCAACCTGAAGGCGCAGGAGCTGGCGACGCCCGGCGCGCTGCTGGTTGTCGTGGATGTGAACCGGCCAAGCCTGACCGAGTGCCCGGCGCTGTTTGACCGGATCGAGCAGGTGATCGTACTCGACCATCACCGGCGCGCGTCGGATTCGGTGGAAAACGCGACGCTCTCCTATGTGGAGCCGTACGCTTCGTCCGCCTGCGAGCTTGTGGCGGAGGTGCTGCAGTACATCGGCGACGGGCTGAAGCTGCGCCCGCTGGAGGCGGAGGCCATGTACGCCGGGATCATGATCGACACAAACAACTTTATGACCAAGACCGGCGTCCGCACGTTTGAGGCGGCTGCCTTCCTGCGTCGGAGCGGGGCGGACGTGACCCGCATCCGCAAGGCGTTCCGTTCGGATATGACGGAGTATATGCAGAAGGCGAAGGCGATCAGCAATACGGAGATCTTTATGGGCAGCTTTGCCTTTGCGGAATGCAATCCTACAGGCGTAGAATCCCCCACGATCCTCGGCGCGCAGATCGCGAACGAGCTGATGGAGATCATGGGCATCAAAGCGTCGTTCGTATTTACAAACTACAAAGACAAGATATATATTAGCGCAAGGTCCATTGATGAACTGAACGTGCAGGTCGTTATGGAGCGGCTTGGGAACGGCGGCGGTCATATGAGCGTTGCCGGGGCGCAGCTGACGGGCGTAACGGTTCCGGAGGCGATGGAACGGGTAAAAGAGGTTTTGAACGCGATGAAAAAAGGAGGAGAAATCGAATGAAAGTGATCTTATTGCAGGACGTAAAGTCCCTTGGAAAAAAGGGGGAGATCGTCAATGCCAGCGACGGCTACGCAAGAAACTTTCTGCTTCCCAAGAAGCTGGGCTTGGAGGCGACGCCCAAAAATCTGAACGATCTGAAGCTGCAAAAGGCGGCGCAGGCAAAGCTTGAGAAGGAACAGCTTGAGGAGGCGCAGGCGCTGGGCAGCAAAATAGAGGGGAGCACGGTAACGCTTTCCATTAAGACCGGCGAAAACGGCCGCGTTTTCGGCTCGGTCTCCGCGAAGGAGATCGCCGAGGCGATAAAACAGCAGCTCGGTCTGGAGATCGACAAAAAGAAGCTTGTTTTGCAGACCGCCATCCGCAACGAGGGGACGTTCACCGCGAATGTGAAGCTGCATCCTCAGGTGACTGCGGAGCTGACGGTCAAGGTCGAGGGAAATTAAATGGACGACGCGCTCATTAAAAAGATCCTGCCGCACAGCGTGGAGGCGGAGCAGTCGGTCATCGGCTCCATGATCATGGATCGGGAGGCGATCCTGACCGCTTCGGAGATCCTGACGGCGGACGATTTTTACGAAAAGCAGCTTGGGATTTTTTTCTCCGTGCTGACCGAGCTGTATCAGGAGGGCATTGAAGCCGATCTCATCACCATTCAGGAGAAGCTTCGGCTTCGGAAGGTGCCGGAGGAGCTGTCCTCGCTGGAATATCTGAGCAATCTGGTGGACGTTGTTCCGACCTCCGCCAACGTGAAGTATTACGCGAATATCGTATATGAAAAATCGCAGCTTCGCCAGTTCATCAAGGTTTCCGAAGGTCTTGTAAACAGCTGCTATCTGGACAAGGAAGACGTTTCCGAGATCTTTGCCCGCGCCGAAAAGGAAATTTTCGCGCTTTTGCAGGCGAAGCAGTCGAGCGAGCTGACGCCCATCAGCGAGATCGTTGTTAAGGCGCTGGAAAACATTGAGGCAGCCGCCAGCAACCGGGGCTCCGTGACCGGAATTTCCACGGGCTTTTACGATCTGGACTATAAAACGGCGGGCTTGCAGCCTTCCGATCTTGTGCTGATCGCCGCCCGTCCTTCCATGGGAAAGACGGCGTTCGTGCTGAATCTTGCGGAGCATATCGCGGTCAAAAACCGCAATACAACGGCGATTTTCAGCTTGGAAATGAGCAAGGTGCAGCTTGTGAACCGAATCCTTGCCATGCATTCCCGCGTGGATTCCCAGAAGATCCGTACCGGCGATCTGGACGACGGCCAGTGGCAGGAGCTTGTGACGAGCGCGCGGGTGATCGGCGATTCGCAGCTTATCATTGACGATACGCCGGGAATTTCCATTGCGGAGCTTCGCTCGAAATGCCGCAAGCTCAAGCTGGAGCGCGATCTGAAGCTTGTCATTATCGACTATTTGCAGCTGATGACCGGCGGCAAGAAAACGGAATCGCGCCAGCAGGAGATCTCCGAGATCAGCCGTTCCTTAAAGGCGCTTGCACGAGAGATCAACTGTCCGGTCATTGCGCTCTCTCAGCTTTCCCGCGCGGTGGAGCAGCGCGACGACAAGCGTCCGATGCTTTCCGATCTGCGTGAGTCGGGCGCGATCGAGCAGGACGCGGACGTGGTAATGTTTATTTACCGCGACGAATATTATCATAAGGACACCGATCAGCAGGGCATTACCGAGATCATTATCGGCAAGCAGAGAAACGGTCCGACCGGTACCGTCAAGCTGGGCTGGGTCAGCGAGCTGACAAAGTTTGTCAATCTGCAAAAACAGAGGGATTAAAAATCCTGACAGAATGGGGAGAATCGTGGCAGTCGATTCTCCCCGTTTTTATGTGCCGCTTCTTGATTCCGCACGGCTTAATCTGTAAAATTATGGTAAACAAGCAGGGAGGTTTACCACAATGGGTGAAAAACATTATTCGATTGCAGACGTTGCAAAGAAAATCAATCTGGAGCCCCATCTCATTCATCATTGGGAAGAAGAGCTGGCTCTTGACATACCTAGAAACGAGCGTGGCTTTCGCTATTATGGCAAGCAGGAGATCGAACTGCTGCGCTCGGTTCAGAAGCTGCGGCAGAAGGGCTTCCGCATCGGCGCGATCAAGCTGATCATCAACGATATCAAGCGCATTGAAGCGCTGCCTGCCGACCAGCTGCTGGAACTGCGGGACAAGCTCGACGTGGCAATGGGCATCAACAGCCTGAATGAGGCGATCCGCTTTGATCAGGGGACGCTGACCAAAAAAGAGCCGGAAAAAGAAGTTGCTCCGCCCAGCGAGCCGGAGCGCAAGCTGGAACAGTTCAAGGCAGTGCTTTCGGAAGTGGTAATGCAGGCCCTGCAGCAGAACAACGTGGAGCTGAGCCAGCGCATCAATTACTCGGTCTCCGATTCGGTTGTCCGAGAGATGGAATATCTGCTGCGCCGGAAGGAGGAACGGGAGGAGGAGCATTATCGGATGCTCGATCAGGCGATCACTCTGTTCCGAGAAAGCGACCGGGAAGCCGCCGCCACGACGGAGAAGAAGGGATGGTTCCGAAGATAAGCATTGCAATTATGGAGAGGGCGTTTCGGCAGTGACCGGAACGCCTTTTTGTTCTATAGGAAACTGCGTTTCCTATAGAACAAAAAACGCTCCGCGGGGA
>JAUNGI010000049.1 GCA_030524525.1 Lachnospiraceae bacterium
GATCTCGCACTTTTTTTTCTTGTTCGGGTGTAACACATGTATTGTAAGCCTACAAAGAAAAGTAGAAGAAATTTGATTTTCCGCTTGACATTTTTCCTTTCCTGTTGCATAATAGGCAAGCACGGAAAAATACATATCGTATTTTGACGTTATCGAGGCGTGGCTCAGTTTGGTAGAGCGCTGCGTTCGGGACGCAGAGGTCGTGGGTTCGAGTCCCGTCGCCTCGATTTCTCTTTCATAAAAATCATTTCCGCAAAATCCATACGCCGGTCGTATGGAACCTAAATTTGCTTCCTTAGCTCAGTTGGTAGAGCAACGCATTCGTAATGCGTAGGTCATCAGTTCAAGTCTGATAGGGAGCTTGCAAAAAAGAAGCCGCATGGGAAATCCCATGCGGTTTCTTTTTTGCATTGAGAAGCGCGTCCCCTGAAACTCGAAACACTCTGTGGGGGACGCGCCGCGGCGATGAGGAAAATGGCTGCTTTGCAGCCCGCCGCAGACGAAGAATCCCGCTTTGCGGTCAAGATTTTCTGCCGTTTTTCCTTAGAGCCTCCGAGAGGTAATGCCCTGCAATTACAAACAGCCCCATAACCGCCGTATAATCCAAAAGATACCGAAGCGTCGGCTCATCCAAGGCAAATGACGCAAATTGGTTTTTCAGAAGCATGTAGCTGCCGATATCGTGTTTGACGAAGGCATACGCGCCGCAGCCCCCAAAGAGAGCGGCAATGCCCCGCAGCACCCATTTCCGGGCTTCCGAGGAGGTTTTCCCGAGCCTTTTCGCCATCCCCGGCAGCAAGCTCCAGTGAAAGCCAAGATGCAGACTCATCAGCACAAAGCCCCAGTAGGCGGACAGCATATGCAGCTTCCTTGCGAAGGAATTTCCTCCGCGGATCGGCAGAAAGGACAGCGCGTGGCGGGACAGCATCATGCCGCTGACCATAGAACCGAGCATGCAGAGCAGGATCAGCGCCACGACCGCCGTCTGTATGACGCGCAGTGGAGCGTATTTCCCTTTCCGCAGGTTCCGGCTCCATTTGCCGTTGAGAACATGATGAATTACAAACAGCGCGAGCATCCCGATCCCGATCCACTCGTGCGCCGCCCCTCCGATCCGTTCATAGTTCATAAGAAGCAGCAGCGCAAAGGTCATGGCGACGTCCACCGCTATTTTCCGTATCGTTTTCGGGTTCATACAGACTCCCTCCGTGCTTCCTTCCCCGTTCCGGCGTCCAAGACCTCCGCTGCCAATTTCCCTACGGATGGAGTTTCATCCCGTGCAGCATTTTCACAAAGTCCGGGCTGAAATGATCGACGATCTCGCTGTGTCCGAGATCCAGCTTTGCGATCTCCGCCATATCCTCATCGGAGAGCGCAAAGTCCCAAATGTCCATGTTCTGCTCCATACGGTCTTTATGAACGGACTTGGGAATGACCACAACGCCCCGCTGCACGTTCCACCGAAGAGCCACCTGAGAGGCGCTCTTGCCGTATTTTTCTCCGATCGCGCCGAGCACGGGGTGCGTAAAGATTCCGTGCTTTCCTTCCGCGAACGGTCCCCAAGCCTCCGGCACGACCCCATACTCTTTCATGATTTTCAGAGCCTTCTCCTGCTGGAAGAAGGGATGCAGCTCCACCTGATTCACCGCGGGTGTCACCTCCACCGTTTCGCAAAGATCCGCCAGCACATGCGGATAGAAGTTGCACACGCCGATGGCGCGGATCACACCCTCTTTATAAAGCTCCTCCATCGCGCGGTAAGCGCCGACATAATCGCCCATCGGCTGATGCAGCAAATATAGATCCAAATATTCCAGCCCCAGCTTTTTCAGCGAAGTCTCAAAGGCCTTTTTGGCTTCCTCGTAGCCGGCGTCCTGTACCCACAGCTTGGTGGTGATAAACAGCTCGCTCCGGGGAACGCCGCACCGCTTGACGGCGGCTCCGACCGCCTCCTCATTCCCATATGCCGCCGCAGTGTCGATCAGCCGATACCCGCTTGCGACAGCGTCCAAAACCGCCTGTTCGCACTGTGCCGGATCGGGAACCTGAAATACGCCGAAGCCCTCCAGCGGCATTTTAATTCCATTGTTTAACATAACATATTCCATAATAAAATCCTCCGTTTCTGTTTCTATGCATTCTCTTTATTTCAGCGCCGCGCCGTCCCGAAAAGCATTGCCCACGGTTTCGCCCAGCTTGACGTAAGCGTTGCGGATCGGATCGAAGGAGATCGGGCACAGCTTTTCGGGATCAATGCTCCCGTCTTCCTTCAAGATTTTTTCATCCGCGCTGACGTTGACGATCTCGCCGATAATATTCCCGTCCTCGTTTCTTTTCAGCAGCCTGCATTCCAGCGTCATGGGAAGCTCTTCGATCAGCGGCGCATCCACAAACGCGCTTTTCGTCGGATGAAAGCCCGCCTTTTCCAATTTGCCCGGCTCGCTGTTTGCGGAAACCATCCCGACATAATCGGCTTCGGTTACATGCGCGGCGTCGGCAAAGCTGACGGTAAAGGCCTTCTTTTCCATAATGTTCTTTGTGGTCTTATGCCCTGCGGACAGGCAAAGCACCACCTTGTCAGAGTCATACAGACCGCCCCATGCGGCGTTCATCAAGTCTGCGTTGCCTTCCTCGTCATAGGTGCCCACAAGGAGTACCGGCAGAGGGTACAGCCACGGCTTTACTCCAAAATTTTTTCTCATGATCCATCTGCTCCTTTACTTTGATTTTATTTTTGAACCGCCAAACACTTCGGACATCTCCATGAAGTCCGGCGCCTGATCCGGTTCCTTTCCCTGTTTTCGAATTTATTATAATGCAGCGGACTTTTCTCCGGAAGTTTCCCTTTGTTCATCCGTTTATACTTTTTGGTTTTACCTCTTTAGTTATCGGCGAAATTTTTTTCCAGCCACGCGTCATAGGCGGGGATCCATCCCTCCGTATAGCCGTAGCCGTGCGGCCGGTCCTCCAGTACGTTTACGTCAACCGTCACGTCGGCTTCCCGAAGCGCCGCCCCGGTTAAGCTCTTCCGCCACCGGAGGCCGCATTTGCCACCGTATCGCCGCCCGTTTTCTCCGGCGCCTTGGGACCGTTTGTCCCTGCGCTCTCCTGCCGTTCTTTGCCGAACAGCCAGCCCATGATGTCCGGATCAAAAGCAAAGCATCCCCCGCCGCCGTGTTCATTCGAAACGTTCCGCTCGGTAAAATAATCATGCTCCTTGATGTCCAACACGAGCAGCTTGTCGATTTCCGTCTGCGGCAAGCCCTGTTGTTCATAGAGCGCTCGAAGCGTATTATACGCCTCTCTTGTAGGCTCCGAACCGTAGTATTCGTCGTTTCTGCCGATCGCAAAATAGACGGGCAGACGCTGCGCCGCAACCGTTTCATATTCGCCGTCCCATTTGGAGCTGACGTGAAGATAGGCGGTAAACAGATCCGGACGCTTTCCAACGACGATCGACATGGTTTCTCCGCCGCCCGAATACCCGTTTGCATATACCTTGGAGCGGTCAATACGATAGGTTTCCAAGAAATACTCCACCAGTGCGATCGTCTGATCGGCGGACGTTTCGCCCCAATCGCTGAGCTGCGGCGCAACGACGATCATCTCTTCCCGGTACTTCTGCGCCTCAAATCCGAATTCTTCCGATTTCAGATTCTGCGCCACGCCCTGAAAATACAGTCCCTCGTAGCCGGGAAGGGTAAAGTACAGGGCATACGGACGGCTTCCGTCATAGTCTTCGGGGATGTAGACATTGTAGTGGATATCGCCGTCTTTTTCCGAATGCAGGACATTATCGACAACAAAGCCGCGATAGCTCTGCGTGCCTTCCGTTACCGTATTTTGTTTCTCCCTACCTGCCGTTACCGGCTCGTTTGTCCCGGCCTCGCCGACGACGGGGCGCTCCGAACCGGGGCCTTCCGTCGCCGGGGTTTTTGCACAGGCGGAAGCCAAAACGGCAACCACGCCGATAACAAACAGGCAAAGCGCTTTTTTTCGCATAACACGACCTTCCTCATTCGCCAAGGTTCAGACCTTCCAGCCATGCGCGAACGGTTTCTTCCGACGCACCGGAGGAAAATCTCTGCCCTTCCAGCCAGTTCCCCGTTCCCGCCATATCCGCAAGCAGCCTGCCGGAATCGCCGAGACCGGAGCTTGCGGATGTGCAGAACGGAATTACGGTTTTTCCGGTGAAATCATTCGCTTTTACAAATGCGTCCACCGGCCATGCGGCGATCTGCCACCAAATGGGATAGCCGATAAATACCGTGTCGTACTCCTCCCAATTCTCCACCGTGCTCTGCACAAGCTCCATTTCTCTTGCTTCCGGGTGATCATGCTCATATACCACACGGCTGTCCGAATCCCTGTAATTCAGGTCCTCACCGGAATAGTCGTCCACCGGAACCAGCTTCAGCGTATCGCCGCCGACCATGGCGGCAATATCGTTTGCGACCGCTTCCGTACTTCCCGTCGCGGAATAGTAGACGATCAGGATCTTCTTTCCCGCTGCGACCGAGGGCTCGGAAGGCTCCCCCGACTCGCCGCTGCCCTGCGTGGGAGCCGCCGTCGGCTCCTGTGTTTGTGTTTTTTTGTCCGATGCGGAAGGTTCCTGATCGGAATTTGTAGCGCTGCAAGCAGCCAAACCAAGCCCAAGCAGCAGACACATCAAAAGAGCGGTTATTTTTTTCATATTCGTTTCACCTCACTGATTTTCCCATTTCATAAGCCTGACGCATTGCCGGCGTTCCGGCAACACGTCCTTTTTCATAGACGCCCGCGCCATAGATCACGCCCATTTCCTTCGCGCCCTGTACGCAGTCGGCATAGCCCCGGAAGCATGCCAGCGTTGTTTCCGCCGATCCCGTCTCCTCGTCCGCCATGGTCACGATGTAGTAGAATTCTTTATCGCGAACCTCCAGCCAGCGAGCCACCGTCCGGTCGAGGACCGTTTTCAGCTGCGCGTCAACGGAATAGAAATACACGGGACTTGCCAAAACGATCACGTCTGCGTCGATCATTTTCTGCAATACTTCCGCCATATCGTCTTTGATCGCGCATTCTCCGCCGCTTTGTCTGCAATAATAGCAGGCGCGGCAATAGCCGATCTTCTTCTCCGCGACACGGACCTTTTCTGCTTCGTTTCCGCTCTCCTTCGCCCCGCGCATAAACTCGTCGCAAAGCAGATCCGAGTTGCCGCCCTTCCGGGGACTTCCGGATAAAATCAAAACCTTCTTGCTCATAGCCTCTCTCCTTATCGGATCAAATACATTCCTTCAGTATCTCGTAAATTTCATCGTGCGTCAGCCTTTTGCAGCAGCCCGCCGTAACGTTGGTCGAATCGGCAACCGCCCGGAGATCCGTGTCGGCGGAAATTCCCATCTGCGAGAAGCTTGTCGGCAAACCGATTTCCTTGACGAAATCGGCGAGCGCCTCGACCCCCGCAAGGGCAGTTTCCTCGTCGTCGCCCCGATCGTCGATCCCCCATACGTTTTTCGCAAAGCGGGCAAACCGCTCCGCGCCGTCCCGATAAATATGACGGTAGAGAACCGGATGGATCACCGCCAGTCCCGCGCCGTGGTTGCAGTCGGTGTAAGCGCCGAGCTGATGCTCGATCTGGTGCGCCTGAAAATCCGTGATCTTTCCGATCTTCAAAATTCCGTTCTCCGCCATGGACGAAGCCCACATCAGCTCGCTTCTCGCCTCGTAATTCTCGCGGTCGTTCAGCAGGACGCGGATGCTGCGGATCACGCTTCTCATGACCGCTTCATTGATATCGTCGGAAAGATTGTTTGCATCCGGCTTTCCGAAGTAAGTTTCCATTGCGTGGCTGAGCGTATCGAACGCCCCGGAAAGCACCTGCTTAAACGGAACGGACATCGTATAGGCGGGGTCCAGAAACGCGAACCTTGCCTGCGCGCCGAAAAGTGCGCCCTTGATCCTCTTCTCCTCATGGGTAATCACCGCGCCCGCGTTCATTTCCGAGCCGGTTCCCGAAGCTGTCACAATCGCGCCCATCGGAATAAAGTCTGCGGGATAGATTTTCTTTTCGTTTTCCAGTTCCCAGATATCGCCCGAAAGCTTTGCCTGCGCGGACACGATCTTACAGCAGTCGATCACCGAGCCGCCGCCTACCGCAAGAATGAAATCCACCGAATTTTCACGAGCAAGCCGGGCGCCCTCCTGCACTTTGGCGTAGGTGGGGTTGGACATGATGCCGGAAAATTCGACGATTGTTTTTCCCACCGTCGTCAGGATCGCCGTGACCTCGTCGTATATCCCGTTTTTCTTGACCGACCCGCCTCCATATGCGAGCATAACCGTTTTGCCGGTTTTCTTCATAAGACTGGCAAGATATTCCTTTACGCCGCCTTTGCCGAAATAGACCTTCGTTGCGTTCTCATAAATAAAGTTGTTCATCCGATCACCTCCCGACTCAATTCTCTTCTTTGAAGTCCGCCGCCCAAGCCTTTACCTCTGCTTCCGAATCCGCAACCGCGCTTCCTCTGAGCGACAGCGCGTCCTTTGTAAGGACCGTCGCGTCCTTTGCCAGCTCCGCAACCCGGTTCAAGCTGTTTGCGCCGCTGGAGCTTCCGTTATGCGAGAAAAACGGGACCACGGTTTTCCCGGACAGGTCGTATTCCTCCAGAAAGGTCCAAACCGGCATGGGCAGATCGTACCACCAAACGGGGAAGCCGAGATAGATCACATCGTACTGCGCCATGACGGCGGCGTCGATATGCTCGGACAGCTCCGGACGTATTTCGTTGTCCAGCTCCTCTTTTGCACGGTCCGCGCAGGCATTGTAATCCTCCCCATAGGATTCCGCGGGAACAATGCGGAACAGATCGCCGCCGGTCTCCTCCGCGATCCATCTTGCCATCTGCTGTCCGTTGCCCGACCATGAGAAGTAAGCCACAAGCACATTGCTTTCGCCGGTTACCTTTGCCTCCGGCTCATTGTCAATTCCGGTATGGGACCCTCCGAACAGATTCATACAGACGACCGCCGCTGCGGCAATAACCACGACTGCGGCAACAATAATAATAATGATTTTCTTTTTCATAATGTCGATCTCCTTCTTTCTTACATTTGTTTTTCCCAGAACGCTGCCGCCTCGTCCAGCCATCCCTCGGCAACGGTTCCGGTTCCCAGCCCGAAGCCGTGACCGAGACCGGGGTACTTGTGGAATTCCGTCTCGATTCCGGCGGCTCTGAGCGCCTCGCTCCTGCGCTCCATTGTGCGCCAGCTTGCAATGCCGTCCCGTTCTCCCACGCACATATAAGTGGGCGGATCGTTTTTCGTATACTCGCTGTGCCCGGTATACTGTATCACCGCGCATCCCGGCTTCGGATAGCTTCCGCCGCCGAACGCCTCCGTCCCGTAGGAGGAGAGGTATGCGGTCATCCTGCCGCCCGCCGAACCGCCCCACAGAGAATAGCAATCGGTATCGACCTCCAGCTCGTCGGCATGTTCAAAGATAAAGCCGATCGCCCTTGCCAGATCCTCGCACGCGGTCTGTGCGCCGGGACGGTAAATCAGCGCGAAGGCGTTGTACCCCTTCTTCGATAATTCCAGAGCATGCGGGAAGCTGTCGTGCATGGCGCCCACATAGGCAAAACCGCCGCCCGCGCTGCAGATCGCGAATTTCGCTCCGGGATCTCCCTTGAAGAAAAACAAGCCCGTATCCTTTTTCTCCGGGTCCGCCGCCTTTTCTTGGTCGGTATAGATATCGTAAAAAATCGTTTCTCCCGCCTCGGCACGGTTTTTCATATGGTTGACGATTTCCACGGTCTTGCTCGGATCCATCTCCGTGTACCAGGTCAGACGCAGCTCCCCCAGCGTGTTCCCGCTGTAATAACCGTTGTCCACAGGAAATATCAGCCTTCCGTATTCGCCAAACGCCGGATCGGAAATAACCTCCGATATCCTCGTATTTTCCGTATACGCCTGCCTGCGATTTTCCTCTTCCTGCATGGAGCTTCCCGCCTCTCCGGAAACCGTTTCCGGCGTTTTCTCCGTATTCGGCGGGGTTCCGCTTTCCCGGCTGCATCCCGCAACGCTGAAAAGCAGACCGAGAAGAGAAACCATGAGTACCATCTTTTTCAAACGCTCCCGCCCTCCTTTCTTTTTTTCTTACCTACATTATAAAAAATCGAGACTCCATGTGAAGTCTCGATTCGTTCAACAGTTTATACTTAAAGGTTATAACTCGCTTTTTATGATTCCCTTTCCTCCTGCGCGGCTTCCTGGGCGGCTTTCAGAAATCTCTTCACGTTTTCCGTAGGTTTGGGCGAGTGGAGCAAGCCGTAGGGAATCCCATAGTCCCACTCCACAGGCAGGACCTTCAAAAGCGGATGGACGCTTGCCCAACCGGAAATTGATAAAAGCACGTCGTTGCCGTTTTCGCAGCGATTAAACACATCCATGCTGTAGAAATCAAAATCCACAATATGGATCTGACTGTGATTTTTCCAAAGCTCGTCCCGTATCTCGTCTACATAATGACTCCAGTCCCGGTGCATTAAGAGCAGATTTTCCCCGTACAGGTCCTGAATGGTCAGTTTATCCTTCGCCGCCAGCCGGTGGTGAACGGAAACCGCACAGCCGAACGGCTCGCGGGATAATTCCGTACCGGCGCATTTCCGCAGCTCCAGCATGGTTTCGTCAAAAATACCACCGATCACATCAATATTCTTTCCCAAATTCGCCAATATTTCTCTTGCATTTTGAGGCGTGTTTTCAAAGGGAAGGATCCGAAACTTTATATCCGGACATTTTGCCTGAATCTTCGGCCACAGCGGCATCAAAAGCTGCGCCGGAGTCATGGGCGAGGTGCCGATCCGAATGATATTGGTATCCTCCTGCATGGCATTCTTCGCCCGCGTGACCGAATCCCTGCAATATTGGATAATGTATTTTGCGTCCTGATATAAAGACTTTCCCGCTTTGGTCAAGGTAAGCCCCCTGTGTGTTCTTTCAAAAAGCCTTACCCCCAGCTGCGCCTCCAACAGATTGATCTGCTTGATCACGGCGGTCGGCGTGATATAGGCTTTTTCCGCCGCCCGGTTAAAGCTGCCCGCATCCGCGACGCGCAGAAAAGTTTCAAGCTGAGGATTATACATGCATTCCACCGCCTTTCTTCAAGATATTGTTTGCTGCTTGTCCTTATTGGTTACTTGCCCCGATGTTGCGGGGGGATTGCCGTGAGATTTTGGGGTGCCTGTCCCGACATTTTTGTGGTGACTGCCTCGATATTGCAGGGTAACTGCCGTGGCATTGCGGGGTGCCTGCCTCGATATTGTGGATTGCCTGCCTTGATACTGCAGGGTGCTTGTCCTGCGATTGCGGGGTGCATGCCCCGAGATTGCAGGGCGACTGCCCTGATATTTTCCCAGCAGGTGGCGTTGCAAAACCAGAGCGGCGCTGCCATGACGCACTATTCCCGATCCTTCAAGAAATGCCATCTCTTCCGTCACGCCCTCCGACCGGTCCGACACACGCCCCGCCGGAAAGCCGAAACTTACAGTTCCTTTGCCAAGCAAACCGCCCCATTTAAGCAATCATACGGCGGATAATTGGCAATTCTCCGGTACCCCAGTTTCGTATACAAGCCAATGGCATCCGTCATTTGTTCCCTCGTCTGTAATACGGCTCGTTTATATCCCCGGCTTATCGCTCTTTCCTCAAGCCGCTCCATTATGGATTTTGCAATATGCTTTCCGCGACAATCCTCATTTACCCACACGCGCTTTATTTCAATAGTTTCCTTGTCATATTCCTTATAACTACCGCAAGCCACAGGCGCACCGGCTTGGTAAGCAATGAGAACATCCCGAATCTCCGACAGGTTGTTGTATGGTACAAATTCCTTTCTGTTCTGTATTCCGCCAACCAGCCGGCTGTAGTAATTTTCAGTCACCTTATAAAATTCCGCAAACGCGTTATCCGCGCCGTCTGTCCAAACGAAGTCTATTTTCACGGGATCTCTCCCCCCCTTACGCAAGCGCTTTTTCAGCCCCAAAACCCGGATCTACCGCCTTAACCGCTATGCGTAGTATAGCACTTTCCCTCCCGCTTGGAAAGTCCGCAAACAACAAAGTCCCACCGGAAAATCCGTGGGACATAAACGGCGCTCGCCGCCCTTGACTTATTTGATGAGGCTTGCTCTGCAAAAATGAAATTGTCATTATGAGCCTCGGAAAACACTGCCAACCATATAAGCAGGAGATTATTCAGGCAATTACAGTTTTTTCAGTCGCTAGGCGATCCGGATTTAAGGCCAGAAGGAAAGTGACTCGGTTTGGGCGCTCTAATTTATCTTTATCCAGAAAATTAACATTTATTCATATCAGTATGTATCGCACTATCTTCTTATTCTTTTTGACTTCACCCATCAAGCATTCATCGGATAGTCACTACCCTTCCGCTCTGCTTCCTGCCAAATAATAGGCGGTTTTCTAGAAAGCAGTCTGTCATAATCTGCAAAGCATTATATATTCTTCCTCATTTTCATCAAACACTTCAAACCCTGCTTTTCGATACATGGCAGCGGCATAATTCGCCTTCTGAACGGACAAGGAGGTCTGCTTGTACCCCTTGCCCTTAAGAAATTGCAGCATGGCTCTCATAAGCTCTGTTCCGATTCCCATGCGCCTGTACTCCTCGTAAAGAGAGATCGCCAAGGAGGGCGTCTCATCATCAACATGTCCATAATCGTTCATAATACGCGCCCATACCGCACCCACAATCTTTTCTTTTGTTTCAGCCACCAAGCACCAATCGTCCGCTCTCCCAAAATCAGCAAGATATACTTGCAGCTCCGGCTGTTCGATAATGGACTTTGGCGGCTTTTTCGTTCCCTCCGGGATAAAAATTGCCTCGTACAGAAACTCCGATAAGATCGGATATTCACTTTCTTTGATTTCTCTGATCTGATAGTCCACCTATATCAGCTCCTTTTCCGGCTCATCGTCAACCCGGAATTCATCCTTAGCTTCATTTATTGTATCCTTATTGTTTGCACCTTCAATACACTTCCATTAAATCATAAAATTCTTATTAGTAGAAGTAATACTTTTGGATATCTCCGATAAAGTATCTTCTCTTAACTTATCATCATCTATTTTATTTGCAATCGAGTTTGCGAGCAAAAGATTATTACTCTCAGCAAATTTTGCATGAAATTTAACTGCCGCTTCAATGTTCTTATTGTACATTTTAATAAAAATAGCTCCTATAAAATCTACTACAATTCCACTCAAACTCCCCACTAACAACAGGATTTTATCTGAATCAAAGGATGTATACATATATAAACTTGCTGCCACTATCAATATTCCAAATATAATCATTATAATGCCAAGGCCAGAAAGGAACTTTGTTTGAGCCAAATTCATATCATAGTATCTCATTAACTCCTTCTGATTCATTCTGAACATTTTTTCTGCTCTTAAAGCTCTTTTTTCAGGAGCAATTTCTGAAAATTCTTTTTCTTCTCTACGAGCATCTTCATCCAATTTTTCCATTTTCTTTGACTCTTTGTAATCAAAGAAACAACTCACAGATACCATAAAACAAATAAATGCAAAAAACCCTATAATATATGCCAGTATTTGTCCGATAGGAAATTCAATTAATCTATTATATAATTGATAGGCAACAAATGCAAAAAGAAAACCAAATACAAGGCCACCTATCAATCCATTCATATCTTTTTGTGATTTTTTCTGATTTTTCTTCTCAGTCTTATTGCTATCATTTTTTTCTTGTTTTTCCACTGTAGTTCACTTCCTCATCTACGCAAATACAATTATAGTCTACAACATTTCGTTCGAAATATAAATATTTACAGATGGCAGGCAATTCAATAGACCACCTGCCATATAAAATAACCTGTGTAAAATTTCATGTTACGGGGCAAACCCGATTATTCTGTCCGGGGCAAAATCCACTATTCTCATGCTCCGTCCAGATTTGTGATTCTCCGCTGTCTTTTGATATACCAAATCACGATTTTATACACAGGAAATGCTTATTTTTCAAGGTTTTTCGGCTATGAAAGGGCAAAAAAAGACCTCAAGGAATTTCTTCCTCAAGGTCTGATTTTTTATTTTGGAAAATAGTCATTTTTGCCCTTTGCAGAATAATGACCGTTGCCCTTTAACATTTCAATCACTCAAACTCAATCGTCGCCGGCGGCTTCCCCGTACAATCATACAGCACCCGGTTGACCCCCTTCACCTCGTTGACGATCCGGTTCGTTACCTTCGAAAGCACCTCCCACGGAATCGGCGCCGCCTCGGCAGTCATAAAGTCGCTGGTCATGACCGCGCGCAGCGCGATTGCATAGTCGTAGGTGCGGAAATCGCCCATAACGCCCACGGAGCGCATATTGGTCAGGGCGGCGAAATACTGTCCAAGCCCCTGAACACCGGCTTTGGCGATCTCCTCGCGGTAAATATAGTCGGCGTCCTGAACGATGCGGACTTTTTCCGCCGTGACTTCGCCGATAATGCGAATGCCGAGTCCCGGTCCCGGGAACGGCTGACGGTAAACGAGGTATTCGGGGATGCCAAGCTCCAGACCGGCCTTGCGCACCTCGTCCTTAAAGAGCATCCGGAGCGGCTCAACGATCTCCTTGAAATCTACGCAATCCGGCAGACCGCCCACGTTGTGGTGGGATTTGATGACCGCGGATTTTCCAAGACCGCTCTCGATCACGTCCGGATAGATCGTGCCCTGTACCAAGAAGTCCACCGCGCCGATCTTCTTTGCTTCTTCCTCAAACACGCGAATGAATTCCGCGCCGATGATCTTCCGCTTTGCCTCCGGCTCCTCCACGCCCGCAAGCTTGCTGTAGAAGCGCTCCTGCGCATTGACCCGGATAAAATTCAGATCGTAGGAGCCGTTCGGGCCAAAAACCGCCTCGACCTCGTCGCCCTCGTTTTTCCGGAGCAGACCGTGATCCACAAAGACGCAGGTAAGCTGTTTGCCCACCGCCTTGGAAAGCAGCACCGCCGCAACCGAGGAATCCACGCCGCCGGAAAGCGCGCAAAGCACCTTGCCGCCGCCGATCTTCTCGCGAAGCTGCCGGATCGTCGTCTCCACGAACGAAGCCATCTGCCAGTCGCCCTTGCAGCCGCAAACCTTATAGACAAAGTTGGAGAGCATCTTCATGCCCTCGCGGGTATGCATAACCTCCGGATGGAACTGGGTCGCATAGAGCCGGCGCTCGGCGCATTCCATCGCCGCATTCGGACACACGTCCGACCACGCGGTGCGGCGGAAGCCCTCCGGCAGCTTGGAAATGTAATCGGTATGGCTCATCCAGCAGATACTCTTTTGGCTCACGCCTTCAAACAGAAGGCTGCCTTCGTTGTCGGCGGTCACATCGGTCTGCCCGTATTCGCTGACCGGAGCCGTCGCCACCTCGCCGCCAAGCTCATACGCCATCAACTGAGAGCCATAGCAAATGCCAAGGATCGGAATGCCCAACTCAAAGATCGCCTTGTCATAATGGGGGGATTCCTCCAAATAGACGCTGTTGGGGCCGCCCGTGAAAATAATGCCTTTGGGATTGGCGGCTTTGATCTCGTCAAGGCTCATAGTATACGGCTTGACCTCACAATAGACGTTGCATTCCCGGACGCGGCGCGCAATCAACTGATTATACTGCCCGCCAAAATCCAATACGATAACCATTTCCTTTTCCATGATTTCCTCCTTAGCCTCCCGTGACCGTTTTTTCAGTTCCTTCCCATGGAACCGCGCATCCATACTCATACGAATCATCATTTGCGAGCGACTTGTCGCGAAGATGCGGCTGCTGTCAAAGCGATCCGCCTTCGCTCAGAAACAAATAACCGCTTGAAAAAACAACACATCGGTGTAATTTTCCAATCTCTCCTCCTTACATCAGGAGTTCCATTCCGAAGCCTTCTTCCTGTGCCGCTTCTTCGCCCATCGTTTCCTCCTCAAGTTCGACCCGTTCAAACGAAATCGAAATTGCCGGATCTTCCTGCGAAGCTTCCAGCCTCTCGGCAAAAGCTTCCTCGCTCTCCCTGACGGCTGACGGCTTCTTGGCAACCATCTCCGGTTCCTCTGCAACGGCTTTCGGTTTCTTGACGATAACCTCGTATGCCTTTGCGACAGTCTCCGATGCCTCCACAACCATCTCCGAGTTCTCGGCGATAACCTGCGGTTCCTCAACGACAAGTTTCCGCTTCTTAGCGATAACCTCCGGTTCCACGGCAACAGCCTTCGATTCCTTGACGACAACCTCCGATTTCTCGGCACGAACCTCCGATACC
>JAUNGI010000050.1 GCA_030524525.1 Lachnospiraceae bacterium
GTTGCCGCCGGGAGCCTGCATGTCGCCGTCGGGTGCCTCCGGGGGAGCGTCGGCTGCCGATTGCCCTGCGGGTGCGGGATCGCCGTTCTGCTCCGCGCCGGCTTCGTCCGGCTTTTCCGGCGGTTCCTGACCGTCCCGTGTCTCCGAGTCGGCTTCGCTTAAGTCGCCGAGCAGCAGCGTCAGCGTTGTTTCTTCTATTGCCGTGACCTTGCCGGTCAGCGTAGAGTTGCTGTAATCTTGTTCTCCCTGTTCCTTTTCCTTTTGGCATCCGCAAAGAGAAAGCAGAAGTATAAACAAGCATAGGATCGCAATGTGTTTCTTCATAATGACACCTCCATGGTTTTGAGTGGTTCTTTGTTTCGGCTTTATTCTAGTATGCAAACCTTAATTATGGTTAAGACGCAGAAAAAATAAAAAATGTTCTTCCAAGGCCGGAACGGCTATGGTAAAATTATAGAAAACACTCGGTAATACGCATGGCATTTTAATTCCGTTTTAGGTAACTGCTTTATAATTGACGACATGAAAGAAAATCAAGGAAGAGAGGAACGGAACATGAGACTGCTTCTTGCGGAGGACGAACGCTCGCTGTCGAGAGCGCTTGCGGCGCTTCTTGAAAAAAATAATTATTCCGTGGACGCCGTTTATGACGGCGAGGCGGCGCTGGAATGGCTGGATTCGGAAAATTATGACGGCGCCATTCTTGACGTGATGATGCCGAAGCTGGACGGCATCAGCGTTTTGAAAAAGCTGCGCGCAAGCGGGAGCAAGCTTCCGGTGCTGATACTTACGGCAAAATCGGAGGTGGACGATAAGGTGCTGGGCTTGGACAGCGGCGCCAACGATTATTTGACAAAACCCTTTGAAGCAAGAGAATTGCTTGCCCGTATCCGCGCCATGACACGGGGCAATTCCGAACAGACGGATTCCTGTTTGCGGTTCGGCAATGTAAAACTGGACTGTGCTTTTTATGAGCTTTCCGGGCCGGCAAACAGCTATAAGCTGGCGAACAAGGAGTTTCAGATCATGGAAATGCTGATGCGCCATCCCAAAAATCTCATATCGACCGAGCGTTTTATGGAACGGATCTGGGGCTATGACACCGAAGCGGAGCTAAACGTTGTTTGGGTTTATATTTCCTATCTGCGGAAGAAGCTGACCGCGGTCGGAGCGAACATCCAGATCAAAGCACAGCGAAACGCCGGTTATTATTTGGAGGAGCTTTATGATCCGCAGGCTTAGAATCCGATTTGTCGTTGTCGCGATGCTCTCGCTTTTTGCGGTGCTTGCGGTCATTATGCTGATCGTCAACGGGCTGAATTACCGCAGTATTGTAAGCGAGGCGGACGATACGCTCGCGTTGTTGAAAATAAACGACGGGAAATTCCCCGTCTCCGACGAGGGAGGTTTGATCAAGCCGCAGCCGGGGGACGCTCCTGCGGACGACGCACACGCGTTTTCACCGGAGCTTCCGTACGAATCCCGTTTCTTTACGGTCACGTTTTCCAACGAGGGCGAGGCGGTTTCCTGCAACATGGATCATATAGCGGCAATCAATAGTGATACTGCTGTAGAATTGGCGGAAAAGGCATACGGCGGCAGCTCGGAGAAGGGGTTTGAAGGGATCTATCGTTATATTGTGAGCGACGGAGGGAACGGCGTCATGGTGATCTTTCTGGACTGCTCCAAAATGCTTTCGACCTTTCGCACCTTTCTGCTTGCAAGCTGCGGGATCTCCCTTGCGGGACTTGCCGCCGTATTTGTGCTGATCGTGCTGCTGTCGGGAAGAATTATGAAGCCGATCGCGGAAAGCTATGACAAGCAAAAGCGGTTCGTCACCGATGCCGGACATGAAATCAAAACGCCCATCACGATCATCGGCGCCGATGCGGAAATGCTGGGAATGGAAATCGGGGAGGAAAACGAGTGGCTGCGCGATATTCGCAGCCAGACAAAGCGGCTTACTTCCCTTACGAACGATTTGATTTTTCTGTCTCGGATGAACGAGGGAACCGCAGAACGGCAGGCGATGGAATTTCCGTTTTCGGATGTTGCGAGCGAAACGGCGCAGGACTTTCAGGCACTTGCCAAGTCGCAGAATAAAACGCTTTCGGCGGAAATCGAGCCGATGCTGACGTTTACGGGCGATGAAAAGGCGCTGCGGCAAATGCTTTCCGTTTTGCTCGACAACGCGGTAAAGTATTCGCCGGAAAACAGCAGCATTGCGGTACGTCTGAAAAAGGCGGGGAAAACGCTCCGTCTGACGGTTACGAACGAGACACGGACGCCGCTTGCGAAGGAGAAGCTGGAGCTTTTGTTTGAACGCTTCTACCGCACCGACCCGTCCAGAAGTTCGGAGACCGGAGGATATGGGATCGGGCTTTCCGTCGCCAAGGCGGTCGTGACCGCTCATAAGGGGAAGATCACGGCAGTATTAGAGGCGGAAAATACCCTGACGATTCGCATAATTCTTCCGCTGTAGAATAAAAGGACGGTGCGGCTTTTGCCGCGCCGTCCTTGCGCCGTTTCCCTCTGCGGGTCAATAGCCGTACCAGTAGCGGCTCTGGCTGTTCTGATTCTGTCTGCGGAACAAGAGCTCGTTGGACAAAAGGATCTGGATCAGCGTGAGGATGCACGGGTTCCGGGGGTCTTTCGTGAAATTCAGCTCCGGCGGGATCTCCGAGGGCAGTCCGTCCGTCGTCTCCGCCGTCCCCTCAAGGATCACGCCGTTCTGATTCTCCGCCAGCTCGTCGTAGATTTCCGTTACGATGCGCAGGAGACTTTCTTTGTCCGGATAGCGATCGTAAAGAAACGTGCCGGGATGGTCGTAGCGGTCGCTGACCGTTCGGATCAGGCTCAGCATGGGCTTGATAAATTCCGGATAGAGGGAGATTAAGTATTTCATGTCCTGCTCGTAGCTTCTACGGCTGTCGTAATTGGCGTACGGAGCAATCGGAAAGGGAAAGATCGGGAACGGCTCCTGCGGAATTCCCGGCCGGGGCGTCGGGTAGACCTGATCGTTTCGGGGATCGTAGGAAAGGTTTTGGTTGGGATATATCCATTCAGGCATAGCTCACTCCAAGGGTAATTCAGGCTTCGGTTCAGTATATGACGGAAGAACGCGGAAGGTGCGAAGGTTTGTCGAAGGGACCCGAAGCCGTGGAGGGGAGGCGCGTCCGGCGCGGAAAAGGCTGCGTTCTATTCTTTTTTGGAAACGCGATTGCAGAAACACGGAAATCGGGTTATAATATCCGCAAATACGCAAATAAATTTGTTTCGTTATGTGAGGGCAGAGTGAAAAATCAGGCCGATGCGCTGATGTTCACCCTCGGCGGTTTGTGACGGAGCACAACCCGCCGGTGATCGCAGCCGAAAATTGGAGTTTTTCGGCGCGACGCTTCGCAGGAACATGCTCCGCTATCGGAGGAAAGTATGAAATTAAGATATCGGATTGTGATTCTGTGTCTGGTATTTATTGCAGCACTGATATATTTCTACCGGAAGGTCCCGGAACATACTTATCTGGCTGAACAGACGACGGTTTCGGCCTCCGCCGCGACTTTGCCGGTCGTTTCCTTCTGCGTGGACGGGGCGGAGATGAACCAGACCTTGGGCTATACGTTTTTGCCCGAAGAAGCGCTGCTGCGGCAGAGCATTACTCCGATCATGTCCGATCTCAGCTTTCAGGTGCTGATCGACCAGAAGGAGAGCGTCGTCAAGCGCCTGACCTGTACGGTCATGGAGGTCTCCGGCGGGACGCTGGTTGAGGAGACCGAAATCATGGCGCTCAAGGAGTGGGAGGACGGTCGTCTGTATGCTCCGATCATGCTGACCGGAACCTATGCCCGGGATGTGGAATATACGCTGCGCATCACGCTGACTACGAACGAGGGCAGGAACATATATTATTATACCCGGCTGTTGGTCACCAAGGATACCTCCGTCGCCCAGAAGCTTGCGTTTTCCCAGCTGTTCCATGACAGCGTCTTGGACTATGACGCCAAGTTTGACATGGAAAAGTATCTGGAAAATACGTCCGCTGACAGCGGTCTGGACTATGCCGCCGTGACGCTCAGCGACAGTATCGACGTGGTCGGCTACGGCGATATGAATCCTACGGAAATTGCCTGCGGGGTTCCGACCGTTACGGAATACAACGAAAAATATCTGAGCGTGACGCTCGATTTCTGGCTGGAGATCGTAACCGGCGACGCGAGAGAGAACGTTTCCGGGCGTGAGGAGTACCGCTATTTCAGCGAGGGCAGCAAAAACATTCTCTACAATTACTCGCGGACGCTGAACGCCCGCTTTGACGGAACGCTCGTGAGCATCAACAAAAATCAGATCAAGGTGGGGCTGACCACGGACACCGAGCTGAATTATCTGCTGAGCGAGAACGAAAAATATCTGCTGTTTGTGCGGGACGGCGCGCTTTGGCAGTTTGATATGAACACCAATACGATGGTGCGGGTGTTCGGCTTTTATCGCGAGGGGATGGACTATGCCCGCTACGACAACCGCGAGCACGATTTTAAGCTCATCTCCGTAGACGATAAGGGCAATGCGGACTTTGTTTTCTACGGTTACATTACGCGCGGCGAATACGAGGGCCGCGTCGGCATTCTGTATTATCGTTATCATGCCGAAGAGCGTCGCTTGGAGGAAATGATGTTCGTTCCGGTAACGGTGCCGTATGAGATTCTGAAAGAGGAATTCGGGGCGTTTGTTTACATGAACGAATACGACGAATTTTATTTTACGCTCTACGATACGCTCTATCTGTATCGGACGCTGGTCAACGATTTTTCGGTCGTGAGCGAGCATTTGTCCGACGAGTGGGTGCATTTTCCGGAGCAGGAGCTTCTGGTCTATCAGGAGACAGAGGACAACGCTTCCAATACGTCGCTTGTGTTTTACGATCTGGAAAATCGGGCGGCGACGCGAAAGGACGCCCCGGAGGGCGAGCGGATCCTGCTGCTGGGAACGATCGACAACCGCATCGTTTACGGGCTCGCCAAGGAAGAGGATCTTACGTTCTATGAGGACGGCAGCGACTGCGTGCCGATGTATCGTCTGGTCATCGAGGAGCCGAGCGGGGAAATCGTGAAAAACTATTCCAGCGGAACGCAGTATATCGCCTCCGCGCAGGTGGAGGGAAACGTGATCTCCATCAAGCTCTGCAAAAAGACCGGTACGGTTCCCGTAACCTCGGTCGATGCGGACGGCACGGAGCGCAGCTGGGAGCGTCCGCTTTATGAGGAGGCGGGAGACGATATCATTCTGAATATCAAGGAAAATGCGACGGAGCGCATCACTCTTTCGACTCGGACGACCGATCTGATGCATAAGGAATATTATCTGAATCTGCCCTCCGGTTTCAAGCTGGAAAAGATTCCAAAGAGCGCCGATACGGTGTTTACGGTGATCACCGACAGCACGACCGTCCGCGTCGGCGGCTGGCTGGCGCCCCGTTATTATGTGGAGGCTTACGGGCGCGTCGCGCTGGTGAGCGAATCGCTGGGCGAGTGCATCGCGCTGGCGGATCAGGAACTGGGAACGGTCTACGACAGCCGCGGAACGGTCGTTTGGATGCGCGGCGCAAAGGCGAACTCGGCTTCCCTGAGCAATTTTTCAAAGACCTATGCCTCCGGGGTCCTGAGCGCGGAACAGGCGGTTCTGCAAATGTTCTTTGACTATAAGGGAATGTCGGTTGACGCCGGGAGCTGCAATTTGAACGAGCGGGCGTTCCTTGCATGGCTGGAGGAAACCATTCCGGGAACGGCGGTCAGCCTTTCCGGCGTCAGCCTGAATCAGGTGCTGGCGTTTGTGTCGGACGGAAAGCCCGTGGCGGTGCGAAGCGGAGACTCCATGTTCGTTATTATCGGCTATTCCTCCACGCTGTTGACCTATGTGGACCCGGCGCAGGGGAAGACCTATACAAAAGAACTGACGAAAATGAACGAGCAGTTCGATAAGGAAGCCGTTTACTACAGCTATATTGATTGATGAGGGAGACTATGAAACGGGTATTCTGCATTGTTTTGGACAGCTTCGGCATTGGGGAAATGCCCGACGCCGAAGCGTTTGGGGACGCCGGAAGCAATACCTTCCGCAGCGTTTGGAAAACCGGGGAGCTGTGTCTGCCGAACCTGTTCGGGCTGGGCTTCTCCGCCATTGACGGCGTGCGCGAGACGCTTGCAGACGGAACGGCAGGCGTTTGTCGACGACCGTGCGGGGAGACGGAAGGGGAGGGACGGAACGGCGCTTCGTTTTCCGGAAGCGTCGCGCGGCTTGCCGAGCGTTCGCGGGGAAAGGACACGACGACCGGGCACTGGGAAATGACCGGGATCGTCCGCAGCGAGCCGATGCCCACGTTTCCGCACGGCTTTCCAAACGAGCTGATCGACCGGTTTTCGGCAGCCGTCGGACGCGGCGTTCTCTGCAACCGTCCGTATTCGGGCACGGAGGTTATCCGGGATTACGGCAGAGAGCATCTGGAGACCGGGAAGTTGATCGTCTATACGTCGGCGGACAGCGTCTTTCAGATCGCCGCTCACGAGGACTTGGTCTCTCCGGAGGAGCTGTACGGGTTCTGCCGGATCGCCCGGGAACTGTGTCAGGGCGAATACGGCGTGGGACGCGTGATCGCGCGTCCGTTTACGGGCGCATGGCCCTTTGAGCGGACAAAGCGCCGCCGGGATTTTTCCCTGACGCCGCCCAAGGAGAACCTGCTTTCCGTTCTGAACGCCGCGGGCTATTCGGTGCGCGCGGTCGGTAAGATCGAGGATATTTTTGCAGGGCAGGGGATCACGCATGCCGTCCATACGAAGGACAACGAGGCGGGGATGGAAGCGATCGCCGCAGAGCTGCGCGAAGAATTTGAAGGGCTCTGCTTTGTGAATCTTGTGGATTTTGATATGCTTTACGGTCATCGGAACGACGCGGAGGGCTATGCCCGCGCGCTGAACGCGTTTGACAAGCGGCTTCCGCAGTTTTTGGAGCTGCTGGGACCGGAGGACGTTCTGATGATCACCGCCGATCACGGCTGCGATCCCGGAACGCCATCCACCGACCACTCCCGTGAGTATGTGCCGTTTTTGGCGGTCGGAGCGCCGGTCTGCTCCGGAAAAAATCTGGGAACGCGGCGGAGCTTTGCGGACGTCGGAAAGACGATTCTTGCCTATTTCGGCGTGGAAAACGACCTGCCGGGGGAGGCGATGGATATTTTTCTCTCCGGGGCGGCCGGGAATGCCTAAGCGGAAACCGCCCTGTCGCGGAGGCACGTTTAGAAAAGAGGAGGCTGCGATGAAAGCGCCAAAGATGATTCTGTTTGATTACGGTCAGACGCTTGTAAACGAAAAAGCCTTTGACGGCGTAAAGGGGACGGAGGCGGTGCTTCGCTATGCCGTGAAAAACAAGTATGGGAAAACGGCGCGGGAGGTACAGGCGGAGGCAGACCGGATCAACCGGGAGCTGGGACGCTTTGATCCGCAGAAAAAGCATTTGTTTCAGGTGGAGGTTCCTACTTCCATGTTTACCTCTTATCTGTATGCCTCGCAGGGGATCGAGCTGTCCATCGGCCCGGAGGACGTCGATCGGGTATTCTGGGACGCTGCCGCGCCCGGCGCTCCGACCGAAGGGGTGGAGAACTTTCTGCGTTATCTGCGGGAGAACTCCATCCGCACGGGCGTAATCAGCAACATCTCGTATTCCGGCAAGGTCGTTTCGGAGCGCATACGCGCCTGTCTGCCGGAGCATGAATTTGAATTTATTCTTGCCACGAGCGAATATATGTACCGGAAGCCGAACCGGAGGATCTTCGAGCTGGCGCTGCTTCGGGCGGAGCTTGCGCCGGAGGATGTGTGGTACATAGGCGATCAATACGAGTGCGACATTGTGGGCGCGGCGGGAGCGGGGCTGTTTCCCGTCTGGTATCAGGGCGCCATGGATCTGTCTTGGGAGCCGAAGGAGGGCGTTTTGACGGTTCAAAGCTGGGGGGAGCTTCGGGAAATTCTGGAAAAGTCGGAGCGGTAGAAAGCGTCGCCGTTTGAAGCGGCTGCGAAGGAAGAAAAACATCCTGAACCGACAAAAAAGTGCTTGACATATGGGCTTTCAAATGGTAATATCATATTTGCTTGCAGTCGTGGCGGAATTGGCATACGCGCATGATTCAGGTTCATGTCCACTTACGTGGGTGTGGGTTCAAGTCCCATCGACTGCACTGCATGAGGTTCTGATTTCGGTCAGAACCTTTTTTGTTCTATCGGAAACTGCTTTTTCGATAGAACAAAAAACGCTCCGCTGGGGATCGCACTGGGGCGGAAAGGAAGCTGCCGCAGGGGAATCTCATTCAGGAATGTTTTTATATAGATTGAGCCGGAGGAAACGTATGGATGAAAACGGCGGCCGGGGCATGACAGGACAGGCGGCACAGTATCGGATCGGAGAGCTGGCGGCGCTTACCGGAGTACAGGCAGGAACGATACGCTTTTATGAAAAATGCGGATTTTTGGAACCGGTCGAGCGGCTGTCGAATCGCTATCGGCTCTTTCATTCTCATCATATTTATCAGATTCGGATCTGTCGCTTGGTGTTCGGAGGATTTGTAAACAAGAATCTGCGGAAGATCAGTCTGCGCGTGATCGCTGCGGCGAAGCGCTGGGATTTGGAAGGCTATGAGGAAGCGGCGCAGACCTATCGGCAGGCCGTGTGCGACGATATCGCCAGAACGAAAAAAGCCATTGCTCTTGCAACGGAGAATTTGGCGCAGGGGAAGGAAAAAGCAGCTTCCGAAAGCCCTGAGCAGTATTCCAAAAGGCAGGCGGCGGAATTGCTGGGCGTTTCCGGGGAGGCGATCCGAAACTGGGAACGCAACGGACTGCTTCCGCAGGGGGAGCGCTACCAAAAACGGTTTTATGATGCGGCTGCTTTGGAGCGTATGTATGTGATCCGCCTTTTGTTGGATACGGGCTACAGTATTATGGCGATCCTGCGTTTTCTGACCGCCCACGACGGCGGGCAGGGGCGGTATGCCGCAAACCTTCTTTTGAGTCCGGAGGAAAGCGAAGACCTGAAATACCGGGCGGATCGCTATCTTGAGGTTTTGGCGCATCTGAAAACGAAAGCCGAGACGCTTTGCAGCTTTTCAGAGGAGATGAGAAACCTATAAACCTTATATTTGTACACCACCTTTTTTGACGCCGTTACAATAAGGCAAAAAGAAAGGTGGTTTTTTATGCGATATTTTCAGGTAAACGTAAAGGACGTTCCTTCCGAGAGCGGCCATATTCCGACGCTGCAGTGCTATTTCGTTGAAAAAAGCAACAGGAAAAGACCCTGCGTCGTCATTGCCCCCGGCGGAGGCTATTCCACGGTGTGTACGGATAAGGACGGCGACCGAGTGGCTTTGCAGTACAACGCAGCCGGTTTTCATGCGGCGGTACTGAATTACAGCGTAAAGCCGTCGCATTTTCCGGAGCCGCAGAAGGAGCTTCTCGCGGCGATCGCCCTGCTGCGTGAACATGCGGAGGAGTGGGGCGTCCGGGAAGACGGCATCGTCCTGTGCGGTTTTTCGGCGGGAGCGCATCTTTGCGCCAGCGTAAGCACCCTGTGGCATCGCTTGGGAGAACCGATCAGCCGACCGAACGCCGTCGTCTTATGCTACGGCATTCTGACCGCAAGGCTGGATCACTGCAAACAATTTCTGGCGAGCCATGCGGACGGCAGTGAGGAGCTGCTTCGGCTGGCGTCGTGCGACGAGCAGGTCAGCCGCGCGACACCGCCCACGTTTTTGTACGCCACCTTTGAGGACAGGCTGGCGAATGTGGAAAACGTGCTGTATTATGCGGAGCGTTTGAGCGAGTACGAGGTTCCGTTTGAGCTGCATATATTCCCCAAGGGAGGACATGGCGCCTCTTGGTGCGACGAAACGATCTGGGCAAAGCCCGCAGGCGGAAGGGAACAAAATTATATCGGACTTTCGGTCGCGTGGCTGCGGGAATTGTATGGATGGCTATAGGAGGAAGCGAAATGAAGATCGGCAATCTGAAAGAGTATTTGGCGCAGCATGGGGCGAAGCCGCTGAAAACAGGGCAAAGCGGAGCCGAGGTTTACGAGATTGAGGAGAAGTATGTTCTAAAGTATGTGCGCAGAGAGAATTTAGAAAGCGAGGAGCTGTTTCGGACTTATCAAAAGGAGGTTCTTTTTTATTCTATGGGAAACTGTATTCCCGATAGTAAAAAAAGCTCCGCTGAGGATCGCACTGCGGCGGAAAGGAAGCTGCCGCTGCCGCAGGTTTTTGCGGCGCGGGCTTCGGAAGACGAGCTTATGCTGCTGATGAAAAAATACGAGAGACCAAAACGGAAAGAAATCAACCGGGAGCTTCTGAAAAAGATCCTGTACGCCTTGGCGCAGGTACATAGCGCTGAAATCCCGCAGTTCCTGCGGCAAAAGACGGCGGCAGAGCCGTTTTCGGAGGCGCAGATACGCGAAAGTCTGCACGGCTGGCAAGCCGTGCTTTTGGAGCATCCGGGAGCATTTGAGGCAAAGTGGCTGCCGCAGATCGCGGCAAGGATAAACGACGTCCTCTTATGGCATAATTCGGAAAAACAGATTCTGAATCACGGCGACTTTCATTGGGACAATCTGCTCGTCGGGGATAGCGGGGAAATTCTGATCTGCGACTGGCAGAGCGTTTCGGTGGGCGGGGCGTCGGGAGATCTGAGCTTTCTTTTGAGCCGGTTGAGCGCCGACGGGATATGGGCGGAGGCACGGGAAGCGGTTGCTCTTTATGCGGAAGCGGCGGAGAAGCTGACGGGAAAACGCCCGGATTGCGAAGCGCTTCTGGGGCATATGGCTGCCGCCAATCTGATGACTTCTTTTCGGTTTTGGCATGGGTATATGCATGGAAGCACGGAAGAGAGGGTGCGGGGGATTTACGAGGCGATGTGGGAGGACTTCTGCAGATTGCTGCCGGGGGAGGAAAGAACTTTACAATAATAGGAACAAATGCATTTGAATTGTATTGACATGAAAAATAGTACGTGCTATAATAAAACAACTTAAAATAAAGGGGGATGAGCATGAAAAAAAGCAATGTTATTCATAACCCCGCCTATTCAAAGTATCCGTCAACTCAGATCAGACAATATTGATATTTCAATAAGGGAGGAAGATACTATGAAGAAAAGGCTTTTCATTATCCTTTTGGGGCTTGTAATGGCGGTCTCTGGCTGTCAAGAAAAGGAAAGCGCTGTTCGGTACGAGACGGCAGCCGTAGCGACGGATACTTCGAAACGAGTGCTCTCTGCCTCTGCGGACACCATAGAATCCGAAACAGGTTTCTTTTATCAGAACGAAGACGCCGTCAAGGAAAGGAGCGGAAGTTTTTTGGGGAGTTCAAATGAACTGCTCTATGATGATACTATGGTTTTCCCGTATTTTTCTTATGACCTTGATGTGTATACGGACAAGTCGGATCCTGATATTGAGTATCGGTATTTGAAAAATTCGGACTCGCTGCTGTTTTATAGCAATGAAAATGGGTTGGATCTGGGCATTCCGCTTGATGCGACAAAGGAGGAACTGTTTTCTGCACTGGAGAATATCCTTGCGGAAAAGCTGCTTCCCGAAGGCGTTGATAGGAATCAGCTGCATCGCAATGTCTTTACCAATATGTATACTTACATAGACGAGGACGATATCCCTACTGTGAGTTCGGATTTTTTGGAAGGGTATATCATTCCGGGGGAAAATCAGGAGGCTCGGTACGTGGTACGGTATATCTATCCGATTAGCGGTATTGACACCTATGAAGTATATGAGTTCTGGCTATCGGAGGAACATACCTTATATCAGTATCATGCAATGGAACTGGGGACGTTTAGCCTTTCCGACGTTGCCGTTGATGCCGCAGAAGTGCAGGGGAGCGTAGAAAAATATTGTAAAGATAATTTCGTAGACAAAGCTGCAGCGGAGAAATATGAAATCCAAAGCCAATATGTATATAAAAAGAAGGACGGTAAGCTGGCAGTGTCAACTACGCTTTCGTTACATAATGGGGAGGATGACGAGGAATTGATCGAATTGATCACTTCACTGAAATCAAAAAAATAATGAAATAAGAAATGAAAATCTTTCAGGAAACACTTTCGAATGGTGAAAATACCCCCAAAAAGGTTGGTCTTTTTGGGGGTATTTCAGTGAAGCAAGCGATTGCGTTATAAAAGCAATCCGCCATTTTTTTCAAAAATCTTACTTCTGCGGACCTGCCGAAACCAGAGCCTTACCTGCCTCGTTGGTCTCGTACTTCGCAAAGTTCTTGATGAATCTGTCTGCCAGATCCTTTGCCTTGGCCTCCCACTCGGAAGCGTTAGCGTAGGTGTCGCGAGGATCAAGGATCTTCGGATCAACGCCCGGAAGCTCGGTCGGAACCTCAAAGTTGAAGTAAGGAATCTTCTTGGTCGGTGCGTTCAGAATATCGCCGCTCAGGATCGCGTCGATGATGCCGCGGGTATCCTTAATGGAGATACGCTTGCCGGTGCCGTTCCAGCCGGTGTTTACAAGGTAAGCCTTTGCGCCGCTCTTTTCCATCTTCTTTACAAGCTCCTCTGCATACTTGGTCGGATGCAGCTCAAGGAACGCCTGACCGAAGCAAGCGGAGAACGTCGGGGTCGGCTCGGTAATGCCGCGCTCCGTACCTGCAAGCTTAGCGGTGAAGCCGGAAAGGAAGTAGTACTGGGTCTGCTCCGGGGTCAGTACGGAAACCGGAGGAAGTACGCCGAACGCATCTGCGGAAAGGAAGATTACGTTCTTTGCCGCCGGTGCGGAAGAGATCGGGCGAACGATATTCTCAATATGGTTGATCGGGTAGGATACGCGGGTATTCTCGGTTACGCTCTTGTCCGCGAAGTCGATCTTGCCGTCCGCATCCAGCGTTACGTTCTCAAGCAGAGCGTTGCGCTTGATCGCATTGTAGATATCCGGCTCGGACTCCTTGTCCAGATTGATAACCTTTGCGTAGCAGCCGCCCTCGAAGTTGAATACGCCGTTGTCGTCCCAGCCGTGCTCGTCGTCGCCGATCAGCAGACGCTTCGGGTCGGTGGAAAGGGTCGTCTTGCCGGTGCCGGAAAGACCGAAGAAGATCGCGGTGTTTTCGCCGTTCATATCGGTGTTTGCGGAGCAGTGCATGGAAGCCATGCCCTTCAGAGGCAGATAGTAGTTCATCATGGAGAACATACCCTTCTTCATCTCGCCGCCGTACCAAGTGTTGATAATAACCTGCTCGCGGCTTGTGATGTTGAAGGCAACGCAGGTCTCGGAGTTCAGACCAAGCTCCTTGTAGTTCTCGACCTTTGCCTTGGAAGCGTTGTATACAACGAAGTCCGGCTCAAAGCTTGCCAGCTCCTCCTCGGTGGGAACGATGAACATGTTCTTAATGAAGTGAGCCTGCCAAGCAACCTCAACGATGAAGCGAACCGCCATGCGGGTATCCTTGTTTGCGCCGCAGAATGCGTCTACAACAAAGAGTCTCTTGTTGGAAAGCTCCTTCTTTGCCAGTTCCTTAACGACCTCCCAAGTCTCCTGCGTCATCGGATGGTTGTCGTTCTTGTAGCCCTCGGAGGTCCACCAAACGGTGTCCTTGGAATTTTCGTCCATAACGATATACTTGTCTTTCGGAGAACGTCCGGTGTATACGCCGGTCATTACGTTTACCGCGCCAAGCTCGCTGACCTGACCTTTTTCATATCCCTCAAGACCCGGCTTCGTCTCTTCTTCAAACAACAGCTCGTAAGAAGGGTTGCGCACGATCTCGGTTGTTCCGGTAATGCCGTACTTGCTCAAATTAAGTTCTGCCATTTCGCTTTAACCTCGTTTCTTTCTTAGTATATTGTGAATTTCTGGAAAGGGATGCGGGCTGTCCGCGCCTGAGGGCGCAGGGTTTGCAGCATCTTACCAGCCGTGGATATCATAACATAGGAACATCATAAAATCAATAAAAATCCTCTGAATTTTTCGGAAGCGCGGACGGTTCCAAGAAAATTTAATTTAGGAAAGAAATCGGCGAAACAGTGTGCTATAATGTGCAAAATGCTTCGCATTTAGCACTTCTGAACTTAGTGTGCGCTAAAGCGCACAAAGCTATGGTATAATGTGCAAAATGCATTGCATTTAGCACTTCTGAAACTTAGTGTGCGCCAAAGCGCACGAAATCATGGTATAATGTGCAAAATGCTTTGCATTTAGCACTTCTGAACTTAGTGTGC
>JAUNGI010000051.1 GCA_030524525.1 Lachnospiraceae bacterium
ATTTAGCACTTCTGAACTTAGTGTGCGCCAAAGCGCACGAGATCATGGTATAATGAATTGCAGCGTAGAATGAGGGGAGGCGTTACACCGTGAATACCAAGATGATTTTGATGGATCTTGATCATACGCTGCTCCGTTCGGATGGCAGCGTATCGGATTATACAAAGCGGATTTTGAAAGAATGTCAGAGCCGCGGGATCCTTATTGTGGTTGCGACCGCCAGATATTGGATAGGAGCAGAACGGTACATAGAAGTAATTCAGCCGGACTATGAAATTACAACAGACGGAACCTTGATTCATCAGCGTGGAAAACAAATCTATAGCTGCGGCATGGATGAAAAAGATGCGAATCAAATCATACAAAGCATAATGAAGCAAAATCCGAAAACGGAAATAACCGTGGCAGCAGGACGTCAGGTCTTTTGGAACAGCCACCACATATCGGAATCGGAGAAATTGCATAAAGCAGTTTTCCATGATTACAGGAAACCGTTATGTTGTCAGGTCAATAAAATTGCCGCGGAGCTTCCCGATAACGAGACGGCTATAGAAATCGCCGAAAAAAATCACTGCCGTCTGCAAAGCTACAGAGGAGAAAATCTGTATGCCTTTCTGCCGGAAAAATCAGGAAAGATTCAGGCTATCCGAGAATTGACAAAAGCGTTGGACGTATCGCTCAACGATACGGTGTCCTTTGGCGATGACAGAAACGATATGGAAATGCTCCAAATCTGTGGGATCGGAGTTGCCGTTTCCAATGCCGTTTCGGAGGTTAAGGCTGTTGCAGATTGTGTCGCCCTGTCCAATGATGAGGACGGGGTAGCAGATTGGATTGAAAAAAATATACTTGCCGTAAACGCGGGCCGCGCTCAGAAAGGAGGAGTTTTATGAGACAATTGTTTTTAATTGACAAGAAAGATTACGATCCGTCTTGGCGGCGCTTTTCGCGTCCCTCCGTCCGTGCCGTCATCCTGCGCGGCGACCGTGTGGCGATGGTACATTCGCTGAAATACGATTATTATAAATTTCCCGGCGGAGGGATCGAAGCCGGAGAAAGCCATTTGGAGGCGCTCGTCCGCGAGGTGCGGGAGGAAACGGGACTGAAAATTATAGAGCCTACTGTTGTAGAATATGGATCGGTCATGCGTCGGCGGCGCGGAATGTACGGCGAGGAGATCTTTGAGCAGGAAAATTTTTATTATTTCTGCGAGGCGGAGGAAGCCTCCGGCGCCCAGCATTTGGACGCTTACGAAGCGGAGGCGGAGTTCGTCTTGGAATTTGTTGCCCTCGAACAGGCGCTTGCCAAAAACAGCGGTTGGAAAGGGACGTCCGAGGAGGATCGGGGGATGGTCGAGCGGGAGGCGCGGGTTTTGGAGCTGCTGTTGAAGGCGCGCACCAGCCGTGTGGAGATCCGCCCTATGACGCCGGAGGACTACGGTTCCGCATATGAGCTGTGGCTGCATACGCCCGGAATGGGGCTGAATACGACCGACGACAGCCGGGAAGGGATCGACAGGTACCTGAAAAGAAATCCCGCGACCTGCTTTGCGGCGGAAGCCGAAGGAGCCGTGGTCGGCGTGATTCTGGCAGGGCACGACGGCAGGCGGGGCTATGTTTATCATACGGCGGTGCGCCCGGAATATCGGAGGCGCGGCGTCGGCAGCCGGCTTGTAGAGGCGGCGCTGGAGGCGCTGGAACGGGAGGGCATCCGGAAGGCGGCACTGGTCGTTTTTTCAAAAAACCGGGACGGAAACGCTTTTTGGGAGCGGCTCGGTTTTTCGGAGCGGAACGATCTGACTTATCGAAACCGGAGCATTCATCCGCTGGAGCGGATCGACACCTAAGTTTGGCGGTTCGGGGAACCGCGTTCAACGAACCCATGGGGCGCCGCGAGGCGGGTTACGGCAGGAACTCCACGCCGTCAAGCCGATACACGCCCTCCAACACCTTGAGCTTTACGACATGCTCCTTGGGCTCCAGTCCGAACCGGTATATGGGGGCTTCCCGGAAATAGGCTTCGGGAAGCGGTTCGCCGCCCCGGACGGGGACGCCGTCCGCTGTGACCAGAACCCGGCACCTGCCGTCGGAAGCACCGAAGAGCGCAAAGCCCGTGCCGAAAAAGCGCAGGCATACCTCCGCGCCCTGTCTGCCGCACGAAACCGTGCGGCGGTAGTTTTTGAAGGAGGACATCAGCTCGTGGGTCCAGTCGCCGGAATAGGTAAACACGGCGTCGGTATCGTCAAAGCGCTCGATAAAATACGGAGCGTGCGGCGAGATCGGCGTTATTTTTATGTCCGCGAACGCGTTCGTATGGTACGAGCTGTAGAGCGCCGCGCGGCCGGCGGTCTGCAAAACGGCGGGGCGGTATTCGCACGCCTGCCGTCCGTCGATCAAGGCGCGGAACACCTCCCCGTCCGCTTCCAGACAGAGCGCTGCAGAGTCCGCCGGGGCGACGCGTCCGGTCATTACCGGCTCGTTTTCCTTGCAGAGCCGCCATTCGCCGTTTTCATACAGCCGCAGATTCATACCGCTTGCGCCGTCCGAGCCGAGGCGGTAGCGAACGCCCACGCCCGCGTAGTTTTGTTCGGGCGCGTCGCTTTTGGCAAAGAGGACTTCGGCGCTCATGCGGTAGTTGAACCAGCGGTCGTCTCCGAAATTCGTGACGGGCGGGGGCGTTAAGCCCCATTCCTCGGCGATCAGCTCCGGCGTGATCTGCTGCATCAGGACGTTTCTTCCGTTTCGTCGGCAGACCTCGAAGGCGCCGCCCTCGTCGGTCGTATAGCGCGGAGCGCCGCCCCGTGACGAAAGATAGTCGGGCGGATAAGCCGCGTAGGAGAAATCGTCCTCGTAGGGCAGCGAAAGGATCGGCCGTTCCTTCGGGGACGGGAACGCCGCCGAAAAGGAGGGGGCGGCGGGCCCCTGCGGGAAGGCAGCCGGAAGGGAGCCTTCGGAGGGCTCGCGCGTGGAAAGCGTCAGCAGGGAGTGGGGCGCTAGGGTCACCGAATAGACATAGGCTCCGTTTTGCGGGGCGGGCGTAAGCGTCTGAACTTTCTGAAAATAATGGCGGTCAAACGGTTCGCCGCCGCGGGTCTCCCAGACCGAGACGGGGGCGGAGGCGTTTGCAAGACCGGTCACTTCCACGTCATACCGCTTGGGGACGGCGGAGGGATTTACGATCACCGTGCTGTAATCGCCGCCGCCGCACACGGTTGCAAAGCTGTGCTCCGTCCCGACGAGCGCGTGCCCGTCGCCGCCCGCCCTGCCGTCGCACAGGCAGGCGGACGGAACAAAATAGTCGCCCTTTCGGAAGAAGCGCGCGAAATGCAGCGCCATGGGAAAGCCGCTTTCGACGGAATAAAAGCCGCTCCACGGGTCGCACGCGCCGATCAGCTGCTTGTGGCAGAATGTAACGCCGTCGTAATAGGCGGAGACGACGGGCTGAAATTCGTACATCGTCATGCCGCCTCTCGGAAACATTGCGGCAATGCGGTCGGCGACGTCCAGTACGCCGTTGATCCCGGTCAGCCCCGAGCCGTCGAAGCGGCTCGTTCCCTTGGAATAGCTCATCGGAGGGCAGCCCTCGGTAAACCAGACGGTCTTGCCGCGCGCCAAAAGCGCCCGCACGTTGTCGTCGCAGAAGCTCGTGTAATGCGTTCCGACGATATCGACCGCGTCGAACAGCTCGTCGTCCGCGAGCATCTTGGCGGCGATATCCCAGCGGGCTTCCTCGTCTGCGGCAACGAGCCGGATATCCGCAAAGCGGTAGGGGCAGTCCGTTTCTTCCTTCAGGCGGCGCGACAGATATTTGATCCATTCGGCGTCCACGGCGCGCTCGTTTCGGTTGGCGCTCACATAGTCAAATTTCAGACCGTAGGTGCGGTACGCCGCCCGCAGGTTCTGCGCGTACCAAAAATATCGGGCGGCGTAAACGTCGGGCGAATCGGTCACCCAGCGGGGCTCGCTCCACCAGAGCATGTCGAGCGTCAGGTCGGGATGGATCCTTTTCGCGTCCGCCGCAAGCTGAAAGCCCGCGCCGCGGGTAATGTCCGGCGTTTCCGTTTCCCGGCGCAGGATCGCAGGCTCCGTGCCGGAGGAGGAGTTGACGTCGGAGCCCATTTCGAGCTTTAGATGCGTAATGTTCAGACCGCTCTTTCCGAAGATCAGCTCTAGGATCTCCTGATATTTGTCGGGATGCTCCCATTTATAATCGATTAAAAGGCGCGAGGAATTGTTCCCGCTGACCATGCCGAAGCCGTGAAATTTGGTGTTTTCGCTGTAGGTTACCGAATCTGCGTCGATCGTGATTTTCATGCCGATGCTTCCTTTCTTTATTTCTCAGAATTCCTTGACTCCGAAGGCGTCCCGGTACTCCTTCGGGGTATGACCGGTGATGTGCTTGAACTGCGCGCTGAAATGGCTCTGCGAGGAAAAGCCGAGATAGGCGGCGATGTCGATGTAGGAATACGTCGAATACGTCAGCAGGTTCTTCGCGCGGTTGATCTTTTCCTCCAGAATATAGCGGGACAGGGAGACGCCCTGATGCTTCTTGAACAGGCCGGACAGGTAATTGGCGTTGACGTTCAGCTCTGCCGCCAAGGTCTCCACCGTGATTTTATCATGAAGATGCGAAAAAATATAGCTTTTGCACTGCTCAATGTAAGGGCTTTTTTTCCGGGAAGCGCCTTTTTCCCTCTCGAGGATCTCGCGTACCATTTCCGTATACTGGATCTCCGCATTTCGGGTCAGCTGCAGGACGGAGGGCGCGTCCCGCAGCTTTTCGAGCTGCTGGATGTAGCTGTCGCTCAGGGAAAACGAAACTTCGGGAAGCACGCCTCCGCGGATGGCGGAGCGGCTTGCCAGCGTGATTACGACGATCCCCAGATTCTTTTGGTTGCGCAGCGGAGTGGAGGCAAGCACGCCGAGCGAACCGATATAGTCCTCGGCAAAGGCTTTTTTCAGACCCTCCAAATCTCCGTGTTCGATGCTGCTCTGTTCCCGGAGCTCTTGGTCGTACGGATTGTGCGTCGTTTGATTTTCCAGCCCCTGAAAGATTCTCTCGTTAAAGTCCTTTTGGAGAGAATTTTGGACGCTGCGGAAATTGGCTTCGAGAAGTTCCTCCTCGGAAACGCTCCGCGCATAGTACAGATTGCGGAGCAGCAGAATTTGCTTGGCGTAAGCGGGATATTCGTGCAGCGCAAGAATTTCCTGCCCGTCCTCCGGGAACGTTTTTATGGAAAGCTGCCGTGCGGGCAGGAGCTTCGGCTGAAAGCCGGTGGGCCCCACCAGAAAGAACCCGTCGGGGACGGCGATCAGCGAGTAGACCGCAAAGCCGTTGACCGAGAAAATATGCGGCGGAGCGTCGGGAGCGCTTGGCAGACGCTCAAAGAAGGCGGCGAACAGCTCGGACGTTTCGCCGGACGTTTCCCGCCAGCTTTCAATGGCGCAGAACTCTGCGGTCAGTTTCCGGCAGAGATCAAAGCGCCGTACATAGGTGTGCAGGCTGTAGGAGAGATACTGCATTAAAGCGTTTTCGTTCATAGGGACCTCCGTTCTGTTGTTAGTATACACCGAAAGCGGCGAAAAAGATATGAGAAAAATATAAAAGCGCTGAGAAAATTGATATAGATAGCGGCGGAAATCCACTAAAATCGAGTCATAAACAAAACCTGTGGCATACGGGGACGAACAAATTTTTTAGGAGGCAGATCATGAAAGTAAAGGGTGTAAATCTCGGGAACTGGCTGGTTTTGGAAAAGTGGATGAATCCGGCTCTGTTTGAGGGGACTACGGCGGAAGACGAGTACTGGCTTCCCAGACAGCTCTCCAAAGAGGTGTACGAGGCGCGGATCAAGATCCACCGCAGCGAATATATTACCGAGCGCGACTTTGTTACGATCAAGTCGTGGGGGCTGGACGCCGTCCGCATTCCGGTGCCGTATTTTATTTTCGGGGATCGGGAGCCGTTTATCGGCTGTATCGAGGAGTTGGATAAGGCGTTTTGCTGGGCGGAGAAATACGGATTGAAGATCCTGATCGACCTGCATACGGCGCCGGACGGACAGAACGGCTCCGACAACGGCGGCATCTGCGGCGTCTGCAAATGGGCGCAGAATCCGGCGGAGGTAGAGTTCGAGCTGAGCGTGCTGGAGCGGCTCGCGGAGCGCTACGGGAAAAGAGAAGGGCTTTGGGGGATCGAGGTTCTGAACGAGCCGGCGCTCAAGGGAATGTGGGAGCTGATGGACATTCAGAAGCGCTATCCGCCCATGGACCCGGAAATGGGAAAGGGCAGTCAGGCGATCTCCTACGAATTTATCCGGCAATTTTATCTGGACGCGTACGACAGGCTCCGCAGGCACATGCCGGAGGAAAAGTATGTGGTCATCCACGACGGCTTCGAGCTGACGATCTGGAAGGACTTTATGCGGGAGGAGAAGTATAAGAACGTGGTTCTGGACACCCATCAGTATCTGATGATGGCGGAAATGTACGGCTGCGAGCAGACGATCGAGGGCTATACGCAGTATATCCGCGAGCATTTCGCAAAGGAGATCGCGGAGATGCAGCAGTATTTCCCGGTGATCTGCGGCGAATGGTGCCTGTTCAACTCTTTGGCATGCGGCTGGGACACGAAGGGCGGGCAGACCGTTTTGAACGGCTTGGACGGCGCGTCGGTGGAGGTCTATACGCCGGAGCAGAAAAAAGAGATCTACAATGCGGTAGCCAAGGAGCAGCTCAAGGCGTGGAACGCGGGCTCCGGCTACTTTTACTGGAGCTATAAGCTGCTGACCGATACGGTCAACACCGAAGGCTGGGTCGGCTGGGACAGCTGGGACATGGGCAGATGCGTTGACTTCGGCTGGTTCCCGCTGGAAGAAAAGTAAATCGAGAAAGGATGGGATGAAAAAATGGCAAAGAATATGGAAAACAATGCGAATGTGAAGCTTTCCTTTTTGGAGCGCTTCGCGTACGGTATGGGCGACTATGCCGGGAATCTGGTGTACTCCGCGATCTCGGCGTTCCTGATCGTGTATTATACCAACGTTGTGGGCGCCAGCGCGTCCGCAGCCGCGTCGATCATTGCGATCTCGAAGATCTTCGACGGGATTTCGGACTTGGCGATGGGATATATTATCGACCATACGCACAGCAAATGGGGAAAAGCAAGACCTTGGATCGCAAGGCTCTGCGTGCCGCTCGCCGTATGTACGGTGCTGATGTTCACGGTGCCGTCCTCCTTCGTGGGCAAGGCGCAGCTGGCGTATATGTTTTTGACCTATAATCTGGTGTCTACGATCTTCTATACCGGCATCAACGTACCCTATGCGACGATGAACGGACTTATGACCACGAACCAGTACGAAAGAGGTCTTCTCGGAAACTTCCGGAACCTTCTGGCAACGGCGGGAACCATGACGATCAACACCTTCGTGCTGAAAATGACGAAGTTCTTCGGCGGCGGAGACGCGTACGAGCAGAAGGGCTGGACGCTTACCTTTATCGTTCTGATGATCGTCTTTGTGGTTCTGAATATGTTCATGTTCTTCTGCTGCAAGGAGCGCGTCGTGGAAAACGGCGAGAGCCGCGGTGAGGAAGAAAAGAAGGAAAAGGTTTCGTTCCTCAAGGGGCTGAAAGGACTTGTTGTAAACAAGTATTGGGTGCTCATGGTTATTAGCATTTTCGCCATGTACTTTATGATGTCCTGCTTCTTCGGCTCGGCGCTGTACTTTGTAAAATATAACGTCGGAGACGAGGGCAAATACGCGCTGATCTCCAACTGTCTGTCCGTGGCGCAGATCGCGGCTCTGTTCATTACGCCGTTTCTGATGAAGGTAATGTCCAAAAAGCAGCTTTTTATGGCGGGTATGGCATTGACGGGCGTCGGCTTCCTCTGCACGGGACTTACGACCAACGTAGCGCTGCTCTGCGTTTTGTCGGCGGTCAAGGGAATCGGCTTTGCCTGCGGCGGCGCGACCATGTACGGGCTTTTGCAGGATGCGATCACCTACGGCGAATGGTACAACGGCTACGGTACGGCTGGCATGGGCAATGCGGCGTCCTCCTTCTGCATGAAGGTCGGCTCCGGTATCGGTACGGCAGCTCTCGGCTGGATCTTGGATGCGGGCGGTTTTAAGGCGGAGCTGGCGGAGCAGTCCAAGAGCGCGCTGGCGGCGATCAATACGGTGTTTGCATGGGTCCCGCTGGTTACGATGGTGATCGTCGTTGTCTGCCTCGCTCTGTTCGATCTGGATAAGCATTATGACAAGGCGATCGCGGATCTGCAGCAGGGCAAGCATCGTTTGGACAGCGCGGAATAGACGGAGGAAAGATGAAAGAACTGTTGTTTGGAACGGCATACTATCCGGAGTATATGCCCTATGACCGGCTGGAAACGGATATCGCCATGATGAAGGCGGCGGGCATGAATGTGATCCGGATCGCGGAATCCACATGGAGCACGCTGGAGCCGCAGGACGGGACGTTTGATTTTTCGTTTATTGACCGGGTGCTGGAGGCTGCCGAACGGGAAGGGCTCTCTGTGATCGTGGGAACGCCCACCTACGCCGTTCCCGCTTGGCTGGCAAGGAAGGAACCGGAGGTCATGGCGCTTGGCGCCGGCGGGCGGAATTTATACGGCAGGCGGCAGCTTATGGATATTGTGAATCCGGCGTTTCGGTATCATGCGGAGCGGGTGATCCGCAGGCTGGCGGAGCATACGGCGCGGCATCCCCGCGTGATCGGCTTTCAGATCGACAACGAGACCAAGCATTACGGAATGGCTTCCGAAAACGTGCAGGAATTGTTTGTCGCATATTTGAAGGAGAAGTTCCGGACAACGGAAAATCTGAATCGGGCGTTCGGACTTGCCTATTGGAGCAATTCGATCCACGACTGGAAGGACTTCCCGGATATGCGGGGCTGCGTCAACGCCGGGCTTGCCTGTGAATTTGGAAAATTTCAGAGGACGCTGGCGGCGCAGTATCTCGTATGGCAGAGAGACCTTGTCTCCGAATACAAACGGGAGGATCAGTTTATCACCCACAATTTTGATTTTGAGTGGAAAAAGTTCGGGGCGGACATCGCGCAGGACGGCTATTCCTACGGCGTGCAGCCGGACATCAGCCATTATGAGGCGGCTGAGGCGGTTACGGTGGCGGGAACCGACATTTATCATCCAACGCAGGACGCGCTGACCGGGGCGGAGATCGCCTTCGGCGGCGATTCCGTCCGCTCCCTGAAACAGGACAATTATTTTGTTTTGGAATGTCAGGCGCAGGCGTTTAAGTATTGGACGCCCTATCCGGGACAGCTCCGGCTGCATGCCTACAGCCATCTGGCGAGCGGCGCGGACGCGGTGCTGTACTGGAACTGGCACTCCATCCACAACGGCTACGAAACTTACTGGAAGGGGCTTCTGAGCCACGATCTGGAAACCAATCCGACTTACGAGGAGGCATGCCAAATCGGAAGGGAGTGGAAGGAAAAGGGCACGCTGCTGCGGCAGCTGAAAAAGAAGAACCGGGCGGCGCTGCTTATGGATACGCAGTCGCTGCACGCGCTGCGCTGGTTCCCGATCGACAAGGAGCTGAGCTACAACGACGTTGTGCGCCATATGTACGACGCGCTGTATGAAATGAACATCGAGTGCGACGTTGTGGACGTTCACGGTTTGGAGGAGGAGCGGTACGATCTGCTGATCGCCCCGGCGCTGTACAGCGTTTCCGAGGATCTCATCGGGCGGCTCGCGGCGTTTGTGAAGCGGGGCGGCGTGCTGGTAAGCTCCTTCCGGTCGTTTGTGGCGGACGAGCATCTGAGCGTTTACGCCGACGCGGCTCCCCACGGCTTGACCGATTGCTTCGGCATGTCCTACAACCGGTTCACCGAGCCGGGGACGACAAAGCTTGCGGGGGAGCCCGCGCGGTACTTCTGCGAGCTGCTGCGTCCGGACACGGCGGAGACCTTGGCGGCGTACGAGCACAAATATTGGGGAGCCTATTCCGGGGCGACAAGGAACCGGTACGGACAGGGCTGCGCCTATTATATCGGCACCTATACGTCACCGGAATTTCTCAAAACGGTCTATGCCGACGCGGCGGAGAAGGCGGGCATCCCGCTGCCGGACGTACGGTGGCCCCTGATTGTTCGCAGCGGTGAGACTCCTGCGGCGGGAGTTCTCCACTATATATTCAATTACAGCGCCGACGAAAGAAGCATGAGCTGTCCGTACGAGGAAACGAAGGAGCTGCTTACCGGAAAACGGTACCGGAGGGGCGATACGATCGCCTTCAAGGACTGGGACGTCGTTATTTTACAGGAGGTCAAGAATGAAGATTAAAAATCCGATTCTGCCGGGTTTCCATCCCGATCCCTGCATCTGCCGCAAGGGGGAGGATTATTATTTGGCGGTTTCCACCTTCGAGTGGTTTCCGGGAATTCCGGTCTATCATTCGCGGGATTTGAAAAATTGGGAGCTGTATACGCATGTGCTGACCGACGATGAAACGGTGGATCTGAAAAAGCTGCCGTCCGCAAAGGGGATCTGGGCGCCGTGCCTGACCTACTGCGAGGAGGAGGATCTGTTTTATGTCGTATACGGCGTTATGAATTCCATGAACGCCAGATACTTTGACGTGGACAATTTCGTGATCACCGCAAGGGACATCCGCGGACCGTGGAGCGAGCCGGTGTATCTGCATTCCTCCGGCTTTGACGCCTCTCTCCTTCACGACCGGGACGGAAGAAAATATGTGGTCTCTTTGGAATGGGAGACCCGCGAGGGGTACGAAAAGCCGGGGGCGATCTGCATGGTGGAGTACGACGCGGAGAAAAAACAGATCGTCGGCTATCCGAAGCGGATCTGGTCGGGCGGAACCGACCGGGGCTGCATCGAGGCGCCGCACCTGTACCGGCGGGGCGAATACTATTATATCATGTGCGCCGAGGGCGGTACCGGCTACAATCACTGCGTGACGATGGGAAGGGCGAAAAACGTCTGGGGACCGTACGAAAAGGACCCGAAAAACCCGATCGTAACGTCGGTTCCGGGCGAATCCAACGAGCGGCACGACCCGGATCATTTGAAGCCCAAGTACTACAATCCCGATTCCGTGCTGCAAAAATCCGGGCACGGAAGCTATATCGACACGACGAACGGAGAAACGTGGCTCGTCCATCTGTGCGCCCGTCCGTTCGTTCCGGAGCTGCGCTGCACGCTGGGGCGGGAGACCGCCATACAGCGTATGACATGGACGGAGGACGGCTGGCTCCGTATGGCGGACGGCAGCAATCTGGCAAAGGAGGAGGTGGAGGGAAGCGCGCTTCCGGAATATCCCGTGGCGCAGATCCCCTCGTTCGACGACTTTGACGGCGACAGCTTGGGAAACTGGTACTATGCGCCGCGGCAGATGCCGGGTCGTTTTGCGGACGTGACGGCGCGGAAGGGCTATGTGCGCCTTCGCGGGCAAGAATCCCGGACGTCTCTGAACAAGGTCAGCTTCCTTGCCCGAAAACTGACCTCGCTGCACGCCCGGATCACCACGAAGATGGAGTTTCGGCCGGAGGTCCACCAGCACAGCGCCGGGCTGATGATGTACTATGACAACATGAATTATATCAATCTCCGCAAGTATTACAGCGAGACCTTGGGACAGAGCGCAATTTCGATCATCCATCTGGAAAACGGGGAAAAGACGGAGTTTCTCAATACCCGCATCCCGGTGGACGACGGACCGATCTGGTTCCGGCTGAACGTCGAGGGACGGGAGTCTTGGTTCTCTTGGAGCTGCGACGGAAAAGAGTATGTCCGGATCGGCAAGGTGTTCGATACCACGAAGTTCTCCGACGAATACTGCAAATACGGGGAATTTACCGGTACGATGGTGGGGATCACCTGCGCGGATCGGGTAAAGCATTCGCATTATGCGGATTTTGACTTCTTCGAGTATCTTGTCTTGGACGGGCAGGAAAACAAATAAGCGTAATAATTTCGGTTTCTCCGCGCATACTACCAAATAAAACCAGCCGTCCGCCGCTTGGAGGCGCGGCGGCGCAATGGAGCGAGGGAAACATGAAGGAAAGAATTTTTGGCGTATTGCAGCGCGTGGGGCGTTCGTTTATGCTCCCGATCGCGCTTTTGCCGGTGGCGGGGCTCCTGCTCGGAATCGGCAGTTCGTTTACCAATCCGACGACCTTGGAGACATACGGATTGACCAATATCATCAAAGAGGGCGGCATACTCTACGCCGTCCTCGATATCATGAGCAAGACCGGCAGCGCCGTATTTGACAATCTGGCGCTGCTGTTTGCCATGGGCGTGGCGATCGGTATGGCAAAACGGGAGAAGGAGGTCGCCGCGCTTTCGGGGGCGATCGCGTTTCTCGTTATGAACACCGCCATCAGCGCCCTGATCCATTCGCAGGGCGGCGTGGAGACGATGCCCGCCAATTCCACGACCTCGGTGCTCGGCATCACGTCTTTGCAGATGGGCGTTTTCGGCGGGATCATCGTGGGACTCGGCGTGGCGGCGCTGCACAATCGTTTTTATAAGATTCAGCTTCCGCAGGTGCTCTCCTTTTTCGGCGGCACCCGCTTTGTTCCGATCATCAGCAGCCTTGTCTATCTGGGCGTGGGCATCGTCATGTTTTTCCTCTGGCCGCTCGTGCAGACCGGCATTACGGCGCTCGGCGATCTGGTGCTTCGTTCGGGCTATGCCGGAACGTGGATCTACGGCATTATCGAGCGCGCGCTGATCCCGTTCGGCCTGCACCATGTGTTCTATATTCCTTTCTGGCAGACCGAGGTGGGCGGTTCTATGGTGATCGACGGCGTGACCGTATCGGGCGCGCAGAACATCTTCTTTGCCGAGCTTGCGTCCAAGCAGACGGAAGTGTTTTCGGTTTCCGCGACCCGGTTTATGAGCGGAAAATTCCCCTTTATGATCTTTGGACTTCCGGCGGCTGCGTTTGCAATGTACCGTGCCGCAAGACCCGAAAAGAAAAAGGCGGTGGGCGGACTGCTGTTCTCGGCGGCGCTTACGTCCATGCTGACCGGCATTACCGAGCCGCTGGAATTCACGTTCCTGTTCGTTGCGCCGATCATGTACGCCGTTCACTGCGTACTGGCGGGGCTTTCCTATATGCTGATGCACATGTTTGGAGTCGGCGTGGGGATGACCTTCTCCGGCGGTCTGATCGACCTGACGCTGTTCGGTATTTTGCAGGGCAACGCGAAGACGAACTGGATCTGGATCGTGATCGTGGGCGCGTTCTATGCGGTTCTCTATTATTTCGTATTCTATTTCATGATAACGAAGCTTCGGCTGAAAACGCCCGGTCGGGAAGCGGACGACGAGGAGACGAAGCTGTATACCCGTAAGGATATGCAGAGCGGCAAAGCTTCCGCAGCCGCCGGGAAGGGCTCGGCGGATACGGTCAGCGCGCTGATATTAAAAGGTCTTGGCGGAAAAGCCAATCTGCGCGATCTGGACTGCTGCGCGACCCGTCTGCGCGTCACCGTCCGGGACTCCGGGAAGGTCAACGACCGCCTGCTCAGGGAGAGCGGAGCGTCCGGCGTGATCCGCAAGGGCGACGGCGTGCAGGTCATTTACGGCCCGCAGGTTTCGGTGGTCAAGTCGCGGCTGGAGGATTTTCTGGAAACGCCGGAATCGGAGCGGCCGGAGGAGGTGCTTGCGGAGTATGCGCCGCCCGAAGGAAACTCCGAAAAGGCGAACGAGCGCTCCGGCAAAGCGTTTTCTCTGTACGCGCCCTTGGCGGGAACCGTCGTGCCCCTATCGGAGGTCCCGGACGAGGCGTTTGCCGGCGGCGCGCTGGGAGAGGGCGTTGCCTTTGAGCCGTCCGTCGGCACGCTGTACGCGCCCTGCGACGGACAGGTCGAGACGGTGTTCGACACGCTGCACGCCGTGACGCTTCGCTCGGCGGAAGGGGCGGAGATCCTTCTGCACATCGGGCTGGACACCGTTCAGCTGGGCGGAAATCACTTTACGGCGAAGGTTTCTTCGGGACAGACGGTGAAAAAGGGCGACGCGCTGATCACGTTTGATCCGGAGGCGATCCGCAGGGCGGGCTATCGTACGGTAACGCCTATGATCGTCTGCAATCCGGAGGAGGTCGGGGCGGTTCGCGTCACCGGGCAGGGAACGGTTCGGACCGGGGACGAGGTGCTTCGGATCGGCTGAGTTTGGCGGGATTGTAGGTTTGTCAAACATGTGTTACACTCTCAGCCATAAATTCTCTTAAGACA
>JAUNGI010000052.1 GCA_030524525.1 Lachnospiraceae bacterium
GCTATTCAATTCTCAAGGTAGGACAGGACAGCTCTTCTATCTCTTCCTGTATCCGCTTCACTTCTCCCTGTGCTTTCCGGAGAAGCTCATCAAGCTCACGGGCTTTCTGTGCTCTTGGAAGCATGTCATGGAAGATAGTCATGCCAAAGCTCTTGTACAGCTCTGCTACTTCATCCTTGCCGGATGTGTTCCGGACTGATGGATGCCACATGTAAACTGCTTCAATCACTTTGTACTGCTCATCCGTGACAGTTCTCTCAATTCTCTCTTCAAACTCGTGTTTCTGCATCCTGCACCTCCTTCATGTTCCATAGTTCCATCTCTTGGTACCCTGAACCGGGTGACTTTCTTTGTTCCGGAGAGCTCCGGCTATTGAGATTTTCTAAGAAATTTGATATGCTTGTTGTGATTATCGTGGGTTACAAGTAACCCCTTGCAATGAATAGTATATCTTCGTATCCGAAGAATGTCAAGTCTTTTTCTTCGGATACGGTGATTTTTTATTCGATTATGCAGAAAGAGAGGTACTATGGACATTAGTATGGACAGTATTGGTAACAGAATTAGGGAACGAAGAAAGGAATTAAAGCTCACACAAACAGACATGCACCGTGAATGTGGTATTACATCCGGAGCACTAAGTCAAATTGAGAACGGAAGCAGAGTCCCTTCCGCTATTGCATTTTATTCTATTTCACAAGCTTTGAATTGTAGCATGGAGTATCTGATGACCGGGACTTCTTCGGAAACGAAGAATACTGAAATCTTCGGAAACGAAAAAAAGCTTTTAGATGGTTTTCAGGAATTGCCTGAAGAAGACCAAGCGGAGCTTTTAGAGATACTTGAAGTGAAGCTCCGCAAGGTACAAAGGGCAAGAGGGACAAGTGCAAAATCATCCGACTTGACAGGTACAGAAAAGGGTAACATGGTAGGCTGATTTTTTTATATCTTTTTTGGGTTACTCGTCACCCAAAAACAACCTACTTTTTGTCACTTTGCTCCTTTGGGGAAGTAATTCCCGAAAAAGTCCATTTTCCCTTGGAAATAAGCCAAAGTGACAACCTTTTTCATATGGTTCTATTTTGTCACTTTGCTTGCACCCGGTTCCCGTTCTCCGGCACCGGGGATTGATACCGTTGAGTAACGCCACTTTTTCCAAGCGTTACTCTCAAAAAAGCCTTATTTTATGGGTTTCAACGGATTTTACACGCACATTGACAACACTCAATCAGTAACGCAATAACGCCCCGTTACAACGCTTGAGCTATTTTCAGAAGCGGATGGCTGATGTATAATGTCTTTACAACCTTACTTTGAGGTGTTGTGGAGAGGAAAAGTGCTGAAAAACCAAGTAAAATCAATGCTTCCAAGCACTCTCTCCACTTCCCTCCCTTCCAAAGACACAAAAAAAGCATCCAAAACAGCTTATTCTCAAATTCGCTGTCAAAGATGCTTCATTTTTTCTCTTTGAAATTCGCCACAACCCTTGATTTCACGGGGTTTCCCGTCATTTCCCACCTCTTCACGGATGGTCTCACGTTGAAATGTCCTTTTTGTCATCTATTCTGTTAAGTTACAGTTTCTCTGTCCGGCACCGAAAGCAGCGCCAACGACGCGGACGGCGAGCCCGTTTCCATCGTAGCCAAAGTGGATACCAGCAAGCTGGAAGAAGCCATTGCTGCCGCCGAGGAGCTGGAGGCTTCCGACTATACCGCCGAGAGCTGGAGCGATCTTGAGGAAGCGCTGGCGGAAGCAAAGGCTGTACTGGCGGACGAAAACGCCACCCAAGAACAGGTGGACGCCGCCACGGCAAAACTGAACGCAGCCATTGACGCCCTGATCGCGGCAGCCGCTGCTACCCCTACCCCGACGCCTGCGTCGGGCAAAACTCCGGGAACGGGAGACGACCTCAGTCCCGCCCTGTTCCTTGGCGTGCTTGCAGGCTCCGCTGCGGTACTGGCGGGCGTGCTTTTGTATAACTACAGGAGGAAGCGAGTATGAAGGCAAAAAGAAAGATAAAAATAAGAGCCTTTTTCGCCTTGGCTCTGGCTCTCTGCATGGTCTTCTCTCTGTTTTCGTCGGATCTCGGCGCAGCTTTGCTGGGAACGGCCAAAGCGGAGGCGTCGGATTCGCAGGAGCTGACGATCACCGAGCTTGACGGCTCCGCCGTGAGCGCCGATTTGACGAAGAACGGCGCGGACGCCGCACTGGAAGGCGTAACGATCGACGAGAACGAGGCGACGCGGGTCATCATCGTAATGGAGGGAGACTCCGTTGTGGAAGCGGACGCCTCCGCCGATCCCGACGAGGAAACCGAAGCCAAGAGAACGGAACTGGAAGAGCTCCAGTCCGATGTGGTTGCCGAAATCGAAGAAACGGTTCTGGACGGAGAACCGCTGGAGGTTTCCTATCACTACACTTGGCTGCTGAACGGCGTAGCCGCCACGGTTCCCTACGGAAAAATTTCCGAGATCGAGGCTCTTTCGGGCGTCAGCAAGGTGCTGATTCAGGAAAAATACGAAGTCTGCGCCACGGACCCGGAGGCAGTCACGGACGTTGCCTACCCCATGACCATCTCCGACGGAGGAGTGATCGGACGCGAGAACACATGGGCGGACGGCTATACCGGCAAGGGCATCAAGATCGCCGTAATCGATACCGGTATTGACAGCGACCACCCGAATTTCGGCGCGCTGTCCGCGGACAAGCTGACGGCGGATTCCGCCACGGAAGAGACGGTAGGCGCGGTTTTGACCGGTCTGAACGCCTACAGCCGCTTCGAAGGACTCACGGCGGACGACGTTTATTACAGCAGCAAGATCGCCTTTGGCTTTAACTACTGCGACAACAATCTAAACATTACTCACGACGCTGACGAGCAGGGCGACCACGGTACCCATGTGGCCGGAATTGCCGCAGCCAATCAGGTAGCAAGCGACGACAAGCTCGGCAGTCAGGTGACCGGCGTGGCGCCCGACGCACAGCTGTACGTCATGAAGGTATTCGGAGCAAACGGCGGCGCCTACACGGAAGACATTCTTGCCGCTCTGGAGGATGCGCTGCTTCTCGGCGCAGACGTAATCAACATGAGCCTCGGAAGCTCCGGCGGCTTTACCACCGACGGCGAGGAAATCGACGGTATCTATAACCGTGTTTCCGAAACCGGCGCGGTTTTGGCGGTCTCCGCAGGAAACGCCTACACCTCCGGTTACGGCAACGCTTGGGGAACGGACGAGAACCTGACCGAAAATGTGGACAACTCCATCATCTCAAGCCCGGGCACTTACAACAACGCGCTTTCCGTAGCCAGCCTTGAGAATGCCTACTATCCGAGCGTCTGCATTTCGGTAAACGGCACCTACCTGCCCTACATCGACGGCTCGGGCGACTTTACCGAGGCGCTCAGCACTCTGGCAGGCGGCGAGTTTGCGGTCGTTTCGGTACCCGGAACGGGCACGGCGGAGGATTTTGCATCCGTAAACGTGACCGGAAAGATCGCGCTGGTACAGCGCGGCGCCATCGCCTTTACCGAAAAATGCGAAAACGCCGAGGCAGCCGGCGCGGTAGCCTGCCTCGTTTACAACAATACCGACGGTTCCATCAGCATGGATCTGAGCGACTCCACGGTAACGATTCCCTGCGCAAGCATTACGCAGGCAGCTGGTGCGCTGATCCTTGCCGCATTGGAAGAAAACAGCGGCCTGAAAATTTTGGTCTGCGAAGAGGAACAGCTGGTTGCCAGCGAAGAAGCCTCGGAAATGAGCGACTTCTCCTCATGGGGCGTTGCTCCCGACCTGTCCTTGGAGCCCGACATTACCGCCCCCGGAGGAAATATTTACTCCACTCTGAACGGCGGCTCCTACGGTCTGATGAGCGGAACCTCCATGGCAGCCCCGAATGTGGCGGGTCTTTCTGCTCTTGCGGTGCAGTATGCCAAGAAACTGGGCTATTCCGGCGAAGAGCTGCACAGCTTTGTCAACGCGCTGCTGATGAGCGCCTCCGCTCCGCTGCTCTACAGCGAGGACGAGTCTCTGTACTACTCCCCTCGTAAACAGGGTTCCGGTCTGGCGAACGCTTACGATGCGGTGACCACCGACGCCTACCTGTCGGTAGACGGCTGCGACACGCCCAAGGCTGAGCTCGGAGACGATCCCGAACGCGGCGGCAGCTATGATTTCAGCTTCCGTGTCAACAACTTCGGCGAACGCGCCCTGTTCTACGACCTGAGCACGGTAGCCCAGACGGAGGGTGTGGACGATGCCTATGCGGCATACGGTCTTTACTTCATGTCCTCCACCCCTGCGGCTCTTAACGCTTCGACAGAGGAAAGCTCCGAAAGCATGGCTCTGAAGCACGACGTGGACGACGACGACGATACGGACTCCCACGACGCCTACTGGATCTATCAGGCCGCCGTTGCAGACAATCCCTACGACGAGGCTTGGTCGGATGTGGAATTCCGGTACAACGCAGACGGCGCCGAGGGCGTGGACGCGGACGACGTTCAGGCATATCTGGAAGCGCTCGTTTACAACGAAAGCACCACCGACCTTACCGCAGAGGTATTGAAGGTGGAAGCCGGCGAAACTGCTGCAGTCAGCGTAAACGTGACTCTTGACAGCGCCGATAAGGAATACTTCAATACATACTATAAGAACGGCGGCTATGTGGAGGGCTTCACCTTCCTGTCGGCGCTGAACGCCGACGGCGTAGATCTTTCCCTGCCTTATCTTGCTTTTTACGGCGACTGGACAGATGCGGACGTCCTTGACAGCGGCTACTACTGGGAGGACATGGAAGATCTGGTTTACAGCCAGTATCCGAACTGTCTCTTCATGAACTATAACTATTACGGTTCTGAAAACTATGTTTATCCGGGCGAGAACCCCTATCTCCCCGACGACGAAAGCATTGATCTCCGCCATATCTCCCTCTCCCCCAACGGCGACGGATATGCGGATTACATCAACGATATGTATGTTTCGCTTTTGAGAAACGCGGCGGAACTGACCTTTACCTACACCGATGCAGAAACCGGCGAAGTGTATTTCGAGGAGACGGTAGAACACGTTTCCAAGAGCTCCTACCAGACCAACTACGGACAGATTGTTCCCTACGTTTACTCATGGTACGGCACCCCCTACGATATGACCGACGCGAACGGCAAGCCCCTCGCCAACGGCACCAAGCTGCTTCTGACCGTGGGCGCTTCGATCGACTATGAGGGCGCGGAAACGCAGACATGGGTAACGCCGATCACCGTGGACACCGAGGCTCCGGAGCTTCTGGGCGCCGAGATGACTACCGGCGAAAACGGCGCAGCCCTTTTGAAGCTGACCTTCAGCGACAACGTCTCCGTCAGCGCGGTCAATCTGCTCAACAGCAGCGGCACCAAGATCTTAGGCCAGTATCTGGCGGACGACGCAGAGGCAACGACGGACGAAAACGGCGATCTGGTCTGGACCGCCACCTATGACATCACCGATTTTTCCGGACTTGGAAAAATGCTTATCCTGCTTGGAGACTACGCCTACAACGAATCCGTTTATGCGATCAACTTAAACGGCGAAGGCGAAAGCTACGGCGGCCTTGTGGGCTTCCAGTACGACGAGTACGGCGATTACGGCTCTTGGGTATCCTTCGACGCGGGCGTGGACGAGGATGAGATCGAAATTTTCATCAGCGAACAGGATTTTGCCTGCGCGGAATACGTAAACGGCATTGTCTATGCTCAGGCGAAGGACGGCAAGCTCTACGGCTTCCCTTATGCGCAGATGCTGAACAATACGCTCAGTCTGGAAACGACCTATATCACCACCCTTGAGAATGTTTATGCTGATCTGGCATACAGCTACTACGACGGCAAGCTCTACGGCCTGTATACCAGCTCGGAAGACTGGTACGGAGAGATCTATAGTCAGTCCGAGATCTATTCCATTAACCTCCAAGGCGAATACTACGACGAGGATAATTGGGCTACCGTAGAAGCTTATCAGGAGGATTGGGTTTCCAGCCGCGGCGGACTGTACGGTCTGGCTCTGGCATGCGACGACGAGGGTTCTCTCTATATCATGGGAACCGTGCAGGTCGAGGACGAGGAGACCTACGAGGTTTCCGACTCGACGGCGCAGCTTTGGAAGGCATCGTGGGAAACCAGCTGGGGCTGGACCTCTCTCGGCTCCTTCCAGCTGGTGGGCGACACCGCCATCGGCATGAACTACCGCCAGTCCATGACATGGGACCACAATACGGAAACGCTTTACTGGGCGCAGTTCTACCCGGTAAACTTTATCACCTTGCAGTCCCGGCTGATCCGGATCGATCCCGAAACCGCAGAGGCTTCGGTTGTCGGCACGCTGAGCGGCGAGACGGGCTGCCTGTTTGCACCGCTGAAGGCGGAAGCCGCGGCAAAGGAAGAACACCAAAACGTTCCGGCGTTTGACTCAGACGTTGTAGGCGCACCTTCCCTGAACAAATCCGTTATGACGCTGAACCTTGGCGGCAGCGAAACTCTGCTCTGCTCCTTTGATCCGTGGTACAGCCGGCAGACGGAAGTTACTTGGACCTCGGACGACGAGTCGGTGGCAACGGTGGACGAAAACGGTACGGTGACCGGCGTGGGTACGGGCGCCTGCACGATCACGGTAGCTTCCGTGGCAGACCCTTCGCTGACGGACGAATGCACCGTCACCGTGTCGGCTCTCAGCCTGAGTATTCAGGGTACGATCTCCTACACCTCCGGCGTTGTCGGCAGCGCAGGCGATTCCATGTTCTATAACCTGAATATGGTGGACGGAGCCGCAGATCTGACGATCGGGAACGGCATTTCCGCAGACGAGTCTCTGGACTGCGGTCTGCAGCTTGGCGCGGTCGTTCTGGCAAACGGCTACCTTTGGGCATGCGAATGGTACAACACCGGCATGATCTATCAGATCGATCCGAATACCGGCGTTGTCCTTGCCGCCTATGAGCCCATTGACGGCGACGTGCTGTACGGTCTGACCTACTCCGAAAACACAAAGATGTTTACCGGTATCTGCAACACCAATCTCTATGTAGATCTGGATCTGCCGATGAGCGAGGATTCCTTTGAGGACATGCTGAACTCCTACGACGGCTCCGAATTTACATGGCACAAGCTGAATCTGGCGGAGTATCTGGCCGCCTCCGACGAGAACTTTAATACCGGAGAAAGCGGCTTCGGCTCCACCGTGGACGTTGTGCTCTGCGGCATTACGACCATCGACCGTCCGTTTACCTTCTCCTATGACACGATGGAGAACAATTATTACAAGGATTACCTTGGAAATTGGGGTTGGAGCGACGCTACCTATACCTCCGATGTGACCTATGTGCTTATGGACAACGTGGGACGGCTGTGGTATGTGGACGAGATCACGGGTCTGTACGGCGAGGAACAATGGGGAGAGACTTCTTACTACAGTGAGGACGGCTCCACCTATATTTCCGGCAGCCGCAACGGCGTAATCGCGCAGGACAATGGGGACGGAACGTACAATGTGTTCTATCTCCGCAAGATGGTAGAAACCACGCTGACCGATATGTATCGGGAGGGTACCATGCCCCGCTACACCTACCACTTCTCCGATCTGTACTATGCAGGCTCGGCAGAGGACGGCAGCGACGTGTTCCTGATGTCGCTCTATGACTACTGGAACAACGGCTCCAGCAACGAGCTTTACCTTTACACGACCGGCGTCGAAAAGGAAGAGTTCGACGAGGAAGCGGGAGATACGGTTATCACCACCGAAGGCGAAATGCTGTACAGCCTCGGCAACACCGGAAAGGGCTACGTGATTGCAACAATTACGAACGCCTCCGTGACGGGCGGTCTTCCTTACCCCGTTACCAAATAAAAGAGGACTGACATTTTGTTATTATGAAAGGACAGGCTGCGATGACTTTTGCGTCGTCGCAGCCTGTCCCTTTTATATGCCCAAATAAGAGGCAGCCGAGCCTCATGTTTCCGAGGCCCGGCCGCCGAAAAAAATTTTGATACACTTTCAAGCAAAAAAGTCGAAAGTCAGAACGACTCCTGTCCTTCCCAGCGCTCCCGCGAAAGCTCCAGCTCCAGACATCTCCACTCCTCTCCCAAAATCGAAAAACAGACGAACGGATTTTCCTTAACCTCAGAAAAACCGAGCGACCGGTAGCAGCGATATGCCGCCGGATTATTTTCAAACACCCCAAGCGTTACCTTGGAAGCCTTTAACAGCCGGAAGGCGTACAGAAGCGCCAGCTCCAGCATCTCTCGTCCGTAGCCCCTTCCCCGCTTCGCGCTGTCCACCACAATAAAGCCAAAGCGCAGAACCGCCAGCTCCTCGTCCGGAAAACGCAGCAGCACATGTCCGACGGGGCCGCTTTCGTCAAATGCGGTCATCGGATAGACCCTGCCGGAAGCAAGCTGCGGGGCATAATATCGCTCCATTTCCTCCGCCGTGATCGGGTAATGCCCGTAACGGTCGGCGCTCCACTGATAAAAGGAGCGCTCGTTTTGCAGCCATGATACGACTGCGGCAGCGTCGCCGCTTTGAAACGGCCGTAAACGTAACGACATCATTCCCTCCTTACCGGAGCCTTCGCTCCCTTTCCCACGACCAGATCGTAGCTCTCGCCGATCATGCGCTTTACGTCGGCTTCGGGGATCGTCCCGTCAAGCACGATCGTGTTCCAATGCTCCTTGTTCTGGTGATAGCCGGGCTGCACCGCCGGATACGCGCTTCGCCAGAAATCCCGCCACGCGGGATCCGTCTTCACGTTGACGCAGAGCCGTCCGTTCCGCTCGTACGTCCACGCAAACGCTTTTTTATTCCCCTTGCAGCGAAGCAGCACCCAGTTGTCGTCATGAAACGGCGCGTCCGTATAGACGTCCGGAAACGTCATTCCAAAAGCGAGAACCTCTTCTCTGGTACGCATGTTTTTCTCCTTCTCTTAAAGCCTTGCCCCGCAGTTCCTGCAAAAGCTGCCGCCGGACGCGGGCTGTCCGCAGCTCGGGCAAAAACGCGCGGCTGCCGTCTCCTGTGCCGCGGCTGCGGGCTGCCGAAGGGCACAGGCTGCCGCACCGCCCTCCGCCACGACCGGGCCTTCCACGACCGGACCTTCTTTCTTTGCTTTTCCGAACAGCTCCTTGAATTTGCCGGACATGCCGCACAGCTTATCATAGAGCTGGAACGTGATCTCGGTCGAAGGCGCGACCTCCATGTAAGATACCATGGTTCTCACGAGCATAAAGCTGTCGATAAACGCCGATTTTAACGAAACGGCAATGATCAAAGCAAGCAGCACCGCAATGGACAGGTGCCATTCCATTGCCTGAAACAGCAGCAAAAGAAGGGCAAACGGAAGCATCCATGCGACGAAGGTCGCCGCCAAAACGATTACCGTTGTGACCGCCGCGTCCTTCAACAGCTTCTTGGCGTTCTGAAAGTAGATCACCACACCGTCGCAGGAGGCTTTGAACGCTCCCTCGTCTTCCCGCAGAAAGCACCAGCCCAGACAGCATTCGTCCACATAGCCGAGGGCGATCCCAACGAACGTCTGCAAAAAGCTGGTGATTTGGCTCATTCCCGGAACCACTTCCAGCATTCCGCCGATCCTTCCGATCGCCTTCTGCAGCTGGCGAACCGCACCGGATACCAAGCGATCGACCACAAAATAGACGTTGCTTGCGGCAAAGCGCTTCTGCACCTTCTGCTTTGCATAGGCAAACTGGTTCTCCGGCAGCCTCCCCGTTGTGACCGCGCTGGCAATGACCGCCACATGTCCTGCCTTCACCATATAGCCGAAATAATAATTTACAACCTTGTCGATCGCTCCGGTCGCGATCAACCAAAGACAGAGCATAATATAAATGCCGCCCCCGCCGAACGCCGAACCGATCAGCATAAAAATGGCAAGCAGCACAATGGACGCCAGCGTAACGGCTGCCCCCATTGCAAGCTTGAGCCAAACAAACTTCATTGTGCCAAAATAGATATCCTTGGTTTTCATAAGCTCCCCTCCCGGTCATACGTCAAGTACGCGCTACTGCTTTTCGGTTTCCGTCTGCTTCCTGTTGAGCCAAAGCCGATGCTTGATCTCCTCAATGCTGTTTGCGACCGCATTGAGCGTATCGACAATGGAATCCAGACGCAGACGTTCCCTCGCGTCGATCACACCGTCTCTGGCAATATCGACCAGTTCCTTGGAGAGCCCGTCCATATCCTGCGCGGTTCCGAGAAATTCCAGAACCAGCCGATCCAGATTGGAATTATCGGGAAGCGTCTCCCGGTCCTTCAACAGATAATCGGTCGATACCTGAAACAGCTCGCTGAGCGCCAGCAGCTTGTCGATCTCCGGGTAAGAAGCCCCCAGCTCCCATTTGGAGACCGTCTGCCGACTCACGTTCAAAGCTTCGGCAAGCTCCGCCTGAGACAAACGATCCCGCATCCGCAGCGCACAGACCTTATTCGCAAAATTCATATCCTCCGCTACTCCTTCGTGTGATTTGAGACGGTTTTTGTTCACCGTCCGCCAAGCAGTATAACATACCTCCTAAAAGATGGAAACCAACCGACAGGTGCTTTTTTTTGTGTGCACGCAACCGTTAGTTGCCGCCGAAAACGGCAAGCAGCAGCCGTCCCGCCGCCTGTACGATTCCCGCCGCCGTCCATGCGATCAGGCACTGACCAACGACAACTGCCAGCGCCCACTTCTTTCCCAGCTCGCGGCGGATGGACGCCACCGCAGCCACGCACGGCGTATAGAGCAGACAGAAAACCAACAGCGAGGCAGCCCCCAGCTGGGAGAGGATCGCGGAAAGGGACGCCTCGGAGGGAAGCAGAACCGACAGCGTCGAGACCACGCTCTCCTTTGCCAGAAAGCCGGTGATCAGAGCGGTAACAATGCGCCAGTCGCCGAAGCCCAGCGGCGCAAACAGCGGAGCAAGCTTGCCGGCAAGGACCGCCAGAATGCTGTTTTTGGGGTCCTGCACAAGGTTCCAATGCAGGTCGAAGCTCTGCAAAAACCAGATCACGATCGTTGCCAGAAAAATAACCGTAAACGCCCTTTGCAGGAAATCCTTCGCCTTTTCCCACAAGAGCTGCATGACGTTTTTCATGCCGGGCATACGGTAATTGGGCAGCTCCATAACGAACGGCACCGGCTCTCCCCGGAACATGCTGCCCTTCATCACGATCGCCGCCAGAATCCCGACCGCGATTCCAAGAACATACAGCAGCCCCATAACGAGCGGCGCATAGCCCGGAAAGAAGGCGGCGGAGAAAAAAGCGTAGATCGGCAGCTTGGCGGAGCAGCTCATAAACGGGGTGAGCAGGATCGTCATTTTCCGGTCCCGCTCCGAGGACAGCGTCCGGCTCGCCATAACGCCCGGCACGGTACAGCCGAAGCCGATCAGCATCGGCACAATGCTCCTTCCGGAAAGACCGATCTTCCGCAGCAGCTTATCCATAACGAAGGCAACGCGCGCCATATAGCCGCTGTCCTCCAGCATGGAGAGGAAGAAAAAGAGCGTGACGATGATCGGCAGAAAGCTCAATACGCTTCCCACGCCGTTGAAGATCCCGTTGATCACAAGGGAACGGAGCGTGGCGTTGACGTCGGCCTCCGCAAGCAGCCGTTCCGCAGCCGCGGTCAGCCGCCCGACGCCCAGCTCCAGCAGATCGGCAAGCGCCGCGCCCACCACGTCGAAGGTCAACCAGAAGATCAGCAGCATGATCGCCAGAAACGCCGGGATCGCCGTATATTTTCCGGTCAGAACGCGGTCGATGCTCCGGCTCCGGGCATGCTCCCTGCTCTCCTTCGGTTTTACAACCGTCGCGTCGCAGACCTTATGTATAAAGTGAAAGCGCATATCCGCAATGGCAGCCGCCCGGTCCAGCCCCCGCTCCTTCTCCATCTGGCAGATGATGTGCTCGATCATGTCCCGTTCGTTTTCGTCCAGCGCAAGCTTCTGCAAGATTCGTTCGTCGCCCTCGGCAAGCTTCGACGCCGCAAAGCGCACCGGAATGCCCGCCTTCTCCGCATGATCCTCGATCAGATGCATGATGCCGTGAATGCAGCGGTGTACGGCGCTTCTTCCGGAACCCGAATCGCAAAAGTCGATGCGCTCCGGCCGTTCCTGATAGCGCGCCACATGCATCGCATGGTCGATCAGCTCGTCGATGCCTTCGTTTTTTGCCGCCGAAATCGGAACCACCGGAACGCCGAGCATGGCTTCCATTTCGTTGACCATGATCGAACCGCCGTTTTCCCGCACCTCGTCCATCATGTTCAGCGCCACCACCATCGGCAGATTGAGCTCGATCAGCTGCATCGTCAGATACAGGTTTCGCTCAATGTTGGAGGCGTCCACGATATTGATGATGCCCTTCGGTTTTTCCTCCAGCAAAAACCGCCGGGTCACGATCTCCTCGCTGCTGTAGGGCGACATGGAGTAGATGCCCGGCAGATCGGTGATCCGGGTGTTTTCATACTCCCGGATCGCGCCGTCCTTCCGATCGACGGTCACACCCGGAAAATTTCCCACATGCTGGTTTGCGCCGGTCAGACGGTTAAAGAGCGTCGTTTTTCCGCAGTTCTGGTTTCCGGCAAGGGCAAAGGTGATCAGCTCGCCCTCCGGCAGAGGATTTTCCTCCTCTTTCCGGTGATATTTTCCTCCCTCGCCAAGACCCGGATGGGGAATGCTCTTTTTCCGTTCCTCCCGGGTCTGCGCCGTCTCGGATTTGGGGATTTCCCGAATTTCGATCTTTTCCATATCCGCCAAACGCAGCGTCAGCTCATAGCCGTGAACCCGCAGCTCCGCCGGATCTCCCATCGGCGCGTATTTTACCAAGGTCACCTCCGCGCCGGGGATCAGCCCCATGTCCAAAAAATGCTGGCGCAGCGCCCCCTCCCCTCCGATCGACACAACGGAGGCCGTTTTTCCGATTTCCAGTTCTCTTAACGTCATGCAAAAACATCTCCCGCCCTATGAATTTCGGAATGATCGGCAGCCCCGGATCAACCTGCGCCCCGCTTCCGCCTTTTCCTTGCTTTGCCTTCGCGCACACAAAATTCGGAAGTGCTAAATGCGAAGCATTTTGCACATTATTTTACCACACTTTGAAAACACAGACAATGGGAATTGTTTTTGCCGCACAAAACGAATTGTAGGCTTACAATACATGTGTTACACCCGAACAAGAAAAAAAAGTGCGAGA
>JAUNGI010000013.1 GCA_030524525.1 Lachnospiraceae bacterium
AAAAACGCTCCGCGGGGATCGCACTGCGGCGGAGAGGAACTGTGTCGCTGGAGCGCCCCGCCGCAGGCGGAGAATCTCGCAAGCGAGATTCTTTGTTCTACGTTTTTTTTCAAAACCACCCAGCAAAATTCCTTGTTTCGGCACTTTATAAACGAAAGGCGGGGGCAGAACGATGAAATACGATATCCTTGAAGGCTATATCGAAAAAGTTTACGGATATGCGATCAACCACACATACTCTCGTGAAGAAGCGGATGAACTGGCGCAGGAGATCTTGTTTACCGCGGTTCACGGACTGTCCAAGCTCAGAGACGAAAACAAATTTGAGCCGTGGCTTTGGGGGATAGCGAACAATGTGACAAAAAGCTTCCGGCGTAATCTGGGAAAACAGCGCGCGATGTATTCCTATGACACGCTGGAAAATTTGTCCTATGAGGACGCGTATTTCGACACACAGGAAGAAATTTACGATTCTCTGCGGACAAAAATTGCAATGCTCTCTGCCATATACCGTGATATCATCGTTCTTTACTACTACGACGGCCTTTCGACGAAAACCATCTCCGAAAAGCTGAAAATTCCGGAAGGCACTGTCAGATGGCGCCTTACCGAAGCACGGAGAAAGCTGAAAAAGGAGTGTACCGAAATGAAAGAAACGGCTTTAAGACCGATCAAAATGCGGCTGGACATATACGGAAACGGAAATTATGACGGACAAGCCATCCCTTTTCCCACCGTATATATCGACGACGCACTTTCCCAGAATATATTATATTATTGCTACGAGCAGCCAAAAACCACAGAAGAGCTGGCAAAAGTATGCGGCGTTCCGGCATACTATATTGAAGACCGGATCGAAAATTTATTAAAACGCGAAGCGATCATCGAAACCGCTAAGGGTAAATATCAGACCGATTTTATCGTCTGGTCGGATAAATACGGTATTTACTGCGAAGAAAATGCCGAAAAGGCGCTGCTTCCGATCATGGAGGAGCTGCTGAAAGCCTTGGAAAGCATCGCGAAAGAAGCGGCGGGGATCGATTTCTATAAGGCTGAAAAAAGCGAAGACGATTTATTCTATCTTTACGGAGTTATGGCTTTTTCCTATGCAAGCGCGCACTACTGTAAATTACCAAATCCTTGGTTTAAGAGAAAATATGACGGTAATGAGTGGTGTTACCTTGGAAATATGGAAACCGGCAGGCACCGCAGAATAGGGATCCATACGCAGCACTGCGCTAATTTAGGCAGCCGGGGCGGCTGCAGCCATACCGTATATAATTCTATTTGCGGCATTTCGTTCAGGCAGATGATGCGTGACAATTACATCAATGTATGCGAAGATATCTTGCGCAGCGGCTCAACGGAGGATATGGATTCTGCGGCAAACGCAATTCAGGACGGGTATGTTGTAAAAAGGCAGGACGGCAGCTTCTTCGTAACGGTTCCTTATTTCACGAAAGAACAAAAAGCAGAGTTTGACGCTATCGCAGACAACTATCTTGCGCCGCTTATGCCGGAGTATTCCGAAAGCGTCAATAAATTTATCTCAGGATATAAGAAGCTGTTTCCGAAACACTTAAACGACGATGCGGACCGCATGTGTCAAAATATGTTTCTGGGATTGTATGCGGTAATTGTCGAATACGCGCAGAGAACGGAGGCAATTCCGCCGCCGTCACCGAATTGTTATTGCGATGTTTTAATTCAATTCAAGAAAGCTTAAATCCAAACCGCCGGGAACGAAACATTCCCGGCGGTTTGACTGCATTACAGCTAACGGCAGAATCGCTATTATTTCACCGTAATCCGATCTTGCGGCGCGGCATACGCATCGCCTATTGTCCCGCCGAGAAAATCCGACAGGTAAGTTATTAGCGCTTGGTAATCCAGAATTCCCTCGTCAATCACCAGCTTATTGTCCATAAACATAGTAAGACCGTCTCCGCCCTGCTTGATAAGGTAATTATGGGAGGCCACGGTATAAATCCGATCGGGAGCAAGCTCCGCATAGCTGCCGTCCTCCTGCAACACCCATACCTCTTGTACGCGACGGGCTCCCTCACAGGAAACAAACATCCCCTGCTCATCCACCTCCACGCCGGACTCCACGCTTGTGTCGATCGTGTATCTTAAACCCGATACCTGCAGAAAGCCGCCGTTTTCCCCGACGGCATTTTCTCCGTCGCTTGTTTCCGGAAGGCAGGAGCGGCTCGCCATCTCCAAGGCGTCCAATATCTCCTGCCCGGTAGCCTCCGCCACACAGAGCGTATTTCCGTATGGATGAACCGCAAGAAGATCCCCGAAGGTAATTTCCCCGACAGGAAGATCCGCTCGAATGCCGCCGCCGTTCACAATGGCGATGTCCGCTCCGGACACGGCACGGTAAGCGTCCGCGCAGAAATCTCCCAAATTTGTTTCTCTGCTGCGGATCAGGCGAACCCCGGCGTCGGAAACGGTCGTCAGCGGCACCTCGCTGTACGCCACCCTTTTCTCAAGCTCCGCTTCATATTGGCTTTCGATATTCTCAATGCAGTCCTGAATTTCCTTGTCCGTATTCGGGTAGCTTCCGATCAAGCCTGTTTGTATGTTGCCGTCCGCCGTGATCGTCACCTGTCCGATATTTTCCAGTCCCGTCCCCGTAGAGGACAACAGTACGTTTTCGCCGTCCTTATTCTCCGCCACATAACAGGAAATCACGCTGTGGGAATGCCCGTCCAGCACAACGTCGATCCCGCTTGTATTTGCGATCAAATCCGTGGAGCAAAACGGCGCTGAGGCTTCGTCCGTTCCCAAATGCGCTAAAACCACAACGTAATCCGCGCCTTCGTTCCGGCACAGATCCACGGTTTCCTGTACCCTTGCGTACAATTCTTCTCCGTCTGCTCCATAAAAATCATAGACGTACTCTCCGTCCGCGTCCATAAAATAGGCAGGGACCGACTTTGCGATGCTTTCCGGAGTTGACACGCCTACATATCCGACCCTAACGCCGCCATAGGAGACAATATCGTATGCCGCAAGCTGTGACAAAAACGTTTCTTCCGTTCCCGTGTAGCGGATATTGCAGCCAAGATACTGCGCCTCGCTTAGCCCCAGCAAAGCCTCGAGCTGTTCCATTCCGTAATCAAATTCGTGATTTCCCAGCACGGCATAATCATAGCCCACGCGGTTCATAATTTCCACCAGATATTCCCCTTGGGAAATGGCGCCGATGCTGTCTCCCTGCAGCGCATCGCCGCAGTCCACCAAAGCGACATAGGGCGTCTTTTCCTCGCACCACTCCTTGTAAGCCGCCAATCCCGCGTAGCCAATATCCGCATCCACCGCGCAGTGGACGTCGTTCGTATATAAAATAATGATGTCGTTATCTTCTGTTTTGGTCTTTTCGCCGCAGCCGCCTATGAGCGCCGCCGCCACAAACAGAAGCAGCAGCGCCGACCATTTTCTCAGCATTCTCATTTACAGTCCTGCCCCCAACGATCCGTTTTATTTTTCTCCCTGTTCGGTGGTGTAAAATCGGTATGTAACGTCTGATTTTGTCACCATGGCGGAAGCCAGATGAAGCGTATTTACCGCTTCCGTAACGGCCTTCTCCAGTTCTTCCTCCGAAACCATAAGAATGTCGAGAACAACCGTCTCATTCGATACTACTTCGCCTTCATCCAAATATGCGCCGAAAGCGTCCAATACGGTATAGCCCACGCCTTCTTTTTCAAAAATCTCCAAAATAATCTTGGTAGCTTCCTCTTTTGATACGATCTGTTCTCCCGTAGTTTTGTCGTTTAATCCGAAATACACAATGTACTGCGTATCTTTCGTCCAAGCGCTGTTTTCCGTATGGTTTTCATTTTTCTCTTCCTCCTTGCTGCCGCAGCCGCTCATAACAGCCGCAAATACAAGTACCAACAACAAAATCCATGCTTTATTTCTCATTTTCACACGTTCCTTTCCTCTGCAAATTTGTTTGCATAAAATCAGACATTACTTTTCTTCAAATCTCTTCTTCAGCGTCAGAATATTCCGTTCATCATGATAAGCATACTCTACGCTGTCCATAAAATTCTTGACAATAAAAATCCCCATTCCTCCCGCATCCCGCTCATCAGCGGAAGCTGCCGTATTGGGATCGGGCTTTTCCGTCGGATCATAAGGACGCCCGTCGTCCGAAAAAATAATCGCAACCTCCTTTTCCTGAACACTGCACTCTACCGACGCCTTGCTTGCTCCGCTGTAGCGGACAATATTGGAAAATATCTCGTCAACGGCAATGTTGATCTTTATCATAACCTTTCGCGGCGCATGGAAGTTTTCCAAAGTCTCCTCCACAAACGCCGCAACCTGCGTTATGCTTTCCATCGTCGGCGCGACAGTAATCATATTCTTCTGCAGAAACCTTAAGTGGAGCATCGTAATATCGTCAAACTGGGGAGCCTCTCCCACAAAACGATCCACGTCCGCCTTTACCATGCGGCAGATTTCCTCTGCGCTCTCGCCGCGCGCATGGTTCAGCACCTTTAACAGACGCTCGTTTCCATAAAGCTCCGTGGCGCTGTTCGTCGCCTCCGTTACGCCGTCGGTATATAGATATATCTCATCTCCGGGATGCAGCGGTACTTCCCCTGTGCGGTAACGAATCTGCTCCAGCTCTCCCAAAACAAAGCCCGGACGGAACGAAAGGTACTCAAACGCCCCGCCTCCCCGACGCACCAGAGGCGGATTATGACCGGCATTGGCAAAGGTCAGCGTATGGGTCGTGAAATTCAATATTCCCATCCAGCAGGTCACAAACATCTCCGCCTCGTTTCCCTCGCACAGCGCCGCATTGGTCTTTGCAAGAATCTGCGCAACATCCGTTTCCTTCTCTGCATAGCTCTTGATCAGCGTTTTTGCCTTCATCATAAACATGGCTGCCGTGATGCCCTTTCCGGAAACATCGGCGATCAAAAACGCCAGACGGTTCTCGTCCAACAGGTAGAAATCATAGAAATCTCCGCCCACCTCCTTTGCCGTATCCATAGTGGCAAAAATATCAAAATCACTGCGGTCAGGGTAAGGCGGGAAAATGCCGGGAAGCGTAGAGGACTGAATAATCTTCGCAACCTCCAGCTCCTTGTCAATTCTTGCAGCCGCTTCCGCAATATACCCCTTTAACGTCATAACCGTGGAATTGATATCGTCGGAAAGCGATACAAATTCTTCATTCGTCCGGACATTTACGGACACATTCAGGTTTCCTCCCGTAATCTCGCCAAGCGTTCGGTTAATCTTATGAATGTTCTCAACCACCAGTTTCTTTATCAGGAAGTATACGACAGCAAAAAGGGCGGCAAAAACAAGAATTTCCATGAATAATGTCACATAAACGGATAAGTCCCGCGAAAGCAACACCTCCCTCACCGGCTCCACAGCGACGATGTAGTAGCCTTCCGTTGCGGCATACATCCAATAGCAGGTCTCGCCGTAAATGTCGCTCTTATACCGCACATTCTCCTGCATGGTTTCCGTATCAATCCAAATACCCGTAACCTCAAGGTTTTGTCCTTCGTTGTCATGGGGATCGCTCACAATGTTCCAGTTATCCGTGGAGATAATCATATAGCCGTTTTCCCCTACATGGCGGTTTCTTGTGGCGCCGACCACCTGTTCGTCGATATCCTGCCGAAACCGTTCCGCATTGTATCCGACCTGCACAAAGCCGCCGCCGGCAAGAGACACTCCGGCATATTTCATATAGGTTATCCCATCCTTTGACAGAGGCTGATAGCTTTGGACAAGCTCCCTTTCCCCATCCAAGAGGACAAGAAAATCTCCCGACTGTTGTCCGGAGGACATGTCAAAACCGATATACTCCGGCGTTGTGGAGCAGATAATCACTCCGTTCTCGTCAATCACATTGATTTCCGAAAAATCATTCCCCGGCTGCGCGCCGATCTCAAAAAGCAGCGCGTTGTCTACCGTTTCCGCCGCATCAATATCGGCGGCGACGCCGCGTGTCAATTTCAAAAGATTCTCGTCGGACGCTTCTTCAATATCGGCTTTTACATCCTCAATGTTCAGCGTCAGCAGCGCCTCATGATCGCTTATGGAAAAACTGGTCTGTAATATATAGATAAATACACTGGTTATGCCAAAAGCCGTAAGCACAACAAAAAGCAGCCATCTCGAAAAAGACTGCGACAGCTTTTTGTACTCTTTTTGCAAATGCAGCTTTTCTTTCCCCATGACAGACACCGCCAGCAATGAGAGCATCACGGAAACGGAGTTCGCCAATATCATCGGAACGGAACAGCCCTTCACAAAGGTAAACGCCTGCTGCACGTCGCCCATGTTGGTGAAAAAAATCATCAGCATATGCAGGACTTCCGTCACAAGTCCGACGGCAAATCCATAGTACCATGCCGGCTTTTTGTTGTCGAACATCCACTTTCTTAAAGCTGCGCCCAACAGACCGGCAAGCACCGTTGACACGGAGCAGGCAAGGCGCGTATAGGTCCCGGCTCCCCAAAGAACGGCAAACCACCGTTCCGCGCCGCCGATGATTCCCGCCATGACGCCTGCGGGAGCGCCGAAAATCAGCCCAGCGCAAAGCGGCGCCGCATCTCTGACATTGATAATAACGCCGTATGCGGGCACGCCGAACTCGGAACAAAAAACCGACGCCAGACCGAGTACAAGTCCGTATAGAAGCTGCTTCCGCTTCTCCTGCCATCCGCCAAACGACGTCCTTCTGTCCAGAAGATAAAGACAAACCGTAGCAACGACGGGGCAGAGGGCGGCTAACGCCAATCTCAGATACACCATAGCTTCCTCCAAAGCAAAGCAATTTTCAGCTTTATTCTATCGTCAGCACATCGACGGAGCCGGTTACTTCAAAGACCTCCATCACGTCCTCGTTCGCATTTCTGACGATCATACTGCCCTGCCGATTCATGATTTTCTGCGCGGAAAACAATACGCGGAGTCCCGCGGAAGAAATGTACTCCAACTCAGCAAAATCCATAATAAGCGTCTTCACTCCCTGCAAAGAATTTTTCAATTCTTCCTCCAGCTTTGGGGCGGTAACCGTTTCCAGCCTGCCCGCCACCTTTATTGTCAATTCGTCCGTGTTCAAGGTTTTTGTAATCGTCATGGTGTTCTCCTCCATTTTTATGAAATTTTATTTTTATATGAGGTATCTCAAAAAAGTTGCCACTTCTCCCAGCACATAGTGAACAATGCACAGTCCCCATATATTGCCCTGTTTATGGTACAATACTCCCAATGCGCCCAACAGAATCGAAGCTCCCAGCATAAACGGCAGTCCATAAGCAATATGAAGCACGCCGAAGACCAGCGAGGATACGACAATGGAGGTTGCTCCCGCGTATTTCCCCGTGAAAATGCGCTTTAGGTTTTCCTGCATAACGCCCCTTGTCAAAAACTCCTGCAGGATTACTGTAAGCGGATAAATAACGTCGGCGAAGGTTCCGACGCTCCAGTCCCAAAATGGCGCGTTTTCCGGGAAGAAACCCGGCGCCGCTTTCAGGATTACAAGCTTCCCCAAAACCAGAATAACGGTTCCCGCCAAGGTGATCAAAATATCCGGAACAAAGGTCGCCCTTGGATTTTTGATCCTTAGCCCGATATCCTTCATGGAAAAAGAGGTCGTTTTCAGAATGATGAAAAACATCACGATGGAAATCCCCTCGATCACCAAATTCATCACCTGTCCCGGAGGATCAATCTTGAGATAGCGCAGAAAGCTCCACAAAAAGAGATACATGCACACGCAAATCATCAACACGGCGAATACGGTGGAGGACTCCCTGCGCTGCCGATTCAGTTTGGCAACCTCGGTAACATCCGTAAAAAGAACTACAATCCCCAGTTTTTTCTCCTTTGTTTCCCCATATAAAAACGAGGAGGTAAGGTTAAAGTGCCGCAGTTCCTGATTTTCTGCCTTATACACCGTTTCGCCGTTATGTATATGCTCTTTGTCGTACACCGCGTCGAGAACAAACTGATGGAATTTATCGTTTGTTTCATCCGTTTCCTTTGCCAGAAACGTCTTTCCGTAATTTCTTCCGGTGATATCCTGCTCCACGCCGAGCATCGCGCGTCCTCTGTCGTTCAGATATAATATCTGTCCATGCATATCCAGTACCAGAACGCCGTCGTTCATGTCCCTGAGAATACGGGGTACAATCTCTTTTATTTCCGTCTCCATACCGCTCCCTCCTCTTGTTAAAATTGCAGCGGTTCCGCTTCCCGCCCTCTTACTTAAATTCCAAGACAAGACGATTTTTTTCGTCCGCAAAGTCGTAGGCGTATTCTTTTACCGCGGCGCGCACCAGCATAAGGGACAGCTCATCCCCTTCCTTCATGGGGTTGTACTGCCTGCCGTTCCATGCCAAGCGCATTTCCAGCCGACTCTCCTTCTCCGAATATTCGACGGAAATCGAAATCGGATACTCCGGCGCTCCGGCAGGGACAACATTCTGCGCGATAATCTCCTCAAATACGCGGCGCAGATTCTCGATCTGACGTCGGGACAAAAGATTCTTTTCCCCAAATTGCCGTATGCTTTCCGACATACGGATGAAATCATAATCCGAAGATGCAAGCGTCAGCGTCAAAGTTTTTAACTGCCGCACAAAGGCGCGGGTTTTGTCCTTTTTCGGCCGCTCGAAAATTTCCTCCGGCGTCCCTTCCTCGTAAATCACTCCCTCGTCCATATAGAAGATCCGGGTGGACACATCGCGGGCAAATCGCATTTCATGGGTTACGATCATCATCGTCAGCCCTTCCGAGGCAAGGCGTTTCATAACGCTCAGAACTTCTCCCACCATCGTCGGATCGAGCGCGCTTGTCGGCTCGTCAAACAGAACGATCTCCGGGTTCATGGCGAGCGTCCGGGCAATCGCAACACGCTGTTTCTGCCCGCCGGACAATTCATCGGGGTAATTCAGCGCCTTCTCCGCCATACCCACCATGCGCAGAAGCTGGATTCCGTTCTCGTATGCCTGTTGTTTGGACATGCCTTTCAGTACCGTCGGAGCCAAAATGACATTCTCAATCACCGTCAGATGACCAAACAGATTGAAGGACTGAAATACCATACCCATGCGGCGGCGCAGCAAACGCAAATCGGTTTTCCGGTTTCCGGTATCTTTTCCAAAAACGAAGATCTTTCCGTCCGTGGGGCTCTCCAGACGATTCACACATCTCATCAGCGTAGATTTTCCCGTTCCGGACGGGCCTATGATCGTAATCACCTCACCGCGTTTTATGACGGTATTCACATCCTGCAGGGGCTTTGCATTCGGGTATTCTTTCTTCAAATGTTCCATGCGTATCAGCTCGCTGCTTTTAGGCAAGGAATCCGGAATCGCTTTTTCCGTCGTTTCCTCCGTTCGGCTGTCCTCCGGGCTTCCCTCTGCACGAATCCCCCTTGGATATTTTCTGGCCCGCCGTTTCGGATCGATCACGACTTCCATCCTGCCGATTCCAAAAACAATCAAAGAGGACAGGATAAAGTAGATGACCGCCGTTGTAAGCAGCGGAAAAAACGCCTCGTAGGTACGGCTCCGAATAATGTCGCCGGCTTTTGTCAAATCCTCAATCGAGATATAGCCCACAATGGAGGTCAGCTTCACCATGGTAACAAGCTCGCTCTTATATAAGGGCAGCACATGCCTTACCGCCTGCGGCAGGATAATGCGCCCAAAGGCTCCGGCGTTTCCGAAGCCCAACGCTATGGCGGCTTCCCACTGTCCTTTGTCCACCGCCTCGATCCCGGTGTTCAGAATGCCGGATACGGAAACCGCAAACAGCACGGAAAACGCAATGACCGCAACCAGCACCGGAGAGATTTGAACCGAACCGAAAATGACAAAATAGGTAATCATCAGCACGACAAGGCTGGGGATTCCCTGCATCAGCTTGGAAAAGGCTTTGGCAAGGAACGAAAGAACGCGCGCTCTGCTTCTCAGGCACAGGCAGAGCAAAAAGCCCAAAACCGTACCCAAAATTCCCGCAAAAACAGAAATCTCAAGCGTAACCAGCAGTCCGTTTGCAATGAGCTTCCAACGGCTTCCCCGGATAAAGGTCTTTTCAAAGCTTTCTTTCAGCCCGGCAAAAAAACCGCCAAGACCTGTCCCGTCGTCCGCCGCCGCGGCTCCGGTCGAATTTGCCAGCAGCTCCTCCGATATCGTACCTCTCCGACACAAAAACACCGTGCCGCCGGAATAGTAGGATTCGCAGAAATCCATCACTTCCAGACGTTCTTCCGTAATCATATAACAGCTCGCGCCGATATCCGCCCGCCCCTGCTGCACATACATCATCAGCGACACGGTTTTCGTATTGATAAACTCCACACCCATGTCGAGACGGTCGGCTATGATCAGTGCCAGCTCCGTTTCCAGACCGGAAGCCTTCCCATCGTCTCCGATGTAAACCATCGGCATGGTAGAAGGGTCAAAGGCATAGCGAAGCGTTCCGCCCGCACGCTCGGAGGTATCGTACTGCGACCAGTCGATCCGCATGCGCTCCTCGTCCCCGCTGAACCATTTCTCCTTCAAGGAGTCCAGCGTACCGTCCGCTTTCAGCTCCCGAATCACTTCGGAAACCGGCTCGGTCAAAGCGCTGTCCTTTTTCAGCAGCATACTGAAATCGTAGTTGGATATGACCTCCGGGAACACCGCCAGCTCCCGCGGGAACTGCGCCGCGGCAAGCTCCGCAACCGGACTGTCCAGAACAAGCGCCGTCACATCGCCTTTTTTCAGCGCCGCTATCATCGTTGCCAAGTCGTCGTAATAGCTCCAGTTCAGGTTTTCATACTCCCCCGCCATCAGCTCCTCATAGGCGGCGCCGGTCAGCGTTCCGACGTTTTTGCCGTTAAAATCGGCAAGGGTTCCGAGCTGCGCCTCCGTTTTGTCTGTATTTCCGGCGCTGCAGCCGCCTGCAAAAAGAAGCAGAAATCCCAAAAGCAGAGCGATTGCGTATCGCTGTGTTTTGAAGTGGTTCCTTCTCATAGCCATATTGCCCCCGTTATACTTAGTCGCCAATATCCGTATGTCCCTGCTCAAATTCCCACTGAAGCCCATACTTGTCGATAAAGTAAAAATACTTCGTATTGCTGAGGATATCCGCCGCTTCCTGCTTTGCTTTTACATTGTTTTCCTTTTCGCTGTCAAAGAAGCAGAAATCGGAAGGCTCCGTTTTGCTGATCTGATAGACGCGGTACCGCTCCGTCGTGTTGATCAGCGTAACGTCCGGCTGCGACTTGATATATTCAAACGCTTCCTCAATATTGGTAATCTTGAGAGCCACATGTCTTGCACCGCTGACGTCGTTCGCCGCAAAGATAACCGGCTCCTTGCGTCCTTCCGGTCTGTGGTAGCACATAAGCTCCAGCGTAAGGCGCGTTCCCGGCACATCCATAAAGCCGATGGATACCTCCGCATCTTCCGCCTCGTCAATAAAACCGCCCGCTTCAAAAAAGCCTTTGTTTTTCCAATGAGGGATATGCTGATTCGGTACTGCGCCTAATATCCTTTCGTAATACGCAAATGCTTCCTCCACATCATCCACAAAGATACATACATGCGATAAGCCTATAAAATTTGGTTTTTCCATTTTGCACCATCCTCCAAAAATGCTGCCCGTCGGGACAGCCGCATCTTTTTTCACTCCCTGCTATTTCAAAATCCCATGATCTCTCGCCAGATTCTCTATGCTTCTGTCATATGTAGCCTCTGCTTCTTTCGAAAAGAAACATCCGGGAACGCCTTCGTTATGGTCGCGATGATGCGCCACGCAGGCGCAGCATTTCCCATGATTCGGGCAATCGTAGGTGCAGGGACAGGGTCTGGTATTGTCACAAGTATTCATAACTTCCTCCTCTTTTTCAAGTCGATTTTTGATTTGCGGTATTGACATTTTCCCACAATCTCAGATACACTCTTTTATATTATGCCACGTTCACCCATGAACGAATCAAGGGGTTTTTCATCTTTACCCAAAAAACAATGGAGGAATTTTTATGTGTCAGGATATCGGACATTTGTTTTCCATCACGCAGGCTGCCCATGCCTGCGGGCTTTCCCGCAGTACGCTCATGCGTATGGAGGAAAGGGGGCTGCTTACTCCCGCCTATATCGCCCCAAACAGCGGACGAAGGTATTATGACAATCACAATGTTGCCCGCATATTACAGGTACAGATGTTTCAGTCAATGGGCTTTGACACAGAGGTAACCGCGACATATTTTTCAAAGAACGGCGAAGCGGCGGAGCTTCTTGCCCTTCTGGAAAACAAGCTGAACCTGCTGCGAAGAAACGTGGAAGAAATGCGTCTGCGTTCCATGCAGTCCCCCAATATGTCCGTTCAGATAATCGAGCTGCCGGAGATCTTGTGCTGTGTACGCAGACATACCGGGCTGACGATTCAGGAAAAATATGACGCCATGTACGATTTTTACCATGATTGTATCCGTTCCGGCTGTGTGCTAGCGAAAGAGCCGCTTCTGGTGATCAATGAACGCACGGACTATTTGCAGGGAAAGATTACCTCCACCCCCTATCCTTTTCAGGTATGCGTCCCTGTTCTCCCCGAAAAGGCTCCCGCCGACGCCGTATGTCTCCCGTCCTGTACCGCTCTCTCCGTACTGTTCTATGATTACGGCAATGTGAACGAGGCATGGCTTACGCTCGGAAGGGAAGTAAAGGAACGGGAGCTTACTCCCGCCGCATTTCCAAGGACGCTCGGTATTGTAGCGCCTTATACCGGACGTGAAATTGATCCGAAGCGTTACTGTTCAAGAATTGTTCTGCCGATTCAGCAATAAAGTGCCGCAGCCGCCATTGAAAATGGCGGCTGCGGCACTTTATTGCAGGTCTGTCGAGCATCGACAGACTTTTCAAAGTTCCCCCACAAACAGCAGGTGATTGCTCATCCCAAGCAGCTCCGGCTTTTCGCAGATATAAAAATGATAGCGGAGATACTGGGCATAGCCTGCCTCGTCCAGCGCGTTGATCTTGTCCTCAAGCAGCTCGCTCACGCCGTCCGAAGCGACCTCGTGAAGAATGCGGACGCCGCCTGCGCCAAGAAGTCTGCGGCAGTCGTCCGGCGTATGGAAGACAAACGGAAAGTCCTCCAGCCGGAAGGTCTCCTTGTCATAATCGCCCACGGTGAAATAATCCGGACGATAAGAAAACTCCGTCAGTATGACCATATCGTTTGAAATAAACGCAAAAAAGAGCTTTCCGTCGGGCTTGCAGACCCGCTTTGCCTCCGCGATGCACCGCAGGCGGTCTTCTTCCCTGTGAAGATGGTAGAGCGGGCCAAACAGCAGAACGACGTCAAACGAATCGTCCCCGTAACGGCTGAGATCGACGGCGTTTCCCTGCGCAAGCGAGACCGGCAGTTCCGGCGTCAGTTTTCTGCGAAACGCTTCGATATTGCTCTCCGCCAGCTCCAGCGCGCAGACCTCGTACCCCTTTTCCGCAAAGTACAGACTGTACTCTCCCGCTCCCGCGCCCACATCCAAGATGCGGTCGCCGGGCTTGAGATACCGCTCGATATAGCGCGTATTGGTCAGGAATTCCACGCGCGCCGCCTTGGAACGGTTCAGGCGCGTATCCTCTTGGAACAGCTCGTAGGTCTTTTGGATCTGCTCAATTTCGTCTTTTATCAAATACACATCATGAAAGTTCATATAACTCCCCCTTCGAGAGCGTTTACGCTTCCCCTTCAAACGGCTTCCGCGACTCGTACGCCAAAACCGCGCACGCCACCGCCGCGTTCAGCGATTCCGCCTGTCCGTACATGGGGATCCGAACCGCCTGCTTTGCCAGCGCGGTGCATTCGTCCGACAGTCCGTTCGCCTCGTTGCCGATCAGGATGCCGTAGCGCTTTCCGTAGGCCACGGTATCGTAGGAGACGGAGCCGGCAAGGTGCGCCGCAAATACGGAGACCCCCTGTGCGGCAAGGGTTTGCAGCACCTGCGGAAGCGAGGGCGCATAGAGAAACGGGACCCGGAAGATCGCCCCCATCGTGGATCGCACGACCTTCGGATTATACGCGTCCACCGAATCCTCCGAAAGGATCACGCCGGTCATGCCCGCCGCCTCTGCGGTCCGCAGGATCGTTCCCAGATTGCCGGGGTCCTGTAAGCGCTCCAGCAGGATGAGCCGGCACTCGTCTCCGAGCATTTCCTCAAGCGTGTGCTCCGGCATCCCCACCACCGCGCATACCCCCTGCGGCGTTACCGTTTCCGCGAGCCGTTCAAAAACCGAATCCGCCACCAGCTCGTATTCCGTCTGCGCCGCCAGCGCCCGCTCCTCCGGCGCAAGATGCGCAAAGCCGCTTTCCGACCAGTAGGTCTCTTTCAGAAGCTCCGGTCTTTGCCGCAGCAGTTCAAAATACATTTTTCTGCCTTCGCACACAAAGACCCGCTCCTCCTCGCGCAGCCTCCGCTTCTTCAAAAGAGACGAAACGCGTTTTATTTTTTCGTTGCCGTTGCTTGTAATCATTGCTGCCCCTGCTTCTCCATCAGCTTTTTCAGCATATCGTTCCTGCCGATCACAACGAGCTTTTCCTCCGCCGCCAGCGGTCTTTCCGCCTCCGGCAGCATGTTCAGCTCGCTGCCGATCTTAATCCCAATGACGTTGATCCCGAAGCGCTTGCGCAGATTCAGTTCTACCAGCGACCTGCCGACCCAGCTCTCCGGAACCTCCAAGTCGATAATGCTGTATTCGTCCGTTACCTCGATCGTATCGAACAGCTCTCCGTAGGCAAGGTTGTTGGCGATATGCACGCCCATCTCGCTTTCCGGAAAAACGACCGCATCGGCTCCGACGCGCTTGAGAATCTTTTCCTGCAAGGCGCTGTACGCCTTCGTCATGACGAACGGCACGCCCTGCTCCTTCGCCCAGATCGTCGTCAGCACGCTCGCCTCCAAAGAGGACGCCATCGCAATGATCGCGCCGTCAAAGTTGCGCATGCCAAGCTCCGCAAGCGTCTCCTCCTTTGTCACGTCGCCGGTCAGCGCGTAGGTCACGTCCCCGGCGACCTGCTGAACCCGTCCGCTGTCCTTGTCGATCGCCAGCACCTCGCAGCCGTTCAGTTCCAGCTGCCGCGCCACGCTGGAGCCGAACCGCCCCAGACCGATCACCACATACTCCCGTGCGGCTTCCTTTTTCCTTCTGTTCTTTTTCATGCTCCGATTCCTTTCCGCCGCCTCGCTTTTACCCGACGCGAACCTTTCCCTCCGCCGCCAGCGCGTGTTTCTTTTTGGCTTCCACATTAAAGGCAAGAGCGAGCGAGATGGGGCCCACTCTGCCCAGATACATCGTAAGCACCACGATCAGCTTTCCCAAGACGTGCAGCGTTCCGGTCATACCGCGCGACAGTCCTACGGTGGCGATCGCGGAAGTCATTTCAAACATCGTATCCAGATAATCCCCGTCCTGCACATACATCACCGCAAAGGTCAGAAGGAACAAAGCGGACAGGCTGACCATCATGACCGCCAGAGCCTTCCGGACGACCGCGTCGGTCACGCGACGGCGGAACAGCTCCGTATCGGGCTTTCCTCGGACGATGCTGACAACGGACGCGGCGATCAGCGCCGCCGTCACCGTTTTGATCCCGCCCGCCGTGCTGGACGGAGAACCGCCGATAAACATGAAAAGAATAAACAGCAGGCAGGTAACGTGCCGGAAATTTTCCTGCGGAATGGTGGCAAAGCCCGCCGTCCGCAGCGTAACGGACTGAAACAGGGATGCCAAAAGCTTCTCTCCCAGCGGCAGCCCGCCCAAGGTATCGGGATTGTCATATTCGAGAAGGAACGTGAGGAACGCGCCCCCAAAGATCAGCAGCGCCGTCATGAACAGCACAAGCTTCGCGTGAAGATTCAGGGATTTCCACGGCGAACGCTTCCAGTTCCACTTCCGTTCCAAGCGCCAGACGCGCAGCAGCTCCCACCAGACCGGGAAGCCCAGACCGCCGATCACGATCAGCGCCATCGTTGTGAAATTGACGAGAAGATTGCCCCGATAGGCGATCAAACTGCTGTCTCCGAGCAAATCGAGTCCGGCGTTGCAGAACGCCGACACGGCGGTGAAGACGGACACCCAGATCCCCCTGCCAAGCCCGATCTCCGGGTCGGAGCAAAAGACCGGAAGATACAAAAGCGCCCCCAAGCCCTCGATCAGCAGCGTACCCTTGAGGATTTTCAGGGTCAGGCGCACCAGACCGCTCAGCGTATCGAGATTATACGCCTCCTGAATGAGCATCCGATCGGTCAGCGTTATGCGCTTTCCGACCAGAAGCAGAAGCGCGGTGGTAAACGTAACGACGCCAAGACCGCCGAACTGGATCAGAAACAGCATGACCGCCTGTCCGAACGCGCTGAAATGCCCGGCGGGGGAAACCGTCGCCAGCCCCGTAACGCAGATCGACGAGGTCGCCATAAACAGCGCGTCCGAAAAGTCGGTGACTTCGCCCGTTTTCGACGAGATCGGAAGCATCAGAAGACCGGTTCCCAAGGCGATTCCCGCCAGAAAACCGACTAGAATGATTCGTGTTGTGGTAAAAAGCCTTCTTCGCTTCATGCCCGTTTCCCTTTATTCCTCGCTCATGCTCGCCAGCTTCGCCGCCTGATCGGCAGCGATCAGATTGTCCAGAAGCTCCTGAATATCCCCGTTCATAATATCGTCGAGCCGGTGGCTCGTGAAATGGATCCGATGATCCGTGCAGCGTCCCTGCGGGAAGTTGTAGGTGCGGATCTTCTCGGAGCGGTCGCCGGTTCCGATCTGCCCCTTGCGGAACGCGGCTTCCTCCTTCTGCTTCTTTTCCAGCTCCAGCTCGAACAGCTTGGAACGAAGCACCTTGAACGCCTTGTCCCGGTTTTTGAGCTGCGATTTTTCGTCCTGACACGAAATGACGATGCCCGTCGGAATATGGGTCAGGCGCACTGCGGAGTCGGTGGTATTGACGCACTGACCGCCGTTTCCGGAGGAGCGGAACACGTCGATGCGGCAGTCGTTCGGGTCGATCTGCACGTCCACCTCCTCCGCCTCGGGCATGATCGCCACCGTCGCCGTCGAGGTATGGATGCGCCCGCCGGATTCGGTCACGGGGATCCGCTGTACCCGGTGCACGCCGCTTTCAAATTTCAGCTGGGAATAAACGCCTTGTCCGTTTATCATAAAAACGGCTTCCTTGAATCCGCCGAGTCCGTTCTCGTTCAGATTCATCAGGTCGATCTTCCAGCGCTTCGTCTCGGCAAATTTGGCGTACATGCGGTACAGCTCCGCCGCAAACAAAGCCGCCTCGTCGCCGCCCGCGCCGCCGCGGATCTCCACGATCACGTTCTTTTCGTCGAGCGGGTCCTTCGGTAGCAGCAAAATTTTCAGCTTCGCCTCCAAGTCGGCGACCGCCTGCTTGCTCTCGGCAAGCTCCTCCTTTGCCAGCTCCCGCAGCTCCTCGTCGTTCTCGGATTCCAGCAGCTCCAAGCTGTCCTGAATGTTCTGCTTGGCGTCCCGATACGCCCGGTACGCCTCCACGATCGGCTGAATATCGCTCTGCTCCTTCATCAGCTTGCGGAAACGGCCGGTATCCGAAGCCACCATCGGATCGGAAAGTTCCAGCTCCAGCTCCTCAAAGCGCTTGAGCAGATCGTCCAATTTATCAAACATAAGTCTTTCTCCTTTTTTCTGTTACAGCCGCCCCTTCGCTGTTACTGCCGCACCTTTGCCGTTACAGCCGCCCCTTCACGACCCGGTCGCGGCCCGCATAGTCCCGCTGTACGGCAACGTCCCGGAAGCCGTTCTCCGAAAACAGACGGGCGACCGCCTCGCCCTGCGCGCATCCGATCTCGACAAGCAGCCAGCCGCCGGTCTCCGTCCCGCCCGCCAGACGTTTTTTTGCCTCCGGAACCAGACGGCGGTAAAACGACAGACCGTCCTCGCCGCCAAACAGCGCAAGCTCCGGCTCGTGCGCGCCCACCTCCGGCATCAGCGTCCGCATCTCCTCGGCGGTAATATACGGCGGGTTTGCAACGATCACGTCAAACGTACCCTCCACCGAAGCCAGCAGGTCGCTTTGCACCCATTCCGCGCGGACGCCGTGTTTTTCCCCGTTATACGAAGCAATCTCCAATGCCTCCCGGGAAATATCCGCGCCGACCGCCCTCAAAAGCGGCGCATAATGCGCCAGAGCGATCAGGACGCAGCCCGAACCGGTACACACGTCCAGCACGCGCTTTCCGGCACAGAGCGGAAGCGCCTGTTCCACCAGCAGCTCCGTGTCCTGCCTCGGGATCAAAACGCTCGGCGTCACGCGAAACGTCAGCCCCATAAACTCCTGTTCGCCGGTAATGTATTGCAGCGGCTCCCTTGCCGCCCTGCGCTCCACGAGCCGTTCATAGTATTGCCTCATCGGCTCCGGCATAACCGCTTCCCGGTTCATCAGCCACGCGGCGGAGTCCCAGCCGGTCACATGCTCCATCAAAAGCCGTGCGTCCAGCTCCGCGTCCGGAACCTCCGCCTGCCGCAGACGCTTGGCTCCGGCAAGAACCGCGCTCCGATAGCTCTCCTGCGTTCTCATGCGGTCGCGGCTCCGTCCGCCGCCTTTTCCCGCGCCGCGCCCGTGGTTTTTCCCTGCGGCTCGCCGCCCTCCGCGGCATTCCCGCCCGCGGCAAGCTCGGTCTCGCCCAAAACGACCTCCTTCGCGCCGGTTCCTCCCGCAAGGAAATCCTCCCAGTCAAACACCGCCTCGACCGATGCGATCGCCACCTCCAGCATCTCGTCGTCCGGCTCGCGCGTCGTCAGCGCCTGCATCCACATTCCGGGACGGCTCAGAAGGTTGACGATGCGGCTCTCGCTGCGGCCCGCCAGCTTCAGGAATTCATAGCTGATCCCGGCGACCAGCGGCAGCAGGAGCAGCCGGATGCCGAAGCGGACAAGCACGCGCACGATGCGTCCCATCCCGGCGCAAAGCGGATTGATCACGATATTCGCCAGCGAGAGCACCAGAATACTGATGACCATAACGATGATCATAAAGCTCGTTCCGCAGCGCTTATGTTCCTTCGACGATTTCCGGGCGTTTTCCACGGTCAGCGGAAGCCCGTGCTCGATGCAGTTGATCGTCTTATGCTCCGCGCCGTGATAGCGGAACACGCGTTTGATGTCCGGCATCAGCGAGATCAGCGCCACATAGCCCACAAAGATCGCAATGCGGACGCAGCCCTCCAGCAGACTGCTCAAAAAGGCGCTCTCGGACAGTCCCAGCAGACCCACGACCGCTTCGCTGATGAGCAGCGGCAGAAAGACAAACAGCGCCACGGTCAGCAGCAGCGAAAACAGCACCGTACCGAGGATCATGGCGGGCGAAAGCGCCGCGTCCTTCTTTTCTTCCCCGTCCGGAGCCTCCTTTTTCCCGCTCTCCTCCTTCGGTTCTTCCTCGTCGAAGAACTCTGCGGAATAGGTCAGGGTACGCATTCCCACGATCATGGATTCGATCAGATTGACGCTCCCCCGGATCAGGGGCCAGCCAAGGAACTTTGCCTTTTCGGTAATGCTGTTCCACTGATTGGTCTTCACGATAATATTTTGGTCTGTTTTGCGGACTGCCACGGCGTACTTGTCCTTGTTCCGCATCATTACGCCTTCCATAACGGCCTGTCCGCCGATTCCTGACGGTCTCATCTCGCCTGCCCCTCCTTTTGCATGGGTCTGCCTCTTTCCTCCGGCTCCTTAATTTCCGTGAATTGAAAAAGAGGTTGAGATATATGTTATACACCTCAACCTTTTTCCTCGCTATTCCGTTATCCCCTTTTTCAGGGAGCCTGATTAAAGGCCATACTTCTTGTTGAACTTCTCGATCGCTCCGCGGGCCTTTGCAGCCTTCTGCTGACCGGTGTAGAAGGAATGGCACTTCGAACAGATTTCCACATGGATCTCTTCCTTCGTGGAACCGGTAACGAACTCGTTGCCACAGTTACAAGTAACCTTTGCCTGATAGTATTTCGGCTGAATTGCTTCCTGCATGACTTTCACCTCTCATTGATAATGTATTGAATCATCGGCCGGCCGAAACCAGTCGACCTAACACTCGAAATTACAGCTTTGTAATTATAGCATAGCCTTTCCGAGATTGCAATACCATTTTTCTATCCCAATTTCGTTTTTTTGATGATGTGCGCAAATTCCTCGTTGTTTCGCGTGCGGGCAAACATCTGGATGATCTGCTCAATGGCCTCCTCCGACCGCGCGCCGTGGAACGCGCGCCGCATCAGCGTATTCGCTTCCAGCTCCCAAGGCGCCAGCAGCAGGTCTTCCCGGCGGGTACTGGACTTCGGCAGGTCGATCGCGGGGAAGATCCGCTTTTCCGAAAGGCTCCGGTCAAGCACCAACTCCATGTTGCCGGTTCCCTTAAATTCCTCGAACACCACGTCGTCCATTCGGCTGCCGGTCTCCACAAGCGCCGTCGCAAGGATCGTCAGGCTGCCGCCCTCCTTCATGCAGCGCGCCGCGCCGAAAAATTTCTTGGGCATGTGCAGCGCCGCCGGGTCCAGACCGCCGCTAAGCGTTCTTCCGCTCGACTGGCAGGTAAGGTTATAGGCCCGCGCAAGCCGCGTGATGCTGTCCAGCAGGATCGTCACGTCCTTCCCGTGCTCCACGATCCGCTTTGCCCGTTCGATCACCATTTCCGAAACGCGCTTATGGTTTTCCGGAAGCTCGTCAAACGTCGAATAGATCACCTCCACGTTCGGCCCGGAGATCGACTCCTTCATGTCGGTCACTTCCTCCGGCCGCTCGTCGATCAGCAGAATGATCATGTGCATTTCCGGATGATTCCGGATGATCGCCTTGGCGATCTGCTTCAGCAGCGTCGTCTTGCCCGCCTTCGGCTGCGATACGATCATTCCTCGCTGTCCCTTGCCGATCGGCGAAAGCAGATCCACGATCCGCATGGCGGGGCCGCAGCCCGGCACCTCCAAATGGATGCGCTCGTGGGGGAACACGGGGGTCAGGTCCTCAAACCGAGGGCGCTTTACCGCCTCCTCCGGAGGCCGGCCGTTGATGGACTTCACATACAGCAGGGCGCTGTATTTTTCTCCCGCATTTTTCACTTTCAGATTTCCGCAGATGATATCGCCGGTCTTCATATTGAAACGGCGGATCTGCGCCGGGGAAACGTAAACGTCGTCCTCGCCGGGCAGGAAGTTGTCGCAGCGGATAAACCCAAAGCCGGATTCCGGCGGGATCTCCAGAATGCCCACCTTCGTTACGCCCGTGTCCAAATGGCTCAGATCAGAGGACACGCCGCTCTCCGGACGCAGGTTCTCCCGACGGTCGCCTTCCGGGCGCGTTCCCTCCCGGCGTTCGTTCTCCACACGGGAAACCTCGCGGCGCTCCGTCTCCGGGCGCGTTCCTTCCCGGCGTTCGTTCTCCGAATGCGCTGCTCTCGGCACCACGCGGCGAACCGAAACATTGCTCCGAGGCGTCCCCTCGTCTCTCCGGCTCGGGTGTTCCTCCCGACGGACATGCGCCTCCGCAGCTCGCGGCAAGGCATCCGTTCTGCGCGCCTCGGCTTCTTTTTTCATTTTCTCGTCGTATGCGGTCAGCAGGGCGATCACATCCTGTTTTTTCATCGTGCTGACTCCGGTCAGCCCCCGCTCTTTTGCAAGTAGTTTCAGGTCAACCAAAGACCTGTCCTGATACGCTTTGTCCATGGAATCCTCCACTATTTTTTTATATTCCGTTAAAGGAAGGAAGGTATGCTCCCAACAGAACCGTGGGAACCAGAGTTTTTGAAAGGAAAAGGGGCGAAGCGAACTTCGCCCCAAAAGATTTATTTTTCTTCCCCTTCGATTTCAATGTCATCCTCGAAGATAGCGTCATCTTCGTAGTAAACATCGTCTTCAAAGAACACATCGTCCGCATAAACGGCGTCGTCTTCGTAAACCACGTCGTCCGCATAGACCGCATCGTCGGAAACCAACTCCTCAGCAGGCTCGTAAGCGTCGCTTCCCAAAGGACGGAATTCTTCTTCGTAGCCCTCCTGATTCTGCTGCAGGATCTCGCTGTCGGTATCCAGCTTCACGGTACGATATTTCTTCATACCGGTTCCGGCAGGAATCAGCTTGCCGATAATAACGTTCTCCTTCAAACCGATCAGCGGATCGACCTTGCCCTTGATCGCGGCATCGGTCAGAACCTTTGTGGTCTCCTGGAAGGAAGCGGCGGACAAGAAGGAATTCGTTGCCAGCGCTGCCTTGGTAATACCAAGCATTACCTGCGTTCCCTCCGCCGGTCTCTTGCCTTCGGCTTCCAGCTTCTCGTTGATCGCTTCGTACTCCAAAATGTCGATCATCGTTCCCGGAAGGAGATCGGAATCTCCGTTGTTCTCGATGCGGACCTTCTTGAGCATCTGCCGTACAATCACTTCGATATGCTTGTCGTTGATCTCCACGCCCTGCAGACGGTATACTCTCTGCACCTCGTGCGTCATATAATCCTGCACGGCGCGTACGCCCTTGATTTTCAAAATGTCATGCGGGTTGACGGAACCCTCGGTCAGCTCGTCGCCGGCCTCCAGCTCCTGCCCGTCGTAAACCTTGAGGATCGAGCCGTAAGGGATGAGATACGTCTTGGATTCGCCGGTCTCGCTGTTGTTGACGATGACCTCGCGCTTTTTCTTCGTATCGCTGACGGTAACGCGTCCCGCGAATTCCGAAATGATCGCAAGACCCTTCGGCTTTCTCGCCTCGAAAAGCTCCTCAACACGCGGAAGACCTTGGGTGATATCGTCTCCGGCAACGCCGCCGGTGTGGAAGGTTCTCATCGTAAGCTGCGTACCCGGCTCGCCGATGGACTGTGCGGCAATGATGCCGACTGCCTCTCCGACCTGTACCGCCTCGCCGGTCGCCATGTTCGCGCCGTAGCACTTTGCGCAGACGCCAAGACGGGAACGGCAGGAAAGCACGTTACGAATCTTGACCTTTGCGTCGGCTCCGGCCTCCGAGATCGCCTTGGTCGCCACAATGCGTGCGGCGCGCTTCGGCGTGATCATATGGTTTTTCTTGACGATCAGCTCGCCGTTGTCGTCATAGTAATCCTCGCAGGAATATCTTCCGGTGATCCGTTCCTGTAAGCTCTCGATCTCTTCCTTGCCCTCCATAAAGGACTTGATCCACATGCCCGGGATCTCGTCCTTGCCCTCGCAGCAATCGACCTCGCGGATGATCAGATCCTGCGAAACGTCTACCAGACGGCGGGTCAGATAACCGGAGTCGGCGGTACGAAGTGCCGTATCGGAAAGACCCTTTCTTGCGCCGTGGGCGGAGATGAAGTATTCCAGTACGTCCAGACCTTCACGGAAGTTTGCCTTGATCGGCAGCTCGATGGTCTTACCGGACGTATCCGACATCAGACCTCGCATACCGGCAAGCTGCTTGATCTGCTTGTCGGAACCACGCGCACCGGAATCCGCCATCATGCGGATGTTGTTGTAACGATCCAGACCGCTCAGCAGCTTCTCGGTGATCTCCGCATCGGCTTCCTTCCATGTTTCCACAACGGCGCGGTAACGCTCGTCGTCGGTCATGAGACCTTCCTTGTATGCGCTGGAGATTTCGTCCACGGTGCTTTCGGCACGGGCAATGATCTCCTTCTTTTCCGGCGGCACGGTCATATCCGAAATGGATACGGTCATGGCTGCCCGGGTGGAATATTTATAACCGAGCGACTTGATCGCGTCCAGCGTTTCCGCCGTTACGGTCGCTCCGTGGGTCGTGATGCACTTTTCCAGAATGCCCTTCAATTCCTTCTTCTTAACGAGGAAGTCAACCTCCAGCTTTAAGAAGTTCTCCGGTCTTGTACGGTCCACATAGCCCAGATCCTGATTGATGATCTCGTTGAACAGGAAGCGTCCCAAGGTTGACTCGATCACAACGGACTGCTCCTTGCCCTCTGCGTTGATGCCGGTTCTGCGAACCTTGATCTTGGCATGAAGCGTAATAACGCCGTTTTCGTATGCAAGAATGGCTTCGTTGACGCTCTTGAAGAACTTGCCCTCGCCCTTGTCCCCCGGCTTATCCATCGTCAGATAGTAGATACCGAGAACCATATCCTGAGAAGGAACGGCTACCGGGCCGCCGTCGGACGGCTTCAGCAGGTTATTCGGAGACAGCAGCAGGAAGCGGCACTCCGCCTGCGCCTCGACCGAAAGCGGCAAATGCACCGCCATCTGGTCGCCGTCGAAGTCGGCGTTGAACGCCGTACAAACGAGCGGATGCAGCTTGATCGCCTTGCCCTCCACAAGGATCGGCTCGAACGCCTGAATACCGAGACGGTGCAGGGTAGGGGCACGGTTCAGCATAACCGGATGCTCTTTGATCACATCCTCCAATACGTCCCATACCTCGCTCTGGAGACGTTCCACCATCTTCTTTGCCGACTTGATATTGTGCGCGATGCCTCGCGAAACAAGCTCCTTCATAACGAACGGCTTGAACAGCTCGATCGCCATTTCCTTCGGAAGACCGCACTGATAGATCTTCAACTCAGGCCCCACGACGATTACGGAACGGCCGGAATAATCGACACGCTTGCCGAGCAGATTCTGACGGAAGCGTCCCTGCTTTCCCTTGAGCATGTCGGAAAGGGATTTCAGAGCCCGGTTGCCCGGTCCCGTAACAGGTCTGCCCCGACGGCCGTTGTCGTTCAGCGCATCGACCGCTTCCTGCAGCATCCGCTTTTCGTTCCGAACGATGATCTCCGGAGCGCCCAGCTCCAAGAGCCGTTTCAGACGGTTGTTCCGGTTGATGATCCTGCGGTACAGGTCGTTCATGTCGGAGGTGGCGAACCGTCCGCCGTCCAGCTGGACCATCGGACGCAGATCCGGCGGAATAACCGGAATGCAGGTCAGGATCATCCACTCCGGACGGTTGCCGGACTCGCGGAACGCCTCCACGACTTCCAGACGCTTAATAATGCGGGCGCGCTTCTGGCCGCTGCTCTCCTCAAGCCCCTGCTTGAGAACGCGCGACTCCTCCTCCAGGTCGATGGCTTTCAGAAGCTCCATAATCGCCTCTGCGCCCATGCCCACACGGAAGGAATCCGCGCCGTATTCCTCGCACGCCTTGTGGTATTCCATTTCGGAAAGAACGTCCTTCACGTGGAACGGGGTCGTTCCCGCGTCAAGTACGATATAGCTTGCGAAGTAAAGAACCTTTTCCAGAGTTCTCGGAGACAGATCGAGGATCAGTCCCATCCGGCTCGGAATTCCCTTGAAATACCAGATGTGGGAAACCGGCGCCGCCAGCTCGATATAGCCCATACGCTCGCGGCGGACGCTGGATTTCGTTACCTCAACACCGCAGCGGTCGCAGACAACGCCCTTATAGCGGATCTTCTTGTACTTTCCGCAGTGACACTCCCAGTCCTTGCTCGGCCCGAAGATCTTTTCGCAGAAAAGACCGTCCCGTTCGGGCTTGAGCGTCCGGTAGTTGATCGTCTCCGGTTTTTTTACTTCGTATTCGGTTACGTCGCCCGGCCGGCCGGCCTTCGCCCACTCCTTGATCTTCTCCGGAGAGGCGAGCCCGATCTTAATGGCGTCGTAGGTAATTTCCTTTATGCCCTCATTTAACATTTCAGTTGACATATGTTGGTGCTCCTTCCTTGTATTTGATCAAATACTGCCGGATCTTCAAATCAAAAATCCTCGTCGGAATCGTCCAGAATCTGCGTGTCCGCATATTCGCCGAACAGGTCTCCTTGTTCATCCGGAACCACTTCCTGATATCCGGCGTCAGCCAGACCATCGTAGCTGCGGAACGCTTCGTCCCCTTCGATGATTCGGTTGAGATTCGGATCGGGACCGTCCACTTCCTCGGTCATATTGACTTCGTTTCCGTCCTCGTCCAGAACGGTAACGTCCAGAGCAAGCGACTGCAGCTCCTTCAGCAATACCTTAAAGGACTCCGGAATGCCCGGCTCGGAAATGTTTTCTCCCTTAATGATCGCTTCATATGTCTTTACTCGTCCGGTCACGTCGTCGGACTTCACGGTCAGGATCTCCTGAAGAATGTGAGCCGCGCCGTAGGCCTCCAGCGCCCAAACCTCCATCTCGCCGAAGCGCTGTCCTCCGAACTGCGCCTTGCCGCCAAGAGGCTGCTGCGTAACGAGGGAGTAAGGACCGGTGGAACGCGCGTGGATCTTATCGTCTACCAAGTGGTGCAGCTTCAGATAATGCATGAAGCCCACGGTGACCTCGCCGTCAAACGGTTCTCCGGTACGTCCGTCGCGAAGCTGAACCTTGCCGTCCGGCTTGATCGGAACGCCTTCCCACTCCTTGCGGTATTCCTGATTCGTCAGCAGATATTCCATGACCTCCGGATCAAGAACGTCCTCATATTTTGCCTTGAACTCCTCGATCGGCGTATTGACATAGTCGTTCGCCAGCTTCAGAGTATCCATAATGTCATATTCGTTCGCGCCGTCAAATACCGGGGTCGAAACCTTGAAGCCCAATACCTTTGCGGCAAGGCTCAGGTGGATCTCCAGCACCTGCCCAATGTTCATTCGGGAAGGCACGCCGAGCGGATTCAGCACGATGTCAAGCGGACGTCCGTTCGGAAGGAACGGCATATCCTCCACCGGAAGCACACGGGAAACGACACCCTTGTTTCCGTGACGGCCCGCCATCTTGTCGCCGACCTGAATTTTCCGCTTCTGTGCGATATATACGCGGACGCTTTCGTTGACGCCCGGCGGCAGCTCGTCGCCGTTGGCTCTCGTAAACACCTTCGCGTCCACGATAATACCGAATTCGCCGTGCGGCACGCGCAGAGACGTATCCCGGACTTCTCTTGCCTTCTCGCCGAAGATCGCGCGGAGCAGCCGCTCCTCGGCGGTCAGCTCGGTCTCGCCCTTGGGCGTTACCTTGCCGACGAGAATGTCTCCGGCACGGACCTCCGCGCCGATGCGGATGATTCCGCGCTCGTCCAGATCCTTCAGCGCGTCGTCGCCTACGCCCGGCACGTCGCGGGTGATTTCCTCCGGCCCCAGCTTCGTGTCTCTGGCCTCCGCCTCATACTCCTCAATGTGAACCGAGGTATATACGTCCTCCTGCACGAGCCGTTCGCTCAGCAGTACGGCGTCCTCGTAATTGTAGCCTTCCCATGTCATAAAGCCGATCAGCGGATTTTTTCCGAGCGCCAGCTCGCCCTGCGAGGTCGAGGGACCGTCGGCGATCACCTGACCCTCGGTCACGGTCTCGCCCTTCTTTACGATCGGTCTCTGGTTGATGCAGGTTCCCTGATTGCTTCGCGCAAACTTCTGGAGACGGTACTCGTCGCGCGTTCCGTCCTCCGCCTTAATCACGATGCGGTTCGCTTCGGCACGCTCCACAACGCCAGCGCGCTTTGCAAGGATGCAGACGCCGGAGTCGATCGCGGTCTTCATCTCCATACCGGTGCCGACCACCGGAGAATCGGTAAACAGCAGCGGCACTGCCTGACGCTGCATGTTGGAGCCCATCAGGGCGCGGTTTGCGTCGTCGTTCTGCAAAAACGGGATCATGGCGGTAGCCACCGAGAAGATCATCTTCGGCGACACGTCCATCAGGTCGATCCGCTTCTTTTCAAACTGGGAGGTCTCGGTACGGAACCGGCCGGATACGTTCGAGTTCACAAAATGTCCCTCGGCGTCCAGCGGCTCGCTCGCCTGTGCGACGATGAATTTATCCTCTTCGTCCGCAGTCAGGTAAACCACCTCGTCGGTAACGACGGGATTTTCCGCATCCGTATGATCGACCCTGCGGTACGGCGCCTCCACAAAGCCGTACTCGTTGATCCTCGCATAGGAAGCCAGCGAGTTGATCAGACCGATGTTCGGACCTTCGGGCGTCTCGATCGGGCACATTCTGCCGTAATGCGTATAGTGAACGTCTCGTACCTCGAAACCTGCACGGTCACGGGAAAGTCCGCCCGGTCCCAGCGCCGACAGACGTCTCTTGTGGGTCAGCTCGCCGAGCGGGTTGTTCTGATCCATGAACTGGGACAGCTGGGAGCTTCCGAAGAACTCCTTTACCGCCGCGGTAACCGGCTTGATGTTGATGAGGGACTGCGGCGTAATGCCGTCGGGGTCCTGCGTCGTCATGCGCTCGCGCACAACGCGCTCCATACGGGACATACCGATGCGGTACTGGTTCTGCAGCAGCTCGCCGACCGCGCGGATGCGGCGGTTGCCCAAATGGTCGATATCGTCGTCGGTACCCATGCCGTATTCCAGATGCATGTTATAGTTGATGGAAGCGAAAATGTCTTCCTTTGTAATGTGCTTCGGGATCAAATCGGAAACGCTTCTGTGGATCGCTTCGCGAATCTCCTCCTCGGCAGAATTTTCCTCTAATATTTTTTTCAGCGCAGGATAATATACTAATTCTGTAATCCCAAGCTCCTTCGGATCGCAGTCCACATAGGCTTTCAGATCCACCATCAGGTTGGAAAGCACCTTGATGTTCCGCTCCTCGCCCTGAATCATCACGGAAGGAACGGCGGCGTTCTGGATCTGATCCGCCAGAGCCTCGGTCACGACCGTGCCTGCCTCGGCAAGGATCTCGCCGGTAGACGGGTCCGCCACCGCCTCGGCAAGCTTATGACCGGCAATGCGGTTTTTCAGCAGCAGCTTTTTGTTGAACTTATAACGTCCTACCTTCGCAAGGTCGTAGCGTCTGGGGTCAAAGAACATGGCGTTCACAAGGGATTCGGCGCTCTCCACGGAAAGCGGCTCGCCCGGACGCAGCTTTTTATAAAGCTCCAGCAGACCGTCCTGATAATTTTCGGACGGGTCCTTTGCAAAGCTTGCCTCCAGCTTCGGCTCGTCGCCGAAAAGCTCGCGGATCGCCTCGTTGCTGCCCACGCCCAAGGCGCGGATCAGCACGGTGATCGGAACCTTGCGGTTTCTATCTACACGGACGTAAAACACGTCGTTGGAATCGGTCTCATACTCCAGCCATGCGCCGCGGTTCGGGATCACGGTACAGGAATACAGCTTCTTTCCGATCTTGTCATGGCCGATGGCATAGTAAATTCCCGGGGAACGCACAAGCTGGCTGACGATAACGCGCTCCGCACCGTTGATCACAAAGGTGCCGGTCTCCGTCATCAGCGGCAGGTCGCCCATGAAGATGCTGTGTTCGATAATGTTGTCGGGCTGACTGCTGTTGATCAGACGAACCTTGACCTTCAACGGCGCCGCATAGGTCGCGTCACGCTCCTTGCACTCATCGATCGAATATTTGACATCATCTTCGCAAAGCTGATAATCGACGAATTCGAGACTTAACTGACCGCTGTAATCCTCGATCGGAGAAATATCCTCGAAAACCTCATAAAGGCCCTTATCCAGAAACCACTTGTAGGAATCCTTCTGGACCTCGATCAAATTCGGCATTTCAAGGATCTCGTTCTGTCTCGAGTAGCTCATTCGTACGCCCTTGCCAACCTTGACCGGACAAATTCTGTTTTTATCCATTGACGTTTTCACCCCTTGATTATTTTTCTTGCCATTTGTACCTCAACATATCGGTGTGTGAAAGACGAAGAAGCACAAGATGTGCAGAAATACTTGCATTTCCGCTCTCTCTATGCTATAATGAAGACAAATAGGCACATAACACCACAATAGTGCATTTTTCATAATAGCACATCTTTGTCCAACTGTCAACAAAAAATTGGCAGTTTTTCTATGCCTTTTTTTATACAAATCGACGGTTTAGCTCCCCTTTTCCCCGATTTCCTGCGGAGCGTTTTTTGCTGCCTAGGAGTTATTTTCCGCTCCGCCGCGGTGCGATCCTCGCGGAGCGTTTTTGTTTCCCAGAAAAAACGGGACTGCGCGTCACCTTCGTGCGGCAGCCCCTCAAATGCAATAATATTTTTTGCAGCCTCCGCTTCCGTCTTACTGCTGCAATACGCTGTAATACGCCGCCTTGGGCTTCAGGTTATCGTCAAACAACAAAGGAGTACTCTCCGCCCGCCACGAATAATTGTCCGCAATGCCCCAGACGCTGACGCTCGTAAGGTTGCATACGCCCGTCCGGTCGTTCTTTTCCAGCGCGGAAAAGATGCGGTCGAGGTAGTCCGCCTGCTGTTTCCAGCCGGAGGCGTTGGCCGTGGTCATCACGTCCAGCTCCGTGATCTGCACTTCCACGCCCAGATTGGAGAAGGTGGTGACCGTTCTTACAAAATCGTCCGCCGAAGGATAGCTTACGCCGAGATGCGCCTGCATCCCCACGCCGTCGATCAGGTTCTCCTTCTTGAGCTCCTTGACCAGATTGCAGATCCTCGTGGTCTTGAGCTTGTCGCTGTAATTGATATAGGTATTGAAATCGTTGTAAAACAGCTTGGTTCCCGCCGACGCGTATTTTCTCGCAAAGCGGAACGCCTCGGTAATATAGTCCTCGCCGAGGATCTTGTACCAGTTGCAGTCCCGGTAGCCGGTTCCGTCGTCGGTAAACGCCTCGTTTACCACATCCCATGCATAAAACATGCCCGGATAATTCGTATCGCAGTAATTCAGCACCTGCTTGATATAGCTTTCCATGCGCGAAAGCATTTCCTCCCGCGAAACGAGCGCGCCGTTGCTGCGGAAGCCCTCGCGGAAAAACCAGTCGGGGGTCTGCGAATACCATACGAGCACATGCCCGCGTACCTTCAGACCGTTTTTCTTCGCCCAATCCAAGATTTTCTTTGTATTGCTCGGAACCGTGATCACGACCTTGCCCTGCGCCTGACACTGATACTGATTCAGCAGCGCGTCCGGCTTCATCTCGTTTTCGCAGGTGATGCTGTTGAACTGCTCCAGCACCAGCTCCGTCACCTTGGAATTGTTCAGATACGATGCGTTTACGCAGGTTCCAAAATAAAAATATCCCTCATAGCGCTTATACAGACTCGTTCCGAGCTTTACGCTCTGGGTCGGGATCGGCGTAGAGGTGCTTGTCGGCTTCTGCCCCTCCGTAGGGCGGGACGGCTTGGGGGTTGCCGTCGGTTTTTGCGGCGCTGCGGTCACGGCGGGTTTTGGGGTCGCCGTCGGCTTCCCGTTCCCGGTCGGCGCCGCCGTGACGGTCGACTCCGGCGTTTCGGTAGGCTCGGCGGCATCCGTAGGCTCCGTCGTTCCCGTCGGTTCTCCCGCCGTGGGCGACTGCTCCGGGGAAACGCCTGTCGGCAGCTCCTGCGGCGCGTTTCCGGTGGGCGTCTGCGGCGCGTTTCCGGTGGGCGTCTGCGCCGCTCCGGCGGCGGCTTCCGATACGTTCTGCCCCTCTCCCGCTTCTCCGGTCACGCTTGCCTCCGGACGCGTCTCGCTCCCGGTCTCTCGCTTATCCGCACAGCCGCAGAAGGCCAGCAGAAAGCAGAGCGTTATGATCCCCAAGGTTCGTTTGCTTTTTCCCATAATCGTTCTCCCTTTCCAAAAGGAAAAATCCCCTGCCAAAACGGCAGGGGAATTACGCGGTTCGCTTCTTACTTCAAAGTAACCTTTGCGCCCTCAGCTTCCAGCTTCGTCTTGATATCCTCAGCCTCTTCCTTGCTTGCGCTTTCCTTAACCATCTTCGGAGCGTTGTCTACAACGTCCTTTGCTTCCTTCAGGCCAAGTCCGGTGATCTCGCGAACGACCTTGATAACCTTAACCTTGTTCGGACCAACCTCGGTCAGCTCAACGTTGAACTCGGTCTTCTCCTCCTCTGCCGGTGCTGCGCCTGCTGCTGCAACAACAACGCCTGCTGCTGCGCTTACACCGAATTCTTCCTCGCAAGCCTTAACCAGCTCGTTCAGTTCAAGAACGCTCATAGCCTTGATAGCATCAATAAATTCCTGATTTGTCATGATTTCATCCTCCATAGATAATTTTTATTATTATTTAGTTTGCCGCTATGCGGCGGTACGGCATCGTATATGCCGGCGGCTTAAGCTGCCGCAGAATTCTTTTCCGCGATCTGATTGAGTACGCGTGCCAGATTGGTGATCGGGGACTGCAAACTTCCCAGAAGCTTGGAAAGCAGTTCCTCTCTCGAAGGAATGGTTGCGATCACTGCGCATCCGGCAGCATCGTAATAGGTTCCTTCTACCACGCCGGCCTTAAACTCCAGATTCTCTGCGGTCTTTGCCATATTCGCAACGATCTTTGCCGGTACGGCGGCGTCCTGAATGCCAAACGCTACGGCAGTCGGACCGTCCAGATGCTTGGAAAGCTCTTCGTACGGAGTTCCCTCAAAGGCTCTCTTGAGGAACGTGTTCTTGTATACCTTGTATACAACGCCGCTCTCACGGAAAGTCTTACGAAGCTGCGTATCCTGCTCTACCGTCAGTCCGCGGTAATCAACCAGAATGATCGACTTTGCGTCCGCCACATGTCCTTTGATTTCCTCGATGATCGGCTGCTTCAGTTCTACCTTTGCCATGATAATTTACCTCCTTTTCAAATTAACGCCGATGCGTCGGCACATTTGAGAAAGAAAAAGCTGCCCTTCACCAAAGTGAGGGGCAGCGCATAAATACAAAGTCAAATGAGCTGACATATCCTCGGTAGGCGGTCACACCTTACGCCTTGCGGCACCTACTGTCTTCGGCAGTCATGTCTGTTTATAGCATAAAAACGCGGGTGTGTCAAGTGTTTTTTTACAAGCCTCACTCCCAGTTGAAAAGCCCGGAAGCTTCCAATTCCGTATCTTCCGGTCCCTTAACAAAGGCGATCCCATTCTGCTCCTCAATCCGAAGCCAGCCGGAGTCTTCCGTCAGAAACGGTTCAAAATACACCCATCGGTGACCGTCGGTGGCGCCAAGCGCTATCAGCGACCCTGCCGGCAGAAGGTACGACGGCTCGTCCTCTCCGTATTGGTATACGTACATCGGCGCCTCGGTTTTTCTCACGGTTTTAATCGGATAACTTCCCTCCGGCGGAATAACACAGAGATCCCAGAGCCAACGCCCCTGATTTTCCGACGTGTCGTCAATCAAGCATTCCATGCAAAGCGCCACTTCTTCTCTGATCGGAAGCCCCATATAAATCCCGGGAAAAGCAAAGGTCGTTTCCCGCCAAAAACCGTTCTCCGATATTTCCATCTGCTGCCGAATTCCGGTCCAGCCAACGGCAATGTCGGTTACATAGACCAACTGTTCCCCGCTAAATAACCCGTAATAAATAACCATATATGATGTTACATAACTTTCTCCGGTGCCCGGGTGTACAACGGACGATTTTGGAATCAAGAGCTGAACCGTTTTCCCTCGGGTGCCGGAAAGCTTTGCCGCATACAGTTCGCCGGAATTGCAATAGGTCGTTCCCTCCAGCGTACAGTTCCCGCAGGTCAGCCGGAAGGGATAGCCCTCCGCCTCGCTGCCTTCGCCGTATTCCAGCGTGAAGGTGTCGCGCCCGCCGTCCTCGTCCAAATACAGAGAGTCCCCGCTTTTCACCGGAACGATCTCTCCGTTTTCCAACGCGCGGTCAACGTCCGTCAGTTTCCGCTCATCCATCACATATTGCTTATTCCCGTTGCCAACCACAACCGTCTGGGTATCCTCCGTTTCCCATACAAAGTCAGGAATGGGGCTTGGCGTCGGCTCAGGAATCTCCGTCGGTTCGGGAGTTTCCGTCGGCTCTACGCTGCCGCTCGGCGGCATGGTCGGACGGCCGGAGGAAGGCGTCGGCTGGTCTTCCCCGGAATGATCGGAGCATGCGGTCAGCAGAAGCAGAAGAAAAAGCAACAAAAAGATATGGTTTCGTTTCATAACATTCCTCCCTTTCTAAAAACAATTTACGGTTTCTCCCCAGCTCCGGGTTTTACTTGTAAATGCAGCCATGTTTTTTCCTTACCACTGCTATCAACTCTTGGCATTGTCTCAATTTCATAGCCCTTTGATTTACCACTGGAGGTCTGCGTACGGTGAAAACCTTTCGGAAGAGGGTTTCCCGAATGCAAATCCCCTGAATTTCCGGCACGAAACTCCGTTCTAATCTGTTCATAAAGTGTTGTTCCATATGCAGAAGAAGGTACGTCAAACGCCCGCCCCTGCATGTGTAGACTTCTGGGATCTGCACCTGAAATCGATTTATTATACGTCCAGCTACGAAAAACACAGACCAGAGAGAGCGAAGCATCGTTCCGATAATAATGCCGCACTGCTTCCAAAGATTCCAAGAGCGCCACCGCAATTCTCAACTGATGATACCCCCTCGTACCGCTTGACGCACCACGATCCCACAGCTCTGAAATCTTAAAATGCGGAGCTAATTTATGACTGGCATAACTCTCCCAGCCGGTGATCCAACTCCCGCCAATAATATATTGGTTGCTATCTGCATAAGGCGTTTTTCCATTTACCTGAAAATCGAAAATTGTAAACCTGTCGTCCTTGTTTCCGGTAATCAGCGCCCCCATCTGCAAAGCAGCCAACTCCGCCGGAACATATTTTTTTCCGTCTTCTACAAAGGGAGCCTCCGGCAAAACCGATTTCCAACTAAAACTATACGCCGCCGGTCCGCTCGAAGCATAATCATAAACGGCATAGGAATTGTCCCCCTGCATCTCCTTGACGCCAAGCGTAAATTTGATACGCTGGCGGTTTCGGACAAATAACCATATTGAGCCGCTGACGGTAAGCGTTGCGCCAAGATATGTACATAAGTCGTCTGCAGACACAAAAACAATATTGTTTTTCTTTCTTCCGGAAACTACCGTTTGTCGATCTAATTCCGGTAAAGCCCCCGTTCCTCTTCCCACATTGGAAAAACATACACTGCATACGGTTGTTGCCATGTTCCATCTCTCCTTTCCCATATCCAACGGACAAACTCTTTTGTTACGTTCTCAGTATATCAATTACAATTTCCCATGTCAACATGCCTCGGCAGATTTAATATTTCTGTAACATTTAGCGATTTTCAAGTATTTATTCCCTTTGTAACATTTCCGCAACATTCTCAATCCGCTTCCCGTATCACCTCCACCAGCTCCATCCGATCCATCTCCTTCATCGGCAGCCACGCGAAGAAAAACGCCAGCACATTGACGATCAGAAGCACCAGAAGAACCGTCGGAACATGATAGCCGATCAGATGGCAGACCCGGTTTGCCTCCTCCACAACATTCTGCCGGCGAACGGCAAACAGCAGCCCCATATAGCCGCCGAAGGCAAGCAGCGACGCAAGCGCTGTGACAAGCACGCCCTCCGCCGCGAACAACAGCTTAATGTCGCGGCCGACAAAGCCTAACGAGCGAAGGATCCCGATCTTTTTGCGGTTATCCTGAACGCTGAACGAGATCAGCGAAACAAAGAGAAACGCCGTCAAAAGGATCATCGCCAGCACCGCCAGACAAAGATACGGCATAACAGCGGTCTTTCCCTGCCCGATTGCATAAATATCCGAAACCAGCGGATCGGAGACCCGATAGCCCAGCTTATGAATGCGGGCTATGACCGTGTTCCAGTCGCCCGTTTCCGGCCGCACGAGCAGCTCGTCCGCATAGAAATACCGCATATAATCCGCAAAGAACGCGTCATACGCCGCACCGGCAAGCGCAATATCGGTGCTGCTTCCCTCCAAGATCCCCACGATCTCCACCTGTCCGCCCACATAGTCCCGCAGGTCGATGCAGTCGTCATAAGCCCCCTGATACTGCTCCGCGCTCAGATCCTTCAGCGTATATTTCCTGCCGAGATACGCTTCCTCGCTTTCGCCCTCCGAAAGCAGCCCGGCAAGAAAGCCGGTCGTCACGGCGATCTCCTGCGCGCTCTCCGGGAGCCTTCCCGCGGCAAGCACCGTCTCCTGCGGCAGCGGCTCTGCGGATGCGACGTGCAGACTTTGGTTCAGATAGGAAAACGGGATCGACGAAAAGAAGTAATTGGACATGACCGAAACGCCCTCGCTCCTCCATCGCGCTTCCACCGTTTTCAAATAATTGTCGTCATACCAGACGCGGTTGAATTGTTCCTGAAAATAATATTCCTCGCTTTCGGAGCGCTGCGCCTTCCGGCAAAGCGACACGCTTTCGTAGCCGGTCTCTCGGATTCCGGCAAGCAGCACCGGCTCGCCCTTGAGATAGAGCGTGGTGCCCACCGCATCGCCGCTCAGCGCAAGCCCGTCCGCAATATAGTCGGTCACGATCACGCGGGCGGCTCCCTCGTCGCGGCTCCCATAGCCCGCGAAAACTTCCTCCGGCACCGCCTCTCCCGTCACGGAAAGCGCCCGGAAGTCGGAAAACTCCTCCTTATCCTCGACCGAGATCAGCCCCGAATCGGTCGCCAATTCCATATCGACGCACTGCGCTTCGATGGACGCCAGCTCGCCCAGCGCCCCGCTCAGCTTCCGTTCCATCGCCATGCCCATGCGGATCTCGGTTTCCGAATCGCCCTTGACCGAATATTGGACCGGCAGATAAACGCCCGTGCGCTCCACGTCGTTTTCCTGCAAATAGCGGGCGACCTCCCGCTCCTCCCAATAGGAAAACATGGCGATCGCCGTCAGCAGAAGAAACAGGGTCAGGGAAAATACAAGCACGGTAACCGCCTGCCGCACCTTCCGTTTTGCCAAGATCCTTCGGGAAAGACGCCAAAGCTCCCGTTTGCCCATGCTCCGATTGGCATATGCCTCTTTGGGGGCGGACGGTTGCGGCGCATCCTCCCGGCGCTCTCTGCCGTTCAGACGCAGCGTACAGGAATCGACACCGTCATAAAACAGCCGCCGAAGCACGCTGCGCAGCTCCTCAAAGCTGCCCGCCTCCTGTTTGGGCTCCGCAGCGCATTCCACCGTGAATTCCAGCCTCTGCGAGATGCCAAGATCGCTCGTCGGCCGCCCTTCGCAAAGCTCGATGATCCGATCGGAAAATTCCTCCGCCAGAGCGCCGTCGTGCGTCACCACAATGACAAGCGTATCGGCGGCAAGCTCCCGCAAAATGCGGAAAATATTTTTGCTGTTCTCCGCGTCCAGATTTCCTGTGGGCTCGTCTGCCAGAATGATATCCGGCCGCTTCACATAGGCTCTTGCGATCGCTACGCGCTGCTTCTGACCGCCGCTCAAGCGGCTGCATTTTTTCCGCCGCTCCCCTGCAAGCCCCATCCGCTCGATGACCTCCTCCGTCCTCTGCGTTTTCTCCGCCTCGTCGATCTCCAAAATTTGCAGGGGCATTCGGATGTTTTCTTCCACGGTCAATTCTTCTAAAATGTTGTATTCCTGAAACACAAAGCCCAGCCGTGCGGAACGATAGGTATTCCATGCGTCTTCCGAAAAGTCCGCCGTATTCCTTCCGTCGATCAGGATGTCTCCCTCCGTCTGACGGTCGAGTCCGCCAAGCAGATTCAAAAGCGTCGTTTTCCCGCAGCCGCTTTCTCCGACGACGGAAACCAACCCCCTCGTTTCCAGCTCCAAAGAGACGTCCCGCAGCGCGGTAATGCTGCTTTCTCCTTGTAAATATACCTTTGTCACATTTTTTAAGCAGATCATTTTCCCTCTCGCTCCGCCTCCTGCGTATGTTCATACATAAACCAGACAATACACTCTGCTGCTTCCTTGCGTCCGTGATCCTTTGCCCGAACGTCCTCTTCCCGCAGAATGCCATGCTCCGCGTACAGGTTTCCCACGCCGTTTTGCTGTACCTCCTGCCCGATGTGCGTGCTTCCGATATATTCAAGCCCGTATTCGTCGTCCTCCACGCCCACGGTAAAGCCGAGCCGTATGAAATCGTCCAGATAGCCCCTGCCGATGTAGTACATGTCAAAGCCGTCCTCCTCCACATGCCTTTTGATCAGCAGAAGCTCCTCGTCCGACAGCTCCATCGTCCCCTCCAGATCGTTCAAAATGATCGCATAGATCCCATGCTCCCCATCCTTCTGAAAAATGCTCTCGTCGATCCGGTCGATCGTGGTGCAGCCAAGCTCCTTCGGCAGCTCCGGCAGCGGCTCCCCGTAAAGATAGATCTTTGGATTGTACCCCTCCACCAGCATGCGCGTATACTGCATCAGCCCGCTGTCGTCGTCCGACTGCGAGGACACATACCAGAAGATCCCCACGCCCAGCAGGGCAAGTAGAGAGATCCCCAAAAATATCGCTCCCTTTTTTCGTTTCATTCGCGCCTCCCTCAGTAGCCCCGCTCTGCCTCCTGCGTATGGTCATACATAAAGTAAATAATGTTCTCCGCTGCGCTTTGCCGTCCGTGATCCTTTGCCCGAACGTCCTCTTCCCGCAGAATGCCATGCTCCGCGTACAGGTTTCCCACGCCGTTTTGCTGTACCTCCTGCCCGATGTGCGTGCTTCCGATATATTCAAGCCCGTATTCGTCGTCCTCCACGCCCACGGTAAAGCCGAGCCGTATGAAATCGTCCAGATAGCCCCTGCCGATGTAGTACATGTCAAAGCCGTCCTCCTCCACATGCCTTTTGATCAGCAGAAGCTCCTCGTCCGACAGCTCCATCGTCCCCTCCAGATCGTTCAAAATGATCGCATAGATCCCATGCTCCCCATCCTTCTGAAAAATGCTCTCGTCGATCCGGTCGATCGTGGTGCAGCCAAGCTCCTTCGGCAGCTCCGGCAGCGGCTCCCCGTAAAGATAGATCTTTGGATTGTACCCCTCCACCAGCATGCGCGTATACTGCATCAGCCCGCTGTCGTCGTCCGACTGCGAGGACACATACCAGAAGATCCCCACGCCCAGCAGCACAAGCAGCACGCCCGCCGTCAAGATAATGTATGTTTTCTTTTTCAATTTCTCCGCCTACTTTCCCACATAATTCGTATTGGCATCATACATCGTGACCCAAAAGCTGTAGCTGTCGGTCCCCAAGATCCGACTTCCGGTCCAGCTTTTCGCAACCGAGGCGTCCGACGTATCCCCTCCGCCGAACTTCGCCGTTACCGTGACCTTCATTTTGCCGACCAAGCCCTTAGCGTTCGGCATATTCCACGAAAATACCCCGTACTGCTCCGACGAGCCGAACAAATAGGCGTTCTGCGTCTTGTTTTTATTGGAGGAGACATAATCGTACTCCCACCACGCAATTCCCTGATCGTCCTTGTTCGTCGTTACGATCAGGGAACTGGTCGCAAAATTCACACTCCGGGAAATGCCCATTGACAAGGCGCCGTTTCTGGAAAAGCCCAGCTCCCCCTTTGCCGATATCGAAACCGCTCCCCCCAGACTCAGTCCCAGCGTTCCCGTGGTAGAATACGAGGTCGTTCCCGACGTGCTGGCAGGCTCGATCCCCAGCTCCTGAATCGTTTGATAGCCAGAATGATCCACACGGATCTCCAGCAGCTGCGACATTGCCTTCTTATTATTTTTTACCGTGTACGGAACCATTTCCCCGCGCGCCAAGATCCGCTGATAGATCTTGCCGTTGACCGCCTTATAGGAGGTTGCAAAACCGATCGCCACTTTGTAATGTCCCAACTTAACGCCCTTATCAAACTTGGAATCCAAGGAGCGCACATCTTGCTTAACAACAATTTTATTTGTTTCCTTCCAGTTGATGTCAAACAGATCCAGATCGATCTGAAACCCATGATCCGTCTCCAAGGAAGCCGCCTCCGCCGGCTTAACGCTCCCCGCCATTCCCGCAGGAACGATCAAACATAACAATAACAGTACCGAAAGTATTTTTTTCACTTTCCCTTCCTCCCAAATGTATTTTTCTGCCATTGTACAATACCACTTTAGAGCTGTCAAGCAAATCCTTCTGTTTCAAAACTTTCAATTCGTTTCACAAAATTATGCACATTTTGTGCAAAATTTTCCGTCAAAGGAACGCCCGGAACGGTACGTTCCTGCCGCAGTGCGATCCCCCCGGAGGGTTTTGTTGTATAGGGAACGGAGTTTCCTATACAACAAAAAAACCACCCTGAATTTCTTCAGAGTGGTTTTCTATTCATTCGGCTCTCAAATGCTGACTGCGCCAGCTTTGCGGCTTATGCAAACTTGGTCGTGTTTACCTTAACGCCCGGCCCCATGGTGGAGGTAAGCGTAATGCTTCTCAAATACTGACCCTTTGCAGCAGCCGGCTTTGCCTTAACAATGGCAGCCATCAATGCTTGGAAGTTGTCTGCGAGCTGTTCCTCGGTAAAGGAAGCCTTTCCTACCGGAACGTGAATAATATTGGTCTTGTCAAGACGGTACTCGATCTTACCAGCCTTGATATCGTTTACGGCCTTGGTTACATCCATGGTTACGGTTCCCGCCTTCGGATTCGGCATCAATCCCTTCGGACCGAGAACACGACCAAGACGACCGACAACGCCCATCATATCCGGAGTAGCTACAACTACGTCGAACTCAAACCAGCCGTCCTTCTGGATGCGGGGAACCAGCTCCTCGCCGCCTGCATAGTCGGCGCCTGCTGCCAGTGCCTCGTCTACCTTCGGTCCCTTGGCAAATACCAAAACCCGAACGGTTTTACCGGTTCCGTGCGGCAGTACGACCGCGCCGCGAACCTGCTGGTCTGCATGACGTCCGTCCACGCCCAAACGGATGTGTGCTTCAATCGTCTCGTCAAATTTTGCGGTAGCGGACTTCTTTACAAGGGCAACGGCGTCAGCGACCTCATACTGGGTTGCTCTGTCAATCGCCTTTGCAGCGTCCGTATATTTCTTTCCATGTTTCATAAAAATTAACCTCCTAGTGGTATTGTCGGGAGAATATCCCTCCCACTTCTATCTACAATTTACAATTAGTCGTCTACAACCGTGATGCCCATGCTGCGTGCGGTACCGGAAATCATGCTGATCGCCGCTTCCACGCTTGCCGCATTCAGGTCAGGCATCTTCGTCTCTGCGATCTTCTGAACCTCGGACTTCTTGATCGTTGCGACCTTGGTCTTGTTCGGGGTACCGGAACCGCTCTCAATCTTGCATGCCTTCTTCAGCAGAACGGCTGCCGGAGGGGTCTTGGTAATAAAGCTGAAGCTCTTGTCCTGATATACGGTAATAACGACCGGAATGATCAGACCTTCCTGTCCGGCGGTTCTCGCATTGAACTCCTTTGTAAACTGTACGATGTTGACGCCGTGCTGACCAAGCGCCGGACCTACCGGAGGAGCCGGGGTAGCTTTTGCAGCCGGAATCTGTAATTTGATGTAACCTGTTACTTTCTTTGCCATTTTAGTATACCTCCTAAAATTGTGGTGTTATCGGAAGATTTCCTCCCACTTGCCGACGCTCTGCAGGAGGCGTCGGCAGCCAACTGTCCGCTGCCTTTACGGACAATGGTCTAGTTTTCAACTTTGACTTCATTAAAGCCAAGCTCTACCGGGGTCTCGCGACCAAACATATCGACGTTGATGATCAACGTCTGCTTTCCGGCGTTGACGGCCTTAATCACTCCTTGGGTATTGACCCATGCACCGCTGATAACGGTAACGGTTTCGCCTTCGACAAAGTCAACATTCAATGCTTCTCCGATGATACCCATATTCTGCATCTCCTGCTCCGACAACGGGATCGGCTTGGAGCCGGGTCCCACGAAGCCCGTAACGCCGCGGGTATTGCGAACCACATACCATGTGTCATCGTTCATCACCATGTTCAGCAGCACATAACCGGGAAACATTTTCTTCTGGACTCTCTTTTTGACGCCGTTCTTTGTTTCGATAACATCCTGCAAAGGAACGGAAACCTCCAAGATCTGATCCTGAAGCTTACGGTTCTCGATCGTCTTTTCAATGTTTGCTTTGACCTTGTTCTCATACCCGGAATAGGTATGGACAACGTACCACTGCGCGTCTGCCATAATATCACCCTTATCCTATATCGCCAAAATCTTGTCGAGACCGAATTTTACGATCCAGTCCACCACTTCAATGATAGCTCCAAGAATGACCGTGATAATGACAACCGCCACAGATTCTTTTACCAGAGTCGCTTTCGACGGCCAGATGATTTTCTTGAACTCTCTCGAAAGACCCTTGAACCAGCTTTCCTTTGCCGGCGTCTTTGCAGTATCGCTCATAATCGTACTTCCTTTCTGTCTGAAAACGGACTACTTGGTTTCCTTATGCAGCGTGTGCTGTTTGCAGAATCTGCAGTACTTTTTGGTCTCCATCCTGTCCGGATGGTTTTTCTTTTCTTTTGTCATGTTGTAATTACGCTGTTTGCATTCCGTACATGCCAATGTAATCTTTACTCGCACAACTTCCACCTCCGTTGTTTTTTAGGCATAAAAAAAAGACCTCTTCCATAGCTTTCTAACTATAACATAGGTCCCCGCAAGCCGTCAACCCTTTTTTTCGGTGATTGAAAAGTTTGCGGCGGAACTTCCCCTTTCGGCGCCCCGCCGCAGCCTTCCTTCTTCTTTCTTTTTTGCTTATACCACCGTCAGGCGGAACCACAGCGCCCGGAGTCCCCGGCTTTCCCTGCGCGCCTCCGCCCGCAGACGCCGATAACAGCGCACCACATAGGCCGCTTCCTCCTCTGCCGGCCCGTTCCGCGAAAATCTTGCCTTCTGGGCGATCCGGCAGACCTCCGCAAGGCTTGACGCTTCCTCCGCAGCCTGCTTCGGCGGATCGACGGTCAATTCCTGCTGCTCCGCCGTCGCCTCCTGCAAGCCCGCCTCTTCTGACGCTTCCGCGCTCAGCTCCCGCTCCGCTCGCAGGCAGAAGTCCGCGTCGCTCTCCCGTTCTTCGGGCGTCAGCCCCCGCAGACCCAAGATCCGCAGGATCTCCCGATAATACGCCAGCATCCGCTGCCTGCCGTCGGCGCTGCACAGCATCGCTCTGCGCGTGCGCTTCCACCTGCCGACACAGGCCAGAACCGCAAATCCCACAAGTCCTACCGCCGCAAGCACCGCCAACAGCCGCCAGATAATTCCGAACAGCTTCCCGCCGCTTGCATCGTCTCCTCCTGCTCCGGTCGGAACGGGCGTCAGCGTCGCTCCCGCAGGCCCGCTGACGGCAGGCGTACCGGTGGGGGACTGAAGCCCCGTCGGAACGCGGCTCGGTACCACGCCGCTGGGCGAAACCGCCGCTGTCGGCACGGGCGTAACGCTCGCTCCGGACGAAACGACCGGCGTCGGTGTGGGCGTGGCAGGCTTTGACGTGGGCAGCGCAGTGAAATTGAAATTCGTTCGATACCCTGCGGTCACCTCCACCGGATACCAGCCGTAATTGTCAATATAGATCTCCACCCATGCGTGCGCCGCGCTGTCCGGCACGTCAACCTCCACGAAAGGGACCGTCTCCCGTTCAACGGAGCCGTCCTCGGTCAGCGTTTCGATTTCCGCCTCATACACCGTCGTTCCTTTCCGAATGTCTACGGGACGAACGACATAGCCCTCCACATAGCGCGCCGGGATCCCCAGCGAGCGGAACAGCATGGTCGCCGCCGAGGCAAAGTGCATGCAGTAGCCTTCCTTCGATTCGAACAGAAAGTGCTCGATATAATCCTCTCCGGGCTCCATGGGCTGCGGAGAAAGCGAATATTCATAATTATCCAGCAGATAGCGGAACACCAGCTCCACGTCGCCCGCAAGGGTGCCCGTGCTCTTTAATACGCCTCTGACGCCCATGCATTCCGAAGGAATATCCAAATAAACGCTTTCCACATAGGCGCGGTACTCTTGATTGTATCTTTCCAGCTCGTTCCGCAAATCCCCGAAAAAGCCCAGCATCGCCAGCTTGACTTCGTAGTTCTCATAAAAATCCGCCGTCAAAAGATTCAGATCGCACCGGCTGGCGTCTCCGAAGGCATGATAAAACGGCCTTCCTTCGTTATTATAGTAATAACCGACCGTATACTGCGTGGACCCGGTCGGCTTCAGGCAGTTATCCGGCTCATTCTGCGCTCCGGTAAAGGAATACGTATCGTACGGGGCGTAATAATAGTTCGAATTGGCTCCCACGACCTTAATGTCCATATGAGCATACTTTGCCTCCAGCCGATAGCCGGAGGCGACGGCGGGAACGCCCGTCTCTTCCCCGTAAGTAAAAAGGGCGTCCAGCAGTCGGGCCGTATAGAGCTGCGAGCCGCCGAAAGTCGAAACGACATCGGACATATAACGCTGCCGCTGCGCCGCCGTGATCTCCTCCCAGCGCTCGCCGGTATAATTCGTACCGATATAGCCGCGAAGATATACGCTGTCGCTGTCCTTCGGCAAAGTCACCTTCAAATGGGTCTGCTCCGTAAAACGGATGCCGTCCGTGGATCGGCTCAGCTCCCCGCCCGCCATTCCGGCAGAGGAACGGCTTCCGCCGACGCCAAACCCGTCCCCGCTGCTCATCATACGGTCAAGCTTCGCTCCGATCTCCTTCATGAGCTTCTTCATATCCATTTCCCGAAGCGCCGACTGCAGCGCAAGCCGCGTCTTGCTTTCCTCCAGCGCCGCGTCATAAAGCGGCTCGCTGCAGATCAGGCGGGACAATCCCATGACCGCGATCAGAAGAAACAGAACAAAGCCAAGCAGACGGACGCGCTCCCGGGCGGGCATCTCCGTTACGCTCCCGGACATCCAGACAAGAAAGCAGTGAACGATCAGCAGCAGAAAAAACGGAGTCTCCGGAAAGGCATCCACCCACGCGCAAAGCCCCAGAAAAAGCAGCACGCCCACAAGCCAGCAGCCCCGCAGCCGGCAATGCGTCACCGACACCGCCAAAAGGAACGCCAGCAGTACGGCGATCAGGCAGAACAGCGCCGTGATCGAAGTCTTGCTCGGATAATATGTGACAAACTCGATCAGCTCCGCCTCATAAAAGCGGTTGAATTTTCCGATAAAGGCGTTTTCCAGATGATAAAGACCGTCCTGAACAAAGTCCCAGCGGGAATAGAGGTACCAGAAGCACAGAAACGCTCCCGGCAGCAGCAGAAGCGAGGAAAAGCGCTTCCACGAAAGAGCAAAGACAAAATACGCCGAGATCAGACCGAGAAACAGGTAGAGCCCCGGCGCCGCAGACAGCCCCAGCGCCTGCAAAAAGCCGGTCAGCAGCAGAAAAACGCCGGCAAAGACAAGGAAGAAGCGATAAACGCCCAGAACGAAGCGCGACAGCCCGGTGTCCGCGGTCGTTTTTTCTTCGATCCGTATTTGATGTACCCCAACCATATAGCGTTCTCTCCCTCCCCTGCGGATTTTTCGGTTTTTACAGCAGGCGATCGCTCAGCCTTCCAAGCTTCCGCAGCTCCTGCTCCAGCCGTTCGGCATGCAGCGCATATTCCCGAATGCCGTACCGTTTTTCCTCGTCTTCCGAAAGCGTTCGTTCCGAATCGTTCCAAACGATGTGAAAATACGTCAGATATGCGTTTTTCTTTTCCTGCGAGAGAAGCCCGCGGTCCCGCTCGGTAAGCTCCCGAGAAAAATACAGCACATTGGAATAGCTTTCACGGAAGCGGCGTTCCAGATAAAACGGAACGACTCCCACCGTCTTCGGATAACAGCGCACGCGCAGCAAAAAGCCGATCGCCTCGTAAAGCTGCTCCTCGCTCTCCATGCGGAGCCGGCATTCCGAACCGTTTTCCGGCTGGTACCATGCAAGATAATGCATCCGCCCCTCTTCCAGCAGCTTGGCGGAAACGCTGAGCGCCGCCTCGATCGTCGCCTCATACTCCGCGATCGCCGCTTGACCGTTTGACTCATACAGCTCCACCAAAAGCACCGTGGAACAGTCCAGCGGCAGCCCCAGCTCCTTCATCATCAGCGCGTCCTGCTTTGCGGTCAGCTTCCAATGCGCCCGGTTCAATTTGTCTCCGGGCAGATATTCCCGCACGCCGAACAGCTCCGCCGGGTCGTCTCCGGCGCGGTGCGCGGAATAGACCTCCTCTCCGGACAGGGCGTAGGGATTGGGCTTGACCGGAGGCTGCTCCACCAAATGCAGCTTTGGCAGAACCGTCAGCTCCAGCGGCTCCTTTGCCGCGTTCAGCGTCACGGAAAAAAGGCGCAGCCAGTCGCAGAGCTTTGCGGAGCGGATCCACACCTGCGTCACGCCGCAGTGAACCGCATCCATCTGAAGCCGAAGCTCCCGACGGCTCTGCCCCAGCAGGAAGCCCTGAAATTTCTGCTTCCGGTTCTGTCCGTTAAATGCCTCCCGGCTTTCCAGTTCCAGCATAAAAAAGCCGCCGGCAGCGCCGCTTTTGCTTACCAGCGTAACGCCGAAGGACAGCGGCTCCCCCTTTTGCACCGTCCGGCTCCTCCCGTACCAGCGGCACGAAAGACGCTTTCGGGAATACCAAAGATGCAAAAACGAAACGCCCGGAAGCAGCACGGCGAACAGCAGCAGGACCGACAGGGAATGCCGATCATACATAATTGCCAGATACAGCGCGGCAAGAACAAATAAAAAGTAGAGCACACGGTTACGAAGCATCGGTCCCTCTCATTCCGCCGCTCACAGGAGCGGTTTTCTCAGCCTTTATTTTACACCCTTCTTTTCCACCAGCTTCGGAGCCGGCACCTGCATCAGAATATCCTCCGCCAGCTTTTCCGTCCGCAGATGATTGACGCGCGCCATCGGCGTTAAAACCATACGATGCGCCGCAACGCAGGAAAAAATCTCCTGTACGTCCGCCGGCAGCACATAGTCCCGTCCTTCCTGAAGCGCGTTTGCCTTCGCCATGCCCGCCAGCGCCAGCGAACCCCGCGGACTCAGACCGAGCGCAAGCGATTCGTGACTTCTCGTGGCGGCGGAAAGGCGCGCGATATAGCTGTAGATCGCATCATGAACGTAAACGTCCTCCACCTGCCTCATCAGCCGGGAAAGCGCATCGCAGTCCATCACCTTAACGACGGCGTCGAGCGGATTGCCGGCGCCCCGATCCCGCATCAGCGTCACCTCCGCCGCCGGTTCGGGATAGCCCATGCTCGTCCGGATCATAAAACGGTCGAGCTGCGATTCCGGAAGCATCTGCGTTCCTGCGGAGCCGACCGGGTTCTGCGTCGCCATAACGATAAACGGCTTGGGAACCGCTCTCGTTACGCCGTCCACGGTCACGCTTCCCTCCTCCATGACCTCCAGCAGCGCGGACTGGGTCTTGGACGAGGTCCGGTTGATCTCGTCCGCCAGAAAGAGGTTGCACATAATGCCGCCCTCCACATAGACCTGCCGATTGGTCGCTTTGTTATATACGCTGTAGCCCACCACATCGGACGGCATCACGTCCGGCGTAAATTGCAGACGCTTGTAGGAAAGCTCCATCGCTCTGGAAAACGCCAGCGCCAGCGTGGTCTTTCCCACTCCGGGCACATCCTCGATCAAAATATGACCGCCCGCAAGAATGGCGGTAAGGATCCGGTGAATGACCGCATCCTTACCGACAACGACCCGGCGGATCTCCTGCTCTACCATTTGCAACTGTTTCTGTTCTTCTCTCATAGCCCCCACATCTCCGGTCTGCAATATTATTGTTCCTGCTTTTCCTGCAATACTCCGTAATAAGCAGGCTTTGGCTCCAGCGCCGCGTCAAACAAAAGCGGATACTGGGAGCTCCTCCATGAGTAAATATCCGAAACGCCCCAAAGCGTCAGACCGGTAATATTCGTGCTTCCCAGCTTTTCATATATTGAAATGATCTGAAACAGCTTGTCATAATATTCGCCCTGCTTTTGGAAGCTTGCCTCGTCGTTTCCTGTGGTCGTAACATCCAGCTCCGTGATCTGCACCTCGATGCCCAGCTTGGAAAAGCGTTCCAAGGTACGGGTATAATTATCCACGCTCGGATAATCCACGTCCAGATGGCTCTGCATTCCCACGCCGTCGATCAGACCGAGGGAGATCAGCTCCTTAACAACCGTCATGATCGCCGTCTGCTTCTGGTCGATATAGCAGTTGAAGTCGTTATAAAACAGCTTGGTTTCCGGCGACGCGTACTTTCTTGCATATTCAAACGCATAGCGGATAAAGTCCTCTCCGAGGATCTGGTACCAATAGCTGTTCCGATATTCGCCGCTGCCGTCCTCAAACGCCTCGTTGACAACGTCCCAAACGTAAACCAGCCCCGGATAATTCGTATCGCAGTATTCGATCACCTGCTTGATATAGCTTTCCATGCGCGACAGCATGACCTCCTTGGAAACGAGCGCGCCGTTGTTCTGAAAGCCTTCCTTAAAGAACCAGTCGGGCGTCTGCGAATGCCACACAAGAACATGCCCTCTGACCTTCAGATCATGCTCCTTTGCCCAGTCCAGAATATCGGTCGCCCGCTTCGGGAACATGACCACGACCTCGTTCTGGGAAATGCACGCCATTTGATTCAACAAGGCGTCGGGCTTCATCTCGTTCTCGCAGGTGACCGTATTGAACTGCTCCAGCACCAGCTTTTCCAGCTTTTCGTTGCCGAGCATGCTGCTGGAAATGCAGGTCCCCACAGTAAAATACCCCTGATAATGTTCACACAGCCGCGTTCCCAATACGGCTTCCGCCTCCGGCACCTCGTAGATCGGCGGCATGGCCTCCGGCGTTGCTTCCGGCGTCGGGCTTGCCTCCGGCTCCGTGCTCGGCGACGGCGCAGCGGCGGCGCCGTCCTGCGATGCAGGCTCCGAATTGTCCACCTTGCTGCATCCGACCGCGCTCATACACATGCCTGCCAGCAGTCCCATGCAAAGCCAGCGCCGCAGAGATCGTTTCCACATACATTTCATAGTTTTCCTGTTACCTCCTAAAAAATACCGGTTTTTGCTCTTTCTGCTGATTATACCAGTTTTTTTCTTCCATGTAAACATATCACAGGAAACTTAATATTTTCGTAAAATATCGCCTCTTGTTTCATCACGCCTTCCGCCGTCTCTGCATAAACTTAGAGGGAGCTTTTCTTTTGAGCGTATGGTTTATGTATCAGAATCATTGGAACCCCATCCACGCCACCGCTGATATCCTTGGGAGCGAGGAATATCCTCAGCTCCACGGCTGCGTCTGCTTCCGCCAAATGCCGACCGGCGTTCTGGTGACCGCCGAGCTTTTTGGTCTTCCCTACAGCGACGCCTGTCATTCCGGCATTTTCGCGTTTCACATCCACGAGGGAAGCAGCTGTACGGGAAACGCCGAGGACCCGTTTGCCGACGCCGGAGGGCACTGGAACCCGAACGACTGCCCGCACCCCTATCACGCCGGAGACCTGCCGCCGCTTTTGGGAAACCACGGCTACGCCTATCTTTCCACCTTTACCGACCGATTCACCATCGAACAGATCCTCGGCAGGGTCATCATCGTCCACGAAATGCCCGACGATTTTATGACGCAGCCCTCCGGAAATTCCGGCAGAAAGATCGCCTGCGGAAAGATTCGCTGAAAAATCTGTTTTTTCTCATTGACAAAGGCCGATTCCTGTGCTAAGATAATCAAGCGTGTTGAGAAACACGATATTTGCGGACTTGCTGGAATTGGCAGACAGGCATGACTAAGGATCATGTGCCCCTAGGGCGTTCGGGTTCAAGTCCCGTAGTCCGCATCTAACGGCGCGAAGCAGAACATAGACGGTTCCTGTTTCGCGCCGTTTTGTGTTGACAAAAACGGACGCCAGCCGCGCGTTACTCCAATCTCCCGAGCGCCTCCTCCAAAAGCCCGCGGATGCGCTCCGCCTGTCCCCTGCCGCGCAGCGCCTTCATCGTCTGCCCCACCAGATAGCCGATCGCCTTCTGTTTCCCGTTCCGGTAATCCTGCACGGCTTCGGGATTTTCCCGAAGGATTCGTTCCGCCGTTTCGCGCAGAGCCGTCTCGTCGGAGACCAAAGAAAGCCCCTGCGCCTTCACATATTCCGCCGGCGCTATGGGCTCGGAAAGCATCCGGGTGAAGATCTCCTTTGCGGTCGTCCGGTTGATCCGCCCGTCGGCAAGCAGCCGCAGCAGCTCCGCAAGCGCCTCCGGCGTGACCGGGAACGGCTCGCCCTCCTTCCGCACGCGCAGAAGCTCGGTCAGAATAAACTTTCCGGCCTCCTTCGGCGGCGCGCCCGCGGCAGCCGTCCGTTCAAAGAAATCCGCAACGTCCGCATCCTCGGTAAGCAGTTCCGCATCGTAGGCGGGCAGTCCCCACGCGGAAGCGTAATACGCCTGCCGCTCCCTGCGGCTCTTTGGAAGCGAAGCCTTTACCTGTGCGATCCACTCCGGAGAAATGCGGATGAGCGGAAGATCGGGCTCCGGAAAATAGCGGTAATCCTCGGCGTTCTCTTTGGAGCGCATCCCCACGCTTTCCCCGGTCGCCTCGTCAAAACGGCGCGTCTCCTGCCGCACGGCTCCGCCCGCCGCAAGAACCGCGAGCTGCCGCTTGGTTTCCGCCGCGATCGCCTGACGGACGCTCCGGAAGGAGCTTAGATTTTTCATCTCCGTCCGGGTTCCGAGCGGCGTTCCCGGTTTATGTACCGACAAATTCACATCCACGCGCATCGAGCCCTCCTGCATCCGGCAGTCCGAAATCCCCGCATACAGCAGACGGTCCCGCAGCTCCTTCAAAAAGGCGACGACCTGTTCCGCGCTCCGCAGATCCGGCTCGGTCACGATCTCCAGCAGCGGAACTCCGCAGCGGTTATAATCCACCAGCGAATGCTTCCCGTCCTCGCTGTGGATCAGCTTTCCGGCGTCCTCCTCCATATGCAGCTCATGGATCCGCACCGTAAATTTCTCCGCCGCTTCCTGCGGAGTACGAACGCGCACCGCACCGTCATAGCAGATCGGCGCGTACAGCTGGGAGATCTGGTAGGACTTGGGCAGGTCGGGATAAAAATAATTTTTCCGATCCATCCGCGTTTCCCGGCGGATCCGACAGTCCAGCACGAGCCCTGCGGCGATCGCATGCTCCACGACCCTCCGATTGAGACGCGGCAGGCTCCCCGGCTGTCCCGTGCAGACCGGACAGCAAAGCGTATTGGGCGCGGCGCCGAACCGGGTGCTGCATCCGCAGAAGATTTTCGTTTCGGTTCGAAGCTCCGCATGAACCTCCAGCCCGATCACCGTTTCATAGGTTTCCCGAAGTTCCGTCATCGTTTCCCTTTCTCCCTCCGTTCTCCGACCTCGGCGCGTCAAGCGCGGCCGCAGGCCTTTCGCCTTCCTCGCGATATAAAAACCAAGAAAACATAAACGCCACCGTCGCCGCCACAAGCATGACCAGCATATAGCGCCCCGCGCAGTGGGGCGTCAGCAGGATCCCGGTGATGCCGGTAACGCCGTATCCGTTGGCGCTGACCCGCAGAACGCCCGCCAGCAGCCCGCCGAAAAAGCCCCCGATGCAGCCGCTGGCGAATACCCAAAAGAAGCGCAGGTTCAAGCCGAAAAAAGCGGGCTCCGTAACGCCCAGAAACGCCGACGCGGCGGCGGGAATGGCTGCCGCCCTGCGCCGCGCAAGATCCGTTTTCAGCCCAAGCGCCAAGCAGGCGGCACCCTGCGCCACCGTCGCAGCCGCGGCAACGGGCATCCAGTAATTCCAACCGTCCCGCCCCAAGGAGCCGATCTCCAGCGCATGATAGACCGGATGCACGCCGAAAAGAACCGCCGGCGCATAGAGTCCTCCGGCGATCCCTGCCCCCACGCCGAACGGAAGCTGCAAAAGCCGCTCCGCCAGCCGCAGAAGCCCGTGCTCCAGCAGTCCGAACACCGGCCCGATCAGCGCAAAGGCGAGATAACCGGTCAGGACGATCGTCACAAGGGGGGTCACAAGCAGATCGAGCGCCTCCGGAACGATCTTGTGAAGCCGCCGCTCCACCAAGCACATAAACGCAACGGTAAGCACAACCGGAAACACATGCCCCTGATAGCCCACAAGCGAAATCTCATACAGCCCAAACCAAACGCGCACCTTGGGAGCAACCGCCCCGGCTGCCGCCGACCATGCGTCCAGCAGCTCCGGATGGATCAGGATCATTCCCATAACAGCCCCAAGATAGGGATTTCCGCCGAAGGTCTTTGCCGCGCTGAACGCGATCAGCACCGGCAGAAACAAAAAGGCGGCGTTGGCAAACAGATGCAGGAGGAGAAACAGAGAATGCTCCGCACAGTCCGGCCAACGGCTCGCCATACCGTCCAAAAGCCCCAGCAGCAGACCGCTCGCCACCATGGCGGGAAGAAGCGGAACAAAGATTTCACCCAAAGTCCCGGCAGCGGTTCGAATTCTTTTCTTCCATTGCCCTTTCTGCTTTTCCATCGCCGGCCTCCGTTTTTTCTTTAGAATGCCCGGCGAAAAAGCTCTTATGCATCATTTTCCCGTATTCGCTCCCACGCCGCCGCGGCGCGCAGCAGCATATCCTCCCGGTACGCCGGAGCGATCAGCTGCATCCCGACGGGAAGTCCCCGCGAATCGCTCCCGCACGGAACACTGACCGCCGGAAGTCCGGTCAAATTGGCGGCTGCCGTATAGGAATCCGACAGGTACATCGCCATGGGATCGGCAAGCTTTTCGCCCAGCTTCCACGCGGTCGTCGCCGTCGTCGGCCCAAGCAGCAGGTCATAGCGTCGGAACGCCCGGTCGAAATTCCTCCGAAGGCTCTGACGCACCCGCTCCGCCTGCCGGTAATAAACGTCGTAGTTTCCTCCGGCAAGCACAAAGGTTCCCAACAGAATTCGCCGCTTGACCTCGGTCTCCAAATACCGGGCACGGGTCGCATCGTACATTTCTTCGAGGGCTTCCCTTTCCGCCCGCCGCCCGAAAAGCACGCCGTGGTAACGCCCCAGATTGGAGCCTGCCTCGGCGAAGCTCAGCACATGATACACGGGCACGGCATATTCCGTCAGCGGAAGCTCGGTCGTTTCGATCTCGGCGCCCGCCGTCCGGAACCGTTCGACCGCTGCCAGAAGCGCCCGCTTCACGTCCTCCGAAAGCCCTTCTCCAAGCCACCCTTGGGGAATTCCGATCCGAAGCCCCGCCGCGCCCCCCGCAAGGGCGGAGCGATAGTCCGAGGTCGGCGCTTCGCGGCACATCGAATCGTCCCTGCCGTCATAGCCCTCCATAACGGCAAGCAGCCTTGCCGCGTCCTCCACGTTCCGGGTCAGCGTCCCGATCTCGTCAAAGGAGCTGGCATAGGCGATCAGTCCGCAGCGGCTGATCTTCCCGTAGGTGGGCTTCATCCCGACGACCCCGCAAAGCGCAGCCGGCTGACGGACCGAGCCGCCGCTGTCCGTTCCCAAGGCAGCCCGCGCCATCCCCGCGGCGACCGCCGCCGCGCTCCCTCCGGAGCTTCCGCCGGGAACACGCTCCCGATCCCACGGATTGCGGGTCGGTCCGAAGCAGGACGTTTCCGTGCTGCTGCCCATCGCGAACTCGTCCATGTTTGTTTTGCCCATCAGGATCGCGCCCGCCGCAAGCGCCCGATCGACCGCCGTCGCCGTATAGACCGGAACATAATGCTCCAGCATTTTCGAGGCGCAGGTCGCAGGAAACCCTTCCACGCACAGATTGTCCTTTACGCCGAGCGTCATGCCAAGAAGCGGAAAACGTCTCCGCGCCTCCGCCTCTCCGACCTGCGCAAGCAGCTCCTCCTGACGAAGCATCCGGGCGCGGGCTTTCTCGGTCTGCATGGAAAGAAAGCAGTGCAGATCCGACTCCCGCTCGTTCAGGCAGTCGCAGTTTTTTTCAAATTCGTCCCGAATCCACATCGAAGCTCGCCACCTTTCAGCCCTTCTGCCCGCCGAGGGTTCTCGGCACGACAAAGTATTCCCCGTCCGAATCGGGCGCATTCCGTAAAAGCGCCTCTCTCGGCAAGGACGGCTCCGGCACATCGGGCCGCAGCCACTGGCGCGCATCCGCAGACGCGGCGGTTTCCGTTTTACTCCCAAACTCCTCCGGCGCTTCCGCCAGCCATTCCTCCGGAATGTGAGAGAGGCTTTCGATGTTGACCGCCATCCGCTCCAAGTCCTCGCCAAGCTTTTCGGCTTCTTCCGGAGAAAGACGCAGCCGGGCAAGCTGCGTCAAATGTTCCATATCAATTTTTCGGCTCATATTTCCTCACAAACCAAAATAATTTTTCAGGCTTCCTCCCCGGTTGTCTCTTCCGGCTCCGACGCATCGACCTTCAAAGCTTCCTCCCCGGCTGTCTGCTCCGGCTCTGCCTCTGGCGCGTCTGCTGGCTCCGTCCCCGTCTCCGGCGCCGCCGCAGTTACCGGCTCCGGCTCATTTTCCGCCACCGCCGCCGTTTCCAGATCGGCAAGGGAGATATGCTCCTCCTCCGCGTCTCCCGCGTCCACGCTTTCCGCATGGCGGTTGCGCTCATGCAGATAAAGCGACAGGAACAAAAGCATCAGGCAGAACAAAACGCCGCTCAGTCCGAGCAAAGTCCAAAGCTCCATATCCGAAAGCTTCCCGGAGCTTTCCTCCGCCCCGCCGCTCAGGCTGCCGTCCGCAGAACCGTTCCCGTCGGGAGCCGTCTGCGACGGCTTAGGCGTCGGCGTTCCGCTGGGAACCGGCGTTCCCGTTCCCGGCTGCGGCTGAGCGTCGAAAAAGACCCTCTGCATGGTAGCTTCCTCGCCGTCATAGCGGTACCATGCGCAGTCCCCGTTCCAGTTCATCGCATAGACCAAGCAGCTCTCGCTGTCCTCGCTGTTGACATACACCGTGACCTCCTCCGCTCCGATCGTCCGCACGGTCTCGATGTAGCCCTCGGGAACGGTTTCCGACGCGGGCAGGGGCAGAACGGTATAGGTCTTTTGGATGGCGGTGATCACTTGGTAAGGAACAAAGCCGTTGTCCGCGGGACGGTACAGATAGAGCTTTCCGTCGTCCATCTGCACGAGCAGCAGCTCGCCCGACAGGCTTCTGAGGGCAGGCACCGTTACGTTTTCGTATTCGAACGTGGTCTCCTCAAAGCCCTCCGGAATCTGCGCCGTGATCACGTCCGAAAGCGTCAGCGTCTGTTCTCCTACCGCTACCGTAACGCCCTGCGTCGGCGTTGCCGTGGGTTCCGGCGTGAGCGAAGGCGTCGGCGAGGGCGTGGGCGAAGGCTTTGCGCGCGTCACGATGATCTTGTAGGTTTTGGTCGTCTTTCCATCCTCCGCCGTTACTTTGATCGTAACGGTGTTGGCGCCTTCCTTGAGATTTGTATTTCCGCTTACCTTGACCGTCGCCTTGCTGTCCTCCGGCGAAGCGGAAACCGTCAGCCGATCCACACCGCCGCCCACCGACACCGCATATTCATAAACCGATTTTGAAAAGGCGGGCGAAAGACTGCCCTGTCCCACCGAAAGGCTTTTCAGGTTCGCGTTTGTCGAAGCCTGATAGGGCGCTTTGACCGTTACCGTTCCGTTGGTGACGGTGGTGGGAAGGGAGTCGTCGTAAGCGATGTCGGTCGGACACACGATATAGTCCGAAACGGATACCTTGCTGCTGCCGACCGCCAAGCTTTTGAAGGTGAATTTCAGCGTCTGACTCGTACCGCTGGCGCTCTCCTTGATGATGCGCAGCGTTCCCGCCGATTCCCCGTCCGCGTCGCCGGACTGATATTGCAGCACCGCCGTGTCGTAGGACAGCGTGTACTGATACATCGCCATATCCACCGTGGTGGACACCGTAACCGAAACGGTAACGGTCTGCCCCTTTTCACAACTTACCGAAGCCACCTTGATGGCGGCGCTTGCCGCCGCCGAGACCACGGACGTCCGAACCGGCAGCACCAGTACAAACAGCAAAGCTGCGCAGATCAAGCTGCGTATGATTTTCCTTCTCCCGCTCATCCTTACCTCCACTTTCTTCTACTGCACGATCGGCTTGGTTCCCAACATATGCCGCTTGATATAAAGCATATCCAGCACGTCCAAGCTGCCGTCCTCACGCACCTCCGCCGCCAGCTTCTGCGCCGAATTCAGCTGAATCATGCCCAGCATATGCCGCTTAATATAAAGCATATCCAGCATGTTGATCGTGCCGTCCGCGCACACGTCCCCGACAATGATAATCGTAAAGGTCTGCTCCTTCGTGCAGTATTGGTAGCCGGTCGCCACATAACCGCTCTTGACCTCCTTGCCGTTCGCATCGACCACCTTGCTGACCGTGCTGCCCGTCACCTTGATGTTTGCAAGAAATGCGGAAACGCTCGTTTCCGGCTCCACGCCCCGCAAATAGCTTCCGTCCAGACGATAGCTCGTCGTAATGACCTCCTGCGATTCGGAGCGGTAGATCCGAAGCACGTAGCTGACCTGATTGCCGTATTCCGCCGTGCAGGTGATCGTGATCTCATTATCTCCCGGCTGCAGGGCATGTTCTCCGACTCCCTCCACCGTCGTTTTGGAGGAGATCGCGTTGGCGGAGACCGTTGCCTTGGACACGTTTGCGGGAACCACAAGATCGTATTCCAGCGTCTTATAAGAAAAGCCCGGCGTCAGCTCCTCTCCCGAAACCGTCAGTTCCTTCAGATACGGATTCGGATTGCCGTCCTTCGTGGGACACGCGCACCGAGTTTCCGGCATTTCCAAAAATACGGGGATCTTAAAAATGAACGGCTGATCCAGATCGGTATAGGTGGCGTACATGGTCGCGCCCTCGTTGCTTGCCGCCTGAATGTTCGTCATATACTGATGCGTATAGGGGCTTGACCCCTGCACGTTGAACTTTTGCAGATACAGCGTATCCTGCCCTCTGGCGATATACGAGCTTCCGATCCAGATGCTCCCGCCCACGAGCGAGCGATAGCGGGTATTCCACGGAAGCAGGTACCGCTCGTCCACCTTGGAAGCGTAGATCAGTCCGTTCGTGATCAGATCGTGCTCGCTGGTGGTGTAAGCGCCGATATCGAAATAATTGTACAGATTTTCATAGCCCGGCACCGTCCCGCTGATGATCGCGCTCGTGCCCGCCACGCCCATCTCCTGAATGCAGCGCGCCACAAGCATATACGGGCTGACGCCCGAAGCCGCCGCCGCCTCCATAAAGGTCTGCGCGTAGGTAATGTTTTCGTTCGGAACCTCGCCCTCCATAAACGTGCCGTTCAGCCGCTGCTGCACGCCCTCGATCGTGTGCAGCTCCAGATTGTAGGAATTCTGCTCAAACTGGAAAACACCCTTCTCGGTCAGGAAATTCCGGGGATCGAGATAATACTGCACGATCTCGGTGGACGCGGCATGCCAGTTACTCCCGTCCTTGCCGATCCACGCGTCTTTTTCCCAGTCGTAATTGCCGTCGGCGGGATATTTCCACGAGGTCGGGCTGGAATAATATGCCAGACTCTGCCCCGGCGCGCTTTCGGCGGCAACCGCATCCGCCCAGACAAGCCCGGTGTGCTGCGCCGTAAAGACCCACTCCGGATGCACCGAGTGAAGAATGCGCAGAGACTGCCGATAGCTTTCCGGAAAGCCCTGCGCCTCGAGGTAAGCTTCAAATTCCGGATCGTCCTCCAGCTCGTAGATCGTGATATACGGACCGTAGCCATAGCCCACAAGCCCCTGCTGTTCGTTATAATCAAAGCGGATCTGGTACCATGTCGCGCCGTTTGAGGCAACCGCGCTGCCAAGCACTTCCACAAGCGTGCCCTGCACGAGCTTTATGTATTCGCCGGAGGCGTCCGTAAGCTGACTGTAAGAGGTTCCCGGCCCGCTCCGAACATTCATGGAGCCGTTGCAGCTGACATAAGCGGTCTGCACCGCTTTCGAAGACGCTTCCGCGCCTTCCGCCCGCTCCCCGCCCAAACGACAAAGGAGGAGGACAAAAAAGCCCGCGGCTGCCAGCATCCACATGCAAGTAGTTCTCCTGTGCTTCATGTCTTCCTCCAAAGCGGAGCATGTTTTTGCGAAGCGCCGCGCCGAAAATCTCAAATTTTCGGCTGCGATCACCGGCGGTTTGTGCTCCACCGCAAACCGCCGAGGGTGAAAAATCAGCGCATCGGCCTGATTTTTCACTCTGCCTCCAATAGCGTAGCATGTTCTTGCGAAGCGCCGCGCCGAAAATCTCAAATTTTCGGCTGCGATCACTGGCGGTTTGTATTCCGCCCTACATCCTGCGGATGCGTTCTACCGCTTCCAGCGTATTTTCAAGCGTTCCGAACGCCGTCAGCCGCAGATAGCCCTCGCCGCTTGGCCCAAAGCCCGATCCGGGCGTTCCCACGACGTTCGCCTCGTTCAGCAGCCGATCGAAGAATTCCCAGCTCGTCAAGCCGTCCGGGGTCTTCATCCAGATATACGGCGCGTTCACGCCGCCCGATACGGAATAGCCCGCCTCGGCAAGCCCCTCGCGGATGATCCGCGCATTGTTCATATAGTAGGCGATCTGTTCGTTCGTCTGGCGAACGCCTTCGGGCGTATAGACCGCCTCGCCCGCCCGCTGAATGATATAGGGCGCGCCGTTGAACTTCGTGCCGTGCCGTCTTGCCCACAGGCTGTTCAGGGAAACGTCGCCCTGCTTCAGCTCCTTCGGAACGACCGTGTAGCCAAGACGAACGCCGGTAAAGCCCGCGCGCTTGGAAAAGCTGCGCATCTCGATCGCACACGCCTTCGCTCCCGCGCATTCATAAATGGAATGCGGCACGTCGTCCTCCGAAATATACGCCTCGTAAGCCGCGTCATACAGGATCACCGCGCCGACCTTGAGCGCATAATCCACCCATGTCTGCAGCTGCGCCTTGGTGACGGTGGAGCCGGTCGGATTGTTCGGGAAGCACAGATAGATCATGTCGGGCGTTTCCTTCGGCAGCTCCGGCGCAAAGCCGGTTTCCTCGGTACAAGGCATATATATGATATTCGTCCACTTTTCGGTCGCCGCGTCGTAGTCGCCGGCGCGTCCCGCCATCGCGTTGGTGTCCACATAGACCGGATAGACCGGGTCGCATACGGCAACGCGGTTGTCCGCCGAAAAGATATCGCCGATATTGCCGCAGTCGCTCTTTGCCCCGTCGCTGACAAAGATCTCGTCGATGCTCATTTCCACGCCCCGGGCATGGAAGTCGTTTTTGCAGATCGTCTCGCGCAGGAACTCATAGCCCAGATCGGGCGCGTAGCCCCGGAACGTCTCCTTCTGCGCCATTTCCGCCGTCGCCTTCTGCATCGCCTCCACGATAACCGGCGCCAAAGGCTGGGTCACGTCGCCGATGCTCAGCCGAATCACCTTTTTGTCCGGATGCGCCGCCTGATATTCCCGCTGCTTTCTCGCAACGGTGGAAAACAGATAGCTTCCCGGCAGTTTCAAATACTCCGCATTGATCTTAAACATATATTTTCCTCCCTGTTTTTTCTATTCCAGCTCTCCGGTAAAGACCGTCTCCGCAGGCCCCGTCATAAAGACCTTGTCGGCGTCCGCGTCGTAGCGGATCTTCAGGTCGCCGCCCCACAGATGCACCGTGACCTCCGCGTCCGTCCAGCCATTTTTATAGCAGGCGACCGCCGTCGCGCACGCACCGGTTCCGCACGCCCACGTTTCTCCGCTGCCGCGCTCCCAGACGCGCATCGACACCTGACTCCGGTCGATCACCTGTACAAACTCCACGTTTACTTTCTCCGGGAACATGGGATGTACCTCGATCGGGGCGCCCGCCTGCTCGACCGGAAATGACTCCACGTCCTCCACCCGGATCACGGCATGCGGATTGCCCACCGAAACGGCGGTCATCTCGTAGGTTTTTCCGTCCGCGCAGATCGGATACCGGAGCGCCTGCTTTTCCGCCAGCAGCGGGATCTCCTCCGGAACCAAGGACGGTCTGCCCATATCGACCGTTACCCATGTCACCTTCCCGTTTTCCACGGTCAGCTCCAGAGTTTTTACGCCGGAGAGCGTGTCCACCGTGAGATGCGTCTTGTTGGTCAGGCCGGTATCGTATGCCAGCTTGGCGACACAGCGAATGCCGTTGCCGCACATTTTGCCCTGACTTCCGTCGGCATTGTACATTTCCATATAGAAATCCGCCTTCTGACTGGGCTTGATCAAAATGATGCCGTCCCCGCCGACCCCGAAATGACGGTCGCTCAGGCGAACCGCCAGCTCCGCAGGATTCTCAAGGGGTTCCTTTGTGCAGTCGAAATAAATATAATCGTTTCCGCAGCCGTGCATTTTTGTAAACTTCATAGCTTCCGCTTACCTCCTGCCGTTTCTTCGCATTCTATGACGATTTTATTGTAGTATCGAACGCCCGGAATGTCAAGAAACGTTTCCGCCCCAGTGCAATCCTCGCGGAGCGTTTTTTGTTCTATAGGGAACGCAGTTTCCTATAGAAGAACAAAGAATCTCGCTTGCGAGATTCTCCGCCTGCGGCGGGCTGCGCAGCAGCACCTTCCTCTCCGCCGCAGTGCGATCCTCACGGAGCGTTTTTTGTTCTATAGGGAACGCAGTTTCCTATAGAACAAAAAACGGCGCGTCCTGCGACGCGCCGCAAAAATTACTTTTTCTTATTCCGGCTGATTTGCCGATCTGATCTCTTCCTTCTTCTCTTCCATCGTTGCGAAATCGCCGATTCCGTCAACAACGGTGATCTCCATATTGTCCAAATAGAAATCGTCGTTGGACTCTGCCAGCTCGAAGTAGAACAGTGCGTTGTAGTTACCGTCCTCCGGATTCATGTACGTATCCGACGGGAAGTAAACGGTTCCTTCCATATGTACCCACTCGTTTACCGGTACCTCGGAGTTGGAAACCCGGTTATAGTCCGGATAGTGAGCGGCAGGCGAATCGCCCTCCATAATGTTGAACTTCGTAGTCAGGGAAAGCGTAGCCTTCGTCAACGTTTCGGATGTGAACTTTACGTCAAAGCTAAAGTGATAGCCCTTTCCGAACATTTCCTCCGGAACCGTGCAGGAAATACCGTTCCAAGTATCGGCACGACCGGTAACGACCATACAGTTGCTTCCGTCAACGCCCTCGCCCTCTGCAAAATCGCCGGTAGCGCTTCCCATGCCGGAGAAGAACAGCGGCGTGGTATCGGGTGCGGTCATCGTCGGATAGTCGCTTTCCGAAATCATCGTGCCCTGCGAATCACTGTCAAAATCCGCCTTCAGGAACAGATTCGGATCCACTTCCGGGGTCGGGGTCGCTTCGGGCGTCGGGGTTGCCTCCGGCGTCGCCGTAGCTTCCGGGGACGGCGTCGCGGCAGCAGCCTGCGTCGGGGTCGGAGTCGGAGAAACGTCTTTGTCATCGTCTACCTTTTCGCCGCAGCCGGCAAGCAATGCCATGACCATAATCAGCGAAAGAGCAAGACTCAATACTTTTTTCATGTGAAACCCTCCTTATTATTCTGTCATTCCATATGACCTTAAAGATATAAGCAGTATACCACCGCCTCGGGCAGCATGTCAATTCCCGAATTAAAAGATCGTCCCGGTGCGCCCCACAAAGCTTGTTGGTTCCTAGCGCGATCCCCGCGGAGCGTTTTTTGTTCTATAGGGAACGCAGTTTCCTGTAGAAGAACTAAGAATCTCGCTCGCGAGATTCTCCGCCTGCGGCGGGTCGCTCTGGCGACACAAT
>JAUNGI010000053.1 GCA_030524525.1 Lachnospiraceae bacterium
GTTCCTTCTATAGGAAACTGTGTTTCCTATAGAACAAAAAACGCTCCGCGGGGATTGCACTGCGGCGGAGAGGAACCGTGTCGCCAGAGCGACTCGCCGCAGGCGGAGAATCTCGCCTGCGAGATTCTTTGTTCTTGCGAAAGGGAGGAGACTTATGTGGTTTTTTGTTTTTATGCTTCTTTGCAGCCTGCTGGTACCGGCGATCATGATCGCCGCCGGATGGATGATGCGGAACCGTTGCCCCAAAAAGATCAACGGCTGGATCGGCTATCGGACGGCCCGCTCCATGAAAAATACGGACACTTGGAAATTTGCCCATGACTATTGCGGGAGGCTGTGGCGCAGGCTTGGCTGGAGTCTGTTGGTACTGTCGGCGCTCGTCCTTCTTCCGTTTTTTCACAGCGGCGACGATGTGATCGGGACGGTCGGCACGATCGTCTGCGTCGTGCAGAGCCTCCTTCTGATCCTGTCGATTCTTCCCGTGGAAAGCGCCCTGAAAAAGACGTTTGCGGAGGATGGGACGCGGCGGTAAAGCGGCAAAAGGAAAGACGCAAAAAGAAAAAGGGCTTGTCAATCGGTAAAAACTGGTGTATGATGTAGCCTAATAGAAACTTAGGCAGGTTTTTGTACGCATTGATTGTATACACGAGTACGATTATTAAAGAATGCGGGAATGGATGAAGTGTGGGATATCGCTTCGGAAGGGAGGACACAGGATGAGTGAGTTGATGAAGGATTTTGATGACGAATTGCAGGAGCATTTCGCGTTTCTGCTGAACGAATGCGTGAAGTCCGGTGTGATCGATCAGAATCTTTATGTGGAATACGACGTTAAACGGGGACTCCGGGACTCCAACGGCGCGGGCGTTTTGACCGGTCTGACGGAGATCTCGGACGTAAAAGCCTACCAGATGGTGGGGGGAAAAAAGGTTCCGAGCGAGGGCGAGCTGTATTATCAGGGCTATAACGTACAGGAGATGGTAAAGGGCTTTCAGGGACGGCGCTACGCATTTGAGGAAACGACTTATTTGCTTCTGTTCGGCGAGCTGCCCAACGAAAAACAGCTGGAAAACTTTTTGAAGGTCATGTCGAGCTGCCAGTCGCTTTCCAATAAATTTATTCGCGACGTTATCATGAAGGCGGCCAGCGCCAATATTATGAACAGCCTGCAAAAAAGCCTGCTGACGCTATACAGCTACGACGACGATGCGGAAAATATTACGGCGGCAAACGTGCTTCGGCAGTCCATCAACTTAATTGCCAAGCTTCCGGTCATTTCCATTTATGCATATTGGTCGTATTTGCATTTCAAAATGGACGAGAGTCTTATCATACGGAATCCAAAACCGGAATATTCGACGGCGGAGAACATCCTGTCGATGCTTCGTCCCGACGGAAAGTTTACGGAGCTGGAGGCGCGGGTGCTGGATATCTGCCTCGTAATCCACGCGGAGCACGGCGGCGGCAACAACTCGACGTTTACAACGCATGTGGTGACCTCCTCCGGCACGGACACCTATTCCGCAATCGCAGCGGCGATCGCTTCGCTCAAGGGCTTCCGGCACGGCGGCGCAAACCTGAAGGTGCGCCAGATGTTCAAGGATCTGAAGGAGCATGTGACCGACTGGAACGACGAGGGACAGATCCGCGATTATCTGACGAAGGTCGTCAAGAAGCAGGCGTTCGACAAGACTGGACTTGTTTACGGCATTGGTCACGCGGTCTATACGATCTCCGATCCGAGACAGGTCATTCTCCGGGACTATGCGGTTCAGCTTGCAAAGGCGAAGGAACGCACCGAAGAATTGAAGCTGTATTTCGATGTGGAGCGAATTGCCAAGGAGGTCATTCAGGAAAATCGACATTTATTCAAACCTCTGTGCGCAAATGTTGACTTCTACAGCGGATTCGTGTACGATATGCTTGGGATCCCGGAGGAGCTGTATACCCCGATTTTCGCAATCTCTCGAATCAGCGGATGGTGCGCGCATCGTTTGGAAGAGATCATCAACGATGGAAAGATCATTCGACCCGCCTATAAGTATGTAGGAACGCATAAGGATTATTATTTCCTGCCGGATCGGTATTGGGATTAAAGTTTTCGGGGCTGCTGCCGACGGTTTTCTTCTCCGACAGGGGGAGGACTCTGCCGCAGCCCTTATTTTTTTTCAGGAGAAAAGAACGTTTATGGAAACCAAGTTATTAACGCTTGACCGGAAGCATCCGGACGAGGCGGCGCTTTCGGAGGCGGCGAAGCTGCTGCGGGCGGGCGAGCTGGTGGCGTTTCCCACCGAGACGGTCTACGGTCTTGGCGGCGACGCGCTGGATGCCACGGCGTCCCGACGCATTTATGCCGCGAAAGGTCGTCCCTCGGACAATCCTCTGATCGTTCATATCTGCGATACGGCGGCGCTTTCGGAGCTGGCGCGGGAAATTCCGCCGGCGGCGTACCGGCTTGCCGAACGGTTTTGGCCGGGACCGCTGACCATGATCCTGAAAAAGAGCGGGCGCGTCCCGTCCGAGACCACGGGCGGGCTGGATACGGTGGCGATCCGGATGCCGAGCGACCCCATTGCCCGGGCGCTTCTGGCTGTGTCCGGAGTCTATATCGCCGCGCCCAGCGCCAACGCGTCCGGACGGCCGAGCCCCACGAAGGCCTCGCACGTGATGGACGATCTGAACGGGCGCATTCCGCTGATCCTTGACGGGGGACCGGTGGAGATCGGGCTTGAGTCTACAATAGTAGACCTTAGTGGGGATAAGCCTTGGATCCTTCGACCGGGTTATATCACGCTTGCCATGCTCCGGGAGCTGCTTCCGGAGGTGGAGTACGATCCGGCGGTGACGCGCAGGCAGAAGGACGAGAATCTGGTCGCCAAGGCGCCGGGTATGAAATACCGTCATTATGCGCCCAAGGGCAGTCTGCGGATCTACGAGGGCGATCTGGAACGGGTCGTGGAGAAGGTACGCGAGGAAGCGTTCAAAAAGCAGCGCGAGGGGTTCCGCGTGGCGATCCTCGCCTCGGAGGAAACGAAGGGGCGCTATCCGGAATTTACGGTGCGTTCGGTCGGCGACCGGGAGCGGGAGGAGACGATCGCCGCGAATCTGTTCGATACGCTGCGCGAATTCGACCGTTTGGGCGCGGATTATATTTTCGGCGAATGCTTCCGGCAGGAGGGGCTGGGGGAGGCGATCATGAACCGCCTGCTCAAAGCGGCCGGATATCAAATAGAAGACGTAGGATAGTCGGGAGAAGCAACGAATGAAATACGACCGAATTTTCTTTTTGTGTCAGGACAATACGAATCTCAGTCCGATGGCGGAGAATCTGTTTATCGAGCTGTATCAGGGGCTGCCGATCAACGTGACCTCGCGGGGGCTTGTGGCGCCCTACAGCGCGCCCTGCAATCCCAAGACCGAGCTGATCTTGGAAAAGCACGGGATCCCGATGGTCAGTCTGGTGACGCGGGAGCTGCGGGAGGAGGAGCTGACGGAAAGCTCGCTGGTGATCGCGCTGAGCGCCGCCGTCCGGAACCGATTTCACAGTCGCTATCCGCACATCGCCGTCTGTACGCTGGCAGCGCTCGCAGGGGAGGAACGGGACCTGACCGACCCCTACGGCGGGAATCTGATGGATTACGAGCGATGCTTTCAGGAGATGAGCCGCATGATGAAAAAGGCGGCGGAGAGGCTGGCGGAGGCGGTCGCCTCGCAGACCGGCGTTTGGAACGGGCCGGGGCTGTTTGAGGAATAAGCGTGAACGGAAACAGGAACGATCGCGCAGACGCGTGAAATATAAGGAGGAGACAAATATGGTAGCACTGGGATGCGATCACGGCGGTTACGAGCTGATGCAGGAGGTAAAGAAGTTTTTGGAGCAGAAGGGGATCGCGTATAAGGATTTCGGCACCGATTCGACGGCTTCCACCGATTATCCGATCTATGCCAAGCTGGTCGGCAGAGCCGTTCAGTCCGGAGAATGCGAGAAGGGGATCCTGATCTGCGGAACCGGGATCGGAATCTCGATCACGGCAAATAAGATGAAGGGCATCCGCTGCGCGCTCTGCCACGATGTGTTCAGCGCGGAGGCGACAAGACAGCATAACGACGCCAATGTACTGGCGATGGGCGGCCGCGTGGTCGGCGCGGGACTGGCGCTTAAGATCGTGGATACCTTCCTTTCCACGCCGTTTTCGAACGAGGAACGGCATAAACGAAGAATCGCGCAGATGGAAGAATAAAACGGGATCCTGCGGCATGTGCCGTTTGTGGCCGAGTGTGTAAAAATTACACACTCGGATTTTTTTGACCATTGTCGAACAGAGAAGACGTTCATAAAATGAAGGGACAAAAAAACACCGCAAATAAATAGGCGCGCCATGAGGAAAAATGAAAAAAATGGGGATAATGATATGGACATCCCGATACAAAAAATGGTATAATGAACGCATATGCGGCGAGCGCAGCCCGCGAAGCATAGAGCCGCTGACTGCTTGCAGTCAAGGGGCGATATGCAGAGGGGGCTATGTGAGTGTAACGAACAGCGAGGAAAACCGAAGGTTTTTCGAGCGGAGCGGTCGCCGGAGGCGGGATTTTGCGGAGCAAGGAGCGGTCGCCGGAGGCGAGGCTATGCGGAGCAGGGAGACAGCAGTGAAAAGAAAAGGTTTGGCAAAAACGATTCTTCTGATTTCCCAGATTGCATTCTCCATGCTGGCGCCGATCGGTCTTGGCGGCGTTATCGGATATTTTCTCGACCGGTGGCTGGGAACCTCGTTTCTGATCCTTGTGTTCTTGCTGATGGGCATTGCCGCAGGCTACCGCAGCGTGTGGCAGCTCGTGAAGGGCTACACAAAGGATGCGCCGCAGGACACGGAACCGCGGCGAACGGAGAAGCGATCCCCGGCGGAGGAGGAGTTTGAACGCTGGAAACGGGAAAAAGACCGGAAGGGGCACGATGCATGAGACGTATGGATGAGAGAAAACCGGGCGTCCGGAGCGTGCTTCGGGAAATGTTCCGCGACGAGCCGGAGAGCTACGTTTCCCCGGAGGAGATCGACGAGGCCGTCCGTGCGGAAGACCCGGAACGCGCCGAGAGAGAGGCTGAGGACGAGCAGGTGCTCGATTATATCGAGCCCGGAAGCGAACGAGAACGACAGGAGCTTGCGGAGGCGGAGGAAGTCCTTCGGGATCTGTACATGGGCTGCATGTTCGTTTGGCTGTTTTGCATGGCGGGGGCATTTCTTGCGCCGCAGCCGGGACGCTATGCTTTGGCGCTTCTTGGCGGCTGTCTGCTGGCGGTCTGGATGCTGCGGGACATGTATCAGACCATCGACCGGGCGCTGTCGCTTACGCCGCAGGAGGCGGAGCGCTTCAGCCGGAAACGGGCGGTGCTTCGGTATGTGCTGATTTTGGCGTTCCTTGCGGCGGTGGGCTATTCCCTTGGTCCGTCGGCGGCGGTGGGCGGCATTCTCGGCGTGTTCAGCATGAAGCTCTCTGCATATATGCAGTCGCTTACCCGGAAGTTCCGGGTAAAAATCCATAGGAAAAGGAAGGTGATACGGTGAATCTCGGAAGCTATCTGCTTCTTACTCCCGGAACCGGCGGAGCGCTGGCGGCGGGAACGAGGGTTCTGAAAAGCAGCGGCAGCGATCTGGATTTCGGGATCAACGGCTATTATCATTTGGAATTGTTTGGACAAAGCCTTTGGCTGACGAACACCCATGTGGCGTTGATCATTATTGTGACGGTGATCACCGTCCTTGCCGTTGTCGCCAACCGGATCCTTCGGAAGGCGGACCCGTACAAACGGCCGGGCGCGGCGCTCAATGTGATCGAATATATCGTGGAGCTGTTTGACAGCCTGACCCGTACGACAATGGGAGAAAAGCATGGCGGAGCCTTCTCAAATTATATCGGAACGCTGTTTATCTTCATTCTGATGTCGAATATTTCCGGATTGTTCGGGCTGCGGGCGCCGACGGCGGATTACGGTATTACGCTCGGTCTGGCGCTGATCACGTTTTTCCTGATCCATTACAACGGCTTCAAGTACCAGAAGATGCGGCACATTACCGATCTGTTCCATCCGCTTCCGCTGACGCCGATCAACATTATCGGCGAGCTGGCGACCCCCATCTCGATGTCGCTGCGTTTGTTCGGAAACATGCTGTCCGGCACGATCATCATGGCGATCATTTACGGGCTCCTGCCCAAGTTTCTGCTGTGGTTCTGGCCCGGCGCGCTGCACATTTATTTCGACCTGTTTTCCGGAGCCATCCAGACGTATGTATTCTGTCTGCTGACGATGGTATTTATTTCAAACAATTTTGACGATTAGAGGAAGCTTGCAACACCCCCTTGGAAAAGGGATAAAAAACAATATTTTTTTAGGAGGAATTTCTCATGGAAATCTTTAACGACGCATTTATCGCTGGCTGCTCCGCACTTGGTGCAGGAATCGCAATGATCGCCGGTATGGGCCCCGGTATCGGACAGGGCTACGCTGCCGGACAGGGCGCCGCCGCCGTTGGCCGCAATCCCGGAGCAAGAGGAACGATCATGTCCACGATGATCTTGGGACAGGCGGTAGCCGAGACGACCGGTCTGTATTCCCTCGTTATCGCCATCCTGCTGCTGTTTGTAAATCCGTTGATCTAACCGCTGTTTTCCCCTGCGGGAAAGACAAGCATATAAAAATGGAGGACAAACGGTGAAGCAAATGGTGATGCAGCTTCCGTTTTTTGCGGCGGGAGCCGAGGAAGAAACTCTGGTAGGGAAAATATTTGCCCTTGACGCACAGCTTTTGCTGGACGCGGCCATCGTGGGCTGCGCCATTCTCTTTCTGTTCTTTCTGTTGTCCTATCTCGTGTTCAATCCGGCGCGGGAGCTGATGAAGAAGCGGCAGGACCGCATCCAGAAGGACATGGACGACGCGGCAAAGGACAAGGAGGAGGCTCTGCAATTTAAGCAGGAGTACGAGGCGCGCCTGAAAACGGCGGACCGCGAGGTGGATCAGATCCTGAGCGACGGCAAGAAAAAAGCCATGAAGCGGGAGCAGATCATCGTGGGAGAAGCGCAGCAGGAAGCAGCCCGTATTTTGGAGCGTACCGCCAGAGAAGTGGATTTGGAAAAGAGCAAGGTTCGGGACGAAATGAAGCAGGAAATGGTTTCCGTTGCCAAGGCAATGGCGGGCCGCTTTATTTCCGAAGAAATGAACGAGCAGAAGCAGGCGGAGCTTGTGGATGCGGTCTTGCAGGAAATGGGTGAAGACACATGGCGGGATTAGCATCAAAAACATACGGTCATGCCCTGTTTACGCTGGCAAAGGAGCAGAACCGGACGAAGGAGCTGATGGAGGAGGCGCTTGTCGTTTCCGAGGTTTTGAAGGAAGCTCCGGAGCTGCTCAAGTTCTATAACCATCCGAAGGTCTCCTTGGAAGAAAAGAAGGAGCTGACCGAACGCTGCTTTGCGCATCGCGTCAGCGATTCCATGACCGGCTTTTTAATGCTGATCGTGGAAAACGGTCGGCAGAACGAGCTGGAGGAAAGCCTTCGGCAGTTTGTGGCGGAGGTCAAGGAGGACGCGGGGATCGGCTTGGTGGAGATCCGCTCCGCGCTGCCGCTTTCGGAGCAACAAAAACGGCAGTTGGAGGCGCGGCTTTTGGCGACGACCCGCTATCGGTCGCTGGAAACGGATTATCGGGTCGATACGGAGCTGATCGGCGGTCTGGTTATCCGCATCAAGGATCGGGTATTGGACGCAAGCATCCGCACGCAGCTTTCGGAGATGACGAAGGAATTGCAGCAGATCCAAATATAAATACGCAAAAGGAAGGTACAAGGCTTTGAATTTGAAACCACAGGAAATCAGTTCGGTTATCAAAGAACAGATCAAAAGATACAGTACAAAGCTTGTTGTATCCGATGTTGGCACCGTGATTCAGGTGGCGGACGGCATTACCCGGATCCACGGTCTGGAAAATGCCATGCAGGGCGAGCTTCTGGAATTTCCGGGAGAGGTCTACGGCATGGTCATGAACCTTGAGGAAGACAACGTCGGTGCAGTATTGCTTGGCGATACCGCCAGCATCCGCGAGGGCGATCAGGTAAAGACCACCGGGCGCGTGGTGGAGGTTCCCGTCGGCGACTGTATGCTCGGACGCGTTGTCAATGCGCTTGGACAGCCCATCGACGGCAAGGGGCCGATCGACGCAAGGAAGCACCGGCAGATCGAGCGCGTGGCGAGCGGCGTTATTTCCCGAAAGAGCGTGGACACTCCGCTCCAGACCGGTATCAAGGCGATCGACTCGATGGTGCCGATCGGCAGAGGACAGCGCGAGCTGATCATCGGAGACCGGCAGACCGGAAAAACCGCGATCGCCATTGACACGATCATCAATCAGAAACACGAAAACGTAAAATGCATCTATGTTGCCATCGGACAGAAGGCTTCTACGGTTGCCAATATTGTGAAGACCTTACAGGAATACGGGGCAATGGATTATACGACGGTTGTTGCGGCGACCGCCAGCGAGCTTGCGCCGCTGCAGTATATCGCCCCCTATGCAGGCTGTGCCATCGGAGAGGAATGGATGGAGGCGGGACAGGACGTTCTGATCATTTACGACGACCTGAGCAAGCATGCTACCGCTTACCGTACCCTTTCCCTGCTCCTGAAAAGACCGCCGGGACGCGAGGCGTATCCGGGCGACGTATTCTACCTGCACAGCCGTCTGCTGGAACGTGCGGCGCGTCTTTCCGACGCCTTGGGCGGCGGCTCGCTGACCGCGCTTCCGATCATTGAGACGCAGGCGGGCGACGTGTCGGCGTACATTCCGACGAACGTCATTTCCATCACCGACGGACAGATCTATCTGGAGACCGAGATGTTCAATTCGGGCTTCCGGCCTGCCGTAAACGCCGGTCTTTCGGTGTCCCGCGTGGGCGGCTCCGCGCAGATCAAGGCAATGAAGAAAATCGCCGGACCGATCCGTATCGAGCTGGCGCAGTACCGGGAGCTGGCGGCGTTTTCTCAGTTCGGCTCCGATCTGGACGCCGACACGAAAGAAAAGCTGGCGCAGGGCGAACGCATCAAAGAGGTTCTGAAACAGCCGCAGTATCGCCCGATGTCGGTGGAAAATCAGGTCATCATCATTTTCGCCGCAACGCAGAAATATCTGCTTAACATCGAGGTCAGCCGAATTCAGGAATTTGAAAAGAGTCTGTTTGAATATATCGACGCCAAGTACCCGGAGATCCCTGCGGGCATCCGGGAGAAGAAGGTCATTGACGAGGAGTGCGAGGCGCTGCTTCGGAAGGCCATTGACGAGTGCAAACAGCAGTTTCGTTAGGAAGAGAGGAAGCATGCGATGGCTTCAATGAGAGACATTAAGCGGCGCAGAAGCAGCATTCAGAGCACGGGGCAGATCACCAAGGCGATGAAGCTGGTCTCCACCGTGAAGCTGCAGAAGGCGCGCGGACGGGCGGAGGAGGCAAAGCCGTATTTCCGTTATCTGTATCAGACGATCGCTTCCATGTTCGCCAAGTCCACCGCGGAGGTGCGGCAGCATTATACCGTTGCCAAGCCGGGAGCAAAAAAGGCCGTGATCGTTATTACCTCCAATCGCGGTTTGGCGGGCGGCTATAACTCGAACATCGTAAAAACGGTGATCGGCAGCGGGCTTCCGAGAGAGGACGTATGGATATACGCCATCGGCAAAAAAGGCCGGGACGCGCTTGCGCGCAGAGGCTACGAGATCAAGGCGGATTATTCGGAGGTCATGAACGATCCGCTGTATCAGGACGCTTCGGACATCAGCGGCGCCGTTATGGAGGAATTTGAGAACGGAAACGTCAGCGAGATCTATGTGGTGTTTACCGTTTTCAAAAATACGGTCAGCCATATCCCGACGATGCTCCGGCTGCTGCCCACCGACGAAGTCGGGGAGGCGGAGGAAGGCGAGGCAGGCGGACAGGCGCTGATGAACTATGAGCCCGATCCGGAGGAGGCGCTTCGCCGGATCATGCCGAAGTACCTTGCCGGAGAGCTTTACGGAGCGCTGATCGAAGCGCTTGCCAGCGAGAACGGAGCGCGGATGCAGGCGATGGACAACGCCACTAGCAACGCGGACGAAATGATCTCCAAGCTGTCGCTGCAGTATAACCGTGCAAGACAGAGTTCGATCACGCAGGAGCTGACGGAGATCATTGCCGGAGCCAACGCGTTGGAGGAATAATTTTGTAAGGAGAGAAAGCCGTGGAGAAAACAACCGTAGGAAAGATTACGCAGATCGTCGGCGCGGTACTTGACATCAAGTTTGCCGAGGGGAATCTTCCGGAAATATACGACGCCATCCGCATTGCCCGCAAGGACGGCGGGGAGCTTGTCGTTGAAGTCGCGCAGCATTTGGGCGACGATACGGTGCGCTGTATCGCGATGGGGCCGACCGACGGATTGGTTCGGGGAATGGAGGCAGTCGCTACGGGAGCGCCGATCACCGTGCCGGTAGGAGAAAATACGCTGGGACGAATGTTTAACGTGCTGGGGCAGCCCATTGACGAAAAACCGGCGCCTACAGACGTAGAATACCTCCCGATCCACAGAAGCGCTCCGGATTTTGCGGAGCAGTCCACCGAGACGGAAATTTTGGAGACCGGAATTAAGGTCGTCGATCTTTTGTGCCCCTATCAGAAGGGCGGCAAGATCGGTTTGTTCGGCGGCGCGGGCGTTGGAAAGACCGTGCTGATTCAGGAGCTGATCACAAACATTGCGACGGAGCATGGCGGATATTCCGTATTTACCGGCGTAGGCGAGCGTACCCGCGAGGGAAACGATCTGTACTATGAAATGATCGAGTCCGGCGTTATCAACAAGACGACCATGATTTTCGGACAGATGAACGAGCCGCCGGGAGCGCGTATGCGCGTGGGTCTTACGGGACTTACGATGGCGGAATATTTCCGTGACAAGGGCGGAAAGGACGTTCTGCTTTTCATCGACAACATTTTCCGCTTCACGCAGGCAGGCTCCGAGGTTTCGGCGCTGCTGGGACGGATGCCCAGCGCCGTTGGCTATCAGCCGACGCTCCAGACCGAGATGGGCGCTTTGCAGGAGCGCATCACATCGACCAAGAGCGGTTCCATCACCTCGGTACAGGCGGTTTATGTGCCTGCCGACGACCTGACGGACCCTGCTCCGGCAACCACGTTCGCGCATCTGGACGCCACGACCGTTTTGTCGCGTTCCATTGTGGAGCTTGGAATTTATCCCGCTGTCGATCCGCTGGAATCCACTTCCCGCATCCTCGACCCTCGCGTCGTGGGCGAGGAGCACTACAAGGTGGCGCGCGGCGTGCAGGAGATCCTGCAGCGATATAAAGAGCTTCAGGATATCATTGCGATCCTCGGTATGGACGAGCTTTCGGAGGAAGAAAAGCTGCTCGTTGCCCGTGCAAGAAAGATCCAGCGTTTCCTGTCGCAGCCGTTCCACGTTGCCGAGCAGTTTACCGGACTGCCGGGACGCTATGTGCCGGTCAGCGAGACGATTCAGGGCTTTAAGGAGATTTTGGAGGGCAAGCACGATTCCGTTCCGGAGAGCTACTTCCTGAATGCGGGAAATATCGACGACGTTCTTGCCCGCGTAGAAAACAAAAACTGAGTCGGAGGTAGGAGATGGCAGAGGACAGCAAAATCTTCCGTTTGAAGGTGTATTCGCCGACCCGGGTCTTCTTTGAGGGAGACGCGGACATGGTAGAGCTTACGACGACCGAGGGCGAGATCGGCGTTTATAAAAATCACGTTCCGCTGACGGCGATCGTGGCACCCGGCGTCCTTCGTATCTACCGGGACGGAGAACTCAAGGAAGCGACGCTTTTGGAGGGCTTTTTGGAGATCCTTCCGGAGGAGGTCGTTATTCTGTCGGAATCCTGCGAGTGGCCGGAGGAAATTGATTACCACCGGGCGGAGGAAGCGCGAATTCGTGCGGAACGCCGCCTTTCATCCGAGGCAGATACGAATTATAACCGTGCGGAGCTGGCGCTTCGCCGCTCCCTGATTCGTTTGCAGCTGGCGGATAAATACCGATAAGCAAAGTGCGCGCAGAAATAAAGCTGCGCGCACCTTTTTTGTTTCATAGGAAAGAGCGTCCTATGAAACAAAAAACGCTCTGCGGGGATCGCACTGCGGCGGAGAGGAACTGTGTCGCTGGAGCGACCCGCCGCAG
>JAUNGI010000014.1:0-34025 GCA_030524525.1 Lachnospiraceae bacterium
CCGCCGCTTCCTGCACGGTCCACGGCAAAGCCGCGAAATCCGCCGGCTTTCGCGGCTCGTAAACTCGCGGCGCAGTGTTGGAAACGTCCCCGCATCAGAGACCGCAAAACGGTCTCTATGCTCTGCCGTTTCCAACACTGCTTGCTTTGCCTTTGCGCACATTATAACATATTTTGGCTTGGAAGCAACAAAATTATCCATCAGTCAGTTCAATCGTTCGGAAATTGCAGTTTTACGATCGCATGATTGGCGACCCGTTCTTCCTCCGGCGGCAGCTTTTGATAGTCCCCGTAGGAGTAGGTCAAATACCGATGCGCATCGGAGGGAATCGGCAGCAGATGTCCGCAGAAGCTCGCCTGCTTCGGCCTTCCGAGCCATGCCGACGGGAACGCGCCGTGGTCGATATGCTCCCCGGTCCCGTCGTAATAATAGCCGGTCCTTCTGCCCCGATAGCGCGTCAGCGCCCAGTCGGTCTGCTTTTCCCATGTGGTCACACGGCTGTGCCGAATCAGGAAGTTGACGGCTCCGTAAAACCAGCGCGGCTTCCGGTCGTACTGCTTTTGGCTCCATGTGGCAACAAGCATCGCGCGGCACGCCTTTGTCTCCAGCAAATGCAGCTTCTGAAAGAACCGGCTCTTTGCCGTGGCGTCGTGAATAAAAATATCCAGAAAAATGCCCTGATGCATCTTTGTCTGCTTCGCTCCGAACTCCGTCACATAGACGCTTCCGTTCCGCCGAATCTTCGGATTGACGTAGTGGGCGTACGGGTCGGTGCCCCGATCCTGATAAAAATAGCGCGGGTCCAGCTCCTTTTTTACGACCCTGCGGAATTTGACATAATCCTCCCGCCGGAAGATCAGGTCGGCGTCGTCGTCCCACGGGATAAAGCCCTGATGCCGCACCGCGCCGAGCAGCGTTCCGCCCCCCAGATAATAGGTGATATGATGTTTTTTGCAGATCCGATCGACCTCTAGGATCATTTCCAGCAGGATCTGCTGCAGCCGCGCAAGCTCCTGTTCGGATAAATATTTTCTTTCCTGTGGTGTCTCCATCGTTCCTCTTACCCTAAGCTTCTTCGCTCATGCCGGCGATCATACGCTCATACATCTCCCGCAGCCCCATCTCCGGACGATAGCCGAGCGCCGCGAGCTTGTCCGTATTCAGGCGCATCACAAAGGGCGGCGCATAGCCGAGCGCTCCCGCGTCTGCGGCAAGGTCAAACGTCACGCGGATGCCCGCCTCGGGGAACGACGCCGCCACCAGCTCCGCCATTTCCCGGATGGAAACGGAGATGTCCGAGTTTGCGACGTTGTATGCCTCTCCCGGCGCGCCCTTGGTCAGCAGCACCAAAAGCGAAACGACCGCCTCGCGCGTATAGAGATAATTCCGCACGGTCGTTCCCTCGGTGCGAAGCACGATATCCTTCTTTTCCATGACGCAGCGGGCAAACTGTGCAAACACCCGGTTGTCCGAATAGCTGACGCCCGCGCCGAAGGTTTGCGTCAGACGCGCCACCGTCACCGGAACGCCGTATTCCTTCGCATAGGACGCGCACAGGCACTCGGTCAGACGCTTCGCCTCGGGGTAGCTGCTGCGCACCTCCGACGGATTCAAATATCCGAAGTCCTTCTCGGTGACGCAGGGCAGGGACGGATCGGGCGTTCCGTAGACCTCCATCGTGGACAGGAAGACCATTCCCCTGACCTGCTTTTCTCTTGCAAATTCCAGCAGATTCCGGCTTCCCGCAAGCACCGTCCAGATCGTTTCCACCGGCTGCTCCACAAACGCCTTGGAATCGGTCACGCTTGCGCCGTGAACGATATAGTCCACCGGCTCCGCGATATGCAGCGGCTCCTGCACGTCCTGCACCACATATTGCAGTCCCGGCGCCCCCGCCAACTCGGCGAACAGGCGCTCCGCCTTTTCCCGGCTGCGGACGACCGCCAGAACCCGGAGCGAAAGCCCCCGGAGCCGATCCGCGTGCAGCAGCGCCAGCACAAGCTGTCTGCCGATCAGACCGGTTGCTCCGGTCACAAGCACCGTGCGTCCCGCAAGCTTTTCCCATTCCACCGCCGGGGAAGCCGCCGCCAGTTCCATATCCTCTCTCATGATCCGATCCATAAAACACCTCATTTTCCGCCTTCCGGCCGTTCGCTTTCCTTTAACAGCGGCGCAATCTTTATGTTTGCGATCCACCGGAAAGGATATTCAAAAATTTTCAGTGACAAAATAAATACCGTTGCCGTAATAATCCCCAACAGGACAAAAAACATGCCCTTATTGTTAAACAAGGCTCCCCAGCCGTATTGCAGCTCGGCAAGATACAGGAACCGATGACCGATATAGACCTGCAGCGTCCGGTTCCCGAAACGTGTAAAAAAGGTTTTCTTCCGGGGAACCCAAACGAGAAACGCCCAGCAAAGCGCCAGCGCCAGCACATAAAACGCCGCGCGCGCCAGCCACATTCCGTGGAACGAAAAGTATTCGGACGTAATGGACTGATATTGGTAAGAGGCAACGACGATACGCTCCGGGATCACGGCGCGCTTGAAGAAGGTAACGAGTGCCGCCGCGCCGAAGATCAGCAGGGCGACCGGCTTTTTCCACGCTCCGTCCACGAGCTTTTGCAGCCGCTCCTTCGTACAGTAATAGCCAAGCAGGAAGAAAGGCAGATGCACGAGCACGCGGCTGACGCTGAATGCGCCCGGCAGCTTCTCGTCGTAGCCCATCAGCAGAGAGACCGCAAAGGCGATGACAAGCATATATTTCGGCTTCAGCTTGTCCATAAACGGAAGCAGCACATACCACGTCACCAGACACTGCAAATACCAGAGCGACGACCGAGCAGCCACCACGCTTTTCGAGATATTTACATCTTTTAGGACAAAATACTCAAAGCACCAGACCGCAGCCTGCGAAAACAGAAACAGCATCAGATAATAAAACGGCTTCTGAATGTTGAATTTGCCGTTCACGATATACTTTTTCGCGAAAAAGCCGGACAGGAAAATAAAGCACGGCATATGAAAACAGTTGATCGTATACCATACCATATAGACGGTGTCATGCTCCTTTTTCAGCGGACTGATCCCGTGCGCCAGCACCACAAGGAAGATCAGAAGGAACTTCGCATTGTCAAAAAACGGGTCCCGTTCCTTCTTATACTGTAATTCGTTCATTCTTTGCTTTTCACTCCATGATCTGTTTGACATACTTTACATCTAAATAATGTGTTCCCACCACGGCGGCGCCCATGCCCCACAGCTCCTTCAGCTGCGTGACGCTGGAAGCGGAAAGCACCCACGCGTCGATCCCCGCCTCGCGGCAGGCCTTGGAAACCTCCGCCGAAAACGCCTCGCGCGGAACGAACAACCGGGAGATCCTATGCTTTCCGCAGAAGACAAGCTGCTCCGCAAGCTTTTCCTCCGACGCCTCCGCAAGCGGCTCCAGCGAATAGGCGAGCGGCACGTCGGGAAGCCGCTTTTTGGCAGCGGGAACATGCGCGCGCTTTTGCAGCCGAAGGACCACGCGCTTTTTCATCTGCGGATGCGCCGCAAGCAAGTCCGCAATGGCAGTAAAAAAGCTCTCCAAATGCTCGCCGCCGGGCTTGCCGATATCCAAGAGCAAGGTGCTTCCCTTGCAGCGCTCCGCCGCAGCGAACATCTCCTCCATGCCGGAGGTCGGATAGGTCTTGTAATAGCGGGCGTTCCGGAACGTCTCCCAGTCCACGCCGAGCTTCGGCTCGCCGGAAATGCCGAGCCGCCGGAAGGTCGCGTCGTTCCAGCCGTTGACCGCCGCCGGCACGCCGTCCGTCGTAAGCCGCATGTCGATCTCAAACAGCCGGAAGCCCTTTTTATAATTGGCAAGCAGAACCTCCGCAGAGTTCAGGTTCCCGTATCTGCGCCGATCGCCGCCTCCCGCAAGCGCCAACAGCCGTTTGGAAAAGTCCGGGCATTCCCCGCGGCTTGGCTTTTCGGGAGCGCGGACGATCCCGTCCAAAAAGCCAAGCGCCGGTTTCATCAGCCGGTACCGCTGCCAGCGCGGGAACAACAGCCGCTTCCGCTTGGCTTGCAGGAGCGTTTCCACCGCCTTCCGCGCGTCGCAGTCCGCCGGGGCAAAATAATGCTCCGGCTCTCCGATCCGTTCGCTCCACATCCGAAGCTTGTCGTTCCAGAGAATGCCCACGCTCGGGATCCCCAGCGAATAGGCGATAATATGCGAATGCATCCGTCCCGCAACGATCCCCCGAAAGCCGGAAAGCATCGTTACCAGCTCTTCGGCGCTCCGGGGCTGCGGCATCCGGCAGCTTTCTTGGTCGGAAAGCCCCATATGCTCCACGAGCGCATCGACGAACTCCTCGTCCCTGCCGACGCCGTTCGTGTAAAACTTCCACGGAATGCCCCGCCTTGTCAGCTCCTCCGCGATCCCGCTCCAGAACGCGAGCTGCTTTTCTCTGGGGAACAACGCGTCGCCGTAATCCTCGAAAACGCCGTCGCGGATCACGCCGAGACCGACCGTCTGCGCCTCCGGCTGCCGCTTCACCCGAAAGATCTCCGAGGAAAAGACCGCCGGGTCATAGACGAGCCGCCGGGGCGTTTTCGTCCCGCGCAAATAGTCCTCGTCGAGCCGGCGCAGGTCGTCGCGCGTGGTCACGCCCCGCACGCAGGGAAGCCGCAGCGCCGCCTTCAGCGCCTGACACCGCTCGTCCGCCTCGTCGTAGCCCTCCACGCCGACCGCGTTGAAAAACACGGGAATCTGCCTTTCGTCCGCAAAGCGCACGATCTCCACAATGCGCCGGTCAAACTCCTCCTGCCGGAACTTGAGAATGCCGCCTCCGGCAAACAAGATCCCGTCGGCTTCTTCGAGAAGCCCGAAATCCCCCGATGCAATATCGTACCGGATCACGTTCACCGGCAGCCCGCGCTTGCTTATCTTGCCGCGCAGCAGTCGTTCCGTGCAGTCCGCAATAACCGCGTCCCCCATGTTCCGGTTCAGTACCTCCACAAGCGCCAGCTTCTTTTTTCGGATGTCTCCCATATTCCCTCGCTCATTAAAAAATATCGTTTACCTTTGGATAACGCTTCTGGAACCGAATCACTTCCTCATAAATTCGGGCGGCGTTGTTATGATCCGAAAACGCATAAAAATCATCGACCCGTCGGCAGTATTCTTCCTCTAAGACGCAGTCCCTTTCCATATACCGGCAAAGCGTATCGACGATCTGCTCATGCTCGGTGCAGATCGGACCAAAGCCCATGGTCTCATATTCCAGACCGCTGGATTCGTACTGCGGCGGCAGGATGGACGGATGATAATAGACCACCGGCTTTTTCATATAGGCAAAGTCAAACTGCACGCCGGAGTAATCGGTCACCATCAGGCTTGATTCGGTCAGCACCTGCTCGTAGCTGACGGCGCTCGTCGCCGCTACGATATCCACATAGTCGTTCTTGTCAAAATCCTCCAGCTGACTGCTCATCGCCGGGTGCAGCAGATACATGATGCGGTAGCCGTACTTCTTCGCCGCAGCGATCAGGCGCTCGTCGTTGATCAGCCCGTTGTAGATCTTAAAATAGTCGCTGCTCTTAAACGTCTCGCTGTGCCCGTAGGTGGCGCCCTTCTTGGCGGCCCCGGTCGTAAAGCTCCGCCGCCACGTAGGGGTGATCAGGAGCTGCCGCTTGTCGCGGTTGACAAGCCCGTCGTATCTTCCGTGCCCGGTAAGCTTCAGCATGGAAGGATCGTAATAATCATAAATCTCGTGTTTTACGTTTTCGACCTCGTACTTCGAGGCGAAGAAATACAGCACCGTATTGTCGAACGTCCGGTTCTGGTACTGGGCGATCTTCTGGATGGTCAGACCGTGCGCCAGACAGGCGACCCGTCCATTGAACAGATCCTTAAAATACAGCTGCGCCTGCTTCGTAAAGCCATTGCAGTGCAGCGTGTCCACATGGGTCGCCAAAATCATGTCCGCATGCAGCGCCGTAAGCCGGTGGCGCAGGCTGTTAAAGCGCAGAACATTGCGCGGGTACTGCTTTTTCAGGCGCGGATAGTCCGGCGAATCCTCGTTGACGACGTAATAGAGCTTGACGCCGTTCTCGCCCCGTTTGTTCTGCATGACATACTGAAAGAAATATTCGCCGTTGTCGCCCGCCTTGAACAGCTTGTCCTGCGTCAGCCAGATCCGCTTATGCTCGTAAAACGGCTTTGTCAGCCAGTATGCCGCCCGCATTCCCGCGCACAAAAGCCCGTACTTATGCTTTTTCTTTTTCTTGATAAACTGCCACATAAGCTTGCATTCGTTCACGAATACCCGGAAGCGCGTCGCCCTTGTCACCACGTAAACGTTGTTCGCCACGTCGTATTGCAGCATCTTTTTGTCAAAGGCGTAATAGGTTGCGGAAAAGGCGCGGTTCAGCTTCGACTGCGGGCGGGCAAACAGCGAAGGGATCGGATACTCCCTGCCCTCGTACACGAGATAAAAGCCCATGGAATTCACGTCCTGCGAGAAGATCTCGGAGGGCAGCACGCTCTGGAACGTGAAATCCCTGCCGATGGTTTCGTTGAACGCCTTGATCAGGCTGTAGACCCGGTTCGTCCTCGCGCGGTAGTTGGTCCCGTTTACCTTCGCCGTAAAATAGATCTTTTCCGGATCGAACAGATAGCTGCCCGTAAAGCGCGCGTCCAGCGTCAGATTCGCTCCGTCGTAATAGATGACCTGAACGAGCAGATGCTTCTGGTTGATATCGCCCACCGGGGCGCCGTTTACGTTTCCAAGCAGGTTGTGATCCTCCTCACGGTAAACAAGCTCCGGGAACAGGCGGGGATCGTTGTATTTCATACGGAAATAAAACATCGTCAGCGACTGCTCGGAGATCTTCATTCCCGCAATGTTCCATGTTGCGATGACCGCGTCGGACACATGCCGAAGCGCCGCCCGCGTCAGCTCGAAGAAGCGCTGCTTCTCCTCTCCCTGCAGGATCGACTTGTCCCGTTCGTTCAGATTGCAGCTGTAGCGAAGCTGGATCAGGTACAGGATCATATACTGCGCGCAGAGCGGACTGTTCTCGTCAAGCGTCCGCGAAAGAAAGTGTTCCATGGAATTCAAATACCAGCTTTTGGAAAACTGCGCCGGATATTCAAACCAGCAGTTCGGCGTCGGCTCGTGAGAGAGGATCGTTTCCGGCAGCAGCCAATACTCTCCCGCCTCGCAGAGCAGACCGACAAGCACCTGCATGAGCGCGTCCTCCGGAAGCTCCTTGGAAAACGCCGCCCGCCGCAGCTTTTCCGTTGGATAAAAATAGCCGCACGGATAGAGAGAAAACGCGTCCGGCGACTCCTCAAGGGAGATCCGCCGAGGCTCCGAGCCGCGGAACTCGCGCTTCGCGCCGAGATATTTCTTCCGCTTTCCGTCCTTTGCAAGATAGAACGGACGAAGGGCGGCAAGCGGTTCTTCTCCTTCCCCCGCCGCTTCCGCAAGCTCCGCCAGATGCAAAAGCGCCGTCTTCAGCTTTTCCGGGTCAAAATCCTGCTCCGCCGTCAGGCACATCAGATAACGCCCCTTGGCATGCTCCGCCGCCATCCGGAAGCTCTCGCCGGGAAGCGCCGTCTCGTTTTCCAGCGCAAGCAGGTCCTCCGACTGCTCCCACTGCCGCATCCACTGGCGGCTTTCCGGCTCGCAGATCGCGTCGATCACGATCAGTTCTCCCGTACAGCCGCTTTCGCTAAGCCCGTCCCGAAGTCGGCGGATCAGCTCCCCCGCCCGCTCCGGATCGTCCGCATGGACGGCAAACGTAATTAAATTCTGCGTTGTTTTCTCTTTCATCTTTTCCTGTAACCACCGTTCCGGCTTTTTCAAGCCTTCTTTTCCTACCGACAGAAACGGTACTTCTCAGGGAAATACCGTTTCTCTCCGTTTGTTTTTTCATTCCGCAAGCATCTGCGCGATCCGATAATCGAGCGGATGCGTTATTTTCAAATTTGTGATTTCGCCCTCAACCATGCGCACCGGACGATTCCGCAGAAAGAACAGTTTACAGGCGTCCGTCACCTGCAAAAGCTCGTCCTCCGAAAGCTCCGAAACGACGTTTTCGTAGTCCCCGAGCCGAAAGCTCTGGGGCGTCTGCGCCTGATACATGCCCGCGCGATCGGGCATTCCCGAAAGCTCCTCGCCGTTCTGCGAGCAAACGATCGTATCGGTCGCCGGAATATACGTCCCGGCAGCGCCGTACCGCCGCGCCGCCTCGATGTTTTCCGAGATCATCCGCTCGGTCAAAAACGGACGAACCGCATCGTGCGTCACAAGCACGTCGGTCTCCCCCAGCGCAAAGCGTTTTTTTGCTTCCTCCACAAGGCGCGTCAGCGTTTCGTGACGGGTCGCGCCTCCCGGAACCGCACCGATCTCTTCTCCGGGAAAGTACCGCGCAAGCAGCTCCTGCGTATATTGTAACCAAGCGGGGGGGATTCCAATCACGACCCCGTCGATCTTGGCGTGCCGCAAAAAACGCTCCGCCGTATGTATCAGGATCGGGCGTCCCGCCAAGGGAAGGAACTGCTTCGGACGATCGCCGTTTCCCATGCGCGTTCCGCTTCCTCCCGCTACGATCACTGCAATATTCATATGCTTTTTCACCCTCGACCGCACGTTTATTCTTTCATGCCAAAGCCGTTCTCCACGCCCGCCAGCAGCTCGGCAAGCGCCTCCTGCTCCTGCTCCCCGCTGCATACGAGCGCAATGCTCTCGCCGCACTTGACCTGCGCGCTCAAAATGCCCAGAACGCTCTTGGCATTGACCTGATACTCCCGCACCTCCAAATAAACGGTGCAGGGATATTTCAGCGCGATCCGGCTCATGGCGCCCGCGGGCTTGATGTGCAGCCCTTTGGCATTTACAACCACCGCATTCCCACGAATCATCAATTTTTTCCCTTCTCCGTAATATACACGGAAACCTTCTGCGAAAAGCTTACCCCCAGCTCCGAGTCCGAACGCAGCACGGCGCTGTAGCTGCCCGGCGACGTGCAGGTCGCCATATCCAAATACAGATGCAGATCCTTTATCTGCATATTGTCCAAAACGCCGGAAACCCCATAGACCGGCAAGGACAGGACGTTCTGCGTATAATTCAGTTCAAAATTCTCCCCCAGATTCCGGATCTCGATCAGGTCGGACGGAAGCGCCAGCGAAAACTCCTTCCGCACAAGCAGCTCCACGGAAATGCTGAGCACCAAAGTCGTCGTCTCCGATTTCAGATAGACGCCCTCCGGAAGGTATTTTGCGATCTCGATATCGACCTCCTCGCTCTGCATCAGAGAGTCGGCGGCGTAAGGGATCGTAATTTCGTTCAGGGTATCCAAAACCTCCTGCTCCGCCGCGATCTGGACGGTCTTGGGGCTATAGTCGATGCTCGCGATCCCAAACCCCTCCGCCAGCGTTACGCCGGACGTATCGAGCGCGATCGGGACCTCCTTCACCGGAAGGATCGTAATGTCCACCCGGACATAATTCTGTGCAATGTTCAGCTTTGTGGCGTCGATCGGCGTGCCGTCGATGTTGACCGGCTCCAGTGTGACCGTGGTCTGAAAGCTCTCCGTCCGCCCGGTCAGATCGACCGTTCCGACAAGCTTCTCCACGCTTTCCACCTGTGTTTTGGAGCCGGAGATCTCCAAAAGCTTGGAGCTTACCGAGCTGCAAAACGCGTAGTAGCCGTCCGGCACGTTGGTGGTCTTCACATCGACCATCACCATATCCTCCTGATATTCCACCAGAAGAATGCTCATAACGTCGTTCGACTGATAGGTGATCTCCGTCAGATCCTCATATTCCGGATTGTTCACCTCAACGTGGATCGGGACCGCATTGACCCAGCCGATCTCCTGAAAATCCACATAGGCGGTAAAATCCTTTACGTCCAGCGTTTCCACAATGGAGCGGCTTCCGCGCACCTTGATCGTCACCAGGTTGCCGGACAGCGCCTCATAGACCATGTTCTCGGCGGAAACCGCGTCCTCGTTTCTCCGTTCCACCGGAATGTTTTCGATGGTTCTTGTGACCTGCGGATCGGAAACGCTCATAATTACGACCCAGACCAGACCCGCGATCACGACCGAAAGCAGCTTGGTTCCGAGGTTTTTGGTAAACATCGTTTTCAGCTTTTCCTTCATGACTTCGCACGTTCCTTTCTGAGTCGCAGACGGCTCTGCGCCACCGTCTTATTCTGGTATTCCAGCAGACGCGCGTTCAGATACTCCTCGTCGACGCCCCGGATGAGCTGCCCCTTCTGCGCCAGAGACACCTTGCCGGTCTCCTCGGAAACGATCAGCGTCAGGCAGTCGGCATTTTCGCTGACGCCCACGCCCGCGCGGTGACGCGTTCCCAGCTCCTTGGAAAGGCGCATGTTGTCCGATACCGGCAAAATACAGGTCGCCGCCACGAGACGGTCCTCCCGGACGATCACGGCGCCGTCGTGCAGCGGGGTGTTGTGTTCAAATATATTGATCAGAAGCGCCGCGCTGACAATGGAATCCAGCGGGATGCCCGTCCGCTCGTATTTTTCAAGGGAAACATTTCCCTCCAGAATAATCAAAGCTCCGGTTTTTACCTTCGCCATGCTGAACACCGCTTCCACAAGCTCCCTGCGGGTCCGGTCGGAAAAGCGTTCCTTTACCCGACCGTCTCCGAAAAATCCGATAAAGCTCTGCTGACCCAACTGTTCCAGCGCTCGGCGAAGCTCCGGCTGGAAAATCACGATGATCGCAATGATCCCCACGCTGATCGTGTTGAGGAAAATCCACATAATCGCGTTGAATTCGCAGATCGACGCGATGACCCAGATAACGAGCAGCAAAAGCAGACCTTTCACCAGATACCATGCGCTGGTCTTTTTTACCCAGATGACCAGCCGGTAAATGACAAAGGCGATGATCAGGATCTCGATCGCATCCATAACGCCGAACTTCGGAACGGAAAGCCGGCTGAAATAGGTTTCATAAAAATCTATGAACTTCCCCATTCTGCTCTTTCTCTCCTTTACTTGTAGTCGTCCTCATCGTCCTCGTCCTCCTCGTACAGAGGCGTCCCTGCGGGCCGCGGCTTCCGTACGGGCGGCTGAGACTGCGCGGACGGCGACGGCTGCGCCTTCTGCGTCCCCTGCGGCTGCGCAGGCTGCGGGCGGAGCGGACGCTCCATGTCGCGGGCAGAGGTCGCCTTTCCGATCTCCTCCAGCGCATCCTCCAGACCTTCTTCCTCCTCCTCGTCTTCCTCCTCAAAGGAAGCCACGGTCCGGGTGATCACCTTTTTCACGGTGCGCTTCGGCATATCCGCCTTGATCTTCGGCACCGCCCTGACGTAATAGTAATAGTCGTCGTCTTCAAACTGGACGTTTTCCGCCGCCGCATAGCGCAGCACGCGGTAAGCGAACAGGAACAGATAGACCAAAAGCGCCGAAACGAGGGAGGAAAGCAGCACGCTTACCAGACTGACGCCCATATCGTATTTCAGCGTCCCGATAATATAGCCGAGGATCATCACGCCGGTGCCGACGCCGATGCTGATCTCGAACGCATAGTCCATATTCAGACGGCGCACAAAGTACACGACCACGATCACAAGCGCGTATAGAAACATGGTCAGATACATCGCCGGATTTTTTACGAGCTTGTCGATCACTTCCATGTACATAACGAGCGGGTTGTCCGCATCCGCCATCTGCTGTAGCGTGACGATGTTCTCCCGAATGATCGCGATCAGATAATAAACAAATACGCCGCAGCAGGTCGGAATGATCGTAAACAGGTTCCCGAACAGCCCCATGGAAAGCGGCAGCAGGTACGGGAAGCCGATCTTGCGCAGCAGCGGCATGGCGACGACCACGCTGCCGTAGCGGGGCGTATACCGCAGAAAGAAGCAGTAAAGGATCAGACAGACGACCAGCACCGTCAGCGACATCAGATAGGACGCCTTCCACAGCTGCAAAACAAGATAAAACAGCACGATCAGCACCGTCAGCGCCGAGGGAAGCAGCGAGCAAAGGACAGAAAGGAGAAAAATCACGCTGTTTTTGGACAGGGCTTCAAAATATCCGACGGAGCTTTTGATCTCCGAAAAAGCGAAAAACAGCAAAAAGAATTTGCACGCCGTCAGAATCCCAAAGCTGTATTTCTGATATAGCTCCGTCAGCTTTGCGCGGATCTCAAACAAAACGATCATGGCTTAATCCTCCCTGTCCTCTTCCAATTCTTTCCGATGCATTTCCTGCTCCTCGATCTTCTTGAGCCTGCCCAGCATCTTGTAATACTTTGCCAGACGCTCCCGGGAACGGGTATACGACACGGTGTAGCCGACGCCCACGGCCCCGATGTAAACCGCCAGAAGGAACAGGTAATAGCCGAGAAGCTTCCTGCCGATCAGCGAGTAATTCAGAACCAGCGCGTTGTCCAGCAGAAATTCGGAATGGTAAATTACGATCATCAACAGCAGCAGCAGATAGCCGAACGTAACTGCCAGAATGGTCTTCAGTATGTTCATGCGGACGTAATCCGCGCGGTAATATTTCCCGATGGAAATATCCTCCTCGCCCTCCTGCTTTTCATATATCGCAAGCTTTGTCATCAGTCGGATCTTTTTAGGATCAATCATACAATCATCCTCCAGAATAAAGAATGTGTCTTAGTGCAGTCCTCTCCTAGTTTAGGGATAGTTTACCATACTTTGCCGGGAATATCGAGATTTTTTTTAAGAATTCCTGCTTTTTGTTGAAATCGGGACGATTTTCCGATATGATAAGGAGGAACAGAAAAGGAGAATCGCCATGAATTCACGGTTTACGGTTTACGACGCTTTTTTTCAGCCTTCCGGGCGCTTTCTGAGCGTTCCCAACGAAACCGCGCTCAACTGGAACGAATTCCTGATCTTCTTTCAATGTTCAATCTTTAACGGCGAAGGAAAGCTTCTGCTGCTTGCTCCCAAAGGGGCGTCCGGAAGCCGGGTGTGGGAACTGCCCGGCGGCTATGCGTCCTCGAAGGAGTCGGCAGAAGCGGATCTTTCGTCTTTTTTGACGCGGCTTTTTCCTTCCGTCTCCCGTTTTCGGCCGGAGCATGTCCGCACGCTGACCTGCCGTTCCACGTATCGGCTTCTTTTCGAGCTGCGCGCCGACCTGCCGGAGCCTGCTCCGTCGGACGCGCCGTACGACCGGCGCTACGTGACCGAGCCGGAGCTGGAAGAGCTTCTTTCCCAAGGGCTGCTCGCGCCCTATGCTTCCTTCGCGTTTTCGCTTCGTACGCTGGACGCCCTGCACTTCAAAACCGTTTACCGCTCCGCATGGCCCCGCGTCCTTTCCCGCGACTTTGTCAGCTCTTATCTGCCGGCGGCGCCGGAGAACGGCCGCCCCGCAGGCGTGGTCTCGCTGTTCCGCATCGGCAGGGTGACGGAGCGCAATATCAAATTCATGGGCGGAAAGCCTTACACCATCACCGACAACGGCTTTTTCTGGTTTCAGTTTGCGCCGCAGCGGTCCCACGTCTGGCTGACCGCGATGTACGACCCTTCGCTGAACCTGATCCAATATTATTTTGATATTTCTTACCGGAACGAGGTCTTTCCGGACGGCTGCGCCTGCTTTTTCGACCTCTTTCTCGATCTGGTGCTGCTTCCGGACGGCACGCGCTACGTTTTGGACGAGGACGAGCTTCTGGCTGCCGAAGCCGCCGGGCAGATCACGCCCGCCATGTCCGCGCTCGCTTTTTCGGAGCTTGCAAAGCTCCAAGCGGCGCTGGACGGCAGGGAGCTCCGGCTCCGGGAATGGTGCCTTTCCGAGGTGCGCAGGCTGCTGGCGGAATTGCCGTGATTTTTTTCATTTCCCCCTTTTTCTTTCCGTCCATTTCCGCTATAATAGGAACGATAAGTATTTATGAAATCTATGGAGGATATTATGCCGAAACGAAACGATATTCACAAAGTTCTCATTATCGGCTCCGGCCCGATCATCATCGGTCAGGCATGCGAGTTCGACTATTCCGGCACGCAGGCATGCAAGGCGCTGCGCAAGCTCGGCTATGAAATTGTATTGGTAAATTCCAATCCCGCCACGATCATGACGGACCCGGAGACGGCGGACGTCACCTACATCGAACCGCTGAACGTGGAGCGTCTGGAGCAGATCATCGCGAAGGAACGCCCCGACGCCCTGCTGCCGAACCTGGGCGGCCAGTCGGGTCTGAACCTGTGCGCGGAGCTTGCCAAGGCGGGCGTTTTGGACAAATATCAGGTGAAGGTCATCGGCGTACAGGTGGATGCCATCGAACGCGGCGAGGACCGGATCGAATTCAAGAACTCCATGAACGCTCTCGGCATCGAAATGGCGCGGAGCGAGGTTGCCTACAGCGTGGAGGAGGCGCTCGGGATCGCCGACAAGCTGGGCTATCCGGTCGTTCTGCGCCCCGCCTACACGATGGGCGGCGCCGGCGGCGGTCTTGTCTATAACCGCGAGGAGCTGAAAACCGTCTGCGCGAGAGGTTTGCAGGCGAGCCTTGTGGGACAGGTCCTCGTAGAGGAATCCGTTCTCGGCTGGGAGGAGCTGGAGCTGGAGGTGGTGCGCGACGCGGACGGCAAAATGATCACGGTCTGCTTCATTGAAAACATCGACCCGATGGGTGTGCATACCGGCGACTCCTTCTGCGCCGCGCCCATGCTGACGATCTCCAAGGAATGTCAGGCGCGTTTGCAGGAGCAGGCGTACCGCATTGTGGAATCGGTTCAGGTCATCGGCGGCACGAACGTGCAGTTTGCCCACGACCCGGTCAGCGACCGCATCGTCGTCATCGAAATCAATCCGAGAACCTCCCGTTCCTCGGCGCTGGCTTCCAAGGCGACCGGCTTCCCGATCGCTCTCGTATCCTCCATGCTTGCCGCCGGACTGACCCTAAAGGAGATCCCCTGCGGCAAATACGGCACGCTCGACAAGTATGTGCCGGACGGCGACTACGTCGTGATCAAGTTCGCCCGCTGGGCGTTTGAAAAATTCAAGGGCGTGGAGGACAAGCTCGGAACGCAGATGCGCGCGGTCGGCGAGGTCATGAGCATCGGCAAGACCTACAAGGAAGCCTTCCAGAAGGCCATCCGCAGCTTGGAGACCGGACGCTACGGTCTCGGCTATGCGAAAAACTACAACACGATGCCCAAGGAGGAGCTGCTGAAGCTTCTCGTCAACCCGTGCAGCGACCGGCATTTCATTATGTACGAGGCGCTCCGCAAGGGCGCGTCCGTGGACGAGCTCTGCCGCCTGACCCATGTAAAGGCATATTTTATCGAGCAGATGAAGGAGCTGGTCGAGGAGGAAGAAGCGCTTGCCGCCCACAAGGGAAGCCTGCCCTCCGACGAGGCGCTCACGTCCGCAAAGAAAAACGGCTTCTCGGACAAATATCTGAGCAAGATCCTTGCCGTTCCCGAGGAGGATATCCGGAACCGGCGTATCGAGCTTGGCGTTGAAGAGGCTTGGGAGGGCGTTCATGTCAGCGGCACCGAGAACAGCGCTTACTACTACTCCACCTACAACGCGCCCGACAAGAACCCGGTCGGCACCGAGAAGCCGAAGATCATGATCCTCGGCGGCGGCCCGAACCGCATCGGTCAGGGCATCGAATTCGACTACTGCTGCGTTCACGCGTCTCTGGCGCTCAAGAAGCTGGGCTTTGAAACGATCATCGTCAACTGCAACCCGGAGACCGTATCGACCGACTACGACACGTCCGACAAGCTGTATTTCGAACCGCTGACGCTCGAGGACGTGCTGAGCATTTACCGGAAGGAACAGCCGCTCGGCGTGATCGCGCAGTTCGGCGGTCAGACCCCGCTCAATCTGGCGTCCGAGCTGGAAAAGAACGGCGTAAAGATCCTCGGCACGCCGCCGTCGGTCATCGACTTGGCGGAGGATCGCGACCTGTTCCGCGCGATGATGGAAAAGTTGGAGATCCCCATGCCCGAATCCGGCATGGCGACGACCGTGGAGGAAGCGCTTGCCATTGCGGAGCGCATCGGCTATCCGGTCATGGTGCGTCCGTCCTACGTTCTCGGCGGCCGGGGCATGGAGGTCGTTTACGACGCGGAGAGCATGACCGGCTATATGCAGGCTGCGGTCGGCGTTACCCCCGACCGTCCGATCCTGATTGACCGGTTCCTGAATCACGCGCTGGAATGCGAAGCCGACGCCATCAGCGACGGTTCCCACGCCTTTGTCCCTGCGGTCATGGAGCATATCGAGCTGGCGGGCATCCACTCCGGTGACTCGGCGTGCATCGTGCCTTCGGTGCATATCTCCGAGGAGAACGTAAGGACCATTAAGGAATATACGCGCAGGATCGCGGTCGAGATGAACGTCAAGGGTCTGATGAACATGCAGTACGCCATCGAAAACGGAAAGGTCTATGTTCTGGAAGCCAATCCGCGCGCGTCGCGCACCGTTCCGCTCGTCTCGAAGGTGTGCGACATCCGCATGGTGCCCATCGCCACCGACATCATCACCTCGGAGCTGACCGGCAGACCGTCTCCGGTGCCCGCGCTGAAAGACCCGGTCATCCCCTACTGCGGCGTAAAGGAAGCGGTTTTCCCCTTCAACATGTTCCCGGAGGTCGATCCGCTGCTCGGTCCGGAAATGCGCTCCACCGGCGAGGTGCTGGGTCTGTCGCCTTATTACGGAGAGGCGTTCTTTAAGGCGCAGGAGGCTACGCAGTCCCGTCTTCCGCTTTCCGGAACCGTGCTGATTTCCGTAAACCGGAAGGACAAGCCAGAAATTGCGGAAATTGCAAAAATCTTCGCCGACGACGGCTTCCGCATCCTTGCAACGGGTACGACCTGCGACCTGCTGAACGAAGCCGGCGTTCCCGCCGAGAAGGTGAAAAAGCTTTACGAGGGACGGCCGAACATCCTTGACCTGATCACCAACGGGCAGATCGACCTGATCATCAACTCCCCTGCCGGCAAGGAAAGCGTCAACGACGACAGCTACCTGAGAAAGGCCGCCATTAAGGCAAAAATCCCTTATATGACCACCGCGGCCGCCGCCAGAGCCACGGCGAAGGGCATCCACTACGCGCTGGAACACGGCAACGGCGAAGTCAAGTCGCTGCAGGAGCTTCACAGTGAAATCCGATATGCCGAATAAACGGCAGGAGGCAGCGTGAAGAACCGTGCGGATGCGCCGATCTTTCACGCTCAGATATTTATACGGAGCACAAACAGCCATGTGAATGCGCCGGGAATTTGAGATTTCCGGCGCGTCACGATGCAAACCAATTTGCTCCGCCATGGAGGAATGTATGCGAAAATTATTTACGGACCACTGGCAGTTCGCCAAATTCCGGCTGGAAGCCGACGCGGAGGAGATCCTCTCCTCCTGCGGCGGGACGGAGCCGACCGCCCACCAGAAGACGGGCTGGGAGCCGGTCGACCTTCCGCATGACTGGATGATCTATCAGACGCAGGATCTGTACGAAAACGCGATCGGATGCTACAAAAAGACCTTTTCGGTCGAGCATCCGGACAAGCGTCATTTTCTGACCTTTGAGGGAGTGTACATGAACTCCCGCTATTACTTAAACGGCGAGGAGATCTTCTTCTGGCCCTACGGCTATTCGACGTTCGAGATCGACCTGACGCCCTACCTGCGTCCCGGCGAAAACGAGCTTGTGGTGACCTGCCGCTACGAATGCCCGAATTCGCGCTGGTACTCCGGCGCCGGCATTTACCGCAACGTCTGGCTCTCCGAAAAGGAGGACGCTTATCTTGTCTCCGGCGGAAGCTACGCAAGCTCCGAGGAAAACGCCGACGGCTCGTTCACGCTGACCGTGGACAGCGAAGCCGTCTATCGTTCCGCCATTTTAACGGACGCCGCCGACGCGGTCATCCGCCTGACGCTTTCGGATCGGGACGGCGGAACCGCCGCCTCCTCCGAGACCTCCGTTTCGCTTACGCAGGAGGTCAGCACGGTCACCCAGACCATGACGGTGCCGAACGCCCGCCGCTGGGATATCGAAGACCCGTACCTCTATACGCTGACCACCGAGCTGCTGGTGGACGGCTGCGCCGTCGATACGCTTTCCGAGCGGATCGGCTTCCGTACCATCCGCTTTGACTGCAACGAGGGCTTCTTCTTAAACGGCCGCCATGTGAAGATCCACGGCGCGTGTATGCACCACGATCTGGGAGCGCTCGGCGCCGCCGTCAATAAATGCGCGCTGCGCCGGCAGTTCGTCTCCCTGCAGGCGATGGGCGTCAACTCCATCCGTACCTCCCACAACATGCCTTCGGTCGAGCTGATGGAGCTGGCGGACGAAATGGGTATGCTGATCGACTCGGAATCGTTCGATATGTGGGAAGGTCACAAGACCGATTACGACTACGCCGCCTTTTTCAAGGACTTCTGGCAAAAGGACGTACAGAGCTGGATCCGGCGCGACCGGAACCATCCTTCGGTGATCATGTGGAGCATCGGCAACGAAATTTACGACACGCACACCGAAAACGGCCTGCGCATCACAAAGGAGCTGCGGGACGAGGTTCGACGGCTCGATTACCGGCACAACGCCTATACCACCATCGGCTCCAACTACATCGCATGGGAGAACGCGCAGAAATGCTCGAACGAGCTGGAGCTCTCCGGCTATAACTACAGCGAGCACCTCTACGCCGAGCATCACGAGAAATATCCCCACTGGTGCATTTACGGCAGCGAAACCTCCTCGACCGTACAGAGCCGCGGGATCTATCACTTCCCGGCAAGCAACCGGCTGCTGACCTTCGACGATCTGCAATGCTCGTCCTTGGACAACTGCTCGACCAACTGGGGCGCGAAAAACGTCCGCGCGGTCATCGCCAAGGACCGGGACGCCGAATTCTGCTTCGGTCAATATATTTGGACGGGCTGGGACTACATCGGCGAGCCGACCCCTTACTTTACCAAGAACTCCTACTTCGGTCAGGTGGATACGGCGGGCTTCCCGAAGGACAGCTACTATATTTATCAGGCCGGCTGGACGGATCACAAAAAAGCGCCGATGGTACATATCGCGCCCTACTGGGATTTCAACGAGGGGCAGCTGATCGACATTAAGGTCTATTCCAACGCGCCGAAGATCGAACTGTTTTTTAACGGGGATTCGCTCGGCGTCTGCGAGATCGACCAACTTCACGGAGATACGTTCGGGGGCTCATGGCAGCTTCCGTACCGACCGGGAGAGCTGCGCGCCGTCGCCTACGACGAGACCGGAGCCGTGATCGCCACCGATATCCAACGTTCCTTCGGCGATCCGGCAAAGCTCGTGCTGACGCCCGACAAAACCGAGCTTCTGGCGGACGGCGAGGATCTGATCTTCCTGACGATCTCCGCCGAGGACGAAAACGGCGTCTGCGTGGAAAACGCCCGGAACCGCGTTAAGGTTCGGGTAAGCGGCCCCGCCCGTCTGGTCGGGCTCGACAACGGCGACAGCACCGACTACGACCAATACAAGGGCGACAGCCGCAAGCTGTTTTCCGGCAAGCTGCTGGCGATCCTTGCGGGAACGAAGGAAGCCGGGGACATTACGGTCACGGTAAGCTCCTGCGGGCTTCCGGACGCCGCCGTTTCGTTTACGGCAAAGCTGCCGGAGGTTCCAAGCTGCGTCTGCACGAATACGCGCAACACAGAAAGCCCCTATCCGCTCTCCGAGGTGCCCATCCGAAAGATCTCGCTGACGATGGAGGGCCCGCAGAAGCTGACGCAGGACTGCCGCGAAACGATCGTACACGCGGAGATCTTTCCTGCCAACGCTTCGTACGACGCGCTTTCCTTCCGCGCCATGACGCTGGACGGCGTGGACAGCAACGCCGTAAAGATCACGGTGCTGGAGGACGGTAAATCCGCAAAGCTTCAGGCACTCGGCGACGAGGTCTATCAGATCTGCTGCTTTGCCAACAACGGCAAGGAGCATCCGGAGGTCATGTCGATTCTGGAGATGGAAAATACCGGGCTGGGACGCGCCACGATCGACCCGTATCAGCTTGTCTGCGCCTGCTACCACACCGGCAGCAACCGGAATCCGATCCTGAGCTTTCAGGGCGGCGTCTTTACGAATCAGGAGACCACATGGCTTCGCTTTGACGGCGTGGATTTCGGCGAGTACGGCTCCGACGAGATCACCATTCCGATCTTCTCGTTCGACACCTGCCTGCCCGTCGAGGTCTGGGACGGAACGCCGGAGGACGGCGAGCTGCTCTTCTCGGGCAACTACGAGTCCCCGAGCTGGTACAACCACTATCAGTCCAACACGTTCCGCCTGAAACGGCGGCTGAAAGGACTCCGCACGATCAGCATTCAGCTCCACACGCGGCTGTCGATCAACGGTTTCCGCTTCACGAAACTGGAAAAGGCGTTCGGCACGCTGTATGCCGCCGAGAACAATATGATCAACGGCGATTCCTTTGCGATCGACGGAGACGCCGTTACGGGAATCGGCAACAACGTGGACATCGAATTCCGGAATATGGACTTCGGCACAAAGGGCTTTACGAAAATCGTGCTCTGCGGTCGCTCCCACATTCCGACCAATACGATCCACGTCCGCTTTTCGGGCGAGGACGGCGACCAAAATCAGATCGTGGAATTCCCCGGCTCCGAGGACTATCAGGAGCTTACGTTCCCGCTGACTCCGGTCTACGGCAGGCAAAAGGTCAACTTCATCTTCCTGCCGGGAAGCAAATTCGACTTCAAATATTTCCGTTTTGAGTAAAATTAACAGCGGTATGCTGTTTCGCGGCATACCGCTGTTTTTATCCCTTCTTTCCCCACTCCACGATTTCCCCATACGCAAACGGTCGGTACTGCTCCGTTATCGTCTGCATCATAATCGCATGCCCCGAAACAATCACTCTCTCATACGTCGAATACTTTTCCAGCACGCCCAATACGCGCTTCCGGAGCAGCTCCCTGCTCTCCCATTGTTTTTCTTCCCCTGCCGGATAAACACCATTGCAGGCATCAAATTCTTTGCATAAACGAAATAACTGCTCCCCGTCCGCGACCGAATGGGTCCGATCCGAATTCCATTCATGCAAATCCTTTTCCACAAATACAGGCAGTTCCAATTCCCTCGACATAATTGCCGCGCCATGCAGCGCTCTGGCATAAGGCGAGGAAATAATGATCTCCGGCGAATACTTTTTCAGCTCTTTTGCAGATTTCGTGATCTGCTCGATTCCGGACTTGGAAAGTCCCGCAAATTCTTTTCCAAACGGGATATCGTTCCACTCTCCTACGCTGCCGTAATCCGGTTCGCCGTGTCGTACAAAATAGAATACCGTCATATATCTTCCCGCAATTCCTCAGCGATACGCCCGAAGCATTTTCTCAATTTTTTCCATGTCTGCAAGCTCATCGTTCCGATCATAAGTATAATTTTCCGGCGCCGTATCGAACAGCTCGATCCGCTCCATTTCGCTTTCCGGAAGAACGCCTAAGGAATTCGCTTCCGCATAGAAAACCCGTCCGTTGTTCCGCCCTTGCCCGTTTTCCCATACGTATTCATAATCCCATAACGGAAGGATCCGGCAATCCTCGATTCCCGTCTCCTCGAACAATTCTCTCTTTGCCGCTTCCATCGGAGTTTCGTTCGGCTCCACATGTCCCGCCGGATGCTCCCAGCTTTTCCTGCGCCGGTGCCAGCAATACACCCATTTTCCCCGATACCTTGTAAACACGGCTACAAACTCTATGTTATCTAATCTCCCCGCAGGATATTCTGTCATTGCCATAACGTTTCCTCCCATGCCGCATTCCATATCATAAGCTATTTTCCGACAATGAAAAATACTCCGCCACCAACCGGGCGGCGTCCTCGATCAGGTCCGGGCAGGGACGCTTTTTATAATATTCCGCGGTTCTTGCCTCCGGCTCCGGCGCGCTTCCGGCTCCGTCGGGAACAAAGCCCGGCACTCCCGCCAGCATCTCCCGGCAGATGATCGAGCCGTGCCGCTCCCGAAACCGGGCGGCAAGCGCCTGCACCGTTTCATAGTTGCGCTTCTTTCCCGCCTGATCCTTGCCCTCGGTCGCGCCGGTCAAAAGTCCCGCCACCAAAAACATGCCGGAGCATGCGCCGCAGACCTCCCGCATCCGCCCGACGCCCGCGCCGAACGAGGCGGCGATCCGAAACGCCAGCTCCTGCGGAAGCCCCAGCTGCTCCGCATAAGCCCCGAATACCGCCTGCGCGCAGTTGTAGCCTTGCAGAAACAGCGCTCTGGCTTCCTTACTTCTGTCTTCCATCGTCCCTTCTCCTTCCTTTCCGCCGCAGTGCGATCCCCGCGGAGCGTTTTTTGTTCTATAGGGAACGCAGTTTCCTATGAAAGAACAAAGAATCTCGCTTGCGAGATTCTCCGCCTGTGGCGGGTCGCTCCGGCGACACAATTCCTTTCCGCCGCAGTGCGATCCCCGCAGAGCGTTTTTTGTTCTATAGGAAACGCAGTTTCCTATAGAACAAAAAAGGGCACAGATACGCTCCGTGCCCTCTTCCTTAACGATAAATAATATCCTCTCGTTTCGGTCCGTTGGAGATCATTGTGATCGGCACTCCGATCTCCTTCTCAATGGTCTCTATGTAGTTCCGGCACTCCTTCGGCAGTTCTTCGTACTTCCGGATGCCGCGAATGTCGCATTTCCAGCCCGGCAGAGTCTTCCAAACGGGCTTTGCTTTGGCAAGCTTTGTCGTAACCGGGAAATCCGTGACGACCTCGCCGTCGATCTCATAGCCCACGCACATCGGGATCTCGTCCAGATAGCCCAGCACGTCGAGAACGGTCAGAGCCACCTGCGTCGCTCCCTGCATCCGACAGCCGTAACGGGACGCTACCGCGTCGAACCAGCCCATTCTTCTCGGCCGTCCGGTCGTTGCGCCGAACTCGCCGCCGTCGCCGCCGCGCACGCGAAGCTCCTGCGCCTCGTCCCCGAAGATCTCGCTGACAAATTCGCCTGCGCCGACCGCGCTCGAATATGCCTTCACGACGGTAACGATATCCTTGATCTCATAAGGCGGAATGCCTGCGCCGATGGCGCCGTAGGCAGCCAGCGTGGAGGAGGACGTTACCATCGGGTAAATTCCGTGGTCGGGATCCTTCAGGGAACCGAGCTGTCCCTCCAGCAGGATATTCTTTCCCGCCTTGATGGCATCGTACAGGAAAGCGGACACGTCGCAGACATAGGGCGCGATCATTTCGCGATAACCTGCAAGCTCCTGCAAAAGCGCCTCCGGATCGATCAAGGGCTTGTGATACATATGCTCCAGCAGAATGTTCTTCATTTCGACCACGCGATAGACCTTTTCTTTTAAGGAAGCCTCGTCAAACAGCTCCTGTACCTGAAAACCGATCTTTGCATATTTATCCGAATAAAAAGGCGCGATGCCCGACTTGGTGGAGCCGAAGGACTTTCCGCCCAGACGTTCCTCCTCGTAAGCGTCGAGCAACATATGATAAGGCATCAATATCTGCGCGCGGTCCGAAACCAAGATCTTCGGAGCCGGAACGCCCTTGTCCGTAATGGACTTGATCTCATCCAACAGATATGGAATATTCAGAGCCACGCCGTTTCCGATAATGCTGGTCGTATGATCGTAAAATACGCCCGACGGAAGCAAATGCAGTGCAAACTTGCCATATTTGTTAATAATGGTGTGTCCCGCATTGCTGCCGCCCTGAAAACGAATGATAATGTCCGCCTTCTCCGCCAGCATGTCCGTGATTTTTCCCTTGCCTTCGTCGCCCCAGTTCGCGCCGACTATTGCTCTTACCATAACTGTACCACCTTTCACGCTCTGTCGCTATCCGCTTGTATTGGCGCGTTTCTCCGCAGAAAAACACACCCTTTCTATTGTACTTCATGCAGCGCCGGATTGCAATTCTTTTTTCTGATATTATCGTATCTGCGCTTCCACCAAACTGCCGCCGCAGTATTTTTCCCGCAGCTTCGGCTTCTCGATCTTCCCGGTCGGGTTGCGCGGCACCTCGGCAAAGAGGATCTTCCTCGGACGCTTGTAACGGGGCAGCTCAAGGCAGAAATCCCGGATCTCCTCCTCCGTACAGGTCATGCCCTCCTTCACCTCGACGATTGCCAGCGTGATTTCTCCCAGCCGGGGATCGGGAAGCCCGATCACGGCCACGTCCTTCACTGCCGGATGCGCCCGCAGGAAGTCCTCGATCTGCACCGGATAAATGTTTTCTCCGCCCATGATAATGACGTCCTTCTTCCGATCGACCAGATAGAGGAACCCGTCCTCGTCCTGCTTTGCCATGTCCCCGGTGTAGAGCCAGCCGTCCCGCAGAACCGCGGCGGTGGCTGCCTCGTCCTTATAATAACACCTCATCACGCCGGGGCCTTTGACCGCCAGCTCCCCGACCTCGCCCTGCGGAACCGGCTGCCGGCTTTCGTCCACGATCGCGCACTCCCAGCCATAGCCCGGAATGCCGATCGCGCCGACCTTGTGCAGATTTTCCACGCCCAAGTGGACGCAGCCCGGCCCGATCGACTCGCTGAGCCCGTAGTTCGTATCGTACAAATGCTCCGGAAAACGCTCCTTCCAGCGGCGGATCAGGCTCGGCGGAACCGGCTGCGCGCCGATGTGCATCAGCCGCCACTGGGAAAGCTCATAAGCCTCCAGCTTCAACTCTCCCCGGTCAAGCGTGTCCAAAATGTCCTGCACCCACGGAACGAGCAGCCAGACGATCGTCGCGCGCTCACGGGAGACCGTTTCCAAAATCCATTCCGGCTTTACCCCCCGCAGCAGCACCGCCCGGCTCCCGCTCAAAAGGCTTCCGAACCAGTGCATCTTCGCGCCCGTATGATAGAGCGGCGGAATGCAGAGAAATACGTCCTCGTGCGTCTGCCCGTGATGCTTTTGCTCGGTCTCGCAGGAGGAGACGAGCGCACGGTGCGCATGCAGGATCGCCTTTGGAAAGCCGGTCGTGCCGGAGGAAAAGTAAATCGCGGCATCGTCCTCGTCCGAAAGCGCAATCCCCGGATTTTTGGAGGTGCAGTACGCCGAATAGCGCTCGTAGCTGTCGGCAAAGGAAGGACAGTCCTCGCCGACATAAAACCGCGTCGTCACCTTGGGAATGCGGTCCACGATATCCTCCACGCGCCCCGTAAACTCCGGGCCGAACACGAGCGCCGTGCAGTCGGCAAGCCCGAGACAGTACTTGATCTCCTCGGCGGTATAGCGGTAGTTCATCGGCACCGCCAGCGCGCCGGTCTTTAAGATGCCGAAATAGATCGGCAGCCATTCCAGACAGTTCATCAGAAGGATCGCCACCTTGTCCCCCTTTTTGACGCCCCGGCTCAAAAGCAGGTTGGCGAACCGGTTGGACTTCCGCTCAAAATCCTCCCATGTCATTTCCTTCCGGTAACGGTCGTTGTGATCGCTCTCGATCAGCTCGTATTCCCGCCATGTATGCGTTTTCTGCTCCGCCGGGTTGATCTCCACAAGGCAGACCTCGTTTCCGTACAGCCGGGCGTTCCTTTCCAAAAAATCCGTGATCGGCATCTTCTTTTGTCCCCTCCCTTTTCTGCGCCTTTCTAGCAGCGCGTGCTCCATGCGCCGCAGTCCAGCACACGGCTTGCCAGCCCTTCATAAAATTCCGCCTCATGGCAGACCATAAGGATCGTCCCTTTGTAAGCGAGCAGCGCGCGGCGCAGCTCCTCCTTTGCCTCCGGGTCCAAATGGTTTGTCGGCTCATCCAAAACAAGCAGGTTGCTTGGCCGGTTCATCAGCTTGCAGAGCCGTACCTTTGCCTGTTCGCCTCCGCTCAGGACCCGCACCTGACTTTCGATGTGCTTGGTGGTCAGACCGCATTTTGCCAGCGCCTGCCGCACCTCGTACTGGGTATAGCCCGGAAATTCGTCCCAAAGCTCCTGCATACAGGTCTTTGTTCCTTCTCCGCTCATCTCCTGCTCAAAATAGCCGATCTCCAAATAATCGCCCAGCGTCACCGTCCCCGAAAGCACGCCGATCTGTCCCAGCAGACTGCGCAGAAGCGTGGTCTTTCCAATGCCGTTGGCTCCGAACAGCACAAGCTTTTCCCCCCGCTCCACGACCAGACGGATGGGACGGGAAAGCGGCGTTTCATAGCCGATCACCAGATCGTTCGTCTCGACCACGACGCGCCCCGGCGTCCGCGCCTCCCGAAAACGGAACTCCGGCTTCGGCTTTTCCGGCGCAAGCTCGATGACCTCCATCCGGTCGAGCTTCTTCTGCCTCGACATCGCCATATTCCGGGTCGAGACCCGCGCCTTGTTTCTTGCCACAAAGTCCTTCAGCTCGCGGATCTCCTGCTGCTGACGGTTATAGGCGGCCTCCGTCTGCGCCCGGCGCATGGCGTAGACCTCCTGAAACTTATCGTAGTTCCCTACGTACCGGTTCAGCTCCCGGTTGTCCATATGGTAGATCAGGTTCACGACGCCGTTCAGAAACGGTATGTCGTGGGAGATCAGAATGAACGCGTTTTCATATTCGTTCAGATAGCGCTTGAGCCATTCAATATGCTGGACGTCCAGATAGTTTGTCGGCTCGTCCAACAGCAGGATGTCCGGCTTTTCCAGAAGCAGCTTCGCCAGCAGCACCTTCGTCCGCTGACCGCCGGAAAGCTCGGCGACGTCCCGCGCAAGCCCCAGCTCGTCCAAGCCGACGGCATGGGCGATCTCCTCGATCTTCGGTTCGATATTGTAAAAATCGTGCATCATCAGAAGATCCTGGATCACCGCAAGCTCGTCCATCATCTGCGTCATCGTTTCCTCGTCCTGATCGCCCATGACCTCGCAGATCTCGTTCATCCTCCGCTCCTGCTCAAAGAGCCAAGAAAACGCGTCGGCAAGCACGTCGTGAACGGTTTTTCCCGGCGTCAGGACCGTATGCTGGTCAAGATAGCCGACGCGGACACGCTTTGCCCACTCGATCTTTCCTTCGTCCGGCACGAGCTTGCCGGTAATGATATTCATAAAGGTGGATTTTCCTTCTCCGTTTGCCCCCACCAGACCGATGTGTTCGCCCGGCAGCAGCCGGAACGAAACGTCCGTAAAAATGGCGCGGTCGCCAAAGCCGTGAGACAAATGCTCCACTGTCAATATACTCATCGTAGGTTCCCTCGTTTTTCAATTCCGCGCACCGCAAAAGCCCTTCTCTTCCGCGGCGCGCGGATACTCGTTCAGGTCGTCACCAGCAGGGTGTCGTAGCCGAGCTGCTGAAGCTGCTGCTCCAGCGCGATCGCCTCCGTCAGCGAGTCGGTGTCTCCGACCCAGACCGCAAAAAACGGTCCGTTCACGGCGATCTCCACCGGAAAGCCCAGATTTTGCAGTCCATAGGCCTGCGTCGAAGCGTTCTGATAATTCCGGAACAATCCAACCTGCACCTTATAGCGCTCGCCGCCGTCTGCATCCTCCGTTCCGGACGGCGTTCCGGTCGGCGCGTCGGTCGAACCGCTTCCGGGAAATTCGTCGTTCATCGGAAGCTCCTGTCCGGTCAGTGTCTTGGCAATGGCATTCGCGATCTCCCATGTGATCTGCGTAAAGTTGTCGTCGAACAGCGCGTTATCCCGGTCATTGTTGATAAATCCGACCTCCACCAAGACCGCCGGCATATTCGTCCGACGCAGAACCGCAAGATTGGGGCGCGCTTCCACACCCAGATTCGCAAATCCCGCGTTTGCCAAGCCCGCGTTTATGTTCTCCGCCAGCGTCTGCTTGATCCCGCTTTCGTCATATACCAGAGTTTCCACACCGCTGTACTGGTTCGGCGTGGGGCTGGAATTGCGATGGAAGGAGACAAAAAAATCCGCTCCGCTCTGATTGGCGATCCGCGCCTTTTCGGTCGGCGAATCGTAAACATCCGTCACTCTCGTAAAGTCCACATCCAACCCGTTTTGCTCCAAAAGCTCTCCAACCGCCAGCGCAATTCTCAGATTATCGTCTTTTTCCAGTCTGCCGTTATAGACCGCGCCGCCGTCGCTGCCGCCATGCCCGGCGTCAATAATTACCCTTGCCATAGGAATTCCCCTTTGATCGGTTCCCTTGTTCTCCTATAGCCTATGCAAAAGGGCGGAAGTTTGTTCCGCCCCATCCGTCAACTTAACTTGTGAATAAACAGGCCGCTTCGAAGCTTCGGTTCAAACCATGTGGATTTCGGCGGCATCAGAAGTCCGGCGTCCGCAACGGAGAACAGCTCCCCGATGGAAGTCGGATACATCGAAAACGCAACCGTCATATCCGTATGTACTCTACGCTCCAACTCCGCAAGCCCACGGATCCCACCGATAAAATCGATCCGCTTATCGGTTCTCGGATCGCCGACGCCAAGGATCGGCTCCAGCAGATGCTCCTGTAGGATCGCCACGTCCAAGGACTTTACCGGGTCCTTTTCCGCCCGCAGCGCGTCCTTTGCCCTCAGCAGATACCATTTCTCTCCGAGAAACATGCCGAAGCTGCCCTTCTCCTCCGGAGCCGCCGGCTCGCTTCCTCTGCACGTCACCTCAAAGCCTTCCGAAATTTCCTTCAGAAACGCTTCCTCGGTCCTTCCGTTCAGATCGCGAACGACCCGGTTGTAGGGCAGGATCTTCAGCTGATCCTCCGGGAACAGCGCCGAAAGGAAGTAATTGAACTCCTCGCTCCCGTCAAAGCTTCCCGCCTCGGCTCTGCGCTTCAGCCCCACCTTGACCGCCGACGCCGCCCGGTGATGTCCGTCCGCAATGTACAGGCTCCCCAGCCCCGCAAACGCCCCGCGCAGGCAGCTCACGTCCTCCGGGGCGGCGATCCGCCAAACGCGGTGCGCGATCCCGTCCTCGGAGACAAAATCGTAAAGCGGCTCCGTCTCCCGATACTTCCCCATCACACGCGAAATTTCCGGCTTCGTGCGATAGGCAAGAAAGATCGGGCCGGTCTGCGCATTGCACGCATCGACGTGACGAATACGGTCCTGTTCCTTGTCCTCCCGTGTGTTTTCGTGTTTTTTGATCGTTCCGTTCTGATAGTCGTCGATCGAGGCGCAGGCGACGATCCCGGTCTGCGACCGCCCGTCCATCACCAGCTCATAAAGATAATAGCACTCCTCCGGGTCGGTCACATACGTCCCGTCCGCAAGCCTTGCGTCAAGCAGCTCCTTCGCCTTCTGGTATACCTCCGGAGCATAGATGTCCGTATCGTCCGGCAAATTGCTCTCCGGGCGGTCGATATTCAAAAACGAGAGCGGGTCTTTTCCTGCCGCAAGCTTGGCCTCCGCCCGATTGTAAACGTCGTAAGGCAGCGCCGCCACACGATGCGCAACCGACACGTCGGGCCGGATGCAGAAAAACGGTTTTACGTCCGCCATATATGTTCTCCCTTCCGAAGCGTTTCCACGCTCCAGCTTCTTTTGCAGCAATCGCTCAGCCGGTGTAGCCGAACATCAGCGGCTCCAGCTTTTTGCGGAAAAACCGCCGGTGTCCGGCTGCAAGAGCAGCCGTCAGGATCAGATAAAACAGCACCGCCGCCGTCCTCCCTCCAACCGAGGTCAGCCGCCCCAGCAGACGGGCGTCGATCGTCATGAGCAGCAGATAAAACGTAAAGAACACAAAAATGCAGCTCAGACCGGCAAACCTCTGCCTTGTAAAAAACACATAGGTCAGCGACACGGATAAATACGCCAGCGCTACCGTGGCTCCAAGAACGAACGTCAGGTTCAGGACGGCAAGCAGGATCGGAATCGCCTTGCCCCCGGAAACGTCGCCGAGCAGACTGCTCCAATCCATCGCCGTCAGCTCCTCCCGAACCGAGGGATATTTCTTCGCGATCAACAGCGTGTCCGCGGCAAAGCCGCCGATAAACAGCACGGCGGTGACCACAAGCGTCAGCCATGTGAACACCTGCTTATAAAGAAGCACCTTTCCCGTCGGAACGCCGGCGTCGCGCAAGCTCTGGAAATACGTCTGCTTCTGAATGTTTTTCAAAAACAGAGCCGCGCCCTCATATACAAAAAACAGGATCAGCGCCACAGCCGCCACGATCATGCATTTGAGCGCCGTCACAATCCACGCTTCGTTTTTCATAAACACTGCGGGCACAAGCGCTAACTGCAGGATGAAAAACGTGATAACCGCCATGACTCTGGACGGCAAAATGCCTCTTATATCTTTTCGCAATAAAATTTTCATTCAAAAATAACCAAATCTTTCCTTGCCAGCTTTTCCTTCTTCAAAAAGCGCAAATCTCTGCCAAAACGGATCTGTATGATCTCCGCGTCGCTGTTGTCGATGACCTCGCCCTCGCCATACAGCTTATGCTGGATATGATCCTGTTCCCTGAGCTGTTCCAGACGAGCCCGGACAGCCGCCTCATGGGCGGACACGGCGCGGGTCTCCGTCTCCTGCGAAAGCTCGGCAGCGGGCGTTACGGGCGCCGCCGGTCTCGCCTCCGCCGGTTTGCTGCGGCGGCTCGAATAGATCCGAACATCCTCCTCCGGTTCCGTCCGTACTTCCGGTTCCTCAAAAGAAATTTCGGAAGCCGTCTCCACGGCTCCTTCCGCCGCTTTTCTTTCCGCAGCCTCTCTTACGGCCTGCTCCCGCTCCGCGGCCTCTCTTGCGGCAGCCTCTCGGTCTGCGGCTCTCCTTGCGGCAGCCTCCCTCGCGGCGTTTTCTCGGTCTGCGGGGTCTTCCTCCTCAGCTTCCTCTAAGGACTCCTCCGGCTCCGGCGCGCTCTGTGTCGTCCGGACCGTGCGGGCGATCTCCTCGGTATCCGCAGCCTCCGCCTCAAACAAACCGTTCAGATCCAACTCGATCTCGTCCGGATTGCCCAATTCCTCGCCAAGATTCCGATCGGTCTGATCTCCCAGTTTCAGGTAATTATAATAATCCTGCTTGGCCTCTTCAAAGTCCTCTTCCTTTTCTCCCTCCAACGGCTCCAGTCCGGTGCGGGAGCTGTAGCGCTCCATTTCCTTTTCCAGATTTTTCTCCTGATACTTGGAGTATACCGTGTAGATAAAGATCAGAACGATGATGACGATGCAGAGGATCAGCATATACTTGTAAGGCCGGAAGCCCTTGCTGTCGTCCACCAGATTTTTATTGTCTTCCGAAGGGGTCGGCGTTCCCTGCCCGAATACGTTGTCCGCGCCTGCAAGGGTCGGCGTCGGCGTCTGATCGCCGTCCTCCGAAGGGGTCGGCGTCGGCGTGAACGTGACCTTTACGCTCCGCGTGATAAATTCCGCAAAGCAATAGCCCTCCACCGTCTCGCCGTCAAATTCCAGTCGGACATGGTACCACAAATCCAGCGCCGCGTCCTTGGATTCTCCGATGATCGTCACCTTGGTCCCGCGCGGGATCTTTACGGAATTGCCCGCGCTGGTCTTAATGACCTCATAGGTGTCGGAGCCGGGCCCCTTGCGCACGTTGACCGTCGTCGAAACCTTTTCGTTGACCTCGCCCTCAAAATACCCGTCAACATATTCCTCTTTGTTTACATAGTCCAGATCCTGCGTCACAGAAGGCGTGCCGTCCGCTCCCTGCGTCGCGTCAGGCTCAGCCTGCGCCTGCCTTCCCAGAACCCAGACAAGCATCATGCAGATGCCCAGTGCCGCCGTTAAGACGACCCACCGAAGCATAGTTTTTCGTTCCGTATCTTTCATGGTTACCTCCAGCAGAGCATATTTCATGCGAAGCGCCGCGCCGAGAAGCTCAGACTCTCGGCGTGCGATCAAGAACACCTCGCATTCTCCTCAGTTACTTACATTCTGTCCGGTGCTTCAAACGCCAGCAGATCAATGCAGGTCTGCAAAACAGCCAGCGTCGTTTGAAGCAGGCCGATCCACTCCGCTTTCTTCGCTTCGTCGGCCTCGGTCAGTATCTTGTTTCCGTGATAGAAGCTGTTGAACACGTTCGCCAGCTCGTAAATATACTGGCAGAGCTTATGCGGCGCAAGCTCGGCGGCCGCGCGCTCCACCGTGTCCGCAAACCGCGAAAGCGTCAGCAGCCAGTTCGTCTCCTCCGTTCCGTAGCTGCGCTTGGAAGGCTCCGGCATGGAAGCTTCCGCGCCGTCCAGCCTGCCGAGAATGGACTTGATGCGCACCATCGTGTATAGGATATACGGCCCCGTGTTGCCTTCGAAGGATGTGAAGCGTTCGACGTCGAAAATATAATCCTTCGACGCCTGATTCGACAGATCGCCGTATTTCAGCGCCGCAAGCCCCACCTGTCCGGCGACCCTGCGGATCTCCTCCTCCGGCATATCCCGATCCTTCATTTTTTCGTATACTTCGTCCACAATGCTCTGCACGAGCTGTTCGAGCCGCATCACGCCGCCGTCCCTCGTCTTGAACGGCTTGCCGTCCCTGCCGTTCATTGTGCCGAAGCCAAGGAACGTAAGCTTGGTGTCCTCGTTTACCAGATGCGTTTTCCGGGCGCAGCGGAAGATCTGCTCAAAATAAAGCGACTGCCGCTTGTCCACCACATAGATGATCTGGTTCGGAGAAAACAGCTTCATCCGTTCCACGATCGTCGCCAGATCGGTGGTGTTGTAAAGCGTCGCGCCGTCGGATTTCAGGATCATGCACGGCGGGATCTCCTTTGTGTCGCTCTCCTCCTTCACATCAACGACAAGCGCTCCCTCGCTGATATGCGCGTGTCCCTCGTCCTTCATTTTCTGAATCATTTCCGGGATGTAGGGCTGCGCGTCGCTCTCCTTCTTCCAGAGGTCAAACTCCACGTTCAGCTTTTTATAGTTCTTTTTCAGATCGTTCATGGAAACGGTCATGATATGCTCCCAAAGCGCGCGATAGCCCCTGTGCCCGTTCTGCAAAAGATAGGTGGCATGCCGCGCCGCCTCTTTGTAGTCCTCGTGCGTCTTGGAATATTCGCTGGCGTAGGGGTAGATCTCCTCCAGATCGCTCATCGTAAACGGAGGCTCCTTCGGATATTCCCCCGCAAAGCTCTCGTCGAAATACGGAAGCTCCGGCTGCCGTACGCGCAGCTCGGTAATGATCAGCCCGATCTGCAGCCCCCAATCGCCCAGATGCGCGTCCCCGATCACCTCGTTTCCGGCATAGCGAAGAATGCGCTTGACGGCTTCGCCGATGATCGCCGGACGCAGGTGCCCCACATGCAGCGCCTTCGCCACGTTCGGTCCGCCGTAATCGACGACGATGGTCTGCGGCTCGCCCGCCGGCTCCATGCCGAATTTTTCGCTCCGGCTCATTTCATAGACGTACCGCGCCAGAAAAGCGGTATTCAGGGAAATATTGATAAATCCCGGCTTTACCGCCTCGCACAGAGAAAACAGATCCTCTCCCGAAAGCGCCGCAGCGATCTCCTCCGCAATGACGATCGGCGCCTTGTGAAACTGCTTTGCCGCAGTCAGCGCGCCGTTGCACTGATACTGACACAGATCCGGCCGATTCGATACCGAGACCGCGCCGTAGGCGGCATCATAGCCGCAGGCGGCAAACGCCTGACTTACTTTTTCTGAGATAATCGTTATGATCTTTTTCATTATGGTCAATCCTATCTTAATAAATATCGAAGTCCGCAGCCCTGTCCTCGCAGAGGCAACGCACGCCGTGAAAGCCTTCGGCTTTCGCGGCTCGCGCTGCGCGCGGCGCAAAGAACCGAAAGGCTGCGCATCGGAAACCAAAAAAATGGTTTCCATGCTCCGCCAAACCGAGCCCGTCCCCGCAGAGGCAAAGCACGCCGTGAAAGCCTTCGGCTTTCGCGGCTCGCGCTGCGCGCGGCGCAAAGAACCGAAAGGCTGCGCAGCGGAAACCAAAAAAATGGTTTCCTTGCTCCGCCAAACCGAGCCTGTCCCCGCAGAGGCAAAGCACGCCGTGAAAGCCTTTGGCTTTCGCGGCTCGCGCTGCGCGCGGCGCAAAGAACCGAAAGGCTGCGCATCGGAAACCAAAAAAATGGTTTCCATGCTCCGCCAAACCGAGCCCGTCCCCGCAGAGGCAAAGCACGCCGTGAAAGCCTTCGGCTTTCGCGGCTCGCGCTGCGCGCGGCGCAAAGAA
>JAUNGI010000014.1:34125-59361 GCA_030524525.1 Lachnospiraceae bacterium
CTCGCGCTGCGCGCGGCGCAAAGAACCGAAAGGCTGCGCATCGGAAACCAAAAAATGGTTTCCATGCTCCGCTTTCGTTCTTTGCTTGCTTTGCCTCCGCGCACATTTTACCATGGTGTGACAAAAAAGTAAAGTCTCAGCGCTTTTTGCTTGATTTTTTCAGGAAATCGTGTATATTCTATAGGAAAGTTCCTCCTTTAGAAAAAATACGCGCCGTTAAGGACGCGCTTTCTATCTAAGAGGAAAACAGAACAGAAACGAGGAAATATATGGTTAAGGTAGTAAAGTTCGGCGGAAGCTCTCTTGCGAGCGCCGAGCAATTTCAAAAAGTAAAATCCATTATTACCGCAGAAGAAGAACGCCGCTTTGTCGTTCCTTCGGCCCCCGGAAAACGGCACCCCGCAGACACCAAGGTGACCGATCTGCTCTATCAATGCTATGCCCTTGCGGAGCTTGGACACCCTTTTGACAAACAGCTTGCCGAGATCAAGACCCGCTATCAGGACATCATTGACGGGCTGAAGCTGAGCGTTTCTCTCGACGCGGAATTTGAAACCATCCGCGAGAAGTTCGCTGCCGGCATCGGCAAGGATTATGCGGCCTCCCGGGGAGAATATCTGAACGGAATCCTGCTCGCCAACTATCTGGGCTACGCCTTCTTGGATCCGGCGGAGTACATCATCTTTACCGACGCGGGCGTCTTTGACGGCGAAAAAACCAACCGGGTACTCAGCGCCCGCCTCTCCACCATGGAGAACGCGGTCATTCCGGGCTTTTACGGCTCCATGCCGAACGGACGCATCAAAACCTTCTCCCGGGGCGGCTCCGACATTACCGGCTCCATCGTGGCAAGAGCGGTACGCGCCAACCTGTACGAAAACTGGACGGACGTATCGGGCTTTCTGGTTGCCGATCCGCGCATCGTCGAAGATCCGGAGGCCATCGAAACCATTACCTACCGCGAGCTGCGTGAGCTTTCCTATATGGGCGCCGGGGTACTTCACGAGGAAGCGATCTTCCCGGTTCGCTCCGCCGGCATTCCGATCAACATAAAAAACACGAACGCTCCGGAGGATGCGGGCACGTTTATCGTGGAAAGCACGTCCCGCAAGCCGCGCCATATCATCACCGGCATTGCCGGCAAGAAGGGCTTCACTTCCATCAACATCGAGAAGGATATGATGAACTCGGAGATCGGCTTCGGACGCAAGGTGCTGACCGCCTTTGAGGCCAACGGCATCAGCTTCGAGCACATGCCCTCCGGCATCGACACGCTGACCGTATTCGTTCATCAGAGCGAATTCGAGGAAAAGGAGCAATCCGTACTTGCCGACCTGCACCGTCTGGCAAAGCCCGACTCCATCGAGATTGAGACCGATTTTGCCTTGATCGCCGTCGTAGGACGCGCCATGAAAGCAAAATGGGGCACCGCCGCGAAGATCTTTACGGCGCTCCACAAGGCTTCCATCAACGTCAAGATGATCGATCAGGGGTCGAGCGAGCAGAATATCATCATCGGCGTCCGCAACCACGATTTTGAGGAAGCCATCCGAAGCATTTACAACAGCTTTGTCTTTGAATAAAGAAAAACAATTTTGGAGGAAATCATGTCAAATCCTATCGTAACGATCACCATGCAGGGCGGTGCGGTCATCAAAGCGGAACTTTATCCGGAGATCGCCCCGAACACGGTCAACAACTTTATCTCGCTGGTCAACAAGGGCTATTATAACGGCCTGACCTTTCACCGCATCATTCCGGGCTTTATGATCCAGGGCGGCTGCCCCGACGGAACCGGTATGGGCGGCCCCGGCTACAGCATCAAGGGCGAATTCGCGCACAACGGCTTCCGGAACGATCTGAAGCATACGCCGGGCGTGCTTTCCATGGCGCGCGCCATGAATCCCGATTCCGCGGGTTCGCAGTTCTTTATCATGCACGAGACCTCGCCTCATCTGGACGGCGAATACGCCGCATTCGGAAAGGTGATCGAGGGCATGGATACCGTGGATGAGATCGCGCATACGCCGACGACATGGGGCGACCGCCCGAAGATCGCCGTCGTTATGGAGACCGTGACCGTCGATACCCTCGGCGAGACCTATCCGGAGCCGGAGACTCTGTAGGACGCCGATAAATCTATGTGAGGAACCATGAAAGCAGCAGGCATCATCGCAGAATACAACCCGTTTCATCAGGGACACGCGCATCAGATTCAGGAGTGCCGCCGTCAAAGCGGCTGCGACCATGTGATCGTTCTGATGAGCGGGAATTTTGTACAGCGAGGGACGCCTGCTGTTTTTGACGCTTACAGCCGGGCGGAAATGGCGCTCCGAGGAGGCGCCGACCTCGTTCTCTCGCTTCCGGTCTGGTCGGCGACCGCAAGCGCCGAGGGCTTTGCTCGAGGTGCCGTCCGGCTGCTGCGCGACCTGCGTCTTCCGGAGGCGTTCAGCTTCGGGCTGGAGGTGCCGGAGGAACAAAGCGCTTCGGAAACGCTGCGGGATCTGGAAAAGCTTGCCGCGCTGCTTGCCGAGGAGCCGGAGGAATATCGCAGCGCTCTGCGCGCCGGCATGAAGGAGGGGCTTTCCTTCCCGGCGGCAAGAAGCCGGGCGGCGGCAAGTCTGCTTCCGCAGGCGGCGGATCTGCTTGCGACGCCGAACAACCTTCTGGCGACGGAATATTTGAAGGCGCTGCATGACACGAACGCGCCCCTTATCCCCATCCCCGTCCGGAGGATCGGCAGCGCTTATCACGACGCTGCTCCCGCATCGCTCTGCTCCGCGACTGCCGTTCGCGCGCAGCTTGAAAAAAACGGAACGCTGCCTGCCGAGGGACTTCCCGCCTCCGTCCTTCCGGTTTACGAACGGCTTCTGAACGCTTCCCGTCCCGGCGCTTTTCTTACCGCCGACGATTTTTCCGAGCTTTTGTTTTACCGTCTGGAACAGCTCGACGCGGCGGAGCTTGTCGCCTACGCCGACGTTTCGCCGGAGCTTGCCGCGCGTCTGCTGGAAAAGAAAGAAAGCTGCTTTACCGTCTCCGAGCTTTGGCAGGCGGTCAAATGCCGCCAGCTGACGCAGACACGCCTCATGCGCGCGTTCTTCCACATCCTCCTTTCTCTCACAAAGGACGCGCTCGCCGCTTACGAGGCGCTGCCGCATATCCCCTATACGCAGGTGCTTGGCTGTCGCCGGTCCGCCCTTCCCCTTCTTGGGCGTCTCTGCGAGACCGCCGACGTGCCGATCCTCGTTCGCCCCGCCGCCGATGCCCGGTGCCTCCCGTCGGCTGCCTCCGCGCTCTACAAAGTCGAAGCGCGTGCAAACGCCCTGTATCGCCGCCTGCTGTATCAAAAGACCGGGCTTCTCCTACCGGAGGAGAGCCGCAGAAGGTTCGAGCCCCTCAACGACTGATCCCCCATGACGGCACCGCCCTGCCCCGCCTCGACGCTCTACCCGGGCGAAGCGCTCTGTATCCCCGCCTGCCTCCGCGCTCTACCCGGTCGAAACACATGCTAACATTCCGTATCGCTGCCCCGCCTCCGCGCTCCTGCGGTTCTAACGGCTGCATTTTCCGCATATACCATGAACAGACAGTAATGCTACCGGAGCCGGAATGCAGCGAAAATTCATCCTTCTAATGATCGTAGTTTGTCTGGCCTTCTGCCTGTGCTACCCAACACAATTTACCCAAAGTGCCTCCTATGGGCTGCGGCTCTGGTATCAAGCATTACTGCCGGTTTTACTTCCCTTTCTGATCCTGACCGCGCTGCTTCGCGGCATGGGCTATACCCAAAAGCTCGACGCTCTTCTTTCCCCGATAACGACCCGTTTTTTTCGTCTGCCGCCCGCCTACGGCTCCGTCCTCTTTTTTGGGCTTCTGTCCGGTCTTCCGGTCAGCGCGGTTCTGCTGCAGGCGCTTCCGGAAAAAGAAAAGCAGCAGGGGCTGCTGTACCCTCTGCTGCTCTCTACGCATATGAGCCCCGGTTTTCTGACCGGATATCTCGCCGCCTATGTGCTCGGCAAGCCCTCGGCCTCCCCGCTGCTTTTTCTGACGATCTACGGCGGCAATCTGCTGGCTGCTTGGCTCTTTCTGCGCCCCAAGCAAGCCCCGGAAACGCCGACCGCTCCGGAAACGCGGAAACCTTCCTCGGCGCGGCGCTTTCCCATGCCTGCGCCGGATTCGGACAAGACGGCTGCCGTCTCCGCGCCGGACGCTCATGCAGCGGCTGCCTCCGCGCCGCGCTCCCTCTCCGCCCTGTTTCAGAGCGCCACGCAGACCGCTCTGAACGGGATCTTTACGGTCGGCGTTTCGGTCATGCTGTTTTCCGTTCTGGCAGGCTTTTGCTCCCTCGTGCTCCCGCCCGCGTTCCGCCTGCTTGGGATCCCCTCCAAAAGCGCTCCTCTTCTGACCGCCCTGATCTCCGGCCTCTGCGAAGTCACGGGGGGATGCAGTCTGCTCGTCACACAAGATGTTGCGTTTGTCCCAAGGGCCGTTCTTGTTGTTTTTTTTGCCAGCTTCGGCGGGCTTTCCGGGATCTTTCAGACAAAAAGCGTCCTAAAATCGCCCTTTCCGCTTTGGAAATACATTGGCATAAAAATAAGCACAGCCCTGCTTTCCGCAGGAGCCATGCTTATTTTTCTCTCCCAAACGCTCTAAAGCGTAACTTTACTTTGCAACCAGATTTCTCGGTAAACCAAAATTTAGATAACTGAACATAAACCTGTTTTTCTGGTAAACCATCCAATTATCTTTTGAGCAATTTTCAAATTAACTGCAGTAATCAAAATTCCTGCAATAATAAATGCAGCTATATACCACCACTCACCTTCCAGCGTTAAAAAGCATTGATACAGAATCCATATACTTATTGGAAAACAGATAATACTTGTAGCTGTAGCCGGGATGTATTGTCTCATCCAAACCGCCTGTCCTATATGGATGATAAAGTGCAGTGTACAAGCAATAAATCCACCCAACCATATATACCAAAGCGGCTGTGTGTCAAATAAAAATGCAAGCGCAGAAAAAGCGATGCACAAAATCAGTTCTTCAAAGACCGCTAAAGAAAATCCTTCTGTAGAAAAATCCTTATATGTATTCAGAATATTCGGATATTTTTCGCCTAATATTTTCTTGTTATTTTTTAGCCATATCCCAAATCCAATTATTTCTTCCATGTCATGAAATATAAAAATAATTGGAAACAGCCATACATATTCTTTCAACACTCGTCACCTTCACAAAATTCTCGTTTGTTGTTTTAAGTATAGCACATCGCCACATATCTTGTAACAATAAATAGAGGGCATAGCTGCCGCTATGCCCATAATTGCTATTCCTCGATGTTGTCCAAGAACGTATTTTCTCCGAAATCAAACTCGCCGTCCTCGCTTACGGTCGCAATCGGATTGTCGTAAGCCGCGGCAGCCTCCTGCGGATTCAACTGAACGTCCAGCTCCATCCGATTCGCGGAAACAACTTCAAAATTCTCCTTCAAAGCAGCCACAAGATTCTCGGCTCTCGTTCGGGTCGTTTCGTAAGCCTCCTGCAAAATCTTTTCCATATCGGTCATAATATCGTTTGCGTAGTTAAGCGCGCCGGTACGGATCTGATCGGCGTCGGAATTGGCACTCGTCAGCATCTCGTCGGCTTCGCTTCCCGCAGCCGATACCAGCTCGTTGGCGCGGGCATATGCCTGCTGCATGATCTCATGCTCGCTGACAAGCTGCTTTGCCTTTGCCTTTGCTTCTTCAATGATCTGCTCCGCCTTCTCCTCGGCCTGCGCAATGATGGAGTCGCGGTTCGCAATGATCTTTTGGTACCGCTTGATCTCGTCCGGCGTCCGAAGCTTCAGCTCATCCAGCAGATCGTAAAGCTCGTCCTTGGGAATCACTACCTTGTTCGGAGAAAAAGTGGATGCCTTACAGTTTTCCACGAATTCGTAGATGTTGTCAATACACCGTTCGATCTGATTCTGTGCCATGGTTAGTTCTCCTTTTTTCTGTATAATTTATCGTAAACGTCCTGTACAACCTCTTCAGGTACAAAGTCCCGGATATCTCCGCCGTAGCTTGCGATCTCACGTACGGTACTGGAGCTGAGATAGGAATACTCCACGCTGGTGGTCAAGAAAATCGTATCCAGTCCCGGATGCAGCTTATGATTCAGCTGAGCGATCTGCAGCTCGTACTCAAAGTCCGTGACTGCACGCAGCCCGCGAACCAAGATCCTGGCTTCCTTTTGCTTTGCAAACTCCACGGTCAGTCCCGAAAAGCTTTCCACCGAAACATTCGGAATGCTCCGCGTGACCTTGGAGATCATTTCGACCCGCTCCTCCACGCTGAACGCCGGACATTTGCTGCTGTTGTTCAAGACACCGATGATCAGCCGGTCTACAAGGCTTGACGCACGCCGAACGATATCCAAATGTCCAAGCGTGATCGGATCAAAGCTGCCTGCATAGATTCCTGTCTTCATCTGCCGTTCATTTCCTTTTCATAAACCAGTGTTGGTTTGACTTGTATTCCTTGGTTCGAAATATCTCGTAGCCCGCCGCTTCCGCCGCGCTTCTCGTGTCATCCGCGTCCAGCGCTTCCTCCACAACAAACAGCGTGTCGTCGTCCGTCAGGGATGACGTTCTCAGAAAGCGAAGCGCCTGCACCGCCAATTCCTTGTGATAAGGCGGGTCCAGAAATACGATATCGAAATGTCTGCCGTCATACTCCATCTGGCGAAGCGCGCTCAGATAATCCATCCCGTACACCGCGCTCTGCTCCGCAAAGCCCGTCCACTCCAAATTCCGGCGAATGCAGCGAAGCGCATCCCGGCTGCTGTCTGCAAAACAGGCAAATTCCGCGCCGCGGCTCAGAGCCTCAATGCCGATCCCGCCGCTTCCGGCAAACAGGTCGAGAAAGCGACAGCCGGGAAGGTCGGGAGCCAAGATATTGAACAGCGTTTCCTTGATCTTGTCCTGCGTCGGTCGGGTCTCCGTACCGCGCGGCGTTTCCAGCAGCAAGCGTCTTGCTTTTCCGGCAATCACGCGCATATTACTTCCACCCTTCCTGTTCTTTTTCCATGATTTGCACATTCGCTCCACGGATATAGCCTTTTATCATTGTAGTATACCGTTCAAAGATTTGTCAATGCTTTTCAGAAAAAAAGCGAAACTAAGCAAGCGGCAGGGCGGCAAGAATCTGCTTGGACGCCTCCGAAAGCCAATCTCCTTCCAGTCCTTCCACATCGCCCGCGTCCACATGCGCCGCCACCGTTTCGGCAAGCGGCAGCTTGGCAAGCACCGGAAGCCGATATTTTGCCGCCGTTTCCTCAATATGGCTCTTGCCGAATACATACAGCTTCTCGCCGCAGTGCCCGCATTCCACATAGCTGTAGTTCTCCACAAGTCCCAGAACCGGAACCTCCATCTGCTGCGCCATATTGACGGCTTTTCCGACGATCATCGACACCAGCTCCTGCGGGCTCGAAACGATCACGACGCCGTCGATCGGCAGCGACTGATAGACCGTCAGCGGCACGTCCCCGGTTCCGGGCGGCATATCCACGAACAGGTAGTCGATATCGCCCCACAGCACGTCGCTCCAGAACTGCTTCACGGTTCCGGCAAGCACCGGGCCTCTCCAGACCACCGGCGTTTCCTTGTCTTCCAACAGCAGATTCAGGCTCATGATCTTAATGCCGGTTCGGGTCTCCACCGGCAAAAGCCCTTCGTCGTTTGCGCTTGCCAGCGTGTCGATGCCAAAGCTCTTGGGGATGGAGGGACCGGTCACGTCCGCATCCAAAATGCCGCACCGGAAGCCCTGCCGGGCAAAAAGCACGCTCAAATACGCGGTGACAAAGGACTTGCCGACGCCGCCTTTTCCGCTGACAACGCCGATCACCCTGCGGATCTTGCTGTGCGCATTCATCGGCGCAAGAAACTGAGATTTATCCGTTCTTCGGCTGCTGCATTCCACGTTGCAGCCGGAACAGTCATGATTACATTCTTCAGCCATAGAGAACCTCCATTTTTGTGCAGATATAGGACAGAAAGCAGCCACACGCTGTTTCCGGCTTGTGGCTGCCCTGTTTTTAATCTCTTACTTAAAAATTACTTAATTTTCAGAATGCTCGGAATACCGTTTACCATTACCGGCGGCAGTTCTCCCTCGATCAACGGTCTTGCATAGGAGATGAACTCGTCCGATACATAGGTGCCGTCCTCGGTGATCCACTCAAGCGGAACCTTCTTCTCGGCGTTGGCAATGTCGCAGATGTTGTGGCTGCTCAAGCCGAACGCATACGGCTCGCCCTTCTTGCTGAGGCGGTCGATCAGGATCATCTTACCGGACTCTCCCGCATAGCCTGCCTTAACGGCAGCATAGCCGCAGGCAAACGCCTCGGTAACGTCCTGCTTCGAGGAAATATGCGCCGCGCATCTCTGTAAGGTGGAAAGCTCGATGGCGCGGGTCTTTACGCCGAAGTCTGCCGCAACAATGTTCGCAAGCGCGCTTGCGGTACCGGAAAGCTGCTTGTGACCAAACGCGTCAACAAAATCGCTTGCGGAGCCAAGCTCGCATACAAAGCGTCCGTCAGCCAGCTTTACGCCCTCGGAAACGGCAACGACAACAACGTCCTTCTTCTCCAGAAGCCCCTTCATCTTTGCCTTGAACGCGTCCAGATCGAACGTGACCTCCGGCAGATAGATCAGATCCGGACCTTCGCACTCGCTGTCCTTGGAAAGAGCCGCCGCTGCGGTCAGCCAGCCTGCGTTCCGTCCCATGATTTCCATAATGATAACCTGCTGCTTGGAGAAGCCGAGCGCATTTCCGTCGGTAATAACCTCCTTGAGCATGGTCGCAATGAATTTTGCGGCGCTGCCGAAGCCCGGCGTATGGTCGGTAAACTCCAAGTCGTTGTCGATGGTCTTGGGAATTCCCATAAACTTTGTCTTTGTCCAGCCGATCTTCTTTGCGTATTCGTTCAGCTTGTTGATCGTGTCCATCGAGTCGTTTCCGCCGTTGTAGCAAAATACTTCGATGTCCAGTTCGTCGATCTTCTTGAAGATGTCATTGTACAGCTCTTCGTTTCCGTCGATTGCCGGAAGCTTATAGCGACAGGAGCCAAGAAACGCTGCCGGGGTTCTCTTGAGAATTTCCACGTCTCTGTCGCAGGTGATCTGCTCCTTCAGGTCAACATACATTCCCTTGATGAAGCCCTGAATACCGAAACGCATACCATAGATTTTGTCTACTCCCAGATCTCTTGCAGCGCAGAACGCGCCGGCAAGGGAGGAGTTAATTACGGAAGACGGTCCGCCGGACTGTCCAACGATAAAATTACCCATTTGAGTTTACCTCCTTGGTGTTCGATAGTTGTTTTTCTGTCGGGCATATACCAGTATGTCCATTCCTATATACTATATCATAAGTAACCAGAAAAAGGCAACTGTAAATTCCAATTTACTAATACCAGCCGTCCAGCCAGCCCTCGTCCTGCGGATTGGGCGTAGCGGTGGGAGTCCCGTGTCCTCCGCTGCCGTTCGGCTCCAATCCCGGAGACGCCGGGATCTGCGCATCGGGTCTTCTGGTTGGCGTCGGCGTATTTTCTCCGGGCGTGACCGGCGGCTCGGTAAGCCTTCCCACTGGCGTGACCTGAGGCGTCAGCTTTGCCGATACGTCCGGAGTCACCTCCGCCGTCGGAAGAGGCGCGGGCGTTTCCGACGGGCTCTGGGTTCCTCCGCTCACCGTAGGTTCCGGCGAAGCCGTCGGATCGGAAAACCAATCGCTCACGTCGATCTCATTGTCTCCGGTCGGCGCCGGAGTGGGTTTTTCCTCGTCGTCCCCGCCGTTGCAGCCGGTCAAAACGAGTCCCACAAGTAACGCTGCGCACAGCGGCAGCAGGATCCTTTTCTTTTTCATTTTCCTCCCCATTCCGGAGCGTCCCGTCAAAGCTATTTGTGACGCTCCGACACAATATAGCCAACCTTGTTCCGAGGCTGTTTCTGCACCGGCAGAAAACAAGCTTCGGTTGAAAAATCAGCCCTTACAGAAATCTGTAAGGGCTGCATTCTGCATCCTATGGTATCTTATGCAACGATTTTACTTGCACAGCGTGATCGAATAAATCGTCAGTTCCAGAGCGGTATCGCCGTTTCCGCCGATCAGCAGATAGGTTGCGCCGGCTCTTTCCCATGTGGAGATATCGATCGTCTCGGTCTTTTCCTCGCCAGCCGCTACTCCATACGCCGGATAAGCGGTCTTTGTAGCCGTACCATAAACTTCGCCGTCCGTGATCTTAAGCTGGAACTGAGCGTCGCTGCCTGCCTTCTTATAGGTGATCTTTACGGAGCTGTAATCCTCCAGCTTCAGAGCGCCAAGTGCAAAGCCCATCTGACCATAGCCGTTCTCAAACTTGACCGTAAGACTGCCGTCAGCATTGCTGGTCAACTGCGTTCCATAGCCGTTTGTCGCGCCGGCAAGATCTACGTCAATATCGCCGGACAGGTCAACGACCTCCACGGTAACGTCCTTGACATACAGACATCCGCCCGCTTCATAAACGTCGTTGATATTGCCGAAATAAAAGCCGTTGGCGTTGCTCTCCGGAACCGTGTAATTGCTCAGGCTGACCGTCGTCCACGCATCGGTCATATCAACGCTCTTGAGCCAAGCCCAAGTGGAATTCAACTGCAGACCGCCGCCGGTTACGGAAGCGCCGTAGCCCATGCCCGAAACGCGAACCTTCAAAGAAACGTTGACCGTCTTTCCCGCCATGCTCTCGTCCAAGGTGTAGAACATGTCGCTGCCGTACTGCGAAACCGCTACCTTCGTTCCGCCCATGTCGGAAAGCGCGCCGTCCTCGGCAAGCTCCTGTCCCGCCGCATGCGCAACGCCCTGAATGTTTCTCGTGATCGCGTCGGTCTCCTGACTTCCGCCTTCATATGTAACAAAACCGGTTGCCTGAACATCCGTCTCAAAAGCATCCGAAGGAATGTTGATCAGAACCGCCGTATACTCGATCGTATCGTTGGCTTCGTCTTTTGCGTAAATGTTCGTATAACCGTTCGCAAAGGAAATCGTCTTGCTCTTTCCGTCATACGCAAGCTTGATACCGTAGTCCGTTGCCTGACTGGCGTTGGTAACGGTGATCTTAAAGCGAAGTCCCTGCGGGCTTTCGGTACGAATGGACGCTCCGTCGATCGTAACCGCAGGCGTTTCTGCCGCTGCAGCTGCCGGCATCATGCCAAAAATCATAACCAATGCGCAAAGAAGCGCAAGTACCTTCTTTTTCATTTTTTTCACCCTCCAATACTTATCCTTCTAAATTTCTTCCGGGACGTCAATGTTCCACGGTTCTTCGTTATCGCCGACTCCGCTGGCGGTAATTACGTCTTCCGCTTCGAACAGCACGATTTCCATATCCGGACTCACATACTTTTTCTTCATGTCCTCTCTCCTCTCCCTTTTCTGCGCCCTCTTAAAATCTCTTGCGAGACTCCTCTCTTTAAGAAAGGCACCGCGCATGCAGCGCGTAAAAAATACAATCTGCATCTTAATAGAGAATATAGCACCAAACCTTTGGGCTTGTCAAGAGCAGAATGCCGTCAAGTTTCCCAAAAAAACGCGCAAACAAACCCTGCGCCGCACGAAACCTTTACTTTTTTCCGATTCCGTGCTATGCTTTACCTTGCGCGCCCTGCGGCGGCGTACGAAAGAAAGGAACGGTGAACTTACGCTATGTCACAGCAACTCAAAGGAAGCATGACCTCGGGCAATCCGGCAAAGGCGCTGATCGCCTTTACCGTGCCGATGGTCTGCGGAAACCTTTTTCAACAGCTTTATAATATTGTAGACTCCATCATCGTCGGAAAATTTGTCGGAGAAGACGCTCTTGCGGCGGTCGGCGCATCGACCGCCATCACCATGCTGTTCGTCATGGTTGCCAACGGCACCGGCATCGGTTGTTCCATCATCATCTCGAACCTGTTCGGAGCGCAGGACATCCGGCGCATGAAATCCGCCATTTCCACGGCGCTCTGGTCCATCTTGGCGGTCAGCGCCGTCATGAGTCTTTTGGGACTGGGGATCAATCAGTGGATCATGCACCTGATCGGCACGCCGAAAAACATCTTTGACGACGCAGCCGCGTATATGCGGATCTACTTCATGGGCTTTGTTTTCCTCTTTTTATACAATGCGTTTTCCGCCATCTTCAACGCGCTCGGGGATTCCAAAAAGCCGCTGCTGTTTCTGTTCTTTTCCTCGGTTCTGAACATCGCTCTCGACCTGCTGACGGTGGTGCATTTTGGCATGGGCGTGCGCGGCGTGGCATGGGCGACCCTGATCGCACAGGCCAGCTCTGCCGTTCTGTCGTTTTTCTTCCTGCTCCGCAAGCTCCGCCATATGCCCTGCGAGCCGTTCGCCCGCTTTGACCGCGCGCTTTTGAAGCGCATGGTCATCGTGGCGATCCCGACGGTTTTGCAGCAGTCCATCGTATCGGTGGGCATGCTGCTTGTCCAGTCGGTCGTAAACCGCTTCGGCTCCAGCTTCCTCGCGGGCTATACGGCTGCCATCAAGCTCGACAGCATCGCCATCGTACCGATGGTAGCCGTCGGCAACGCCGCCTCCACCTACGTTGCGCAAAATCTCGGTGCCGGACGGCTCGACCGCATCAAGCACGGCTACCGCATCTGCCTTGCCATGGCGGTCGGTATCGCGCTCTTTATCGCCGTTCTCATGCAGCTTGCGGGGGGCACAATGATCCGCTGGTTTCTCGACAAGGACTCCAGCGCCCGCGCGATCGAGGTCGGAACCTCCTATCTCCGCATCGTCTCCGGCTTTTATTTTGTGATGGGCACGATGAACGTAAGCTGCGGCATTCTCCGCGGAGCCGCCGACATGAAATGGTTTCTTGCCGGCAGCCTTGTCAACCTGACCGTGCGGGTCGTATTGAGCTACGTTCTCGCGGACGTTACTTCGGGCTATGTTATTATGTGGGCGAATCCGGTCGGCTGGGGGATCTGCCTGCTGATCGTCGTTGCACGCTATTTTCAGGGAGGCTGGAAGAAGAAATATCTGCCGTCTTCGGAATATGCGGGCGCGGCAGGAACCGCCTGAAAATCAAGAGGACGGCCAGACGCGGTCTGCTGATTTTTCTTACAAATTCCCGGTGGAACCCCAAAAACAAAAACCTGAGAAGGACGGAAGCCTTCTCAGGTTTTTTCATTATAATATTTAATATCTCCGCACGCAGCCTTTTCCCTCTGCCCCGCTTCCTCCAGCTCCAGCATCCGGTCGTACTGCCGGTACATTTTCTGCACGCCGTTTTCCAACAAGAAATAATGTGCGATGTAAGGCACGAGCAGGCAGAGAAACGCCGCGATCAAAAGCAGCATCCCCAAACCGGGAGCCGCGACGGCATAGAGCATGCAGCCCACTGTCAGAATCGCAAATACAACGGTTACGATCAAATGCACCAGCCTTTCATGCATAAAAAAACCGATCTGGATCAGATGCTTTTCCCGCTCCCGCTTCCAGTCCGTCCCGGCGGGCGGATCGGCAAGAAGCGCGTCGATCTGCGCCAGATAGGCAAGAATTCGTTTTTTCAACCCTTTTTCCCCCTCAAAAACCCCGCGTCAGCTTGGCTTTTTGCTTTCGTTCTCCTTGTCCGCATAGGAATGGAAGAAATCCGAAAGAGAATTCAGGCAGCGCATCAATACGCCGGTCTCCTCCTCCGTCAGCTCCTTCATCGCCGCACGCGTCATCTGCTCATGAAAATCCCTATGATGCTCGTATGCCCGAACGCCCTTTTCCGTCAGAGAAATGTTGACGATCCGCCGGTCTTCTTCGCTTCGCTCCCGGAAAACGTACATCTTCTTGACAAGCTGATTCATGGATGTAGTCAGGGAACCCACGGTAATTCTCAGACGTTTGGCGATCGTGGACATGTTGCTGCCGCTTCCCAGACCGACCGCCTCAATGATGTGCATATCGTTGTTGGTAATGTCCCGGAACTCGTCCGTAATGATCGCCTTTGCCTCCAGATCAAGGATCTCCTGAAACAGATGCACCAAAACCTGATTAAATGTTGCATATGCGTCCACGCCGTTTACTCCTTCGTAATAACCTTGCCCCCATCTTATCATATTTTTTCGCAGCGTCCAATCCTTTTTTTCACATTTTCCTACATTTTCCGAAAACGCGCATAGCGTTCTTCGATAAGCTGCTCCGGCTCTTTTTTGCACGCCGATTCCAAAAAGGCGGCGATGCCCTCCTCCAGCTCCTCCAGAAGTCCGCCCATCGTCTCCCGGCAAAAGCCTTCCGGCTCCGAAAATACTCGCTCCACAACGCCAAGCCCCAGCAGGTCTGCCGCGGTGATCTTCATGACCTGCGCCGCCTCCTGCGCCCGCTTGCTGTCCTTCCAGAGAATGCTCGCATAGCCCTCCGGGGACAGGATCGAATAGATGGAATTCTCCAACAGCCATACCTCGTCGGCAACCGCAAGCGCCAGCGCGCCGCCGCTGCCGCCCTCGCCGATCACGATGGAAAGCACCGGCGTCCGAAGCCCCGAAAGCGTAAACAGGTTTTCGGCGATCGCCTGTCCCTGTCCTCTTGCCTCCGCCTCCAAACCGCAGAAGGCTCCCGGCGTATCGACAAAGCAAATGACCGGACGACGGAATTTTTCCGCCTGCTCCATCAGCCGTTTTGCCTTTCGATAGCCCTCCGGAGAGGGCATTCCGAAATTCCGCTTGACCGAATCCTTCGTGTTGCGTCCCTTCATCTGCGCGATGACCGTGACCGGTCTTCCGTGAAACAAAGCGACCCCGCCGATCACCGCCGCGTCGTCGCCGTAGCGCCGGTCGCCATGCAGCTCGCAGAAGTCGGTAAACAGCGCCTGAATATAATCCTCGCCGACGGGTCTTGCGCGGTCTCTTGAAAGCAGCACGCGCTCCCACGCGGTTTTCGACCGCTTCCTTCCGGTTCCGGCAGGCGCGTTCCCAACCGCTCGTGTCTTCCCGACAACCGCATTCGCAGTTGCCTGCATCTTCTCAGCTGTCCCGCTCGCAGCCGCACTTTCAGCCATCTGCCCTGTTCCGGCAGTCACGCTCGCAGCCGCCTGTGCTGCTCCCGTGCCGCCCGCCTCAAAAGAAGCGTCGGACTTCTCCGGCAAATAGCCGTGCAGCCGAAGCAGCGTCTCAAGCCTTCCGCGCAGCTCGTTTCTCGGTACGATCTGGTCAAGGAAGCCGTGCTCCAGCAAATATTCGGCGCTCTGGAACCCCTTGGGAAGCTTCTGCCCGATGGTCTGCTCGATCACCCGGGGGCCGGCAAAGCCGATCATCGCCTCCGGCTCCGCCACGATCACGTCGCCGAGCATGGCAAAGCTTGCCGTTACGCCTCCGGTCGTGGGGTCGGTCAGCACCGAAAGGAACAGCTGTCCCGCGTCGCCGTGGCGGCGAAGCGCTTGGGAGGTCTTGACCATCTGCATCAGAGAGACGATGCCCTCCTGCATCCGCGCGCCGCCCGAACAGGCAACCAGAACCACCGGCAGACGCTCCGCCGTGGCCCGTTCCACGAGCCGCACGATCTTCTCCCCGACGACCCGACCCATGCTTGCCATCAGGAACCGTCCGTCGCATACGCCAAGCGCCGTCCGAATGCCGCCGATCGTCCCAAAGCCGGTGACCACCGCCTCGTCCAACCCGGTCTTTTCCCGGAGCCGCGCAAGCTTTTCCTCATAACCCGCCGTATGCAGCGGATTTTCCACCGGCAGCTCCGCGAATGCGGGACGGAAGCTTCCCTTATCGACCAAAAGCGCGATCCTCTGATCGGCGCGCATCCGGAAATACGCGCCGCACTTCGGGCAGATCTCACCGTGCCTGCGGACGTCCTCGGCAAACAGCGCCGAATTGCACTTCTTGCATTTGCGCAGCAGCCCCGCCGGCACCTTCGGCGTATCCACGCGCACCGTCACATAGTTTTTGGGTGTTTTCTTAAAAAAATCGGACAGCATAGCCTATTCCCTCACTCGTTCCGCGTCTCTCTGCGCCGGGCAAAATCCTCCAAAAAGTTCACCGTAATGTTTCCGGCGGCAAATTCCTCGTCGTTCAAAATTTCATACTGATAATCCAGATTCGTGTGGATCCCCTCGATGATGACCTCCCCCAAGGCGCTCCGCATTTTGCTGATCGCCTCCTCCCGGTTCCGCCCGTGAACGATCAGCTTGGCAAGCATCGAATCGTAATAGGGAGTCACCTCGTAGCCGCTGTAAACGGCGGTATCGACCCGCACGCCGTTTCCGCCCGGCAGATAGAGCTGCGTGATCGTTCCCGAGGAAGGACGGAACTTTTTCTCCGGTTCCTCGGCGTTGATGCGGCACTCGATCGCATGGCCCCGCAGAACAACGTCCTCCTGCTTCACGGAAAGCGGCTTCCCTTCGGCAATGCGGATCTGTTCCTTTACCAGATCGACGCCGGTCACGCACTCGGTGATCGGATGCTCGACCTGTATGCGTGTGTTCATCTCCATAAAATAAAAGCGCCCGTTCCCGTCGAGAAGAAATTCGATCGTGCCCGCGTTTTCATAGCCTGCCGCCTTCGCGGCCTGTACGGCGACGCACCCCATTTCCGCCCGAAGCGTCGCCGAAAGCGCCTCGCAGGGAGCTTCCTCGATCATCTTCTGATGATTCCGCTGGACGGAGCAGTCGCGCTCTCCCAGATGGATCACATGTCCGTACCGGTCGGCAAGGATCTGAAATTCGATGTGTTTCGGAGCTTCGACATAGTGCTCCAAATACATCTCCCGGCTTCCGAACGCCATTTCGCTTTCCTTCTGCGCCGTCCGGAACGCCGCCGCAAATTCTTCTTCGTTTGCCGCCGTCCGCATTCCCTTTCCGCCGCCGCCAAGCACCGCTTTAATGATGACCGGATAGCCGATCTCCGCCGCCACCTGCCGCCCTCTTTCCTCGGAGAGGATCACCTCCTCGCTGCCGGGAATGACCGGAACACCGGCGGCAAGCATCGTCCTTCTCGCCTCCGATTTGTTTCCCAAACGTTCCATAACGCGGCTGTTCGGTCCCACGAACGTAATTCCGCAGGTCTCGCACACGGCGGCAAAGCGGCTGTTCTCGGAAAGAAAACCAAAGCCCGGATGGATGGCGTCCGCGCCGGTGGCGATCGCCGCGCTCAGAATGCTTTCCATATTCAGATAGCTGTCCGCCGAGCGGATGTCGCCGATGCAGATCGCTTCGCTTGCAAGCTGCGTGTGCAGCGCGTCCCGATCCGCCGTGGAATAAACGGCCACGGTCTCAATGCCCAGCTCCCGGCACGCGCGGATGATGCGGACGGCGATCTCGCCGCGGTTCGCGATCAAAAGTTTTCGAATCATTGCGTTCCTCCCCTGCCTGTCTTCGCCCTCAGCCCACGGCAAACGTAAGCTCCGCCTCCGCCACGACCCTTCCGTCCACGGTCGCCACGGCGCTTCCAACGCCCACCGGCCCCTTTCTGCGGACGATCCGGGTCTCCAGCCGCAGCCGGTCGCCCGGCACAACTTTTCCCCGGAAGCGGCATTTGTTGATGCCGCCGAAATACACGAGCTTTCCTTTATTTTCCTCGCAGCTCAGGATCGCCACCGCTCCCACCTGCGCCAGCGCCTCGATCGTCAGCACGCCGGGCATGACCGGCTCCGCCGGAAAATGTCCCTGAAAAAAATCCTCGCGGTAGGACACGCATTTATAGCCGACCGCGTATTCGCCCGGCACATAATCCTCGATCGTGTCGATCAGCAGAAACGGGTAGCGATGAGGAAGGATCTCCTCGATCTGCTTTACCGTCAATCGTTCTCCCATGGCAAACTGCCTCCCTTCTATCGGATCTCAAACAGCGGCTGGCCGTATTCCACGGTCTGCCCGTTTTCCACCAGCACACGGACGACCTCGCCCGCATATTCGCTTTCGATCTCGTTCATGAGCTTCATGGCTTCCACGATCGCAAGCACCTGCCCCTTTTTCACGCCGTCCCCTTCCTGCACGAAAGGCGCTTCGCCCTCCGCCGGAGCCAGATAGACCGTTCCCACAAGGGGGGAAACGACCACCTGACCGGCGGTTTTTCCGTGTTCTCCGACAGTCTCCGGCTCTTTTTCCGCCGCCAAGCCTTCTCCCGCCGGGCGCTCCGCAGGCCCGGAAACGCCCGCTGCGGCTTCCCGTTTCAGAGACAGCCGCCCGTCCGGGAACTCGTATTCCAGCGCCGTCATGCCGGTCTCGGTCATGGCGCGCATCAATTCCTTGATTTCTTCAACCTTCATGATTCCCTCGCCGTTCTTATTCCTCAAATGCCCGGAACGCAAGCGTTCCGTTGTGTCCGCCGAAGCCAAGCGAATTGCTCAGCGCCGTGCGCACGGTCTTTTCCTTTGGCGCGCCGAACGTGTAGTCAAGATCGCATTCCGGATCGGGTTCTTTGGAACCGATGGTCTGATGGACGAAGCCCTCTTGGATGGTCTTGACGCAAACGATCGCCTCCACGCCTCCGGCGGCGCCGAGCAGATGTCCGATCATGGACTTGGTGGAGTTGATCGAAAGCCCCTCGGCAGCCGCGCCGAACGCAAGGCGGATCGCCCTTGTTTCAAACAGATCGTTGTGATGCGTGCTCGTTCCGTGCGCATTGAGATAATCCACGTCTTCGGGCTTTACCCCAGCCTCGCCCATGGCAAGCTCCATCGCCTTTGCCGCACCGCTTCCGTCCTCCGCCGGCGACGTGATGTGAAACGCGTCGCAGGTGGCGCCGTAACCGGTGATCTCCGCTAAGATCTTTGCGCCTCTTGCCTTTGCGTGCGACAGCTCCTCAAGCAGCAGCACGCCCGCGCCCTCGCCGATCACGAAGCCGCCGCGCTCCCGGTCAAACGGAATGGAAGCCCGCGCCGGATCGGGCTCCGTGCTGAGCGCCGTCAGATTCGTAAAGCCCGCGACGCCGATGGGCGTAACGGTACTTTCCGAGCCGCCCGCAGCGCACACGTCCAGCTCGCCGTGCTGAATGGCGCGGAACGCCTCGCCGATACAATGCGTCCCCGACGCGCACGCCGTGGTAATGTCAAGGCATTTGCCCTTGAATCCGTAGGCGATCGCCACGTTTCCCGCCGCCATATTGGTGATCATCATCGGGATCAGCAGCGGCTTCACCCGGGACGGTCCCTTGGTCAGAAGCCGCTCGTGCTCCTGCTCCAGCTCCCACAGCCCGCCGACGCCGGAGCCGATGCAGACCCCCGCCCGGTAAGCGTCCTCGTTTTCCATGTTCAGTTGCGCCTGCGCAAGCGCCTCCCCGGCGGCGGCTACCGCATACTGCGAAAACGCCGACATCCGTCTCGCCGCCCGCGCATCCATCCGCGCCCCCGCGTCAAAGCCCTTTACCTCGGCGGCAAGCTTTACCTTATACTCCGCGGTATCAAACCGGGTGATCGGTCCGATCCCCAGCTTTCCGCTGCGGACCCCGTTCCAAAATTCCTCTACGGTGTTTCCGATGGGCGTCACCGCGCCCATGCCCGTAATCACAACTCGTCTCACGATTTCCAACTCCTCCGTTTTTTACATCGCCATACCGCCGTCCACGCCGAGCACCTGCCCGGTAATATAGCCCGCCTCCGGCGACGCCAGAAACGCCACCGCCGCGGCGATATCCTCCGGCTTTCCGAAACGCTTCAGCGGGATCTGGGCGGCAGCCGCCGTCCTTACGTCCTCGGACAGCTTTCCGGTCATGTCCGTCTCGATAAAGCCGGGCGCAATCGCGTTCACCGTGACGCCCCTGCCCGCAAGCTCCCGCGCCGCCGTCTTCGTAAAGCCGATGATCCCCGCCTTTGACGCGGCATAGTTCGCCTGCCCCGCGTTGCCCAGCACGCCGGACACCGAGGAAATGTTGACGATCCTGCCGCTCCGCTTTTTTATCATCCCTTTTGCCGCCGCCTTCGTACAGTAAAAGCAGCCGTACAGGTTCGTTTTCACGACCCGATCAAAATCGTCCTGAGACATGGTAAGCAGCAGCCCGTCCCGATTGATTCCCGCGTTGTTTACCAGAATATCCACCGCGCCGTATTCCTTCCGAACGCCTTCGAGCATCGCCTGACATTCCGCGGCGTCCGATACGTCGCACCGCCAAAGCGCCGCCCTGCCTCCTGCCTCCTCGATTTCCTTTTTTACCTGCTCCGCCCGTTCCTGCGAGCCCTGATAGTTGACGATCACAAACGCGCCCTCCTTCGCCAGCCGCTTGGCGATCGCCGCGCCGATCCCGCGGGACGCTCCGGTCACAACGGCAACCTGTCCTTCCAGCATCTTCCTTTTCCTCCCTTTCCGGCGGACTAGCGCCCCCAGTTTTCCTTCAGCTTCAAAAATTCGTCCCAGCTGCCGACGTTCCATACGGTAAGCTCCGGCGCGATCTTTTTCATAAACCCGGCGATGGTTCTGCCGGGGCCGATCTCCACAAACGTATCGACTCCGTGCGCGATCATGTTCCGCATGCTCTGCTCCCAGCGCACCGGCGAAGACACCTGCCGCACCAAAAGCTCCTTCGTTTCCGAAGAATCGGTCACATATTCGGCAGTCACGTTGGAGACGTAAGGACAGCGAAGCGGCATAAGCCCAATGCCCGAAAGCGTTTCCCGCAGCGCCTCGCCCGCTCCTTGAAGATAGGGCGAATGAAACGGGCCGCTGACCTTCAACGGCAGCACGCGTTTTGCCCCCGCCGCAAGCAGCCGCTCCTGCGCCTGTGCCAGTCCCGAAAGCATCCCGGTCACGACGACCTGCCCCGGGCAGTTGTAATTTGCCACCGTGACCGTATCGATCCCGGCGATCGCTTCCTCGGTCTGTTCTCCGCTCAGTCCCAGCACCGCGCTCATCCCGCCCTCTCCGGCAGGAACCGCCTCGCTCATCAAAATGCCCCGGCGGCGAACGGCGCGGACGGCGTCCTCGACATTCATCGCCCTGGCGGCGGCAAGCGCCGCATATTCCCCAAGGCTCAGCCCTGCAGTCACATCGGGGGTAACGCCGAGCGCCGTGATCTCCTCGGTCATGGCAAGACAAGTCGCAACGAGCGCCGCCTGCGTATACCGGGTTTCGTTGAGCTTTTCGTTTTCCTCAAAGCAAAGCTCCCGCAGCGGAAAATCCAGAACGCTCTGCGCCAGCTCGTAGACCGCCGCCGCGCGCTCCCCGTTTTCGGCAAAATCCTTTCCCATTCCGGGCTTCTGCGCGCCCTGCCCCGGATATACAAACGCGATCTTTCCCATCTTTTTCACTCCGCTTCTTCCGCAAACCATGCGCTTCCGCTCCGCAGCGCCTCTCTCGTTTCCCGCATCAGCTTTTCCAAAAGCTCCCGGCAGGTCAGCTCCTCATGAACCAGTCCGGCGATCTGCCCCGCCATGATGCTGCCGCCCTCCATGTCGCCTTCGACGACGGCTCTGCGAAGCCCGCCGAGCGTGAGCTGCTCCAATTCCTCAAAGGAAGCGCCCTCCGCCTCCCTGCGCAGATACCGATTGGTCATCTGGTTGCGCAGACAGCGAACCGGATGCCCGGTTCCGCGTCCGGTCACCTTGGAGTCGATGTCCTTGGCGCGCAATACGCGCTCCTTATAATTTTTATGTACCGTGGATTCCACCGTCGTAATAAAGCGGGTTCCCATCTGCACCGCCTTTGCGCCCAGCATCAGCGCCGCCGCAATGCCTCTGCCGTCGGCGATCCCGCCCGCCGCAATGACCGGGATCTGCACCGCGTCGCAGACCTGCGGCACAAGCGCCATCGTGGTCAGCTCCCCGATATGTCCGCCGGACTCGGTGCCCTCCGCGACGACCGCGTCGGCTCCGGCGCGTTCCATGCGCTTTGCAAGCGCCACCGAAGCCACGACCGGAATGACCTTCACGCCCATGGACTTCCAGCGCTCCATATACTTTTCGGGGCTTCCCGCGCCGGTCGTAACGGCGCTGACCCGTTCCTTGGCGATCACCTCGGCGATCTGCTCCGCCTCCGGATTCATCAGCATCAGATTTACGCCGAACGGCTTGTCGGTCCGCTTCCGCGCGAGCCAGATCTGCTCCTCCACCCACGCGGCGGGCGCTCCGCCCGCGCCGATAATGCCAAAGCCTCCGGCTTCCGATACGGCGGACGCAAGCTTATGCTCCGCCACCCATGCCATACCGCCCTGAAGGATCGGATAGGAAACCCCAAGCAAATTCGTAATCTCCGTTTTCACTGAAATACTCCTTCCCTGCCCGCCTACTGATGCGCTTCCACATACTTTACAACGTCGGAAACCGTAGCGAGCTGCTCCAGCTCCTCCGCCGGGATCGAAATGCCGTATTCTTCTTCCAGCGCCGTGACCAGCTCAAACAGATCAAGGGAATCCGCTCCCAGATCTTCCTTGAAATTCGTGTCCATCGTGATTGTGGAAACCTCGGCTCCCAGCTGCTCCGCTACCATACTCTGAATCTTTTCAAACATAATGCTTTCTCCTTTTTTCTTTTCTCCGCCGCCTCCCAAGGGGCGTATTTATGTAACGCCGGTTTCCCGGAAATTACCCCGGTTCAAAACGTGACCTTGGTTGCTCCCCACGTCAGTCCGCCGCCGAAGCCCGCCAAAATCAGCCGCTGTCCCCGCCGAATCTTTCCGTCCCGCACAAGCTCGTCCAGCAAGATCGGGATGCTTGCCGAAGACGTATTGCCGTACTCCGCAAGATTCATCGGAAATTTTTCGATCGGAGCGCCCAGACGCTTCGCCGCCCCTTCGATGATGCGCGCGTTCGCCTGATGCAGCAGGAACCAGTCAACGCTGTCCAACTCCCGATTTTCCTGCGCAAGCAGCTCCTGAATGCACGCCGGGACCTGCCGAATGGCAAAGCGGAACACCTCCTGCCCGTTCATCCGGATGAGCGTGCGCCGTTTTTTTTCTTCGGGAGCCACCGGCAAAACGGTTCCCGGATAGCCCTCCTCAAGCGCATAGGCAAATTCGCAGGTCAGCGCGTCGCCCTTCTCGCCGTCCGCGTGCATGACCGTGGCAAACTCCGCCTCCGGGTCGCTGCGCAGCACTGCAGCTCCTGCGCCGTCTCCGAACAAAATACAGCTCGACCGGTCGCTCCAGTCCGTAATGCGCGACAGTCCCTCCGCACCGACGACCAGCCCGGTTTTTACGATCCCCAAATTTATGTATGCCTGCATGGTATTGTACGCCGCCAAAAAGCCGGTGCAGGCGGCGTTCAGGTCAAAGCACATCGCGCGCTTCGCGCCAAGTCCCCGCTGCACAAGACAGGAGACGCTCGGCAGCATATGGTTGGAGGAAAGGGTCGATACGACGATCATATCCAGCTCCTCCGCAGAAATCCGCGCCGCCGAAAGCGCATTCTTTGCCGCGGCAAGCGCCAGATCCTCCGGACGCTCTCCGTCCACCACGCGTCGGCTGCCGATGCCGGTGCGCTCGCGAATCCAAGCGTCGTTCGTCTCCAAAAAACCCGAAAGCTCCTGATTGCTGACCCGATGCTCCGGGACGCACGACCCGGTTCCAATAATTTTTCCAAACATAAGTATCCTCCAAAGCGCTGCATTTTTACAAAATGCCGTGACGAAGCAACGTCGATTTTTTTGTTTTACCGTCGAACTTCTTTATCGTAAAGTTGTTTGATATTCAAACTGTTAGCCCTTAAAGAGAATATACCGGAACGCCGTTTCTGTCAATACCTGTTTTTCCTTTTTTTGCATTTTCGTACGAAACCGCGTGAATTTCGCACCAAGTCAACAGGGCTACGTTTTGTCGGCGCCGCCTCCTCTTTTGAAGGAGTTTGCACAAAATGTGCAAACTCCTTCTGTTGACATTTTATCGGTGTGAACTGTTATAATAATAGCATAAAAAGAATTGAAGTGGAGGGAAATTATGAAAAACTTTATTGCTATTCTTCTTGCCATGCTGACGCTCCTAAACGGCGGCTCCAACGTGATAATCACCGAAGAAAATATAGGGGATTATCTCGCTTCCGACTGCGCCAGCGTCGCTTATTTTATCATTGACAACCTGTCACTGTTTGCGGAGGAATACAACCGCACGCTCTCGGAAGGGGAAACGCCCTTTGAAGGCACATCCTGCGAGGGTATCCTTCCGGTTTATGTTACTACGCTGGAACAGGAAGGTCTATACCTCGATTTTAACGACGATAACGGCTACATGATCGTATTGGACGATTACTCGGTCGTCGCCTTTGAAACGACCGGCGACCTTGACTATCTGAAAGAATTGGATTACACTTATTACGGTATCTACGACGGCTTTCTATATCGAAACGAGGACGACGATTATGTCCCCTACGAGTTTACCGAACTGACCGAGGAGGACTGGAACGAATATCTCGAGAGCGAGCTGGGGAAGAAACAATACGATGGACAGACATCTGGCACGGACGGGTGCATCTACGATCCGGACGCCTTTGTGAAGGATAAATACGGCAAGGGATATTCGGTGTATAAGGAGAATTCGCTGCCGGATTATGAGTATGTAAAGCAGTTTAATTTTTCCATTTACCGCGAGCTGAAAGACGGAAAGCCCCTATCCGAGGGCAACTGCTCTCTCTCGTCGGTCTATTCTCTGTTGAATTACCTGAAGATCAGCGGTCAGTACGATAAGCTGCCAAGCTCTTCTTCCCAAACATGGTACAACGCCACGAAGGACTCGTTTTACAGCAAGTATAAAAAGAAAAAGAACTATGAAATTGAAACTCCCATCCGGCTTCCCAACCTCTACTTGGCGGTACGGGAATACGCGATTGACACCTACGGCTATGAGGAATCCGGCACCAACCCTTTCCGTATTCCCAAAATGATCGAAGAAGTAGGAAAAAAGTACGGCTGCAAGCTCAAAACCAAGCATATCCTTATATGGTCTTACGAATCTCAGGTCGTAAAGGAGATCGACAACGGGCATCCTACGATCTGGAATATGGCAAACAGCTCCAGCTACAAATCCCACTCCACGGTCGTGACCGGTTATAAAACCTACCGGAAAACCAAGAAGGTTTTGGGATTTAAGCTCTACTCCTATGTGGAACTGCTGGAGCTGAACGATAATTGGGAAACTACAGCACAGTACTTTGATTTCACAAACTACAATGCCTTTGGTTCCTTTGTCCGAGTTCGCTGAAGGAGGTGGTACATTTGAAAAAAGCAAGACGGTTCCGGCTGCTCGCTCTCCTATGTTCGCTTGCGCTCCTTGGCTGCGGTCCGGATGTTCGCCCCT
>JAUNGI010000054.1 GCA_030524525.1 Lachnospiraceae bacterium
TGGCAACGCCCTCCTTTCTTTCGTCTGGAGGGTTAGCCCCTCCGATAAAGGAGGGAAAGCCGCCGGGCTCTCTGGTTTCCCGAATCGAGAATGTCATATTGCCACTGTTCTTACAATAAATATCGACAAGCCTCGTTAGCCGCTCAAAATTCTTGAGTATAATGCAGCTTCTGACTTATACATGAGCTGAGCTTGTTTTTCCCTGTTTTCCATGCAATGAGGAGTTTCCTTCCCGCCGCCATTTTTTATTGAGCTTTTTCTTCCTCATATTTCACCGCGTATCGCATATAATGATCTTGGCGTTAAAAAGTAGGATGGTTTTTTGTCCTTTTTTCGCCGATCGGTACAAAATGGAGGAATTTTATGCAAGCTGACAAAGAAAACGGGCGCAAAAGACAACTGCCGCCCGAATATATTGATTATGAATCCAAATTTATTGAACGGCTGACACAGCTTCGCCAGCTGCAAAGAGTTTCCTGCCGGGAAATGAGTCTGGCGCTGGGACAGAGCGAAGGCTACATCAATAAGATCGAAAACCACAAAGCCCTTCCGTCCATGCAGATATTTTTCTATATTTGCAGCTATCTGGGGGTTACTCCGGAGGAATTCTTCGCCTTCCTTCCCGAACAGTCCAAAACGCAGAATTTCTGTGATCGTTTCGCCCGACTGCCGGAGGAAAAGCAGGATCACATTCTGCTTCTGCTCGAAGATATGGAATAAAATGAAATCAACAAAGACCGGCCTTCTGCCATGCAGCGCAGAAGGCTTTTTTGTTTCATAGGAAAGAGCGTCCTATGAAATAAAAAACGCTCCGCGGGGATCGCACTGCGGCGGGGGGAATTGTGTCGCTGGAGCGACCCACCTGCGGTACGGAAGCGGTTGCATTTTCTCTCGGAGTATGGTTTACTCATTTGAGACGCGCATGCGCGCGATACAGAAAGGAACGTTTCCATGAAAGACCAACTGCTGCCCTATTTAACACCGCCCGAACGCGGCGACGCCTTTTTGCAGGTCTGCGACCGGACGCTCGACGAGCTGACTGCCGCGAACGGCATCGGGACGCTTGCGGAAAAAAGCATTCACGCCGTTTTGAAGCGCTTCTATGCGGGCAGCCCGGCTTATGAGGAGATCCGCTGCCACGGCTTTGTCGCGGACATCCGCACGCCGGAGGGCATCACCGAAATTCAGACGCGCGGTTTTTATACGATGAAGCGCAAGCTCCATGCGTTTCTGACCGAATGTCCGGTCACGATCGTTTATCCGGTCGTACACCGCAAGTGGCTTTCGTGGATCGCCCCCGAAACCGGCGCGGTCAGCAAGCCGCGCCGCACAAACCGCACCAACTACGGCTTTTCCGTTTTCCCGGAGCTTTACGGCATTAAGGATTTTCTCCGGCATCCCAATCTCTCGTTCCGGCTGGCGCTGCTCGACGTGGAGGAATATAAGATGCTTGACGGCTACGGTCCCAACCGCAAGATCCGCGCCACGCGAAACGACGGACTGCCGCAGGCGCTGATTGCCGAGGTTCCCCTGCAAAGCGCCGAAAGCTTTTCCTACTTCCTTCCGGCGTCTCTGCCGGAGCGCTTTTCCGCCGCCGAGCTGGCCGCCTGCGCCAAGATAAATCACGAGCTGGCAGGCGTTGCCCTGAATGTTCTGCTGCATATGGAAACCGTCCGACGAGTCGGAAAGTCCGGGCGTTCCTATCTGTACGAGCGTTCCTAAAAAACACAGGCGCTTACTTAATCATACTGCAGCAAAAGTTCAAGTTCAAAAAAGCTTGACATCCTTATTCTCTGCATGGTATTTTAGAATCGCAAGTTATTGAGTTCTATATGTGAAGATAGGGGGGGAACGAGCTATGAAAACGGGCATTTCTAGATTCTTATTGTTAACCATCGGCATCATATTGACCTTCTCGTTTTTTATTAAACCGGCAGAAAGGCAAAACGGTTCATATTATGATTCGGGCAAGAACATGAAGGTCACGCGAAGTGAGATACAACAGGATTTAATCGCATCGCATTCAGCGAGCTACTCGTCAAAATATAAAGGGACCGCAACCGTTAAAACAACGTATCTTTCCAGCATAATGCTTGGCAGAAATATTTCTCAAGGAGAGATCGTAGAAACATGGAATTCGCGGAATGCAGGTAGGGAACTAGACGGTGTTTGCGGGTTAGTTTCATTAACCATGCTTTTCCGAACCTACATGGAAGATAATTTGCTTCATATGGATACTGCGTACGGCGTCTTTAGCAAGCTGGCAGAATACGCATGGTCAAGGGGCGTTTTTAACGAAAATGACACCAGCGGCACAACAACTTCTGAAGAGAAAAAAATTGCAAACGGTTATCTAACAGCCCACCACAAGAAAAAATATCTGGCAAATGTTGATAGCATTAACCTTTGGAGTACATTGAAAGATTATTTAGACGATAAAGAAGAACCTGTTACGCTTTCCCTTAATGGGAAGGCCCAAAATCATTCTGTAATGGCAACTGGATGTTATATAGAAACGGTTACATATAAACAGAAAAATGTATTGGGATGGTACACCACCAAGACAGATGATTATAAAATCGTTCGTATTTGTAACGGTTGGGAGGACAGTAATACTGCGCAGTGGAATCGCACAACTCATCGTTACATTTATTTTGATTGCGTGCTTAATCTGCTGAAATTAAAATAGAATGGGAGGATGAACGCCGTGAAAAAAACAGTTGCTCTTTCCTTAACTCCACTTTTTCTGATTATTTTCGCTGTTGGCGGCTTTTTGCTGTGGCAAAGAGAGCGCACAATAGTGATTGAAGTTGAAAAATGGAATGAACAAGGCGAGAAATTCTTCCTTTGCGACATCAAAGTGACAACTTGGAACCAAAGAAGCAATTGTATATTCTTTATTCCCGAAGATAATGAGGCATTTTTGCGCGAAATAGAGCAACACATCGGCTATATCGGCATACATAACTTCCCCCATCTGGGTATCGTAGACAACCCTTCTTATTATTTTTACTTCAACAACGGCATTTTTGCAGTTGAACAATGGCATGCAGGTTATAACCTGCAACCCTGCATGACAGTCTACTCCGGCATTGATTACCAATATCCTTCCCCCGGAAGCTGGGACCCGCTGAATCCTCCGCAGGGCGAACGCGGCAAACTGACCTTTGACGAATTTTTCGGGACATATGAAGAAGCCATGTGGTTTTACGGGCGCTTTGACGAGGATACGGTCGTTTGTGATCCGGAGCAGCAGACCATAACCGTCTCGGTATATGATGCCCGTAAAGATGAGATGTGTGCCGACCGAAGGATCGTGATTGATTTTAAGGAAAAAACGGTGGAGGAGATCGTAGAGGGGGACGAGAAGAATTGATGCTGCGGGGAGAGGAACTATATTTGTCCTATGGTCGAAAGGCGGTACTGCAGGGAGTCACGCTGGAGCTGCATTCGGGCGAGATCGTGGGTTTGGTTGGGGAAAACGGCGTTGGAAAGACAAGCCTGATCCGTGTTTTGTCCGGGTTGACTCTGCCGAAGAAGGGCGCCGTAAAGAAAGAAGGCGAAACGGTTGCCGCGTTGGTGGAGCAGCCCTCGTTTTTTCCGGACATGACCGGAAAAGAAAATCTGGAATATTTTTTGGATCGCCGGATCGGCACGGCGGAGGCTGCCGCCGCACCCTTTGGATGCAGCGGTTTTTTGGAACTTCCGGTTCGGAAATACTCCATGGGAATGCGCCAGAAGCTGGCGCTTTGGATGCTTCTGCTGAGCAAGGCGGACTACCTGCTGCTGGATGAGCCCTCGGTTGCGTTGGACGCTTCCGCGCTTGAGGAGTTCGATCAGCTTTTGCTGAAACAGAAGCCGATCCGTGGCATTCTGATTGCCAGCCATAATTTTCGGGAACTCCAAAAAGTCTGCGACCGCGTACTCGTTATGGTTGACGGAAGAATTCGGAAGGAGCTTGGCACGGAGCCCGACGGCAGAGAAATCTATCGCATCGTCTTGCGCGGTGCGCCGTCAGAAGACGTCAAAGGACTGCTTGCCGCAGAAGGGCTGCGCCTCTCGGACAACCGGATCGAATTTGCCGGCAGTGAACAAGAGCTATCCGCGCTGTTGAGAAAGCTTATTCTTGCAGGGGCAGAGGTATGCGAAGCGGTACGTCTTCACACGCTTTTGGAAAGGAACTGTCTTGCGATCATGAAGGAAAAACAGGAGGCGGCAGATGAAAAGGGAATTTCGTAAATTTTTCGCAAGAAAAAGTACCGTCGTATTTTTTTACCTTCTGATCCTCTCCTTCTGCGGCTTGGCTGTCTATCTCACAACACGGCTGCATCGGACAAACGACCTGTCCGATTACTTGGGCGAATACAACAATCCCGCGGAGCTGCGGGCGCTGTACGACGAGGATCGCGCCCTGCTGGAAGAAAACCGGGCGGATTATGAAGCTCTGGGCTTGGACGTGCAGCCCCTTTTGGATCGGCAGGCCGTATTCGCTTATGTTGTCGAAAATTATATCGAAGCTTCGGAGGCAGTCGTCTATTCGGAAACGGCGGCAATGGACAGCCGGGACAGTCTGAGCGTTCTGTTTTCCCTAAGCAGCTTCCTGCTGCCGCTCCTGCTTTTGTCTGCGGCGGTCTTAGCATCCATGTTTTTTACGGCGGACTTTAGCGGAAATCGGCATCGGCTGCTCTATGCGGGAAGGAACCGATTTCAAATTGCGCTTCAGAAATTCGGAGCATATTTTTCTGTGATCTGCGGATTGTGGGGCGGAATGCAGTTATTGTCTGGGGCTTATAATTTCCTGTTTTCCAAGCATCTTTCGGAGGTGCTGATCGTTTCCGGCGGAAGCGTAAAAGCTCTGTCCATGGCTGGGGTCTGGCTGCTGCATGGCGTGTGTGATCTGCTTCTTCTGCTGCCGCTTTTTCTGGGCTTCTTCTTTCTTGGTGTGCTTGTGAGAAACGAGGCGGCTGCGGGTATTTTACAGCTCCTTTTGTTTGGATTGATCTTCGGGACGGCGTATATATCCGAAAAGGCGCCGCTCTGTCTTTTGGGCGGAAACGCGCTTGACTGCTACGCATACGGCGATGCGCCCATGTCCCAATGGGCACTGGCATACGCTGCCGAGTTGGCTGTTGTGCTGCTTCTGGGCGGCGCGGCGTTCGTATGCTTTCGAAAAGCCGATCTGGGCTGAACAATGCCGCCTGCGACGGGTCGCTCCAGTGACACAATTCCCCTCCGCCGCAGTACGATCCCCGCGGAGCGTTTTTTTTCATAGGACGCTCTTTCCTAGGAAACAAAAAGAAGACTGCGCGTCCGGCGCAGTCTTCTGCAATAAATATCCTCTTTTCTTGCTCCGCGTTTCCGCTTCCTCCGACCTACTCCAGCGTTATCGCGTAGATCTTCTTTCCCCTCGTTCCGACCACGATCGTATTTTCAAATACGGCAGGAGACGCTTCCACGTTCTTGCCGAGATTGATCGTGTCCTTCAATTCTCCGGTGCGGCCGTCGAGCAGATGCATATTGCCGTCGGAATCGCAGAGGATGATATAGCCGTCGCCCTTTTTGTCGTAAACAGCCACCGGAGACGACCAACTGTAATATTTCAGATCCACGCTCCAAGCCTCGCCGCCCGTCGCCTTGTAAATCGCCACCAGCTTTCCGTGCTTTTTCCCGCCGGTTCTCGCAATGTTAAAATACACAAGATCGTCGATGTTGTTCTGTCCGAGGCACGCCGTCGCCTGAACGCCGCCGGAAACGCCGTCCACGGTCTTGCATTCGTAGGTGCGCTTCCAGACGATCTCGCCGGTGGCGGCATTGATCTTAAAGATCGGGATGTCCCCGGTATCCTTTTTATCCTTCGTCCAGTGCAGCGAGGTGGAGATATAGATATATGCCGTGCCGTCGCTCTGGCTGACCTCAAGCACCGGAGAGGCGTTGCTGTCGTCGAGGATATCCTGACTCCAAACAAGCTCCATCGTGTTCAGATCAAGGCACATCAGATCGCCGCCGTTGTTGCACACATACAGATAGTGGTCGTAAACGACTGCGGACGACTCCATTCCGAGCCAGTATTCGTCGTCGCCGGTCCGGCTCGTGGTATAATTCCACTTCACCACGTCGGACGGGTCGATCGAAACGCTGGCGCCGTCGTACTTGGTGTTCAGCTTGGTCGTATACAGCACGCCGTTCTCGCCGGGCTGGATAAGCGTATCGGTCGCCACGTCAAACAGCGCGGAGGAATCGAAGGCGCAGAAGCTTCCGTTGTCCGTCCGCAGAGAAAACTCGTCGTCGTTTCCGTATTCGTAAATGACCTTGCCTTGGATCAGATCGACAATAAAGGTTCTGGCGCTGTCCGAGCCCATGTCGTCGCCGGCTCCGACCACATAGAGCGGCGTGCCGTCCGGATAGAGCGAGCCGGTTCCCTTGATCGGGAAGCCGAGCTTGATCTTATCGCGGGTCGCGCTGCCGTCCTCCAAGTCAAGGAAATAGATATTGCCGTCCATGGTGGCGTAAATGACCTCGACCAGATCGGACTTATTCTTTTTGGAATCGTACAGATTCATAACCTTCCGGGTCTCCTCGGGCCAGCGGATGATCAGCGGCTGCCCCGTCCATCCGCTTCCGGTCCATTCGCCCTTGCCGGTGGTCTTTTTCAGCTCTCCGGTATTGACGTTCCACGCCTTTTTCAGCGTATAGGACTCCATGTCGGCAACGCCGTATGCCGCGCCGGAACGGTAATTGTCGCCCCGGAACGTGATGACGCCTTCCAAATCCGTATAGTGATTGCCGTCAAAATGGATCTCCTCCTGACGGATAAACGAATCCACCGCCACGTTGTTGACCATCAGCTTTGTTTCAAAACCGAAGCGCGACGGAAGCGTCTGACTTACCGGTACGCTGATCCCGGTCTCCAAAAGCTTCTGCTCGGTCGTAAGCGCCGTCGTATTGAGCACCGGCGCCACCGCATCCCCCTCGTTCGGCTCCGAGACCACATCCATGCAGCCGGTCAGCAGACCCAGCATTGCACAGAACAAGACTCCCAACAATCCATATCGTATCTTCTTCACGATTACCTCCACAGCGAAGCAAATTCATTTGCGAATCGTTCCATACATATTAGCGGTAAAGGGATTCCGGTCTCCCGGAATCCCCCCGTTCTTATACCTATTTTTACCGTTTCCTCAACGGTTCATTCTCACAGCACCGACTTTACGGTAGCAACCACGTTCTCGGTGGTGATGCCGAATTTCTTAAAGAGAACCGCTGCCGGAGCGCTTGCGCCGAAGCCGTGCATCGTCACATAGCCGCCGTCCAGACCAACGTATTTTGCCCATCCGAAATCGCTGAGCGCTTCCACGGCAACGCGGGCACGCACGTTCTTCGGAAGCACGCTCTCTTTATATTCCGCGCTCTGCTCCTCAAACAGATCCATACAAGGCATGGAAACGACGCGCACATCCACGCCCTCGTCGGCAAGCAGCTTCTTTGCCTCCAAGGAGATGCTGACCTCGGAGCCGCTGGCGATGATGATCGCATCCGGCGTTTCCTTTGCCGAATCTTCGATGATATAGCCGCCCTTCAAGGCTTCCTTGGAGGAGCCTGCAAGCTGCGGCAGATTCTGACGGGTCAGAACGAGAGCCGTGGGCGTTTCCTTGCTCGTAACCGCGCTGTACCATGCCGCAAGCGTCTCCGTTGCGTCCGCCGGACGGAACACATGGAAGTTCGGCAGGGAGCGAAGCATGGCAAGCTGCTCGATCGGCTCGTGGGTCGGACCGTCCTCGCCCACGCCGATGCTGTCGTGCGTCAGAACGAAGGTCGTCGGAATGCGCATCAGCGACGACAGTCTTGCCATCGGCTTTACATAATCGCTGAATACGAAGAAGGTCGCGCAGTAGGTACGCAGTCCGTGAAGCACCATACCGTTGCTGATCGCCGCCATTGCGAACTCGCGCACGCCGAAGTGCAGGTTTCTGCCGGTATAGTCGTCCTTCGAGAAATCGCCCATATCCTTCATGTAGGTCTTATTGGAGGGCGAAAGGTCTGCGGAACCGCCGATCAGGTTCGGCACCTTGTTTTTCAGCTTATTCAGCGCCCAGCCGCTCAGGTTTCTGGTCGCGTCCGCCTTTTCGTCATACGCCCAGTATTCTTCGTCGTCGATCAGCGGCTTTGCGATGTCCATATTGAACTCGTCGTCCCAAGCCTGCTTCATCTCCGGATACTTCTCGCAGTATTCGGCGAACATCCGGTTCCATGCTTCCTCGTCCTTTGCGTTCGCCTCGGCGATCGCCTTGTAGTTCGCGTACACTTCCTCCGGCACAAAGAACGGCTCCATGCTGGGCCATCCAAGGTTTTCCTTCATTGCCAGCACGTTTTCCTCGCCCAGCGGTTCGCCGTGGGCGCTTGCCTTGCCCTGCTTTGCCGGGCAGCCGTAGCCGATCTGCGTCTTTACGGTGATCATGGAAGGACGGTTCTTGTCCGCCTTTGCTTCCTCAATGGCTTTGCCGATCTCCTCCAAGTTATTGCCGTCCTCTACAACGAGCGTCTGGAAGCCCATTGCCGCAAAGCGCGCCTGCACATTTTCGGTAAACGCGATATCGGTATCTCCCTCAATGGAGATCTTGTTGCTGTCATAAAATACGATCAGCTTGGAAAGTCCGAGCGTTCCCGCAAGCGACATTGCCTCGTAAGAAACGCCCTCCATCATGCAGCCGTCGCCGCCGAGAACGTATGTATAATGGTCAACGACCGGATAGCCCTCTTTGTTGAATTTGGCTGCCAGATGCGCCTCTGCCATCGCCATGCCGACCGCCATGCCCATGCCCGCGCCCAGCGGCCCGGTCGTAGCCTCCACGCCGACCGTGTGACGGTATTCCGGATGTCCCGGCGTCAGCGAGCCGTCCTGACGGAACTGCATCATATCTTCCTTGGTCAGGCCGTAGCCAAACAGGTGAAGCAGGGAATACAGCAGCGTAGAGCCGTGTCCGCCGGACAGAATGAAACGGTCTCTGTTCGCCCAGTCCGGATTTGCCGGATTGTGCTTCATATGCTTTGCCCAAAGCTCGTAGGCAACTGCCGCCGAACCAAGGGGCAGACCCGGATGACCGGATTTTGCTTTCTGAATCGCGTCTGCCGCCAGCACCCGAATGGCGTTTACAGACATGTTATCAATGGAATTGCTCATGAACATACCCTCCTGTCAGTTCAATATCGGGATATTTCCGGCGAAGCTCCGCCCCAAAATCCCCCGCAAATTTGTTTATCCACTGAACTAAATACTATCATACCGCCTGCCTAAAGTCAAACTTTTCCCGCGATTCGTTTATTCATACTGCACGCGCAGCGCCCTTCTCCGACAAAAGCGATATCCCGTCAGTCCGCACCCTCGGAACGCACCGAAAGCACCACTCCATTCTCTGCCGCCGAAAGGGTAACCGCTTCCTTGAGCCAGCCGCCGTCCGGTTCATACATATCGACATGGATCGACTTTGCCGCCTCGTCTACACGATAATGCTCCGGTGCGGTTCTCTCATAAAATTCCACCAGATCCTCAAACGAAAATAATCCCCAAGTATCTTCCCAAGAGAAAAAGACGTCCTTTGCCGCGCGAAGGGATGGTTCCGAAAAGGGAGAGATCATGACATATCCTTTTCCCCGCGTATTGATTTCCATAACCGCTTCCACAAGATCGGCGTAGACGTTTCCCATATCCAGATAAAAGTAATGACCGTCTTTGCAGAAAAGGTAAAAGTCCCCTTCCTCCCTGCATCTGCTTCCGTCCTCGTTCAGGGTATATAGGTAATACGGTTTGCTTTCCACCAAGCTTACATAAAACGTGTTGATATTACCTATGCGAAAGTTCAGCGAAAAGGGCGCGCTTTTGATCTCCTCGTAGGTCGCATCCTCCAAGGTGAATTTTGTGGTTCCGTCCGTGCTAATAATTTCTACATTGCTTACATGGTGTTTCAATAAGCGAAAGCTCAAAATGCCGCCTGCGATCAGCAGAAGAAGCATTCCGCCAATGATCCCTTTTTTTATCTTTGCATTCATCCTTTTTCCGTTTATGCCCGCCGCTATTCCTGCTCCTCGTAAAGCGCCTCAAAGCCCTCCTCCGCCCACAGCCCGGCGTTTTCCGCCCGCGCTTCTTCAAACAGCTCGGAAAAAACGGAAAGATATGCCTCGTTCACCGGGTTGCCGTTGTCGTAAACATGCAGAAAGGCGTAGCCGTCGGCAACCATGGCTGCGTTTGCCAGCAAGCGGCGCATGTGGTCCGCCTCCGCGCCCTGCGTCGGCTCCAGCCAGACGAAGGCAAGCAGCCGCCCGTAGCGGTCCCGGTTATTTTCCTCGTCCTCATATTCCAGATACACCGTTTCCACGCCCTCAAACAGGCGCTTCGCATGGGCGGACGCCTCCTCCCCGTACCGGTTGTTCTTTTCCTCGTCCGGATGCACGCTTTCCGGGGCGTTGACAAAAAGGAAGCGCACATATTCCTTTTCGCCGTCCAGCTCCACGACGATCGTATCGCCGTCCGCCACATATAAGAACGCGGCTTCCTCGGTCTTCGCCGCTGCGGCACGCTCCGCGCCCGGTTCCTCGCCCGGCTCATCGCCGGAAAGCCAAAGACTAGCACTGAACAGCGCGTCAAAAAGAACCGCCGCCATGCCGACGGGCAGCGCCCTTCTCCTCCGCCTTCTTGCTCCTGCGGTTCTTGCTCCGGTCTTCCCTGCTCTTGAGGTTCCTGCCCCGGTCACCCTTGCTCCTGACGCTCTTGTTCTCCGCATTTCCTCCGTAGGTCATCCCTCCGATTTTTTAATGTGCTCCCGAATTTCCGTTTCATGCTCCCGGCAGTATGCATAGGCGTTTTTCATAAACGCTTCGATGCCCTGCGTCCGATACATGCCGTCCAGCGTCTCAAGCACCGGTGCACCTCCCGCCTTCATGTCAAAAAAATACGGGTAGATACAGCCGCCCTGCTCCCTTGGAAAGTACGGATTTATGGAGCTGAGCCGGGGATCGCGCATCACGGACTCCACCACCATCTCGCTCAGGATCCATTTCAGCGACGGGCGCTCGTATTCCTCATAGTCGTCCCCAAACACCCGGTTCCATACATAAAACCAGACGAAATGCACCAGCTCGTGAATGGCGACTCCGATCGCCCCACGCTCGCTGTTCAGATAAAAAACCTCGAAGCGCCGCTCCTTCAAAAAGCGCGGCGAAACCGGATTCATACTCACCTCGCAGCGCAGATCGGGAAACAGCCCGCCGCAGTCCACCTCAAAGGCGTCGGACAACGCGGCGGTGATCTGCGGCTCGCAGCGTTCCCAATGTCGGGAATACAAGACGACCTTTTCGTCGATCGCGCCTTCCAGCTCCGCATAGACCTCCCGCAGCGTCCGCTCAATATAGCCCCGCCGCTCCGGGAAGGGCAGCGCCGCCGCATAAGCCCGGTCGAGCTGCGGATAGAAATGATACAAAACGTCCGACCAAAAGGGCGTCTCTCCCTCCGTCTGGAATTCCATAATACTTTGCAGCATGGCGTCGACGCCGGGATTGCAAAAAGTAAGCTCCATAAGTGCCTCCGATTTCTGTAGGCTTACAATACATGTGTTACACCCGAACAAGAAAAAAAAGTGCGAGATC
>JAUNGI010000055.1 GCA_030524525.1 Lachnospiraceae bacterium
CCGAAGCCGACGGCAACGAACACGCCGACCCCGACGGCGGCGCCTTCGTATGCGGTTGCCGCCACGGTAAACGCCTCCTCCCTGAATCTGCGGAGCGGGCCGGGAACCGAACATGCAAAGCTTGTCAATCTGACCCGGAACCATCCGGTGACCGTGACCGGCACCGGCTACGACACGCAGGGCGATTTGTGGTATCGGGTCTACACGACCGTAAACGACGTTCGCTATGAGGGCTATATGCTGGCGACCTATATCGTCCTTTCACAGCCCCTTCCCGAACAGGGAGGAAGCAGCGGAAGCGACGACGGTTCGATGCAGGACGCGCCCTACCAGCTTTCCGGGATCATGACCGGAAGCGGGGTCAATATGCGAACCGGTCCGTCCACGTCCTATTCGGTTCTGACCAAGCTCTCCGATCGTCAGGCGGTCACGGTCTACGGCATGGCGCTGACGGGCGGTTTGGTTTGGTATCGGATCGCTGCGGAGGTGAACGGGAAGGTGCTGCTGGGCTATGTGTCGAGCCAGTATGTGTCGCTTCTTCAATGCGCCGATCTGGAGGTCTGGGCGGAGGCGGTCTCCGCGCAGAACGTTTACAAAACGCCGGCGGGGAAGGAGCTGACCGACGCCAAGGGCGCGAAGGTGACGCTTGCAAAGGGGCAGCAGGTCTGCCTTCTTGGGGAGTCTGTCGTAAGCGGCGAGAAGTGGATGAAGCTTGCCTTTCAGAAGGGCGGCGAGGTGCTTTACGGCTATGTGAAGCTGTCCGGGCTGACGCTTACGGAAAAGCCCGAGAAGCTGCCGTTTTCTCCTTATGAGACGGATCTGGAGTTCATGGACGCCATGCGGGCGGAGGGCTTTCCCGAAAGCTATCTTCCGTATTTGCTGCAGCTTCATCAGGAGCATCCGAATTGGACGTTCTCCGCTTATCAGACCGGCCTCAAGTGGGCGGACGTGATCAGCAACGAGGACGTGGTGGGCTATAACCTGATCCCGAATACCCGGGCGCTGAAATGGCTGTCGTTTGCCAAGGGCGCTTACGCGTGGGACAAGGATTCTTTTACGGTCTATGACGGCAGCTACTGGGTGACCGTATCCAACGCCGGACTGCAATATTATATGGACCCTCGGAACTGGCTCAGCGAGCAGTATGTTTTCATGTTTGAGTCGCTTGCCGCCGATCCGGACAACCAGACGCAGGCGGGCGTGGAAAACATTCTGAAGGGAACGCCGATGTATAAGACGAGCTTCAGCTATGTGGACGAGAACGGGAAGACCCGGACGATCTTGTATTCGCAGGCGTTTATGGAAGCGGCGGAATATTCCGGCGTCAGCGCTTACCATCTGGCGTCCCGGGTAAAGCAGGAGGTCATTGTCAGCAGCACGCAGTTCAGCCAAAGCGCCACCGGAACGGTGGAGGGCTTTGAAGGCTACTTCAATTTCTACAACATCGGCGCGTATAACAGTACGGCAAGCATGGGCGCGATCAAAAACGGACTGAAATTCGCCAAATACGGCGGGACGTCGGCCTCGCTGAATCAGGCTTCCCTGATTCCTTGGAACAACCGTTACCGCGCGATCGTGGGCGGCGCGTACTATATCGGCAGCAGCTACATCAGCCGCGGACAGAATACGATCTATCTGCAGAAATTCAACACGACCGACCGAAGCACCTACGGCCACCAGTATATGGCGAATGTGGAGGCGCCCAAGTCGGAGGCATATAAGGTTTATCTTGCCTACAGCGCCATGGAGAATTTTGAGGATATGACGATCCACTTCCGCATCCCGGTGTACAACGATATGCCGGAAAAGGCGGTGCCGGAGCCTGCGCCGGTGAAAAATCCGAATAACTACCTGAAAAGTCTGTCCGTAAAGGATTCGCTCGGCAATACGCTGACGCTTACGCCGACCTTCCGGTACGATACGCTGAGCTATACGGCAAAGGCGGGCGCCAAGGCGGAGTCGGTGACAATCGGCGCCGCAGCGGTAGCGTCCTCGGCGACCGTTGTCAGCGGCACGGGAACGCATAAGCTCGTGAGCGGCAGCAACCGGCTGACGATCCGGGTAAAAGCGGAGGACGGAACGGAGCGGACGTATCAGATTACGATTACGAAATAACACGGAAAAAGGAGGCGGAGAGACCGCTTCCTTTTTTGCGCCTCTCCTTTCGGTTGACAAATCCGAGCGCCTCTGTTACACTTGCGATATAACAAATGACTTCGGGGGCTTCGGCGCAGGCAAGGGCCTCCGGAATGAGCGCCTGCGAAATGAGGGATACTTATGTTGGTCAGAATTGATTTTGACAGCGAAGAAGCGTTTTACATCCAACTGCGGAACCAGATCATTATGGGGATCGCCATGTCGGAGCTTCAGCAGGGAGAGAGTCTGCCAAGCGTCCGCGATCTGGCGGAGAGCATCGGAATCAATATGCATACGGTAAACAAGGCATATACCATTTTGAAGCAGGAGGGCTATGTCCGGCTCGATCGGCGGCGCGGAGCCGTCATTGCTGTGGACGCCGATAAGCTGATGGCGGAGGGGGAGCTGCGGAAGCAGCTGAAAACGGTGGTGGCGAGAGCGCTGTGCAAGGACCTGACGCCGGAGGAGATCCGGCAGACGCTGGACGGCGTGCTGGAGGAATTTCACGCCGCGTCGGAGGACGAGTAGGAAAATCAGAAATAGGACGATGAGCAAGGAGCGCGTATGAAGCAGTTTTTTACGGAAAATGCAAGGCAGGCGATTCTCTGCGGAGAAGGGCTTGCCGAAAAAAAATACGGAAACTATTTTGGAACGGAGCATCTGCTGCTGGGGCTTTTGTCGGTGGAGGGCGTGGCTTCCCAAGTGCTGGCGGAGCATCATGTGGAATTCACGGAGCTGGTGGAGCTGCTGGAATCGCTTGTTTTGGAGCATGTGGCGCCGCATCCGGACGAAGCGCCGAAGACGCTTCGGAGAACGCCCGGCGTGCTTTCCGTTTTGGATGAAGCCGTGCGTCTGGCCATTTCCATGAAAATGAAGGAAGCCGGAACGGAGCATCTGCTGCTGGCGCTTTTGAGGGAAAAGGACTGCGTAGCGCTTCGGATGCTGAATACGCTCCATGTGAATTTGCAGAGGCTGTATACCGACACGCTCAAGGCGATGGGCATGGACACGGCGGAAATGAAGCTGGAGGTGGCGAAGCTCAAGGGAAAAAGAGGGAATCGCCCTTCGGCGATGGAGCAATATTGTACGGATATGACCCGCAAGGCGGCGGAAGGGGAGCTTGACCCGGTGATCGGAAGAAATGCGGAGACCGAGCGCGTCATTCAGATCCTCAGCCGACGGACAAAGAACAACCCTTGTCTGGTGGGCGAGCCGGGCGTGGGCAAGACGGCGGTGGTGGAAGGGCTTGCGCAGCGGATCGCCGCGGGGCTTGTTCCGGAGGAGATGGCAAACAAGCGGATCCTTACCATGGACATTTCCTCAATGGTTGCCGGTTCCAAGTATCGGGGAGAATTTGAGGAACGTCTGAAATCGCTGATGACCGAGGTCAAAAACGTCGGCAACGTGATTCTGTTTATCGACGAGATGCACACGATCATCGGCGCAGGCAGCGCGGAGGGGTCGCTGGACGCGGCAAATATCCTAAAGCCCGCGCTGTCCCGCGGAGAGGTGCAGATGATCGGGGCGACCACGCGGGAGGAATACCGCAAATATGTGGAAAAGGACGCGGCGCTGGAACGGCGCTTCCAGCCGGTGCCGGTGGAGGAACCGGGAGAGGAAGAAACGCTTGAGATTTTGCAGGGGCTTTGCAGCCGCTACGAGGAGCATCATCAGGTCGTCTATGCGCCGGAGGCGCTTTCGGCGGCGGTCAAGCTTTCCAAACGCTATATTAACGACCGCTTTCTGCCGGACAAGGCGATCGACCTGATGGATGAGGCGGCAAGCCATGTGCGGCTGGGACAGGACTCGCGCATGGAGCTTCTGATCGAACAGAATAAAAAGCTGGCGCAGCTTACGAAGCAGAAGGAGGAGCTGCTGCTTTCCGGCCGGCTGGCGGAGATCGCGTCGGTAAAGCGGAAGGAGCAGAAGCTGCAACGGGAGACGGAGGCGCTTCGGGCGCAGCAGGACGGCGAGACCAGACCGGTCGTGACCGCCGCAGCCGTCACGGAGGTCATTTCCCGCTGGTCCGGGATTCCGCTGAAGAAGCTGAACGAATCCGAGAGCGAACGGCTGCTTCACATGGAGGAGGAGCTGCACCGCCGCGTGATCGGGCAGGAGGAGGCGGTGAGAGCGATCTCCCGCGCCGTCCGGAGAAGCCGGGTGGGGCTGAAGGACCCGAAGCGTCCGATCGGTTCCTTCTTGCTGCTCGGACCCACGGGCGTGGGAAAGACCGAGCTTTGCAAGGCGCTGGCGGAGGTTCTGTTCGGAGACGAAAACGCCATGATCCGTATCGACATGTCGGAATATATGGAGAAGCACAGCGTTTCCAAGATGATCGGCTCCCCTCCGGGCTATGTCGGCTTCGAGGAGGGCGGACAGCTCAGCGAGCGGGTACGGAAGAAGCCGTATTCGGTTATTTTGTTCGACGAGCTGGAAAAGGCGCATCCGGATGTGTTCAATATCCTGCTGCAAGTGCTGGACGACGGGCGGATCACCGATTCTACGGGACGGCTCGTGGATTTCCGCAATACGGTCATTATGATGACTTCCAATGCGGGCGCGCAGAGCATTATGGCGCCGAAGCAGCTGGGATTTGCCTCGAAATCGGACGAAAAGGCGGATTACGAGCGGATGAAAAACGGGGTCATGGAGGAAGTCAAGCGCACGTTCCGTCCGGAATTTCTGAACCGCATCGACGAAACGGTCGTGTTCCATTCCCTGACCGAAGAGGAGTGCCGGCAGATCACGGAGCTGCTGTGCGGACAGCTGGTTCGTCAGTGCCGGGAGACCAAGGGAATTACGCTGCGTCTGGAGCCCTCCGTGATCGCGTTTCTGGCGAAAAAGGGGCACGATCCCAAATACGGCGCGCGGCCGCTTCGCAGAGCCATTCAGAACGAGCTGGAGGATCTGCTGGCGGAACAGCTTCTTCTGGGAAAGATCCGGGAGAACGACACGGTCACCGTATGGTACGAGGAAGGCGTGAAGCTCCGCGCCCGGAGAAAACCGGCGCGCAGAACGGCGCAGAAGGAACAAGAGAATTGACGGAAGAATCGCTTCGGAATCGAGGTTATTATGGCAAAACCCAAAACGGTCTTTTTCTGTAAGGAATGCGGCTGCGAGTCAACCAAGTGGCTGGGACAGTGCCCTTCCTGTAAGGCGTGGGACAGCCTTGTGGAGGCGCCGAGGGAAACGGCGGGAAATCGGCAGAGCGGCGTTCGCAGCCTGCGTTCGGCAAAGCCGGTGACTTTGAAGGAGGTCAGTCTGGAGACGGAGGAGCGCATCGGCACGCAGATGTCGGAGCTGGATCGGGTGCTTGGCGGCGGGATCGTCGTCGGCTCCCTCGTGCTGGTCGGAGGCGACCCCGGCATCGGCAAATCCACGCTGCTTTTGCAGATGTGCCGCCTCGTCAGCGGGCAGGGCAATTCGGTGCTTTATGTGTCGGGGGAGGAGTCGCTGCGGCAGATCCGCATGAGAGCGGTGCGCATCGGCGAATTTTCCGATCGGCTGAAGCTGATGGCGGAAACGCAGATTCCGGTCATTACCGAAACGGTGCTGGAACTGAAACCGGCGGTGGTCATTATCGACTCCATTCAGACGATGGTCAATCCGGAGCTGGATTCCGCGCCGGGCAGCGTGGGACAGGTGCGCGAGATCACCTCGACGCTCCTGCGGCTTGCCAAGGAGCAGGAGATCTCCGTATTTATTATCGGACACGTCACAAAGGAAGGGCAGGTCGCAGGCCCGCGGATGCTGGAGCACATGGTCGATACCGTGCTCTATTTCGAGGGCGAGACCTCGTCGAGCTACCGCGTGCTGCGGGCGGTCAAGAACCGGTTCGGTTCGACGAACGAGATCGGCGTGTTTGAGATGCAGTCTTCGGGACTCCGCGAGGTCGAAAACCCGTCGGAGCATATGCTGATGGGAATGCCCGAAGGGGAGCCGGGGTCGGTCGTAACCGTTACGCTTGAAGGAACGCGCCCGATCCTTGTGGAGGTGCAGGCGCTGATCTGCCGCACGAGCTTCAATCTGCCGCGGCGGACGGCGGTGGGAACCGATTATAACCGGCTGAATCTGCTGATGGCGGTTATGGAGCGGCGGCTGGGGACGCAGCTTTCGGGCTGCGACGCATATATCAACGTTGCCGGCGGCATGCGGGTGACGGAGCCTGCTCTCGATTTGGGCATGGTGCTGGCGATTCTTTCCGGCTATCGGAATCAGCCCCTGCCCCCGCGAAGCGTTGCCTTTGGCGAGGTGGGGCTGACCGGCGAGGTGCGGTCGGTCACACAGACGCGTCTGCGGGTACGGGAGGCTGCCAAGCTTGGCTATCAGACCTGTATTTTGCCGCAGGCGGATCTGAACGCCGCCCGCGCGGAGCTGCCGGACGGGATCGATTATATCGGTGTCCGCAATCTGAGCGAGCTGAAAAAGCTGTTTTCCTGAACGGGAAACGGAAAGGAACCGCCGTGTGCAAATATGAAGCGAGAACGGAGCCGGTTCTGCGGGAGCTGTGTCTGCTTGGGGACGGCTGGGAGCCGCCGGAGGGCTACGAGGCGGGACTGGGCGCCGAGGGCGTGACTCTGCGGAGGGAGCCTGCGGAAAGCGAACCCAAGGCTGAAACAGAGGCTGACAGCGCTGCGGACGAATACGAGGCCGAAACGAAAGGAAACGAGAGGAGCGGGACGGTTCCCTCGACCGGACGGGAGAGCTGCCTGTTTCTGACTTGGGATGCGGCTCTTTGCCGGCGGCTGCGGGAAGAAGGACGGGCCGTCCTGCTGGCGGCAAAGGAAGAAGGTCTGGAAACGCTTCCGTGGGACATTCCCCAAGTGGTGACGGAGCCGTTTTCGCTGACCGTCGGGGAGCTGGAACAACTGTTTCGGAGACAGAAGGGGCTGCCGCTTGTGATCGCCGAGACCGAGCGGCTGCTCATCCGCGAAACCGTTTCGGAGGATCTGGAGGCGCTGCGTAAGATTTATCGGGAAGAACAAAAAAATCCATATATTTTTTCGCTGTTTGGTGGTAGAATGGGAGTCGAGGGACTGGCGGATTATCGCCGGGCGCAGTATGAGTTTTACGGTTTTGGCATGTGGAGCCTTTGTCTTCGGCAAAACGGAGAGGTTATTGGACGGTTGGGGTTTTCCTGCGGGGCGGAACCGGAGCTGCTGGAGCTTGGCTATCTGCTCGCTTCCCGTTACCGGCGGAGGGGGTACGCAAAGGAAGCCGCCGCTCGGCTGCTTTCGCTTGCCAAGGAACAGTCTTGGGGAAGCCGGGTACAGGTTCGCACCGGAACGGACAATACGGCGTCCCGGCGTCTGGCTGCCGCGTTGGGCTTTACCCTGCGCGAAGAGTCCGGAGGAACTTGTATCTATGAAAGAAGCCTTGGCTGACATACACCTGACATACACCGGACGAACCGCTTGAAAATGGAGGAAGACACGAATGAAAAACGCCTATCTGCTTTCTGCACTTCTGACTTTGTGCCTGCTTGCGGGCTGTGGGAAGGAGGACGTCAAATCCGAGCTGGAAATGAAGGATGCGACGCTGTTTGAGCATGCCGTTTCGTATCGTCCGGGGACGGACTCGCCCTCCGATTCGGAGCGGATCATGGATGAAGAGGGGTATTATATCGTAAACGACATGGTCTATGTCACCTCCGACACGCTGAACCTGCGGATGGAGCCGAGCGTAGAGTCCGAGCTGCTGACGACCGTGACCTACGGCACGGCGCTGAGCCGGAGCGGAGAGGGCACGAAGGGCTGGGATCGGATCCTCTACGAGGGCAAGACCGCCTATGTCAGTCAGGATTATTTGATCACCGTGCCCATTCAGGAGGAACGGGATTTTGAATTTTCACAGGCGATGCTTTCCGTTGTGGATACTTCCCGGCAGATCTACAGTTATGACTCTTTGTGCGAGGATCTGACGCAGCTCAAGGAGGCCTATGGCTCTCACATGCAGCTTAACGTGCTGGGAACGACCCGCGACAACCGGAATATTTTTGAGGTCGTTGTCGGCAATCCGGACGCGCCGCTTCAAATGACGATTGTGGGAACCATCTGCGGCACCGAATATATGACCAGCTTGGTCTGCATGAAGCAGCTAGAATATTATCTCTGCTTTTACGAGACCGGAAATTACCGGGGGCTTCGCTATCAGGATCTGTTCCAGCAGGTGTCCGTCCGCGTGATCCCGATGCTCAATCCGGACGGCGCAACGATCAGTCAGGAGTTTTTGACCAAGATCCTGCATAAGGAAATTCAGGACGATCTGAAACGCTGGTTCGAGCGCGACCAGAGCAACGGCGGAACCAGTCTGAATCTCGATAATTATTTGATGTTTTATTATGCCAACGGAAACGGTGTGGATATCCGGAAGAATTTTGATTACCGTTGGGAGGAGGCGGAGAGCGTAGAGGAGGAAAGCTCGACCGGCTATAAGGGAGACGCCGCCGGAAGCGAGCCGGAGACGAGGGCGCTGCTGCATCTGCTGGCAAACGAGCCGCAGGAGCTGGTCATTGCATATCATACGACGGGCTCTCAGGTTTCTTGGAATTTCGGACAGACGGGAACGGTTCTTGAAAAGAGCAAGCTTTACGGAGAAGCTCTGAGCGAGTTTATGAATTACGAGCCGTATCCCGACGCGCTTGGCAAGTCGGCCTACGGAAGCTTTTGCGGCTACGCCGCCAACATCGCGGAAACCCCGGCTTTGCAGGTGCAGCTTGGAAACGGTTCTGCGCCGCTGTCGCTGAACGAGTTCAACGCGATCTGGAACGCTTGCCGGGAGTCTTGGGCGGCGATGCAGTTGGAACTGATTGTGGCACAGTAGGGAGAATTTGAAACGAGGGGAATTCAGGCGCGGCACGGCAATTTGGCGTTTTAGATGAGATTTTTTTGAAAAATGAACTTATATAACGAAAGAAAGAGCGGAACGATGCCGCTCTTTTTTTCTTTGGGGAAAATGTTTCGGCAGAAAACGCTGTTTTTTGAACAAATTCTTCTTTCTGTATTGCATTTTTTTTTTTTTTGATAAAATACAACTATATGATATAGAGGGAGGTAACAAAACATGAAAAAACGCTTTTTTATCATTCTGCTTATCTGCCTTTTGCTTCTGGGATGTGAAATTCAGCACGACGAGCTGGAATTTTCCAAAGAAGAGGAAGTGAAAAGCGAGGGAGAGTTTTCAACGTCCGGCGGAGAGAAAACGGAGAACGAAGAGGAGACGGAGAACGAAGAGGAGACGGAAAGCGGAGAAGAGGAAAAAGAAGAAATTACTTTTTCCGAAATGACAGCGGCTGATACAGCGGACTGTAAAATTAAAATTACGGACGTAAAAGAAGATCGTCTCTGGGGTTATGAAATACAGGTGGAATTGGAGAATAAGAGTACGGATACCGAGCAAATGTTTTCGTTGGAATATCTCTCTGTAAATGGAGTGGAATGCAGCTGCTGGATGGCATCGAGCATTCTTCCGGGTAAAAAATCCGTAGAAAAAATCTCTATTGATGATTCCGACCTGAAGGACAATTCGGTGGGGCTGTTTACGGATATCGAAATGGGTTTCCGGGTCTATGACAACAACGATTGGTTGGCGGACGATATTCTAAACCAGACCGTACATGTCTATCCATATGGAAAGGAACGTGCGGAAGCCTTTGTTCGTCAAAGCAAGGATAGCGATCTTGTTTTGGTCGATAACGAGTCGGTGACCGTGATCGCTACGGGATATCGGGAGGATACGGTTTTTCATGATTTTGAAGTAAATCTCTATTTGGTTAATAAAACCGAAAAAAGTATTATGTATTCTGTTCGGGACTGCTCTGTGAACGGATATATGATTGATCCGTTTTTTGCAACTTCACTTCATCCGGGAAAAAGCAAATTTAGCACAATTTCATGGAATTATTCTGCTTTTCAAGAAAATGGAATCGACGCCGTGGAGGTAATTGAGTTTTTGCTGACCGCCTATGACGAGGATTCATGGAGTGATGAATTTGCAAATGAAGCGGTAGAGCTGCGTCCATAAAAGGGCAAAAAGAGTTCTTTTAGAAAAAATAGAAATGAGGAAAAGAGTATGGCTTTAATTCAGTGTCCTGAATGCGGAAAAGAGTTTTCAGAATTATCGGACAAGTGTCCCAACTGTGGAAGACCGAACTTGGCGGCGAAAAAAATGGGTGCGGAAACCGGAAAGGGAAAATGGTCTTCGGGCAGGCTGGCGATTGGGATTATTTCCATTGTCCTGTTTGTCATTATCAGTTTTCAGTCGTGCGCGGCGGGGATCGTCAACAGCTTGGAAGAAAACGGGGCGACTTCGGGAAGCAGCGGAATGGGGACTGCCATTTTTGTGTTAATTGCCGGAATTGTGGGAATCTGCACAAGAAATTCCACTTCCAAGGGCGGCGCTATAACGACTACAGTCTTTTATTGGCTGGCGGCGTTTCTGACAATCGGAACAGGGGATACCTATCCGGATCTGCCGGTCTGGGGCGTAATTGCCTTTTTGTTTGGTATAGTGTTTCTTGTTGCGGGGATCAAGACAAAAAAGTCGTGAAAAGCGGCTTAGGTACAACCACGAATTAAGGGTCTCTTTCAGAGGGCAGAAGAGGAAGAAAAAAAGATCCAAACCGTTCCTGATCGGAATTTGGTTTGGATCTTTTTTCTATAAGAAAACTTCATTTTCTTATAGAAAAAATCGCTCCGCTGAGGATCGCACTGCGGCGGAGCGGAAAGCGCGGCTGCCGCAGCCCGCCGCAGGCGGAGAATCTCGCAGCGCGAGATTTTGTGTTATGGAGATAGGGGGACTCGAACCCCTGACCTATGCGTTGCGAACGCATCGCTCTCCCAACTGAGCTATATCCCCAAAATGGACCTGAGGGGAGTCGAACCCCTGTCCGAAAGCCCATCCATTGCAGCGTCTCCCATTACAGTTTACCAATCCGGCTGCAAAGCAGCCCGTTCCCTCCGAAAACCGCCGATAAACGGGCAATTTCCATCAGTAGCTTCATAATACGCCCGCGCAGGCAAAGCTTACTGCGCGTCGTTTCCCACATAATCGACGCCTGACTTCTAACGTGCGGGTGCGCTAGAGCAGACGGCTGCACTTAGGCAGCAAATGCAAGATTATTATTATCTGCGTTTATATTTAGATTGTTTGGTTTTTACATGGTCCAACCCATGAATGGCTTCCGCAACTTCAAAACCCCCGTCGAAACCGGTACAAGCCCGGATAAGGCGATGGGATCCTTCCATCGGAATTCTATTATAGCGACTGTTGCGCGGAGTGTCAAGCGGTATTCTTTGAGATTTGCGCTGTGCGGTTGTAGGCTTACAATACATGTGTTACACCCGAACAAGAAAAAAAGTGCGAGAC
>JAUNGI010000056.1 GCA_030524525.1 Lachnospiraceae bacterium
TATACCCCACACCCCAGACAGTAAGCAAACGCTTTGCATTCTTAGGATCATCACCGAGCTTCTGGCGAAGGCGGTTGATATGCACATGGAGCGTTTGCAGTTCCGAATCGCTGTCGCTGCCCCAAACAGTGCCAAACAGGTACTCTTTTTTCAAAGCTTTGCCCTGATTCTCGATCAGAAGCGTCAACAGATCAAATTCCTTTGCAGGCAGTTCCACGAGCTTTCCGTCGATGAGCGCTGTTTTATCTACAAGATTGAGTGTCACACCGTCCGCCGATAATGTATCACGCTGATACCGCCGTTTGAATATCCCCTTGATCTTAGCGATAAAAATATCAATGTCATAGGGCTTTTCTATATAATCATCAGCACCGAGGTCAAAGCCGTTCAGCTTATCCTCCTTGCCCGTCCTTGAACTTACGATCAGTATAGGAGTATCCGCATATTCCCGGAGCTTAGAGCAGACCGCAAAGCCGTTCACATCAGGGAGATTGATGTCAAGCACCAAAAGCCTTGCGCCATATCGTTCAAAGAGCTGTACGGCACGCTCTCCGCTTCCTACACTTGACACAGTATAGCCCTCGTCACGCAGGAAGTCAGTCAGCAAGTCGGCTAGTTCCTTATCGTCTTCTACTATCAAAATATCGGTCATAAGATCACCTCCTACAAGTCTTGTACCATATCAGCATTGATTTAGCAAGTATCACCAGCCCTGTTCCATAAGCCAGTTATTCAGTTCTCTTTCACGGTCACGAAGCTCCTTGTCACCGCCGGCAAAATGTCCCATTTCTCTTTCACCGACAATCCCGCCGTCCACAAGGTAAAGCACCCTGCTGCACTTGGCGGCAACCTTTGGGTCGTGAGTCACGCACAGGATCGTCGTACCGTCACGGTTGAGGGCGAGCAGCTCGTTCATGACCTCATCGGAGCTTGCACGGTTTAATGCGCCTGTCGGCTCATCGGCAAAAATCATCTTGGGATTGTTTATCATACTGCGGCAGATACAAGCCCTCTGAAGCTGTCCCCCCGACACCTCGTTAATATCATTGCCGCATACATCGTCAATGCCAAGCCTGCGCATGAGCGCTCTTCCACGCTCCTCGGTCTGCCTGCGGCTCTCTGTATTCTTTTTCGACTTTACCGCAGGAAAAATGATATTATCAAGCACCGAAAGATTTTTCATCATGTACATCTGCTGAAAGATAAAGCCCATTTCGTCAAGTCTGAGCCTTGCAAGCTCCTGATCCCCGAGGTTTGCCGTTTCTTTGCCGTTAAAGAACACCTTGCCCGCAGTCACTCTGTCCATTCCCGAAACGCAGTAGAGCAGCGTGCTTTTGCCCGAGCCGGAGGGCCCCATGACCGCCACCATTTCGCCTTCGCCGATCGTCAGGTCAATGTTTTTCAGCACATTGTTCTGACGCTTGTTCACGATATACGTCTTGCAAAGTCCCTTTGTCTGTAAAACCGTATTCACTATGTTGTCCTCCTTATTCTATGCTTGCCGTATCGGAAGCCTTGATTGTTTTTGTGTAAAGCGCCGTCAGGAATGAGCCGATGACGGTCACGCCGATGAGAATCGCCGGGCAGATCACAAATATTTCCAGCGGGTCAAAATCGCATTTCAAGCCGGATATATCGCCGACCATGTTACCTACCCAATTCATCATTACGTTGCTGATCGGCATAAGCACCGCCGAAGAAACGATGCAGGCAATAAACGATACGATCACAAACCTGAGCGAATGCTGCAGGATGATACTGCCGTTCCCAACGCCCACTGCCTTCATCAGCGCAATCTCGCTCTTTTCCTTCGCGATGAAGGAACGCTCCATGAGTATGACGATCAATGCCGTCACAATCACGGTAAGGACCATCATCATCTGTTTGATCGCATTCAGCGTATCGGACATTCCAGTAAAATTATTGATGAAGTCCGAGGTCGAATACACCTTGTCGGTGTCAAACAGGTATTTAAGCTTTTCAATGTTTCTGTTTATCTGCTCCCTGTCGGGACTGCCGTCAAAGTGTATCTGCACGCCCATCACACTGTTTGCCGCCAGATGTCCGAGGTCAAAATCTTTATATAGAAAAACGGCGCTATCGGCGTTGACGAATGTAGAAAATGTTCCCGTAATGATAAACTCATACTCTTTTTCATTGATTACTGCCGTTACCCTGTCGCCGATTTCCGCACCCAGGTTATCGAGGGTTCCTGCCGTTACGGCGATCTCGTCCGTCTTCTGCGGAGCGCTGCCCTTGTCTACAGAGAGCGTATCATTTGTTTCGCCTTTCATGATGCGGAAATTAACCTTTGCTGTTTTGTCTTCGTGTGATATTTCCAGCTGTGCGCCTATCGTCATTGTGCATTTGCCGGGCATTCCGTTATCTGCAAGGAGCTTTTCGGTATCTGCGATGATTGTCTTATACGTACTCTGATCTACTATAACCTTTCCCACGATTTCAGTGTCCAAAATATGCGCTTCACTTACAGGCACATCGAAGAAGCGCAGCAGCTTTTCACTTTTGAGCGTCAATGCAAAATTCGACATAAGCGTCATCAGCAGCATGCAGAGCGTAAACACAACTATCATGATAGAAAACTGCTTCGGTGACCCCAGCACATCATTGACCGAGAGAAATGCGGTAGACGGCAGCTTTGAACGGCCTAAGTGCAAAAGGGTCTTTCTTCGGAAGCGTTCGCCCGTCTGCCCGTTTCTTACCGCGTCGATCGGCGAGAGTTTCTTTACTCTGCGTGTGCAGCCGTAACAGAACAGCAGGATAATGATAACTACCGCCACGGAGCATAAAAGCCCCATAGGAGTGCCGCTCTCACTGCCGAGAACCATATTTTCCGATACCGTTTTCATCATCCTGTCCCCGAGAGGGACAGAACAGAAATATCCTATCAGTGTACCGACCACAGCAATGGCAAGATACTTGACGATATACAGGCTTCTTATACTGCCGTTGTCGATACCCACCGCCTTCATTACACCGATCTCACGAAATTCCTCGCTGACCGTAAAGCCTATTGTAAAACGCAGCACCACAAAGGCGGTGAACATCAGTACGATAGTGATTATCATTAAAATATATGCAGAAAACATATCGTAGAGATAAATATCCTTGCTATCTTCCCGTGTGTTGACATATACACCGCTATAGTTCTTTGCAAGCTCCCTTATTTCCTCAACCTCTGATGTACTTACATAAAGCTGCCTGCAATTCATGATATCTTCGTCCTTGTCAAGATCGTCATAGTCGGCAGAGTTTAGGATAAGATACGGGGAATACGAGTTTCCCGAATTGAACAGCGCACCCTTGAACCGCCCCATAAACTTAAGCGTGAGATGACTGTTACCGACAGTAAGCTCCACCTCGTCGCCCTCTTTGATATCAATGCCCTGTAAAAAAGGAGCGGTGGCATAAAAGCAGCCCTTGTCCACGCTTTCAATGATGTTATTGCTCTCATCGAAATAGTTGACAGCCATTTCACGGTCGGAAAGCAAATAGGCAGGATTCGTAAAATTATCGAGCTTCTTTCCGTTGTGCCTGAAATACTTTGAGCTGACTACACACAGCCAATGCTCGGTCCGGATCTCCTTAACGCCGGCAAGCTCCCCAAGCCTTTCCTCCAGATCGTTTTCCCTGATGTTCAGCATCTGCACGGTGACATCCGGGACGTCCGCCGCATCAAAATAATGCTCGATTCCGCCCGTAACGGCTATGATGTTGTTTACCGCCGCCGCTGCAAACATGGAGCACAAAATGACAAACAGCAGCAGAATGATGTTTATGGTCTTTTTACGTTTTAGATCTTTTTTCAATATCCTCCAGAACATGGCGAGAACCTCTTCCCTTGCGTTTATTTTTTTCTATGTTCTGATTATAGCAGAGAGATTCTTAACAAGTCTTTAACTTTTAACGGAACAGGAATTTTCCCGAAAAACGAGAGGGAACGGTAGAAACTGGCGGGGCTTTATGCTACAATACAAAAAGAAAAAACAAAGCTCGGATCAGAAGGAGGCAGCCATGACCGAATCTATGAAAAAATTGGTATCCATTCTCCGGGACAGCTCCCGGATCGTATTTTTTGGCGGCGCGGGGATCAGCACGGCAAGCGGGATCCCGGATTTTCGGAGCGCAAACGGAATTTTCAGCCGAAAGCTGAACCGAAACGTAACGCCGGAGCAGGCGGTATCGCACTCCTTCTTCGTATACAATACCGAAGAATTCTACGATTTTTATAAAAAGTATCTGGTCTATCCGGAGGCAAAGCCGAACGACTGCCATACCGCCCTCGTAAGATTGGAGCGGATGGGCAGGCTTTCCGCCGTCGTGACCCAGAACATCGACGGGCTGCATCAGGCGGCGGGTTCGAAGACGGTCTACGAGCTGCACGGCTCGGTGCACCGGAATTACTGTCAGCGCTGCCATGCGTTTTACGACGCGGCTTATGTGCTGGGGGCGGAGGGGATCCCCCGGTGTGAGAAATGCGGCGGGCTGATAAAGCCGGACGTGGTGCTTTACGAGGAAGGGCTTTCCGACGAGGTCGTGTCCGGCGCGATTGGGGCGATCTCCGAGGCGGACACGCTGATCGTGGGCGGCACGTCGCTTGTGGTCTATCCGGCGGCGGGGCTGCTGCGGTATTTCCACGGAAAGCATCTGGTGCTGATCAATAAGAGCGAAACGCAGGCGGATCGTCAGGCGGAGCTTGTGATCCATGAGGATATTTCCCGGATCATGAAGGAAGCGGTAGACGCTTTGGAAGAAGAGGGCAATGAAAAGTAAGAAAAAAAATTCGTATCGGAAATATATTCAGGCGTGCTGGATCACAAGCGGCTTTCTGATGGCGGTCGCCGCCATTTTGCTGGTCACGCTTGCCGTTACCGGTCGTCTGCAAGGCGGGGAAGCCGTTCCCGCAGGGGCGGAGAGCAGGACGTCCGCCGAGGAGGGTGCGCCGACCGAGCCGCCCACGGAAACGCCCGCACCGCCCACCGAGCCTCCGGCGGAGCCGGAAATTTTGCGGCTGGACGAGGGAACCACGGAGCTGACCTTGGAGTGGAAGTCCGTGGGGGACGTTTCGTACCGTCTGCAATATCGGTGCGCGGACGGGGACGAATGGTATCGGCTGGAGACCGAAAAGACGAGCGCCCGGCTGACGGGCTTGGAGGCGGGGACGCGGTACGAGCTTCGCTTACAATATATCGACGGGGAGCAGACCCGGGAATATGCCGAGCCGCTGACCGCGCAGACCAAAGCCGACGGATACGGCGACCCGTTCCTTGCCGTCCGGGCAAATCTGACGGTGGGCTCCGAGACGGAAACAAAGGTCATTACGTCCGAGCAGGGCTGCTTTGAAATGAAGGTATGGCCCCAGAAAAAGCAGGAGCTGTTTGCGGACAGCGCGCTGACCTCCGCAAAGGGAAGCGTTGCCGCGGGAACGCCCCTGACCGTCGTCAAGGACGAGGAGGGGCATTACTGTTACCGGAAGGATGCGGAGCACTGGTCGTTTTATGTGACGGACGCGGACGGCAGCAAGCTCGGCTGGATCGACGCGGGCTTTCTGTTTGTGGACCTGCAGGATATCTTTTGGACGGCAAAGGGCGAATACGGCGTGCAGTTCGACCGGACCAACGCCTATTCCTCGATCTTCAAGATCGGCGGAAGCGCGCTGTACTTGGATTCCACGTCCGACGCGGATTCCCGCTACGCTCCGCTGAAAAATAAAGCGGAGAAAAACGGCGCGTTTTCCGCCGTGGGGCGCAACAGCATCGAGCGGGTCACCGGAACAAGGCTGAAAAATTACGGCTCCCGCAATCAGATGCCGGTTATCTGGGCTTTGAGCCTCCGGCTTCTTCAATGTCAGAAAAATGCGCTGGCAAACGGCTGCGCGCTGCTGATCTACGACGGCTACCGGCCGAAGTCCGCGTCCTCCTCGATGAACGAGATCGTTGCGTCGCTGGGCTATCTGAGCAAGTCCGTGGGCGGTCATAACCTTGCCAACGGCAGCTTGGGAACCAATCTGACGGCGGCAAATTATATTGCGAACGTATCCAAGCATAACCGCGGGATCGCCGTCGATCTGACGCTGCGGAAGTACGACTCTCTGGATTCGCTCGGAGACGAGCTGATTATGCAAACAATGATGCATACCTTGGATTTTCGCAGCAATATGGCATATAATAACTCTAACGCCGACTTGCTTTACGAGATCATGACCGAAGGAACCGGGCTGATCCCGCTCAAGGGCAAACAGGAATGGTGGCATTTCGAGCTGGACAAGAATACCGAGCTGTTTCCGCTCTATGAGGAATACGTTCCTGTGGATTTTGAAATGTAAGGAATGGAGAAGCTATGCTGCGTAGGAGAATACTTCTGCTGCTTGCCGCCGGTCTGCTTGTGGGCTGCGGAAAGGGGCAGGGAACAAACGAAGAAAAGCTGCCGCAGGTTCGGATCGAAACGAATATGACATATGTGAAGGAAACGGCGGAGGATCCTGCCGAGCCTGCGGGACCGGGAACCGTAGTCACGCCCCGGCCCGGAGAAGCGGACGGCACGTTTGGCGCGTCGGACGCGGCGCTTACCGTGGCGGGATTTACCTTGGAGATCGGGACGGACTTCCTTCCTTATATTAACGAGCTGGGGGAAGCGCCGGTCGTCATGGAGGGACAGGCGTGTCTGGAGGGCGGCTACGACACCAATTATTATTACGGCGACGAGCTGGCGGTATATACCTATGCGAAGGACGGAAAGCAGATCATTTACGATATTTATATCACCGGCAGCCGTTACGCGCTGAACAAGGGAGCGCAGGTGGGCGTGACGACCCGGGAAAGGCTTGCGGAGCTGTACGGCGAGCCCACGAGCAGCTTTCCTGCCGCCGAGGTCTATGCGCTTGCCGGAACCGACGTCCGCGTGTCCTTCTGGTTTGAAAACGACCTGCTGTCCGCCATTGACATTTTGGACAGTGCGGTAAACGGAGAGGAGTAGCCGGGGGAAATGGTTTTCAGTTCTTTTGTCTTTCTTTGCTTTTTTCTGCCGATCGTGCTGACGCTTCACACGGTCGTGGAAAACGATAAATTCCGAAACGGGCTGCTTGTGGCGGCAAGCGTCTTTTTCTATGCCTATGGGGAGCCGGTCTATGTCCTGCTCCTGCTGCTGTCCGTGCTTCTGAACTATGCGGCGGGGCTTTTGACCACGGGCGGCGCCGGGTGCTGATCGCGGCGGTCTGCCTGAATCTGGGGCTGCTGGTGGTGTTCAAGTACTCCGGGTTCCTGACCGAAAGCCTCAATCTGCTTCTGCCCAAGGCTCTGCGCCTGCCGGTGCCGCAGCTCCGGCTGCCGATCGGCATTTCCTTCTATACGTTTCAGGCGCTTTCCTACGTTGTGGACGTGTACCGGGGCGACGTGCGGCCGCAGAAGAGCTATTTCCGGCTGCTGCTTTATATCTCCTTCTTCCCGCAGCTCATTGCCGGGCCCATCGTAAAATATCACGACGTGGAGGCGCAGATCGAGCGGCGCTTTGTCTGCGAGGAGCGTATCAAGCGCGGGATCTTCCGCTTTTCGTGCGGGCTCGGGAAAAAGATCCTGATCGCCAATACGATGGCGTATGTCGCCGACGAGGTGTTTGCCGTTCCGAATTCGCAGGTGGGACTGCTGACCGCGTGGGTCGGCGCGCTTTCCTATCTGATGCAGATCTATTTCGATTTTTCGGGCTATTCGGACATGGCGATCGGTCTGGGCTATATGTTTGGCTTCCATTTTCAGGAGAATTTCCGCTACCCGTATATCTCGGCGAGCGTACAGGAGTTCTGGCGGCGCTGGCACATTTCCCTGTCAACGTGGTTCAAGGAATATCTCTATATTCCGCTGGGCGGCAACCGCAGGGGCAAGCGGCGCGCCATGCGGAACCGTTTCGTGGTATTTCTGGCGACCGGCATCTGGCACGGGGCAAACTGGACGTTTCTGTTTTGGGGCGTTTATCACGGGCTGCTGCTGACGGGGGAGCAGACCGGGGTCATTCCGGTAAAAAGGTGGAAAAGCAAGGCGCTCTGCCGGTTTTATACGATCTTGGCGGTTACGGTGGGCTTTGTGTTGTTCCGTGCCGACACGCTTTTGCAGGCGGGCGTGTTTATCAAGGCGCTGTTTGGGCTCGGCGCCTCCGGGGGAACGGGCTTTGCGCTTACCATGAAGCTGCTGCGGCCGTACCAGCTCTTTGTTTTTGCGATCGCGGTGCTGGGCTGCACGCCGTACCCGCGCCGCCTGTGGAGAGCCTTCGTCAGGGAGCGTCGGATGCCCGCGTGGCAGGAGGCGGTCAGTATGGCGATGTGCCTTCTGATCCTGCTTTTGAGCTATATGGCGCTGGCGTCGGACAGCTATAATCCGTTTATTTATTTCCGATTTTGAAAAATGGAGAACTTCCGTGAAGAAAATAACTCGAATTTTTGTGATCGTATATATCGCTGCGCTTGCGCTTCCGGCGCTGGCAATGCCTTTGTTTCGCAATCAGAAGACAAGTGAAAATCGGGAGCTGAGCGACTTTCCGGAGGCAAGGGCGGAAGACGGCGGCTGGAACGAAGAGTTTTTCGGGGAGCTGGATACTTGGATCAACGAGCATATCGGCTTCCGCGCGCCGCTGATCGACGCCAACAACCGCTGGCAGCAGTCGCTGTTCGGGCAGTCCCCCAACGAAAAGCTGATCGTCGGAGACGGGGACTGGCTGTATTTTACCGAGACCGAAAACGACTATCTGAATATTGCAACACTTTCCGACCGCAATTTTTCCAACATCGCCCACACGCTTCTGATGATGCAGAGCTACGCCAAGGCGCAGGGCGCGTCGTTTGTCGTCGCGGTGGCGCCGAACAAAAACAGCCTCTATGACGAGGCGATGCCCTATTACTATGTGCCGTCGGAGCGGAAGGGCAACTGGGAGAAGCTGGCGGCGGCGATGGATGCGGCGGGCGTGACCTATGCCGACCTGTTTGCGGCGTTCGGGGCGGAGGACGAGGTGCTTTATCAGCACGGCGACAGCCATTGGAATTACAAGGGCGCGCTGCTCGCCTACAATACCATTCTGGATCGGCTGGAAACCAACCACAGGACGTTTGCCGACGCGACGTTTTCCGTGCGTAAGGATTGGGAGCCGGACCTAGGCAATATGCTGTACGCGGGAACCGCGCCGCTCGCTGAGCAGCTTTACTGCGACTATGCGTTCACCTATCAGGTCACGTCCCACGAGTCGAAGGTCGATGCGATCACGTTAGAGACGGTCTGTGAGAACGGCGAAGGCTCCGTGCTGGTTTTCCGGGATTCGTTCTGCAATACGATGCAGGTCTATTTTGCGGAGAACTTCTCGGAGGCGCTCTTTTCCCGTGCCGTTCCGTATCGGATGGATTATCTGAGCAAGTACCATCCGGACGTTGCGGTTTTGGAGATCGTGGAGCGGAACCTGCCGGATCTGGCGGCGAAAGCGCCGGTCATGCAGGCGCCGGTCGTAAGCCTGAGCGTTGACGCTTCGCTCGTTGACAGCGAGCAGATCCTGCTGCGGAGCGAGCTCAGCGGAAGCTTTCTGCATATTTACGGGAGCGTGGAGGCGGACTGGCTCGGCGGGAGCTACCGGGCGTATCTGGTCTGCCAAAACGGGGAGGAGGTCACCGCGCTGGAAGCGTTCCCGATCTTTGAGCAGGAGCTGCTCGGAGCCGATGCGCCGGGCGACAACGGCTTTTCGCTTTATGTGCCCAAGGGGGCGTTCCCTTCGGGAACCGAGTGCCGCATGGTGATCGAGACCGGCGGCAGGTACTATACCACCGACGCGCAGGCGATGGAGGCGTTTGAGGGCGGGGACGACGAGCCGACGCCGGACAACCCTTCGCCGGTTCCCTCGCCGGGAGCGACCGCAGAGCCCACGCCCACATACGGCGGCGAACCGTCCCCCGCGCCCACGGCAGAGCCGGAGGATACGCCGAGTCCCACCCCCACGGCAAAGCCGCAGAATACGCCGACGCCCAAGCCGCAGAATACGCCCCTGGGCCGCCGCGGCGGCGAGAGCAACGTCCGCGCCGCCGGCTTCGGCTA
>JAUNGI010000057.1 GCA_030524525.1 Lachnospiraceae bacterium
ATTATCTGCTTGGTCTTGAGATCGGAGAGCGCCGCAGGGCGGCGGAGTTGGACGGCGGCAGAAATTACTGGCTCCTTTTTGGCGTGCTGCTGAACGTGGCGATGCTTGCCTGTTATAAATATCTGGGGATGGGGCTGGAGCTGTTTGCCGGGCTGTTCGGGCGCTCCGCTTCCGTGCAGGCGCCGACGCTTCCGGTCGGGATCTCCTTTTATACGTTTCAGGCGATCTCGTATTTGGCGGACACGGCGAAGGGCACGCTCAAGCCGGAAAGAAATCCGTTCCGCTTCGCGCTTTATATCTCGCTCTTTCCGCAGCTGATCGCCGGGCCGATCGTGACCTATCCGACGCTCCGCGATCAGCTGATCCGCCGCAGAGAAACGCTCGACGGCTTTTCCGCCGGGATGGTGCGCGTTGTTCAGGGACTCTCCAAAAAGGTGCTGCTTGCCAATACGGCGGGAGCCATGTACGAGCTGATCCGAAGCGGGAGCTATATGGAGGGAAAGCCGGGGCTCGTGCTTTCGTGGCTGGCGGCGTTTGCCTACGCCATGCAGATCTATTTCGATTTTTCGGGCTATTCCGATATGGCGGTGGGGCTTGGTCAGCTGTTTGGGCTTCGGCTGCCGGAAAACTTTCTGCATCCGTATACGGCGAAAAGCATCCGGGAATTTTTTCGGAAATGGCACGTTACGCTTTCGTTCTGGTTCCGGGATTATGTGTATATTCCTCTGGGCGGCAGCCGCCGCGGGAACCTGCGGACGGTCCGGAACCTGTTGATCGTCTGGGGACTGACCGGGCTTTGGCACGGCGCGGCTTGGAACTTCCTTTTGTGGGGCTTGTATTACGGCGTTCTGCTGATCGCGGAGCGGTTTTGGCTGGATCGGGTGCGAAACGCTCTGCCGGGCGGCGTACAGTGGGGGCTTACGTTTCTTGCCGTGACGTTCGGCTGGATGCTGTTCGCCAATACCGACGGCGGCGAGCTGCTGGAGGTGCTTGGGGGCATGGTCGGCAGATACGGAGTCGTACAGGCGGGAACTTGGGGCTATGTCCGCTCCTTCGCTCCGCTTTTGCTTCTGATGCTGGCGTTGGCGGTGGGGCTTCCGGAGCGCCTTTTCGGAGCGCTGCAGGCGCGGACGGAGCATAGGCACCCGCTGGCGTCCGGAATCCTGACGTGCGGAGCGTACGGTGTTTTGGCAGTCCTGTGCATCGCCGGTCTGGTGTCCGACAGCTATCAGCCGTTTTTGTATTTTCGGTTTTAACGGGAGCTTGAAAAGGAATGGAACCTCAAAGAGAGAAAAAAGAAAGCCTTGCAAGGCGCGGCGCCCAGAGAGCGTTTGCGCTGGTATTTTTCGCCTGCCTCTGCGGGCTTGGTTTGGCTGCCATTTTCGGCAAACCGGAGCCGGGGATCTCCGAACGCGAGCAGCGCCGCCTGACTGCGCGGCCGGAGCCGAGCGCCGACGCGCTGCGCTCCGGAAAATATCAGGAGGCCTATGAAGCCTATCTTTCGGATCGGATGCCGGGCAGGGACTGGCTCTATTCCCGCTGTCAGGAGATCCGTTATTTCTGCGGACTCCGCGCGTTCGGAACCTTCCTTGCGGGACGGGACGGCAGCGTATTGGCGGCGCCGCAGGAATGGAGCGAGGAAAAGCGCGGGGAGCTGATCTCGGAGCTGCTGGCTTTGGCACGGGAATTTCCGGATTCCCGACAGTTTGTCTGCATCGCGCCGGAGGCTGCCGCCGTGATCCCCGAATGGCTCCCGAAGGGCGTGACGGTCACGGATCAGAGGGAGCAGTACCGGCAGTTCTGTGAGGCGCTTTCGGCGGAGGCGGAGAAGGAAGCGGCCGCGCCGAAAATCGTCTGCGTGGACGCGGCGGAATGTCTGCGCAGCGCGTCGGAGGGGCAGCTCTATTACCGGAGCGATCACCACTGGACGACGCGGGGCGCTTGGGCGGTGGCAAAGGAGCTGATCGCGCGGATGGGCTTTCAGCCGGACGAGCCGGAATATGTCTGGACGGTGGCTTCGGAGGATTTTTACGGAACGACCGCCTCCGGAAGCGGGCTGTACCGGAAGAAGGACCGCATCGAGCTGTGTATGCCCAAAGACGTGAAGGTGCTTGTGCAGTATGTGCAGGAGCAGACAAAGGCGGCGGGCTGTTTTTCACGGCAGGGCTTGGAGGGCGCGCAGCCGTACGAGGTCTTTTTCGGAGGCAATTTTGGCGAGATGATATTGCAGACGAACGCCTACGATAAGGGGACGCTGCTGGTCGTTAAGGATTCCTTTGCCAACTGCCTGCTCCCGATGCTGCTGCCGTATTACTCCAAAATTGTGGTCGTAGACCCGCGGTATTATGCGGGAGACTGGGAGCTTCTGCTGCAAAGCGTTGCAGGCTGCGACGTTTTATGGCTTTTCCGGCAAAATACGCTGACGGAGCTGTCGCTATCCGCACTTCACGGATATTAGAACAGCTAATAAATCCGATTAGAATTTAATAACTCCCGCCTTCTTGCATCCCTTCCGTTTCGGAAATATACTTATCTGGTAGGCCGTCCGCAGGCGGCATGGAAAAGAGGAGATTATATGGGCGGATTTTTCGGTGTTGCATCCAAAGAGGATTGCGTATTTGACCTGTTTTTCGGAACGGATTATCATTCTCATCTCGGAACAAGAAGAGCCGGTATGGCCGTATACGGAGAAAACGGATTTGAAAAGGCGATCCACTCGATCGAGAATTCTCCGTTCCGAACGAAATTTGACAAGGACGCCGGTTCCCTGAAAGGCACAATGGGCATCGGATGCATTTCGGATTTTGAGGCGCAGCCGATTTTGGTGCGCTCGCACCACGGCACCTTTGCCATTACTACGGTTGGAAAGATCAATAATGCCGACGAGATCGTCGAGAAAATATTACGGAACAATACGCACTTCTTTGAGATGAGCAACGGGGAGATCAACCCGACGGAGCTGGTCGCTTCCATCATCAATCAGAAGGAAAACCTGATCGAGGGCATTCGCTACGCGCAGGAGCTTGTAGACGGTTCCCTGTCGCTTTTGGTGCTGACCGCAAAGGGAATTTACGCGGCAAGAGACCGTTTCGGCAGAACGCCGGTCGCTTTGGGCAAGAAGGAGGGGGCGTACTGCGCCTGCTTTGAAAGCTTTTCGTTTTTGAATCTGGGCTACAGTCCTTTGCGGGAGCTTGGCCCCGGCGAGATCGTCGTCTTTGATGCGGACGGCGTGCATACGCTGGCGGCTCCGGGGACCGAAATGAAGATCTGTACGTTCCTTTGGGTATATTACGGCTATCCTTCGTCCTCCTACGAGGGGATCAGCGTGGAAAAGATGCGCTACCACTGCGGCGAGCGGATGGCAAAGCGCGATTCGGTGCAGCCCGACGTTGTGGCGGGAGTGCCCGATTCCGGAACCGCCCATGCGGTGGGCTATGCGAACGCTTCGGGCGTGCCCTTTTCCCGCCCGCTCATCAAATATACCCCCACATGGCCGCGCTCCTTTATGCCCACCATCCAGAGCAAGCGCGATCTGATCGCCAAAATGAAGCTGATCGCGGTTAAGGATCTGATCGAAGATCAGAGTCTGCTCGTGATCGACGATTCCATTGTCCGCGGGACCCAGCTTCGGGAAACCGCCGAGTTTTTGATGGAGAGCGGAGCCACCGAGGTTCATGTGCGCCCCGCCTGCCCGCCGCTTTTGTTCGGCTGCAAATATCTGAATTTCTCCCGTTCGACCTCGGAGATGGAGCTGATCGCCCGTCGCTGCATCGTCGAGCTGGAGGGTACCGACGAGGTCTCCGAGGAACGGCTGAAAGTCTATGCCGATCCGGATACGGAGGAATACGCTCGGATGGAGAAGCTGATCGGCGAGAAGCTGAATTTTACGTCGCTTCGCTATAACCGGCTGGACGATATGCTGCAGTCCGTCGGCATTGACCCGTGCAAGCTCTGCACCTATTGCTGGAACGGCGAGGAGTAGGCCGCCATGAGAGACGTTTTGGTATTTGCCTGCAACGCGGTTCTTCCGCTGCTCCTGCTGATCTTGGCGGGCTATTGTCTGCGCTGGGGCGGGCTGATTACGGAGGAATTTCTGCGGGTCGGCAATAAGCTGGTATTCTACGTTTGTCTCCCCCTGTACCTGTTTTATAATATCTATCAGATCGACAATTTGAAGGACATCCGTTTGGATGTTCTTCTTTATGCCGGCGGAATGATCGTGCTGTTTTTCGGTCTCGGGCTTCTGGCGGCGCATTTCTGGATCTCCGACCCGCTGCAAAAGGGGGTCATTCTTCAATGTACCTTCCGTTCCAATTTTGCGATCATCGGCATTCCGCTTTCCGGGGCGCTGGGCGGCAGCGAGGGCGTGGCGGTGGCGGCGCTTTTGTCCGCGGTCACGATCCCCGTTTACAATGTGCTGGCGGTGGTCTCGCTTTCGATCTATCTTCCTGCGGAGTCGGGGCAGAAAAAAACGGATTATAAAAAGATTTTTCGGAAGATATTGAAAAATCCGCTGATCCTCGGCGTTCTTGCCGGGATCCTCTGTCTGCTGATCCGCAGCATCCTTCCGCAGTCCGGCGGCGAGCCGGTCTTTTTGCTGCGCAAACAGGGAAAGGTGCTGTATCAGGCGATCGAAAACGTTTCCGCCATTGCTTCGCCTTTGGCGCTTCTTGTGCTGGGGGGACAGTTTTCCTTCGACAGCGCCAAGGAAAAGCGGCGGGAGATCGCCATTGGAACCGTGCTTCGCGTGATCGTCGTTCCTGCCGTGGCGTTGAGCGGCACTTGGCTGCTCTCCCGTATCTGCAGCGGTTTTGAGGCGACTCCGGCGGTATATACCGCCTATACCGCCCTGTACGGAACGCCGGTCGCCGTGTCGAGCGCGATCATGGCGAGCGAAATGCGGAACGACGGCGAGCTTGCGGGACAGCTGGTCGTGTGGACGAGCCTGCTTTCCCTTGTGACGTTATTCGTTTTCACCGTGATTTTGCGGTCCGCCGGGCTGATATAACGAATATTTTTTTGATTTCCCTCAAATAATGATTGACAAGATTCCCAAAACGGTTTAAAGTGGTTTTGAAAACTACGTTAAACAGTTTTGAAAGCATGGAGGGAACTATGTCATACGTTATTATTGTAGATTCGGCGAGCAATCTGGTGGAGGAGCAACTGAGCCAATACGAAATTGAGATAATTCCTTATTACATCAACGTGGATGGGAAAGAGGTCTCCTGTTTTGAACGCAATGAGGACGACGTAGAGAAAGCGAAGCGTTTTTACGATCATATCCGGAAGGGCGGAGACGCGCATACGAGCCTGATCAATCCGGAGCGCTTCTGCGCCTGCTTTGAACCGTACCTGCAGCAGGGACGGGATGTGGTCTTTATCGGCATCAGCTCCGGACTCAGCGGAACCGTACAGGCGGCGAAGATCGCTGCGGAAATGCTCTCCGAAAAATACCCGGAACGCAAGTGCATCGCCATCGACTCCATGGCGGCTTCGCTTGGGGAGGGCATTATGGCGATCGAGCTTTCGCAGGCGAGAGCAAGGGGAGAAAAGCTGGAGGATTCCATCGCTTGGCTGGAAAAGAACCGCCTGAAAATGGCATGCAGCTTTTCAGTGGGCGATATCAAGTATCTGCTGAAGGGCGGCAGAGTCGGCTCCGCCGTGGCAAAGATCGGCTCCGTCCTCAACATCAAGCCGATGCTCTATGCGAGCAACGAGGGGAAGATCGCCCTCGACCGTCCGGTGCGCGGAAGAAAGAAGGCGCTCGATACGCTTGTGCAGAAGTTTTTGGACGCGGTCGTTCGGCCGGAGGAGCAGATCATTGGGATCGCCCACTGCGACTGTAAGCCGGACGCGGACTATGTGATCGGTAAGATCTTGGAAAAGTGCAAGGTCAAGGGCGTGATCAACAACTACTACGATCTCTGCACCGGCGCGCACGTGGGTCCGGATGCGATCGCCTTGTTTTACCGCGTGGACGCGAGATAAGGCTTGCAGACGGCAAAAAAGGAACGGGGAGTGGGCTTATGGCAAATTGCAGAACGCCGGAGCAGGAGCTTTTGGCGCGGGAGGAGCTGCTTGCGGCATGTACGCGCGTGTTCCTTACGGAGGGCTTTGAGCAGGCGACCATGAAGCGTCTGGCGGAAGAAGCGCATTGCAGCACCGGCAGATTTTACAGTAATTTTACCGGGAAGCACGATATTCTGCGCTGTCTTTGGAGCAAGCTGTGTCCCATGGCGCAGACAGCCGTACAGCCGCTTGCGGAAAACGGCGAGCCGCTGCTTTCCGGTCTTCTGCTGTGCGGGCTGGTACTGGAAGCGGGACGGCTGAACGAGCCGTTCTGCGAGCTGCTGCGCTGCGGACTGGCGGAGCCGAATATCCTTTCCGACACGACGGATTTTTTTGGGCCGATTTTGTCGTCGGCGTCTTTGCGGGCGGAGCGGGACGGCGGGACGGCGGCGGGAGAAGCCTGCGGCGATCCGGAAATCGCCGAACAAAAGGCGCGCCTGTTTGCTTTTCTGGCGCTCGGTATGCTGCAAGGTCAGCTTTTGCGGATAAAGCCGGACGATCCGGCGGACGGGAACTGCCGTGAGGACGCATGGTTCTATGAGGCTTTGCTGCGCCTGTACCGCGTGCCGGAGGCGGAGATCGCGCCGCTGCTGGCTGCGGCGGAAACGCGCAGAACGGCGCTTCGCGAGGCGGCTTACCGGTGGCTGATCCGGATTTTGAGCTGTCGGTTTGACTGCCCGGCGAACGCACCGCACAAATAAATTTGCACCGTTACGGAGGGAAGGATGAAGCAGACGACGCTGTGTTATATCGAAAAGAACGGACAATATCTGATGCTCCATCGGAATAAAAAAGCGAACGATTTCAACCGGGAAAAGTGGATCGGGGTCGGCGGAAAGATCGAAGGCTCGGAAACGCCGGAGGAAGGAATGCTGCGCGAGGTCAAGGAGGAGACCGGTCTGACGCTGGTCTCTTACGCTTACCGGGGCCTCGTTATTTTTTTGTGCGACAACGGGGACGATCAGTACATGCACCTGTTTACTGCGGACGCCTACGAGGGCGAGCTTGCGGAATGCGACGAGGGCGAGCTGGAATGGGTGCCGATCGAGCGTGTTCCGACGCTTCCTCTTTGGGAAGGCGACCGAATCTTTCTTCGGCAGCTTGCAGAGTCGGAGCGCTTTTTTACGTTGAAGCTGGTCTATGAGGGCGGCAGGCTGACGGAGCATGTGCTGCGGGTATATGGATGAGTCGAAGGGAGTAACGGAATGGTCATTCGATGTGTATGGGAGCATAACGGCAGCGACACGCTGCTGTACGCCTGCGAGCTGCCCGGCGCTTTCACAAGGGGCGCCGACAGGGAAATCGCCCTGCGGAAGATGGCGGCGGAAGTCCGTTCGTATTTGACGTGGAAGGGCTGTGCGGTCCCGGAGGAGCTGAAAGCGGAGATCGTGCAGGAGGCGGTTTGCGGATTGCAGGTCTGCGATGCGGATTCCGACGTGCTGTTCGAGACGGAAAAACCGCCTTTGACCTTGGAGGAATATGCCGAACTCAAGGCGTTGACATTGAAATCGGCGGAGGATTTTTTGGCATTGTATCGGGCGGTCCCGGACAAGGACCGAAGCGACCTTATCGCCCGAAAGACCTTTTACGGGCAGATCCCCCGGACTGCCGAGGAAATGTACCGGCATACCAAGAATGTGAACGACTACTACTTCGGCGAGATCGCCGTGGATGCGGACAACGAGGGCACGATTTCCGAATGCCGCCGCAGAGGCTTTGCGGCGCTGGAGTCCAAGCCGGGTTTTCTTGAGAATCCGGTGTTCGAGGGCAGCTACGGGGAGGCGTGGACACTGCGGAAGGTGCTTCGCCGCTTCCTTTGGCACGACCGGATCCATGCCAAGGCGATGTATCGGATGGCGCTGAGAACGTTTGGGGCGGAGACGGTTCCGAACGTGTTTCATTTTGACGAATGAGTGGAGGAAACTATGCTGCAGCTGCAAACGGGACGTCCCGCAAGCGCGGACGGACGTCTGGAAAAGGAAATTCGCGTATACGACTTTTTGGATGCGCTCGGCATTGCGTACGAGCGGCTGGATCATGAGGCCGCCATGACCATGGATGTATGCGCGGAAATCGACGTGGCGCTCAAGGCCACGATCTGCAAAAATCTGTTTCTCTGCAACCGGCAGGAAACGGACTTTTATCTTCTGATGATACCGGATCGAAAAAAATTCAAAACCAAGGATCTGTCGGCTCAGTTGGGCGTCGCCCGCCTCTCCTTTGGAAAAGAAGACTATATGGAACGGTTTTTGGACGTCACGCCCGGCTCGGTCAGCGTTATGGGACTGATGAACGACAAGGACAAACGGGTTCGCCTGCTGATCGACGAAGACGTTCTGGCTTGCGAGTATGTCGGGTTCCATCCCTGCATCAACACGTCCAGTCTTCGGGTGGCGGTCAAGGATTTTACGGAGATCTTAGTTCCTGCGCTGGGGCATACGCCGACGATCGTGCGGCTTCCGGAGTGACTTTTTCTTCGCGGCGCTTTCTTGACTTTATGACAGGGCAAGAAGCGGCTGCGCGCATATAGTTCCAAGGAAAACCGCTTTGCTGCAAGGGATGCGTAGAATGTACGAATAATGCGTATAGGATGGGTATCGGATGGGGATCGGATGGGGATTGGAGGCTTATCCAATGCGGTATGGCGTGTATAAAAAGAATATACGGCATACGCATAAATGATGTATGATGCATGCGCAAAATATATATGGCGTGTATGCGGCGCATTTAATTTATAGATGATGAAGGTGTAGAGTGCGCTTGGCTTGTATATGATGTGCGAATAGAGCACGTTTGAGTTGTGTATGGTGTATAGGGCACATTTTGTTCGCGTATGATGCGTGAATGGAGTGTGCTTTATTTATATATGATAAATGTATGGAGTGGACTTGAATTGCGTGGATTGTATTTGAATAGTGTGCTGGGCTCGTGTGTATTGCATTTATAGAATACGTTTTATTTGCATGTGATGTATCTATAGAGTGCGACTGGCTTGCACATTTTATATCTAGAGAGTGCGATTGACTTGAAAATGATGCATGTATAGTGTGCGTATGGCTTGCGCATGTTGTATTTATAG